>NZ_LHZQ01000161.1 GCF_001580915.1 Acetobacter tropicalis | reverse complement strand
CCGTTTTCATGGTTTCGCCTTTTCGGGTGAATGGGTGTTCATGTGTTCAATATCCTGTTGAGCCGGTAGGCGAGTAAAGCAGGGTGTGAAGTCGTGGCCGCTTAGTGGTTACGTAACTTCACCTGTCCTGCCCACAACTAACATGATATTCTTACGCCATAAAAAGAGACATACACCTGCAAATCTAGCGCGAACCTCGCGACAACCTTGAACGAACCTTCGATACATCTGGTTGCGACACACCCAGCCCGCTCTCATAGCTCCTCTGTTGAGTGTGTCCCGTCCGGGGCAACATATCTTGACTATCCGATTTTGTTCCATCTCGTTCCTAAGCGGCCCGAAGAATGAAAAGGAACGAGTTAGGACTGAGTTTATACCCGTGCTTTCTCACATGCTCTCTATTCCTGAGCCATACGGTGCTAGTTTTTGGTGTGTTGGAGAAGGTGAGACTAGGTGCTGCCCCGGTATCCTATGCTTTCACACCATCGTATCAAATCATTATGCGACATTCCGGCAGCTGAAACCGGTTCTGCATTAAAGAAATTACTTTGAGAATTAAGTTCGCTGTCATTTTGGCACTTAGAAAGAAACGCCCGTTTTCTGCGGGCTAGGGCATCTTTAAGCTGTTGTGTGTAATGGGCGGCAGCAGCACGTGCCTGCTCCAATGGCTTAATGATCAGACGATACCGATTAACACCGTTACAGATGCGCCCTGATACCCTTTGACGTTGTCGCGTCCGTTCGACTATGCCTAGCCGGTAAGCAGTCTCTAAGGCCCGTATAACGGTTCTGACGCTACATCCTGCACGGGATGCAATGCTTTCGTGCGACGGAAAGAGGCCACGGTGTCCCTGAAAGCTGGCGAGTGCCTGCAATACAAGGTGCGTTTTACCTGTGATCCGACGAGATTGTGTGAGTGCCCAAAGAGTAGAAGCGAAAGAGGTCACAACCAAAGCCCTTAAAATATGGGCGAGGCTTCCTCTCTCCTGCTGACTAAGGCTTGAAACCGACTTCGGTTATCCTTACAATATCAGCATTGGACGCAACGGGTGTTCCACCACCTCTTGCATCAAGTCCACCTCGCCGGGGTAAACAGCGAGTTTTGAGGGGGATGGCCTTGCCGGGCTGTCCCCTTCGTCATTTCAGGCACTATGTATCTTGGAATCTGAGTCTGGCAAGGGCCATCATGTGCCAACAAGCACACGCTCAACCGCCTGCGGTTCTCGATCAATCAGAATCAGCTACGTGCTGGCAGCCTTTTCTGGCATTTGGCGCTTCTGTTCTCAGTCACGTACAGCGGCGGCACCCAACCCATACAGCGCAGCAAAACGCACTTGGCTAAGCCCGGTTCGCTTCTGAATATCAGCAACCTTGATTTCAGGAGGCGTCCAGCTACGACCAGGCTTTACAGTCTCTTCGGCAATACCTTACAGCCTGCACCCATGAAAATGCTCAGAACTTCATAGCCCCTTGTTGTCACATTTGAACTCTCTTGGAAAAACGACCATGCAATACACCATGATTCCGGTCTGTCCCAAAAAGGCTCAGTCTTCGTTTGTAAGTTGTTTGCGACAGCGATGGCTATCTGCTCCCGTTACAATCCGTGAAACCGTTCCAGCACTAATTCCATAGCTTTGGGCAATCACTTTTAGTGTTTCTCCGTTTTGACGCCGGCGTATTATTTCATGATTTGCGCAAATACCTGGAGACATTATTTTTCTAACAATTTTTATTTCGTTGTTGTGTTTTTCGTTTGCGTTATGTAAACGAAAATGAGACTTTCACGGAAGCGAAAGCTGATTTCAGTTTTTGCGCAAATCAGGATTAATAAGATGGCCAATACTTATCTATGGACTGGTGCGAAAAATACGGATTGGAACAATCCAGATAATTGGAATGTTGTTATAGGAACAAACGTTACTACACAGACTGGTGTTCCTGGTGCCAACGATAATATTCTTATCATGAGTGGCAATTCACTGAATCAGGCAGGCTATACATATCATGGTGATGCAAACGCCATGAATAACGCCGTCAAGAATATGACGCCTACTCTCAGTGGCAATACCCCAATCACAGTTGCAAACGTGACAATTGGTGGGAACGGTGGCCCTGCAACACTGATAACGGGTAGTACATCGTTCACGGTTACGGGTACATTAGAGGATCCGCAAAGCGCAGGTATCCCGAATGCTCAGGGTGGTAATTATAACCTGCAAGGAACGAATATTCACATTGTTCACCTTGAATGGGGCACAGGCGGCAACGTTTCCTATGGGACATCTCAAAACCCGGCCAAGATCACGGTCGATTGGATGAGTGGCGCTGGTCAAAACGACAATGGCAACCAGTCAACGATCACTGTTACCCAAGGATATGATCTTGATTCCAGAAGACAGTCTGCTTTTCGTAATGGTGTGAATGGTAATAACAACTGGAAAATAATTTATGGTCCAGACGCTAAAGGTTACACACCTGGTCAGGCATGTTTTCTGTCTGGCAGCATGATTCGCACGGCGGACGGAGATGTTGCGGTAGAAGACGTTCGGATTGGCAATCAGGTTGTTGCATTTGACTGGCAAAACAACCAGGACGTTACGCGCTCAGTCGTCTGGGTTGGCAAAGCACGTGCGACAGTGCGTCCTGACCTTCCCGATGATGAAGCTGGCTGGCCTGTGCGTATCCTTAAAGACGCCATTGCCGATGGCGTTCCTTACAAGGACATGCTGATTACTGCCGAACATTGCTTGTTCTTCAGAGACCGTTTTGTCCCCGTTCGTATGCTGGTCAATGGTGTGTCTATCTTCTATGACAAGTCCATTACTTCTTACGATTACTATCACGTAGAAACAGAACAGCATTCTGTCATCACCGCTGATGGCATGCTCACAGAAAGCTATCTTGATACCGGGAACCGTTCATCCTTCCGTCAGGAAGGCAAAATCGCAACTCTGCGCGGAGCGGTAAAGAACTGGGCCGATGATGCCGGTGCGCCATTGGGCGTGGAACGCTCCTTTGTAGAACCGCTCTTCCGGGCTCTGCAATGGCGTGAAAACAGTGTTGTGGGCACCAAGATCTCGACGACAAAAATCGAAACGACAACGGATCCTGACCTACATCTTATCACTCAGACAGGCGCTGTGATCCGTCCCATGCGTAAGACCGCGCATCACTACAGCTTCATGCTACCACCAAATACAGAGTCTGTGCGGATCGTCTCGCGTTCTACCCGTCCATCAGACGTGATTGGCCCGTTTGTCGATGATCGTCGCTATATGGGCGTGGCCGTAGCAGATGTGCAGCTTCAATGTGCCAAACAGCAGTTCGATATTACTTCTCACCTTCAGGACGAAAAACCTGCGGGTTGGCATGATACCGATTGGACGGACTGCGCATGGACTAATGGGAATGCTGAACTCCCGTTAGGTGATCACCTGACACATGGGAAAATGGGTATTCTCTCCATGACTATTCGTGCCGCAGGCCCCTATCTGCTGAACACAAAGCCAAACTCTGATATAAAAAAACGTTCTGCTTAATCTCGGTTAACCCGGACAAATAATGTTGGGGCTTTCCCTTTGCCGGGAAAGCCCTTTCCTTATGAAAACTTATTTCTCATCAAATACTACTGTACATCCGGCTTCACCGTAATCACACAAGCCTTCGGGTGTCCGGACTGAGTCGCCGCGATCCGACAGTCCCTGATTTGCGGCATATTGTCCTGCACCAGCCGATCCTCCCACATAAAGCTGTTCCATTGCTCAGGTCGTGCATCCCGCATCATCGCATATCCGGAATCCCACCGATCCTGGCCCCCAACAATGAACGAAGCCACACGCTCATCAAAATTCTTCCAGGTGATGTGATTAAACAGAAGCGGTGCGATCCCCACCCCAAATAGAAAAGCCATAATTCCGATAAAAGTCAGATAAAACCATTGATCCCGCCGATTGTTTGCCTGACCAATAATCGACGCCAGCACCTGCCGCTCTTTCCGGACCTCTCCGATCGCCTTTTCGAAGACCCCTTCAAGTCTCCGGCTGGCGGCCAGTCCTTCCTCCCGTATCCCCTGCCCATACGCCTGGGGCGTCATTTTCAGCGTCGGGCTGGCCTCAATCGCCTTCATATGCGTCCCGACCGCATTCATGGCTTTCACGACACGGGCCAGATCCTCCGTGTAATCTGGCGGCCGGTTGTCCCGCCATGCCTGGGGCAATGCTTCCACACTGCGCCGGAGCACTGTCATTTCAGCGCACAGATCCTCAAAGGCACGAGCTGCCGGATCCGTCTCGCTCATGACGCTTCTCCTTCAGTAATGAAACCGGCACTGGGCAACCTCAATCCGCTGATCCTCTCCCGCGCGCCCCTGAACCCGGTAGACCAGACGATGTTCTCCCGTAATCCGGCGAGACCACCACCCGGAAAGCTGCCCCTTCAATGGTTCCGGCTTACCCAGCCCTTGAAACGGATGCCGCCTTACATCGTCGATCAGGGTATTGATCTTCTCAAGAACCGCAGTGTCTGACTGAAACCAGGAAAGATAATCCTCCCAGCCATTTTCATGAAAAAAGACCTTCACACCAACGGTTCACCCTTGCTGCTTCAAAAGATCACGCTCGGTCGCTACCCCGTGCTCGATGTCACGAATGCTCCCCAACAGCCTCTCCGCGTTGCGTGGGCTGCTCAGGAGATGCACGGTTTCCTGCCAGCCGGAGAATTCTTCTTCCGACATCAGCACGACACTGCCTTTCCCGGTCTTGCGGGTCACGACAATCGGCGCGCGGCTGTTCACGGCTTCATCCAGATAATGCGCGAGGTTCTGGCGCAGGTCGGTATAGGAAACACAGGTCATGATCGATCCTCCACCTTCACTATAACGTACAGTTTTCTGTACGTCTTCTTTTTTACATCCCCATATCCATACCGCGCGACCTGGAGCGTGAGAGGGCCTGCTCCCGCTGATGGGGATGCAACCCGTGATCGAGCGTCGATCCCTTCCTAATACCCAGCTCGCGGCTTTTCTCCCGCAGGATGGACTCAAGCTGCGCATCCCGCTTCAATTCCTTGAGCGCCACACCCTGCTGCTCGCGGCTCAGCCCGTCCCAGGTCTTCACAAACCGCGCCGCCCGCAGATCCGGACTCTTCCGCACCCTGTCCTCATGCTCCAGCCCCTCGACCAGTTTGCGCGCCCGTGCCGGACCTTCCAGACCATACAGCGCCTGCCGGATCTCCGGCTGATGCTTCAGCGCCGCCCGCAGATCCGCCTCACCGCCACGCCGGACCCGCTCCAGATCCCGCCCGGCTTCAAAAAGCGCCTTCTTTTGGTGCTCCAGCACCGGCAGCTCCTGCCGCACCATGCGCTCGGCATCCACCCAGGCCCGCGCATACCGCTCCACCGCCTGCTGAAGCGGATCACCACCCGGCACAAACCCGTCCAGCCCGGCCGGCACCTGCTCACGCTGCACACGGGGCAGCCTCAAACCCGCAAAGAGAGAGGCGGGAGCCTCACGCTCAATCCCACTTTCCCCCTTACCGGCCCCGGCATCCATCCCGGCCGACACGTCTTTTTCCGCCGTGCGACGCCCCGGCCGCACGGACAGGTCCAGCCCATCGAACATCCCGCGTTTCTGCTGTGCCGGTGCCGGCTCTGGCGTACTGACAGCTTCGGTCTGCCTGTCCTTCTGGGGGCCAGAGGCGGCCTTCTCACGCTCCACCACGATCTTGCTCTCGGGGACATACAGTCCGCGCCGCCGCGCGAACCCGGTATCCCGATCCCGGACATGCGGGTAATCCAGCGTGGTATCCTTCAGCCGCTCGCGTGACAGCCGCCGCACCAGCCCGTCCCGGTCGCCCACATCATCACGACCCCAATGGACAGACACGCTCTCCCGATGCCGCGACAGCGCCACATAGGCCCCGTGCCGGTCCAGGCTCCCCGTCGCCAGCACATGCGCCCGGTCCACCGTCACACCCTGCGATTTGTGGATGGTGGCCGCATAACCATGATCCAGCGCGTCATACTCCGCCACCGACACGGACACGACCCGGCCACGCCCGACACCCTCCTTCCCATCGAGCTGCACCGACAGCACGAGATCCCCGGCCTCGGCCGATCCCTCGATGCCCCGCACCGTGCCTAGCGTGCCGTTCTTTACCCCCAGCTCCCGGTCATTACGCAGGAAGTAGACCCGCTCCCCGTCCGCAAACACCCGCTCGCCCTGGGCGGTTGGCACCAGCACGTCGTCACCCAGCTCACCCGCCTCCCGCCGGATGGCGCGTGCCGCCTCGTTCAGTGCCCGCACATCGACACGCCGGTGCGCCAGCATGATCTGACTGTCCTCTGGCGCGGCCTGACGGGCTTCATCCCACCCGGCCACCACCCCGCCCCGCGCCTCTTCCAGCGTGTCATGCCCGCGCACCAGGCCAGTCGCCTCATAGCGTCCCAGCGCCTGCTCTGTCCGCCCGGTCGCCAACTCCTTCGTGGCCGCCTGCTGCCAGCCTTCACGCTGCCGGCGTACGGTGGTGATTTCCACCGACCCGACCCGCTCGGCCACCGCCCGGAACGCACCACCCGCCTCGATCGCCTGCAACTGCTCGGGATCGCCCACCAGCACCACCTTGGCCCCGGCTTCGCGGGCGACAGACAGAACCCGCTCCATCTGCCGTGACCCCACCATGCCGGCCTCGTCCACCACCAGCACGTCCCCGCGCTCCAGCAGGTCGAACCCACGACCCCACGCCCGCTCCAGGGACGCCAGCGTCCGGCTCTCAATCCCGGACCCCGCTTCCAGCCCTTCCGCCGCGATCCCCGACAGCGCCGCCCCGCGCACCCGGTACCCGGCCTCTTCCCATGCCGCACGGGCCACACCCAGCATGGTGCTCTTCCCTGTCCCGGCATACCCGACCACCACGGACAGGTCGCGGGACTTCGTGAGCTCGCCCACCGCCAGCGCCTGCTCGTCCCCAAGACCGGAATGCTGCATCGCTGCCCGACGCACCGCCAGCGGCACCGCATGCCCCTGGGACAGCCCCATCGCGAGCGACGCTTCTTCCAGACGCTGCTCGACCTCGATCATCGCGCGCGTGGAGAACCGCTCCCGCCCGTGCCCGTCTTTCCCGAGCGCGACCAGCTCCGGACATGCCTCCACCCGAACCATGACGGCCGTAAACTGTTCAGCATCCACCGTCTGCCGGTCCACGAACCGCGCCAGATCCTGCCGGGTAAACGTGCTCTGCTGCCGGGTCAGCGCCTCCAGCGCCACATGCGGCTCGGCCAGCAACCTTTCCCCATTGCGTCGCGCGATCTCCAGATGATCAGCGACCCGTTCCGCATCCTCGCCCCGCTCTTCCCGGCGCATCCCGGCCGGACCAATCTTGTTCTGCGGCTCAAGGTCGATCCCCTGTGCCGCGAACGACCGATGATCGATCCGCACATCAAGGTCCAGTTCGGCTAGCCGTTCATTGGCAAGTGACGCCCAGCGCTCCCGCCATGTCAGCAGGAGTTCTTTGTCATTCCACGACCGCTCTTTTGCACCAAACCCGTTCTCATCGACAGACCGCGTGGACAGCATCACATGCGCATGGGGTTTCGCCTGTCCGTCCTCACCCATATCCCAATGCACGTTCAGATCGGCCACCATGCCGCGTTCCACGAACTGCTCCCGCACGAAATCCCGTGCCAGTGCGATCCCCTGCGCCTGGGTCATTTCGCGCGGGATCGAAAACTCCACCTCGCGGGCGAGCTGGGCATCTTTGCGCTTCTCGATCACCTCGACCTCATTCCATAGGGTCGCACGGTCGAGAAACCGTTCCGGCGCTCCATCGGGCAGCAGGATCTCGGAATACACCACACCGCTCTTGTTGGAAAAGTCATGGTCGCGATCCAGCCGCACATCATGCAGGCGGGATGCGGCGCGATAGGCTGCCGCCGCCACGGCGCTGCGGCCGGTAGTGCGACTGATGACCTTTGCATGTAGGTGATAGATCGCCATGGATGCGATCCTATCACACCATTTAAGCGCACGTCACGCAGTGACGTATAAGCGCGCACTTATATTTTATTGCTCCACAAAGATTGATCATTCTAGATGAGTGACGCGGTTCTCGCCTGTGTGATAGAGTATGCCACAGACCAGCAGGACAGGGGACCGGAAATGCGCAGGCCACGGGACATTGATTCGGAACTGAAGGCGCTTCAGGAAAAGGCGAAGCAGCTCAAAGCGCAAAGAACCATCCAGTTCGGTGAACTGGTCGAGGCGACGGGAGCCGATACCCTGTCGATCGAGGCGCTGGCCGGTGTGCTGCTTGCGGCTGTCGAACAGGAGGATGGAAAACCCGAAGCCGTCGCGAGGTGGACCGAATGGGGAGCGGCGTTCTTTCAGGCAGGCGGAAAAAAGGGCAGCCGGAAAGGAACCGGAAACGATCAGAACGGATCTACTAGCGCTTGAAAAACGGATCAGGAAGCAGACAGCCCTGATCCATCGCCATCAGGCACGAAAGGCACGCACTGACATGCGCGACTGGGCGAAGGCACGACGGGAACGCACCCATCATCTGATCGAACTGGGCGGCCTGGTCCAGAAGGCGGGACTGGTCGATCTGACCGATGATGACCGTGCCACCCTGCTCGGAGCCTTCCTGGATATTGCGGGGCAGCTTCGGGGCAGCAATGTGACCACCCCAGACGACCTGAAAACACGCTGGAAGCGCGCGGGGCTTCATGCCTTCGATGCCGAAAAAGAGCATGTGAAAAAGAAAGAACAGGAGACATCCTCATGAAACAACTGTCGCTGATTTTCATGGCCCTGACGCTCCTTCTTTTACCGGCTTCAGGCTTTGCCCGGAACACAGGAGACTGGCTGCCTCAGTCTGGGGTTAAATCGCCCTATAGTCCTCTGGCCGTTCCAACAGTGCTGAATCCAGTCCCGGACTCTCTGGCGAGCCTGTTGAACAAAGACTACCGGATTACGACTACAGCGGATTATGAAGGCTCAGGAGCCCTTTTCACGCTGACCCGGCAGAAACAGACCGTGCTCTGCGTTCTGACGGCCCCGACGCCGGGAACAGATCAGAATGTCCCGACATCACGCTGCTGGTCGCTGAATGAACCCACGTCAGAGGAAGTGAAAAAGTAAAGGATGAAGAGGCAGCCTGAGAAACATCTGCAAGAGATGTCAGACATCCTTCAGACGGCTTCGACCGGACCAGGATAAGCCTTTACCAGCGGATCATGGGTCAGCAGAAGCAATCCTTCCACCGTGGCCTGTGCCACAAGGATCCGGTCAAAGGGATCCCGATGCACATCTGGTAGTTGTCCCACTGCCAGAGCGTGCTGGCTGGTGATCGGTAACTCCTCATAGCCGTTTTCGATCAGACCGCGTCGCAGCAGGTGGGGGTCGACCTGAAAATCTGCCCGGCCCAGTCCGGTCTTGATGGTGATCTCCCAGAGACTGGCCGCACTGAAGACCAGAACATTGTCCTGATCTTCCATCAGGGTTTTCGCCCGGGCTGACAGCTTGTCAGGCTCTCCGGCTGCCCAAAGCAGCAGATGGGTATCCAGAAGGAGCCTCATGCCGGACCGTCGAACAGAGACACAATATCGTCCTGTCCCATGCGATCAAAATCTTCGGGCACCCGGATTTTTCCAGCAAGAAACCCCAGACGCCGTTGCTGTAACTCTTCAGGAGCCGTAATCGGGCTGACCCGCACCATCGGTCGGCCAGCTTTGGCAATGATGAAGCTTTCCCCTTTCATGGCCGCGTCAATCAGCCGGGACAGATGGGTCTTGGCTTCGTGGATGTTAACTGTGCGCATGGCGAAAGCCCCTGAGTTTACCCAATAAAGACTTAGTCATATTAGTCTGGTCTATCAAGGCAAATATCGCCAGGACCACCTCACGAAACGAAAAAAGCATGCCCATCGCGTTCCTCGCTACCGTCATACCCTTTCGGATACGACATTGGCGGCGAGGAACATCGCATAGCCCTGTTCATCCATCTGACCTCCTGCCAGCGCGAGAACCGCATTTGCTGCATCTTCCTGGGCTGCCGTGAAACGATAGCCGTTCAGTTCCAGAAACAGCACACCGAGCACAAAGCCAGTACGTTTGTTTCCATCGATGAAGGGATGGTTTTTGACGATACCCGCCGTATAGACGGCCGCCAGATGCACTGGATCCAGCGGATCCGCATAGGCCGCATGCTGCTGTGGCCGGGCAAGCGCGGTTTTCAGAAGACCTGCATCCCTTACGCCGGAAGCGCCGCCATGCGCGCCCAACAGCCGGTCATGCAGGATCAGGGCTTCGCGTTCGTCTATCCAGACGAAAGCTGTCATTGGGCCAGAACATGCAGCGTATCACGGTAACGCCGCATAATATCCTCAGCCTTTGTCATTTTGGTTTCAAAGTCAGGATCATAGGGTACGAGCCGATAGCCGCCGTCTGGTGCTTCGGTCAGATACAGGGGCGCGCCATCCTGGGTGTTCAGCCGTGAGATCACTTCCTTGGGCAGCACCACCCCAAGTGAGTTGCCAAATTTTCGCACTTTCAGCTCGACCATGGTGAATCCCCTCAATGTTATTACCAATGTAATAACTCTTTCCGGTTTCTGCAACCATCATGCTTATCGGCATCAAGGCGAGGCCAGTGAAGGCCATTACCCAATGGGGTGATCTTGGCCAGATCATTTAGAGAAGCGTTCTGGAAGGCCGTGCAGAGCCCACTACCCGTTACAGACCCATAATACAGCTACGACGCCTGATAACGTCTGTACGGCCTTCCAGTGGCGTCTGGCGGTCATGTTGCGACACGTGAGTTGCTGAATGATCGTCTGAACTCTGCTGTGCCTTGAGCAGATTACGGTCTTGCCCGGTTCTTCTGATGTTACAGGCGTCGGGCGAGCGCGGAGCTGGAGCCCCGTAGGGCGCCAGAGGCGCCGACGCGGGAGAGAGAGGTGGCTATTGGCGAGACGATGGTTGCATCGTCAGATTATGATTTCGCGCCGTAGGCGTGTCCGTTTAGCGCAGGCCCAAAGGGCCGAGCAGGGGGATGCCGGGTGGGAGATCGCGCTATGCGCGATCGGGGCGGCCGTAGGCCGCGAGCCGGCGGGGGTGTAACCCCCAAGAGGCGGTGCTTGGGTTTAATTTAGCTGGAAATTTTTAAGCGATAAAAAGTTATCCACAGCCTTAGAGTGTTTAATAAGTGTTTAAGTAGTGTTACGGTTTTTCAGAGTCAGAATAACACATTGAATAATAACGGTTTTATTGAATGATTCCATCGTCTTGTGAATCCACTATGACGATAAACTGAATCCACTATGACGATAAACTGAATCCACTATGACGATAGCAAACATGCGTAATTGAAATGACGATAAGATCAAACTGAATCTAATATGACGATAATTGGCTTGTGTATGTGAAGTGACGATAGTAGCTATCTGTAATTGAAATGACGATAGAATCTTCTCCTTCCTTGTTCGACATTGCGCCTTCCCCGGCTATGGAAGGTGAGGATCGCACACCCCTCCTGCCAGTCCGCCATCCAAATCAGGACCTATTCATCTGTGACGTGCTGGATGCCATTCCCAAAGATGATATGGCGTCAATGGAGCATCCTGTTTTTTCGCTCTCGACCAAGCCTGACACTCGGATGCGACGCTATGAACACAATGGGAATATCATAGAGATCATCCCGTCTGGCAAAGGGCTGGCAACGATCCATGACAAGGATATCCTAATCTACTGCATCTCTCAGCTCGTTGCGAAAATGAATCACGGCGAACAACCAAGCCGAACACTCCGCCTTCAAGCTTATGACATGCTGGTCGCTACCAATCGTCAAACCAGCGGAGCAGGCTATAGACTACTGACCGACGCGTTGACGCGCTTGCGCGGAACAACCGTGCGAACCAACATTCAAACAGGCGGCATTGAAGAGACGCGAATTTTCGGTTTGATCGAAGAAGCTAGAATCACCCGTAAGACGTTCGATGGCCGAATGCTTGATCTCGAAATCACTCTGTCAGAGTGGGTCTATCGTTCAGTCATCAGCAAGAACGTCCTAACACTTCACCGAGACTATTTCCGACTTCGTAAACCATTTGAACGACGCATGTACGAACTAGCCCGCAAACACTGCGGTATGAAAGATGAATGGAAGATCGGATTAGAACTGCTGCAAAAAAAATGTGGCTCAAATAGCCCGCTTCGCGTCTTTCGATCCTTGGTTAAGAAAGTTTGTGCGCATGACACCAGCCATGCTCATTTTCCTGACTATGCCATCACAATGGCCGACGACATCATTCTATTTCGCAACCGTTTGAGCCTTAAAACAAAGGCCGATGTTATTGTCCCTGTCAGGGATGCCCCCTACATTGATCCCGAAACCATGCATGACGCTAAAACCGTTGCGCCAGGATATGACATTTATGCTCTCCATGACGAATGGGTTTCATGGTGGCACGACATGGGGAAACCCGAGCTTAAAAGCCCTGCCGGTGCCTTTATTGGCTTTTGCAAAAAACGGCACGAACGCAGCCCAATGCGCTGATTCTAGTGCATGCTGGCATGTGTACATGCCGGCATGTCTACCCACCTACTTGCCTACAGGACTTTCTCCCATCTTGCGTAGCCAGTCGTTAAACGCGTCGGCCATCGCGTCCTGTAAACTCATTCCATGCTTTCTGGCGGTCATATGCATGGCAAATGACATTTCCGGGCTAAAATAGCCAGTCATGGCTTTTTTGCCTTGACGGCTCGGCGCAACCGGCTTGCTGTCTGTGGCAGCAACCTTGCTTTCTGATGTGGCTACAGCCGATGATATTGCGGAATCACGATCCCGCAACGACAGTAGAGACCCCTTCCGGCTCATGCACTAGCTCTCCGCTTTCTCGATGATTGCATGTTTACATGCTTGCATGTCCACTTGTAAAGCAGTCTTACCTCATCAGACGCCTTGCCTTTTGGCTCTATTTCCATTGCAGTTTTCCCTTCCGCCGCCGCATGACGAAAAACTGCACGATCAGCGATAATATGTGGACATGCGTTTAGCCCGTAGCTTTCTACGAGTTGTGTGGCCTCCTCATACATACGCGGAGCAGTCGGACTTCCCGCTGTAAAAACGACAAAGGCTGGTTTGCCACGCATTTTTATAAGGCTGGCAGTAGTTTTGATCGCTGCCAGATCGAATGCACTCGGCCGACATGGAATTAACACTAAATCGGCGACTTCAACGGCAGCACTAGCCGCACTATCAGCGTGAGGCGGAGTATCAATCACGATGAACTCAGCGCCCTGACTCATTGCCTGTTCGATCTTAGCCGCGAGGCGTGGCGGAGCACTGTCAATCACAACCGGCGGAGCATCCTTACGCCATGCCGCCCATTGGCTCGCGGTTGCCTGTGGGTCCACATCAATCACCAATGCCGTATGGCCAGTATCCTCAGCAGCAGCAGCCAGATGCAAAGCCAGAGTGGTTTTTCCAGCCCCACCCTTCTGACTGATAATCGCTATTGTTGGCATGTGAACGTCCTTACATGACCGCATGTTTGCATGCAGTCATACGCGATAACCTACTAGACCGGCAATAGAGAACGACAGAAAGCAACCCATATTCAACGGCCGATAAACTCACCTTTCCCTATGCACAATGGCAGCAACAGTGTTCTTGCTGATTCCCAGATCGCGGGCGATCCACCGATAACTCCGCTTTTCAGCCACCAGCGCCAGAACCTTCGGAGCCAGACGATCAGACTTCGGCCGCTCTCCTTTCTGTCGGCCGAGAACCTTCCCTCGCGCCTTGGCCGCGGCCAGACCGGACTTCACCCGCTCGCTGATCAGATCCCGCTCGAACTCAGCAATCCCGGCCAGAACCGTCGCCAGCATTCGTCCATGTGGTGTTGCCAGGTCGAACGTCATTCCCGTTATGGCGATCAGGGAAACACGATAGCTCTCCAGCTCCTGAAGCGTGGAGATGAGATCAATGGTCGAACGCCCCCAGCGGGACAGCTCCGTCACCAGGATGGCATCAATTTCACGGGCCTGGGCCAGTGCCATGACCTTTCGACGCTCGGCCCGATCCACCCGGACGCCAGAGCCGGTCTCCATGAAAACGTCCAGCACTTCATATCCCGCGCGTTCAGCAAACCGCTTCAACTCGTCCCTCTGGCGCGCGCAGGACTGATCGGCCGTGGAAACCCGGCAATAGATGACCGCGCGCTGTCCCATTTGAACCCTCCCGGAAAAACCACCATGCAGCCCTTGATACACCGTGGCTCCGACATGTCCCAATCTGACTATAGTCTAATTGGGGCAAACTTTTTCCGTTCATTCCGAAAAATAAAAGGCTCAGTCTTCGTTTTTGAGTTGTTTGCGACAGCGATGACTATCTGCTCCCGTTACAATCCGTGAAACCGTTCCAGCACTAATTCCATAACTTTGGGCAATCACCTTCAGTGTTTCTCCGTTTTGACGCCGACGTATTATTTCATGCCGATGTGCTTGTGTAATCACCGCAGGACGGCCCATTTTCACACCTCGCCGCGTTGCACGTAATCGTCCTTCCGCAGTGCGCGTTCTGATCAAGTCCCGCTTAACATCAGCAAGACCACCCAATACAGCCAGCATCAGACGACCAGTGCTTGTCATGGTATCAGCCCACGGTTCCGCTATGGAGCAAAACTGTGCTCCTTTCTGGGTGATTTCCTTAACGATTCCAAACAGATCAAACGTGCTCCGCGCCAGACGATCAATGCGGGTGACAACAACAATCTCGCCTTTTGACAGACCTTTCAGGAGTTTCTGAAGTTGGATGCGCTCTGCATCAGCACCACTGGCTTTTTCGGGGTCACGACACGAAAGTGTATTTTACGTACGCTTAGG
>NZ_LHZQ01000120.1 GCF_001580915.1 Acetobacter tropicalis | reverse complement strand
CGGAGACTATCACAGGTCAGAGTTAATGTGACAGCACCAGTGAAAGACCATCTTTCCTTCCGAGCAAGGACAAGGTCAATTCTATCCCGACACCTGCACCTATCGGACAAGCTCCAGCCAATGTTGCGCGTTGGTTTTCGGCTTTGGCCGAAGCTGAGATTCCGAAACATGACGGCCAACTGGAGACATCACAGGCAGCCGTAGGCACATTTGTTCAGATGGGTAAGGCTGCTAACACCCGTCGCGCCTATCGCTCGGCCATCCGTGGCTGGTGTGCATTTGCCGAACGTCATGACCTCCCTGCCCTGCCTGCGCGGAGTGAAGACGTTGCAACCTACCTTGCGGATCTGGCTTTGCGTGGACGCAAGCCAGCAACTATTGAACTCTATAGAGCTGCTTTGCGCTATCTTCATCATGTTGCACATCTTCCCATTCCTACAACACACGCCCTCGTGTCAGAGATGCTGGCCGGGATTCATCGCTCACCAAACAAGATGCCATCACGTCGGGTAAAAGGTTTGACTTGGGAAATGCTCTGCGAGGTCGTTGATAATATCCCAATGACATCGCTGGTAGATACACGTGACCGCGCCATTTTGCTTCTTGGCTATGGTGGAGCGCTACGTCGCTCTGAACTAGCAGGGATCCAGCTCGAACACGTCACGCTTGATGAAGACTGCATGCGGATCACCCTACCCCACTCTAAGGGGGATAAGAAGCATGAGGGAACCACAATCGTTATTCCCCGTGGGATAACCAGACATTGTCCAGTTCGTGCGTGGGAGACGTGGCTACGGCAGTCAAAACTGACACCACGAAACAACAAGCCAAACGATACAAAGACAGAGAGCGCAAACGAGACGACTGCTGCCTTCCCAAGAATTTGGCTGACTGCAACAGCGAAAAAGAATGGGCCTGCCCCTACTCCTAAGATCGGCACGCAGAGTCTTTCGGACTTTTCGGTGGCCACGATTATCAAACGACGCTGTCAGGCGGCTGGGATCGAGGGGGATTTCAGCGGTCACAGTTTGCGACGGGGTGCCATCACGACAGGCGCTCAGGATGGCATCGACCTGATGGCGCTCAAACGCTTTTCCCGTCACCGAGATTACCGCGTACTGGAAGCTTATATCGAAGAAGATGAAGCTTTCACAAAACACCCAGGAAAGACTCGTTTTTAGATAAATTGAGACTGATGGATGAATGTCATGGGGTGCTTAGTGAACGCTGACACATGTCTATCACATCAGGAAATTGGACCCACTCTATGCAACGTTGCATAGAGTCGCAGTCTATTGGACTTTACTCACGGCTAATCCATTGGAAAAGCAGCCAACTAAAAAAGGCAAGACCAAGTCACTGAGGGGGTTGGACTTTACTCACGGTAAAACTGGACCCTACTCACGCGACTCTAACTAATCCACTGGATTCCACTCACACAGCAAATAATAAATACCTAATAATCTTCAATTCGCTACGTGAGTGGAGTCCAAAATCCGTGAGTAACGTCCAACCGAATCACGTGGAAAACTTTTGTAAGTAAAGTCCAACTTGACCAACGCCCCCTTGCTAGGTCAGGGTTGGGGTAATGGCAGATGTTCATAACCTATTATTGCAACATGGCCTTGATGAGGCCCGGCGATTACGAAACATCGACAAGAACTCTCGTGCTTGTGTCGATGCTGCCCACGAAGTGCTGTCCGATGAACAACAGGCTATTGGTATAGCTCATGCTGGCTTTGCAATGGCCGCACTTCCACACAAAAAACCCAATACTGCTGTTTGGGAACGAGACGGTGGCCCAGTAAAATTGCTTATTGAAAGCGGCCTTGATGCGAATAAAGAGCCAGTTGGTATTCCTTATGGCTCAGTAGCACGACTAATACTGTTATATCTTCAGACACAAGCGGTCAGAAACAAAAGCAGGCAGATTGAACTAGGGGCGTCAATGAATGCTTGGCTTTCAGCAATGAATCTCTCTGTTGGAGGAAAAACCTACAATTTAGTAAGAGAGCAGAGTCGAAGAATTAGCCGCTGCCGTTTAACCTTTTTCAGATCAGATGCTGGAAATCAGTATGTCAGTAACGGCGCATTCGTAAGAGACGCTATATTTCCGCTAGATCCGTCGAACTCAGATCAGCAATCACTGTGGTTAGAAGTAGTAACTCTTGATGAATCCTTCTATAATAGTCTAATTCAGCATCCACTACCTTTGCGTGAGGTGGCAATTCGTCAAATATCAGGTAGGTCAATGGCTATTGACCTTTATATTTGGCTTGCTTACCGCCTCCACGTTCTGCCAGCGCCTATAAAAGTGACCTGGGCTGCCCTTAAAAGTCAATTCGGACCCGATTATAGAGAACTTCGTTTTTTCAGACGGGACATCATCCCATCTCTAAATCTTGCTTTGTCTGTTTACCCTGAGGCGGTAGTAACCATAGACGACCGCCAAGGGCTTACCTTGTTTCCTTCACCGGCTCCAGTAAAAGAGCGTAATCAGCGTCTGCTTTAAGAAGCTTCCCCCGGTTGGACTTCTCTCACGGTCGGGCCAAGCTGGTCTTTAAGACGCATAATTATAAAAAAACAATTCCTAATTGGATCAGTTGCTTACGCAAAAAAATAGGTGCGTGAGTATAGTCCAATGATCTTCCTGTTGATGTTGAGTGTTGACAGGGGGGTGTTGATTGCTCAACACTCTCTGTGGTTTCTGACAGGAGAGTGGTGATGACGGAAAATAATGCAAGCAATACCCTTAAGAAAGTTAGAATGAGCTTAGGTCTTTCACAGGCTGAGTTAAAATCCTTATTAAACGAACGGCTTTCTAGAAACTATGATCGACACACGATCTCACGCTGGGAGAACGGACGCCAGCCTATCCCGTCTGAGGTATTGAACGAACTACAGCAACTGGTTGAGCGCAGACCTCAGCCGTTGCAAGTAATAGTCTTTGCCAACCAAAAAGGTGGTGTTGGAAAAACAACAAGCGCCTTAAACGTTGCTTATGCTTTAAGTCGTCTTAACTATCGTGTACTGTTAATAGATGCAGATCCACAAGCTAGTGCAACTTCAGCTCTCGTTGGCGATGCTTTAGTTGAGCTTTATCGCAACAGCAGAACACTCGATGCGGCGTTACTTAGGGGAGCGCAGTTTTCAGACGTGATACTTAATAAATCATCGGAACTTGGAAATGGACGAATTCTACCATTCTCATTTATACCAAGTCATATTGATCTGGCCGAAGTAGATGTTCGTAGGGAACCTGGAACAGAAGGTTTGCTACGTGAGGCCATTCAAGAAGTACAGAATGATTTTGACTATATTATTATTGATAGTCCACCGCATCTCGGCTTTCTAACCTGGATGTCATTAACAGCAGCAAACCAGGTTTTCATTCCCGTTCGTACAGAACCATATGACGTTATGGGTGTGAACCTGATCCTAGACACAATCTCCAAAGTAAACCGTCGGTCTAACCCACGTCTGAGAATTGGTGGAGTAATTCCCACTCAATATTCGTCGAACCAATATGTTGATGTAGGGATAATTGAGCATCTAATTACGACTCTCACCGGAAAGGCTGACGTTTTGGAGCCGGTGCCAAGTAGTACTGCCTTTAGTAATGCTGCCTGGGAAGGCAAAATATCAGTGGAACTATCACCGACGAACCCTGCCGTTCGCCCCTACGTGAGACTTGCTGAAGCTATCAGCACGGGAAAACAGCCTCTGCTTGCAACCGATGTTTTAGATTTAAATCAAACTGAGGAAGACGCCCATGGCTAGAACATTCAAGAAGAGAAGCCCCTCTGCATTTCTTGAATCCCAGAAGGGTATAACTACGTCTTTCTCAACTCCCTTTCTCGGAAAAGGAAAATTTAACCATAGCTTTGAGGTCCAGCTTTCTGAGTTGGTTGCCGATCCAGAACAGCCCCGAAAAGTTTTCAATTCGGAAGAAATTGAAGCGTTAGCAACTTCTCTTTCAGAACGGGGAATTCTCCAGCCAATTCTTGTCAGAGAAGCAGGAGAGGGGCCTGCAAAGTGGATTATTGTTGCAGGCGAAAGACGGTGGCGAGCAGCTGTCAGTCTTGGCTGGGAGACGCTTCCGGCTATTGAATATGATGGTGATTATCGAGCAGCTAGCTTGGTTGAGAATTTATTTCGAACTGATCTGTCTGCAGTTGAAGAGGCGCGTGGTCTACGCAGTATAATGGAATTAAATAACTGGTCACAAAGCGAAACTGGACGCCAGTTAGGATTGAGCCAATCTAGGGTAAACCGTACGCTCCGGGTTCTAGATCTCCCTAGTGATTTTTTAGATTATGCATCAGCTAAAGCGGTTCCTATAAATGTATTAGTTCAAATAGTGCGTGAAGAGGATGCTTATCAGCAAAAAGCCTTAATGGACCGTGTAATGTCTGGCTCTGCGACTGTGGCCGAAGTACTGGATTTACGCCAAAAGGCTAGCGCGCAATCTCAGAAAGCTACAGAAAAAAAAGCAGGAACGGGGCTTAAAGTTTTTAAAACTATTCGCAGATTCATCAAAGAAACCTCAATCATTGCGGATAAAAAGGTGGCTTTGTCTGAGGAAGAGAAGAAAGATCTTCGGCAAGCCCGCGACATGATTGACCAGTTGCTTGCATAACTGAGAGAAATAATCTGATAGCTCCAAGGCTATGCAACGTTGCATAGCCTTTTTTATTGGGGTGTGCCCTCTCCTCCTATGCAACGTTGCATAGGACAGAAGGACAGAAGGACAGAAGGACAGAAGGACAG
>NZ_LHZQ01000108.1 GCF_001580915.1 Acetobacter tropicalis | reverse complement strand
TTCTCATTCAATGCCCCACTAAAAATGGGGGGATTACCGTTATTGACGGGACGCTTTCCGCCCTTACGGGGGGAATTGTTGCCGCCTGTATTTCAAGTCCAACCTTAGGCCTTCTAGATTTCTATCTATTGATTGCAATGTTGGTCTCAGCTACTGCGCGAGTTGCTTTACAGCAACGTGAAGCAGGGATTCGAATAAATCCTCCTGTTGCTCCCGATATTTTTATGGAACGGGAGGCACAGAGAAACTTATTGACGAACTCATTATAAAATAAAACTAAATTCAAAAAATTCCTTTAATTTTAGAATTCTATCATAATAGTATTATCATTAAGAAATCTCTTCATAGTTGTTTTTACGGATGATGAAATCATTTGTGAGAGTTTTGTAACTGGTTCTCTGGCAACGGTTCCTTCCATTTAGCCAAAATGTGGAGGCCCAGTTGGAGAAGAGTCTCCGTACGGTCAGGTCTGTCGGTTTCAACATAAATGCGCAATTCAGGAGCATTGCCAGACGGGCGAAGGTGAACAATATCATCATTTTGAAAAGTCATTCGCAAACCATCTGTCTCATCAATATGAGAGAGAGATCCACAGATTTCAGAGAAGCCAAGATTTTCCACATTTTCGCTTGGATTTTTCCGTAAGAGATCTATGTGGTTCAAACTTTTTTCCGTAGGCATCTCTGTCAAACGATCGCTTTGTGTAAAGCGTCTTGGCAAATCATTCACAAGGCCAGAAAGCCCTTCCTTTTCTCGCTTGGCTGCAACCAGTGCACAAATCATTGGAAGAACGGAATCACGGGTAGGCAAAGCAGAAAGAGTGCGCTCTTCAGATGTCACATCTGATCCTAAGAGGAAGCCACCATTGGCCTCGTAGCCAACGGCAGGCGTCATACCTGCTTCTATAGCTTTCATCATTCCAGAAATGACAAAAGGAGAGCCAATGCGTGTACGTTGCATATGCTGAGAAAACCCTGCTTTTTCTAAAGCGGTATTGCTGCTCACCGGGGTGGTGACTGAAGCCGCCTTGAGGAAACGAGATGCGAGAATTCCCAATACATCTCCCCGTAGCCAATTTCCGTCTCTGTCTGCCAGCAATGGCCGGTCAGAGTCACCATCTGTGGTAAGAATGGCATCAAACTTTCTCGGTTCCGCCCATTTACGGGCGAGAGCAACATCCTCAGGGCGAACGGCTTCAGTATCAACGGCAACAAAGCTTTTTGATCTTGCAAGAGGGATGGCTTCAGCGCCCAAGCTTTCTACAATGTCGACCAGAACATCTCGACCCACGGCAGAATGTTGGTAAATACCTAGGCAAAAGCCAGAAAGAGCGTCCGGACCAAAGAAATTACGATAGCGGGCGATGAAATCGGGCAAAACGTCAGTAATAGGAGGAAACGCAACAGACTTTATAAGCATACCGTCTGCATCGAACATCTCTCTTGGTAGCTTGACATCTTGGGCTCTCATAGCCGCTTCATCATTTTTGAGAAATTCACCTTGGGCCCGATTGAACTTAATGCCATTGCGATCAGCGGGAATGTGGCTGCCTGTAACCATAAGGGAAGGAATTTTCAATGAGAAAGCATAGTGACACAATGCTGGGCTAGGCACAAAACCGCAGAATAAAGGTTTGCCTCCCATATATTCTATCGCAGCAATACAGGCTCCCATAATACGTGGCGTGCTAGGACGTAAGTCGCCTGCAACTGCTACCATGGTCTGCGGAGAAAATTCACCTAACGTGGCAAGGTGCTGAAGATATCCCATGGTGTAGGCAAAGCACACAATATCAGTCATTTTACTGACAAGGCCACGCGCGCCGCTGGTGCCAAAGTTAACACCGGATTGTTCCATCCACTGAGAAATTTTCATATTGTATTCCTTGCCTTACGCTTGTCTATCGGAGAATTATGCCGTTTTGAAGTGGGAAAATAAATGTGAATTCATAAATAAACCTGAAATGACTGTAGCCTTTACCCTGGCTTAATATTCTCAGTTTGGAATTACACATTACATCGTTTTCAACCCACGGTATCGAACTTCTGCATGGGGCGGATAAAAATGTCTGTGGCTTCTGCTGTTAGTGGCAAAAGAAGGCTATTACATAACGCGATAGCCACATCATGTGGTTGCAGAAGCAATCGAGGGTTATACGGTTTTCCTAAAGCCTGATGAATGGCCTCTTGGCGTGGGGTTGCCGTCGTTCCTGGCAAAATGGAAATAACCTTAACTCCTTCGGCATTAATTTCATCTCGTAATGCGTCAGTTAGGGATTTTAGAGCTGACTGTGTAGAAGCGTACAAACCTCTCTCAGCCGTATTTGTTGCGCGGATAATAGAAGAATTGACAATGACGATCTGCCCGTTGCTCTCACGGAGAAGAGGCAAAGCATGCTGTATGAGGCCTAAGGGGGCCTTAACATTCACCGCAAACAGTTTATCAAAATCAGACAAAAGAGTTTCAGCTAAGAAACCCCGGTGAAACATACCAGACGAAATAATAAGATAATCCAGGCGCTTGTAACGCTCATGAGTCCTAGCTATGAGTTCTTGCAGGGAGTGCGGTGAGGTAATATCGCACGGGACAGCTAAAGCTTTAGGTCCTGCTTCTGTCGCGCAGGATTCTACTTCAGATTGCGTGCGGGCTACGCAGATAACCGATGCACCAAGCTTAGCCAAATGAAGGCTGGCTGCTTTGCCAATCCCTCTGCCTGCACCAGTAACAAGAGCGACACGATTATAAAAAGGAAGTTTGGGATTCATAAGTGCTCCTGCACAGGGATGTAATGGATAATGACATAGATTATTGATGGTTAATAATATAAAAATTCATGATAAAAGGAGAATATTATCAATATATATTGCATTATTACTATGTTGAGAAAGCATTTGGCTGTTTGTCTGAATAAAGTTTCAGAAGGTCGGCATCCTGTAAAAGTTCAACCGCAGAAAGAATGGCCCGGAACGATTTTTTAGAACGAATTGCTATATCGAGAATGGAGTTTTTGCCGTCCGCAAGGTTTAATACCCATAAAAGACATAATTGATCAAGTATATCATTTTTAGTGTGATCGGCTTTCGATATATTGGGCGATAAGGGATAAAGGCCACGCTTTCCGAGTTGGGGTTCCCCATAGGGACTTGTACTTACGGGATAAAGAGCGTTCTCAGTAATGGTGATTAAATCTAGGAGAATGGATAGAGATTCTTCCAAGGCGCATGGAGTTACAAAATCAAGATTATCCGCTGAAGTATGGTATTCAGGAAAAGTTCCATTAGGCGAGCGCATCAGGCAACCCACCGACAAGTTAAACCCGGGAGAGCAATATTGGCGCTCATCGTAGCCATAGGGTTCAAATTCCCAAATGCGTGCTTTGGGTTGGTCGAACAAGATCTTAGCCATGATAGCATTGATACTAGCAAAATCCTCCCGAGCTTTTTTGTAGGTAAAAGAGCCTTTATCACCCAAACAACTGAGAACAAGACCATTTTTTATATTTTTTGTTTTCTCAGTATTTTGAGCAAGCCATGCGATGGAGCCAATTGTCCCTGGAACAAAAAGAAACCGATAGGAGAGGCGGCGCTGGGGGAGTCTCTGCAGTTTTCGGATAAGCTCAATGGCGATGGCAAGAGAGGATAAATTATCATTTGCAAGGGAAGGATGGCAGCAATGTATGGGTAATCCCCCCATTTTTAGTGGGGCATTGAATGAGA
>NZ_LHZQ01000149.1 GCF_001580915.1 Acetobacter tropicalis | reverse complement strand
GACCCGAAATTGCCTCAAGTGTGAGAAATCCGCGTCGAGGTTGTGCAGGGAGCGGCTGACGGCCGATTGCCGGGTGTTCAGGAAACGTGCCGCGCCGTGGATACTGCCTTGCTCGGCGATTGCCCGCACGCATAGGAGTTGCCACAGATCGAACGGTGGGCGCCGCATGGCCCGTCACACCATCTTGCTACGGCATGGTTTCAAAACCGTATTGTCCGTTAATTGTATAAAACGAGCATAGATGGGCAGAATAAACATGGCAGTTTTATCCTGTGATTGGGTGTTATTACGCCTCCGAAAACATAGCTAAATAAAATGACGCTGATAAAACTCATCTTGCGGAGACATTAATGTCTCCGCCCTGTTCAGAAATTTTCTTGATGTGATTTAGCATTCGTAGCCGTAAAATACCACTTACCCACCGGATGCATATCCAATAGGGAAGAAATAGCCGCTTTGTTTTTCTATCTGTGCATTTTATTCGCGTTTCTGTAGTTAGGAGGCACTCGCCTTTTGTAATTGACGTTACCATAATTGATACAAACACTTTATAGAAACCGGGCCGAGTAAAATGGATAAAATCAGAGGGGGATCGCATCACAGGAGATGTATTCGAAGAATCGAATGTGCCTAAAAGGCCGCGTATGATTTCTTTGGAGGGAATTTCGCGAAGGACGATAAAATCTTCAAAATCAAACATATCCGTTGCATCAGATGCTTTCAGACGTCGCGCCGGAAAGCGTAGCGAAAGGAAGAAACGGATAAGAGGGTCGTCCCTCAGCTTGAATGCCAAAGCGATTTTGAACAATGAGTTCTGATCGCTTCTGACCTTGATTGCATGTTGTTCTTTGAAATCATATTCAGGCGACACTTGATCGAGATCGGATGACGTTGTGAGAGTTTCGCCGCTCCGGATAAGAACATTCATGATGCGATCGGTAATATTCACGACTGCCAGCCTCCCCCAAGTGCGCGAAAGCATTCAACTGCGGCGCGATCCTCTTCTGCCCGCATGGATGCCAGTCGATCCTGCGCGTTCAATAAGGTGATGTTTGCTTGAAGGGCATCATTTAGAGCCAGAGTGCCCGCTGTATAGGACTGCCATGTGAGAGCCGCAGCATGGTGCAACGCTTCAACATTATGCATTTGTGACGCGATCGCTTGCCGTGTCTGGGAAAGATGAAAGAATGCATCTTCTACATCTTCTGCTGCGCGTAACATGGTGGCCTGATAGCTGGCGAGCGCCTCTGCGTAACTACCACGAGCACGGGAAACATCGCTGGATATTTTTCCGAAATCGAAAATGCGCCATCGTAATGCTCCTGTCGCAGTCGGCTGGAATCCAGGCGCAGTGAATAGCTGTTGCGGGCTCATACTTTCGAAACCCAGCGCGCCCTGAAGAGATATTTTTGGATAATAATTTGCCAGAGCCTCGCCGATGCGGGCGTTGCTTGCTGCCAGTCTTCTTTCCGAGGCGATAACATCGGGCCGACGCCGGAGAACTTCCAGAGGCTGCGCATTCGCGGATGGTGCGGGAACAGCGGGTAATTCAGCATAAATCCTGAGTTCTACAGCGTATGTTCCGGGCTGTGTTCCCATCAGGACATCAAGTCGGTTTGACTGCGTTTCCTCATCTTTTTCTATATCGATCATGTTTTGCCGGGCGGCCTCGACGACTACTGTAGCAGAGGACAATTCCCGGTCGTCGGCAACATTTCGACTGCGACGCTGCCGGATAAGGTCCATCATCTTCTGGTTGGAGGTGAAAACATCCCTGGCTATGCGTAGCCGGGCCTGATCGCCCCGGATGCGGAGGTATGTATCGGCAGCCTCGGCCGCGAGGCTCAGTCTCGTACCATCACCTTCTGCCTCAGCAGCCTGAAACTCATCCCGTGCGGCTTCGTGTGCTCTTCTCAAACCGCCGGCGATGTCCAGTTCCCAACTTGCCACCCCACCGACGTTGTACTCGCGATAATCCCGATTGAAGTGTGGAATTTCCCGAACAATGTGACCGATGAGTCCTTCTTCGGACAATCTTGTCGCCGAAACCTGAGGGGAAAAATCGAGAGTTGGTAACATCTGTGCGGCTGCTGAGCGCGCGATTGCCCGTCCCTGAAGCACTCTCGCATAGGCTGCCTTCAGATCAAGATTCTGGGTAAGCACTCGGGACTCAATTTTATCGAGTTCTGTATCATGAAATGATTTCCACCAAGAAACCGCGTTCTCCGAGGAAGATATCGAGAACGCTGTTTTGCTGACATTGTGGAACGGGATAAGCGATATTTGTGGTGTCCGATAGTTCGGACCGACAGCGCATGCCGTCAGGCATGACATCACTGCGGCGAATACCGACTGTCGAATAATGGCTGCGGCGGGGCGGCGTCTCGCCCCTGGGTAAATAAGGCAACGCGTTCCTTCCTTCAGGGTACGGTTCTGAATCACCTGGGGAACCTCTGTCATGAATTGGTGCAGCCGCATGGAGTGTGGCGTATGACGTGTTCCATAAATCGTCACTAATTGTCAACGTGAGTAGCTCAACGTATGAATTAAGTGTTCCCTTTTTCGACGTGAGGTTCGGATGCAGTCAGCAGGCAAAGGTCAGAGAGGCCCGATAGACCATGAGCGGCGGGAGCAGATTCTCGATGCCGCCAATGAGCATTTCCGCCACTATGGATACAAGAAAACGACTGTCGCTGACCTTGCCAAGGCGATCGGTCTCTCGACTGCATATATCTACAAGTTCTTTGATTCCAAACGGGCTATCGGCGAAGAGATCTGTCGCCAGTGTCACGAGCGGGTGATGGCGGACGTCAAGGATGCCATGGGCTCCGGCAAACCAGCGTCGGAGAGGCTTCGCCTCATCTTTCTGACCCTTGCCCGTGACGGAATCGACCTTCTGTTCAATGACCGGAAAATGCACGACATTGTGCTCGCGGCTCTGGAAGAAGGCTGGTCGACGGCCGCCGACTTCGACGCGGAATTGCTGTCACACGTCAGATCGGTGATTGCCGATGGCAGGGACGCAGGAGAGTTTGAGCGCAAGACTCCACTAGAAGAAGCCTGCCGTGGAGTGGTCCTTGCACTCCAGCCTGTCAGACATCCCGTGCTTCTCGAGTTCAATCATAATACCCTTATTGAGGATGCCTCTCTCCTGGCCGGCCTGGTGCTGAGGAGCCTTTCAGTATAGAATTAACAAGTGACGAATTGACAATATCATCACTCGCGGCGAAGATGGCTCCTACGATGTATCGAGGGAGCAATTTGAATGCCGCCAAGAAGACGGTTTTTCGGGAAGTGGCTGGGCATATTGCTCCTCATGCCCGTAGTTGGTTGCAATAGGCATACGCCGTCAGATCCGCGCACGGCTCCGCGTGCCGTCCTTGTGATTGTTCCCGGCAGCACGACCTC
This sequence comes from Acetobacter tropicalis, assembly GCF_001580915.1. GTDB lineage: Bacteria > Pseudomonadota > Alphaproteobacteria > Acetobacterales > Acetobacteraceae > Acetobacter > Acetobacter tropicalis. The sequence goes on along the minus strand of NZ_LHZQ01000149.1, from coordinate 7,053 downwards.
TTCGTCCCCGATATATCCCGCTGTCGTCGCAGCACGCGTGCAGCCCACGCTTGCCTTTCGTGTTGCGGGGAAAATAGTTTCCCGGAGGGTCGACGAGGGTCAGGTCGTACATCGCGGTGATGTACTGATGACCCTCGACAGAACCGATCTTGCGCATGACGTGACCAGCCAGAGCGCTAATGCGGCATCGTTGCGTGCGGCCTGGGAGAATGCAGCGGCTGACGAACGTCGTTATCGGGGTCTGGATCAGACGGGCGCCGTGTCGAAGTCTTTCTACGATGGAATACGCAGTCGTGCCGAAAGTCTCCACGCACAACTCATGGCGGCGGACGCCAATCGCAGGATCGCGACTGACCGGGACGACTATACGGTTTTGAGGGCCGACCATGACGGTACGGTGCTTTCCGTTTTTGCCGAGGCCGGTAATGTTGTATCGGCAGGCCAACAGGTCCTGACCTTCGCATCAGCCGGTCCTCTGGAGGCGTCGGTTGATCTCCCCGAAGACATGAATCTTCCTATCGGCTCTTCAGCGATCGTTTCAGATGCAAAGAGCGATCAGATCATCACGCGCGCCGCGTCGCTCCGCCAGATCGCCGCTATTGAAGATACTGCAACTAGAACGGTGAACGCACGGTACATCATCCCGAATTTTCCGACGAACTTACGGATCGGACAGACGCTCACTGTTACGCTGACATCGTCACTGTCCGACGATATGGTCGTTCCTCTTTCTGCTCTTTTCGATATGGGAAGCGCACCGGGCGTATGGATCATCGAACCATCTAACAAGAAGGTCGCGTTTCACCCGGTGCCTCTCCGGCGTGTTGAAGGCAGCGCGGCTGTTATAATGCCCGATCAGAGAATGCGCGACCTGCGTGCTTCCGGCGAATTACAGGTGGTCGCTGCTGGTGTCCATGACCTCCATGCGGGGGAAGTTGTGACGATCGCGTCTGACCAGGCGCAGATGCAATGAAGGCGTTCAATCTCTCGGCATGGGCGGTTAGGGAACAGGCGATCACGCTGTTCCTGATCGTCGCGCTCGCCCTATCCGGTGCCTATGCTTTCTTTGCACTCGGCCGTGCAGAGGAACCAAGTTTTACCGTCAAGACGCTGACAGCCACTGTTCTATGGCCAGGCGCTACAGCGGAGGAGGTACAGGATCTGGTTGCCGATCCGCTGGAAAAGCGCTTGCAGGAGCTGACCTGGTATGACCGGGTGGAAACAATGGCACGCCCCGGCATGGCGGTCATGATGCTCACCCTCAAGGACAATACACCTCCATCTGCCGTGCCGGAGGAGTTCTATCAGGCGAGGAAGAAACTGGGGGACAGCGCGCATGTGCTTCCACGAGGTGCTATTGGCCCCTTCGTCAACGACGAATATTCCGACGTGGTCTTCACGGTTTATACCCTTGAAGGCAGGGATGTTCCGCTCTTCTTGGTGACCCGTGCTGCGGAGACCGTGAGAGAGAAGCTTCTGCATGTGCCAGGGGTCCAAAAAGTAGCGATTGTCGGGGAGCAGCCGGAGCGGCTGTATATCGATCTCTCACACTCGAAGCTGGCGGAACTCGGCCTGAGCGTAACGGACGTTATCCAGACGCTTCAGGAACGGAATGATGTTGTAGATGGGGGTTTTGTCGAAACCAGTGCCAGTCGGATTTATGTTCGTACGCGGCAACCACTGTCGCGACCGGACATTATCGGAAACACAACGATCAGTGTGGGGGGCCGGACTGTTCGACTGGGTGATATCGCGGCGGTCCACACAGGTTATGAGGAACCACCGGATTTTCTGACCCGTCATAACAACCAGTCCAGCCTGGTTCTCAATGTTGTCATGCGGCCTGGCTGGAATGGCCTGAAGCTCGGTGCTGCGCTGTCTCATGCTGAAGATGGGATCAACCGGAGCCTGCCGGTCGGGATTACGCTCACGCGGATCGTTAATCAGGCGCAAAATATTCACGCGGCCGTCGGCGAGTTCATGTTGAAATTCTTCGTGGCGTTGAGCGTCGTCATGTTGGTCAGCTTTATCAGCCTCGGCTTTCGTGTGGGTCTCGTTGTGGCAGCTGCCGTGCCTCTGACGCTGGCAATCGTCATGATCCTCATGCTTGTAACGGGGCGCGCGCTCGATCGGATCACGCTTGGCGCCCTGATCATCTCACTTGGACTTCTTGTCGATGACGCGATCATTGCTATTGAAATGATGGTCGTGAAGCTTGAGGAGGGCATGAACCGTATTGCGGCCGCGTCCTACGCATGGTCTCACACGGCGGCACCGATGCTCGCGGGAACACTCGTGACGATCATTGGTTTTACACCTATCGGTTTTGCACAATCAGCCGCAGGTGAATACGCAGGAAACATCTTCTGGATCGTCGCGTTCGCTCTCATCACGTCATGGTTTGTCGCCGTTATTTTTACGCCTTATCTGGGTGTCAAATTTCTGCCTGATCTCCGGGCAGCACATGCGCAGCCACCGTATCAATCCGCACGGTATGAGCGTTTCAGGCGGCTGGTCCGCAGCGTAATAACTCATAATAAGGCCGTCTGTGCAGGCGTGGTCTGCCTGTTCGTGCTGGCGTTTGTCGGTATGGGATTTGTGCGGCAGCAGTTTTTTCCCAGTTCGGATCGACCGGAGCTGCTGGCAGAAGTAATAATGCCGAAAGGAGCACCCATCGAAAGCACGGCCGAAGCAGCAAGGAAAGTCAGTGACTGGCTACAGAAGCAGCCTGAAACTCTCAGCGTCACAAGCTATATCGGTGGGGGCGCTCCCCGGTTCTTTCTGGCGTATAATCCGGAACTGCCTGATCCGGCATTTGCAAAAATCGTTATTATGACCGCAAACGCGAAGCAGAGAGACAGGCTGCGCGATAGCTTGCGCCAGGAAGTCGCGAAGGGCCTGGCGCCAGAGGCCAGGGTGCGTGCGACCGAGTTCGTCTTTGGTCCTTATACGCATTTTCCGATCATGTACCGCGTCATGGGGCCGGACGCCCAAACAGTAAGTCATATCGCTCAGCAGGTCAGCGATATTGTCCGGGCCGATCCCGAGACGCGGCAGGTGAATACCGACTGGGGAGAAAAACAGCCATCCCTGCATTTCGTGATGAATCAGAGCAGGCTGGCGCAGTTGAGTCTCTCACCTGACACTGTCTCGCGTCAAACCCGATTTATGTTGCAGGGCATAAGCGCGGCCCAGGCTACCAAGGATATTCGGTCGGTTGATCTGATCGTGCGCTCCGACGGCCAGTCTCGTGCAGACCCGGCCCGGCTTCTCGATCAGGATATCATTGCCGGTGACGGCCGTCGTATCCCGCTGCGGCAGATCGGCATGCTGGAATATCGCAGCGAAGAGCCTGTTCTGTGGCGGCGAGATCGCATTCCGACGATGACCGTGCAGGCGGATATCAATGATCAGCTTCAGCCGCCCGAGGTCGCCGCGCGACTGGACAAAGTGCTGCAGCCTTTGCGAACGACCCTTCCAGAAGGGTATCGTATTGAAACGGGAGGTAATACCGAAGAGTCCGCGAAGGCCAACGCAGCAATGGCACCGATTTTTCCGATCATGATTCTGCTCATGCTCGGGGTTATCGTTGTCGAAACCCGATCTCTATCGGCGATGACGATGGTCTTTCTGACGGCACCTCTCGGCCTCATCGGAATGGTTCCCACGCTTCTCCTGTTTCACCAGCCCTTCGGGTTTAATGCGATCCTTGGTCTCATCGGTCTTTCAGGCATCCTGATGCGCAATACGCTAATTCTGATTGGTCAGATCCACACTAATCTGGCAGACGGCATGGAGTTTTCCGATGCAGTTGTCGAAGCCACGATACAACGGGCACGCCCTGTCATCCTGACGGCCCTGGCGGCAGTCCTGGCATTCATTCCACTGACTGAGTCGATTTTTTGGGGAGCACTGGCATTTACTCTGATTGGCGGAACTGCCGCCGGTACCGTGCTGACACTCCTTTTTCTGCCAGCATTATATACTCTCTGGCCGAGGAAGTCATTGGGGACGATTCATGCCGAACATGGCTGATATTTCCCGCTTAGATCTTTGCTTTCTGCACATATTGCTGTGATATGACCTCAAAACGGCAGGAACTGCCTTCATGTCTCAGCAATCTCCGTAGAGACCCGGTACGGGGATAAAACCCGGTAGATCGCGGACGCGATCGAGCCAGCGCATAAGAGCCGGGTAGGGGGTAAGGCTGATACCGCCTTCGGGTGCTAGTGCAAGGTAGGGAAAGAGAGCGCAGTCGGCAATTGTAGGCCGGCGGAGCGCAAACCAGTCCTGTGTCTCGACATGCGCATTAAGCACCGGCAGGAGTTTGTCGGTCCAGCGCATGGCAGTGCCCATATCGAGGGGATACCCGAATTTCCGGATCAGACGGGCGGCGTTGGGGCCGTTGCGCACCTCGCTCGACGCCACTGAAAGCCATTGCGTGATGGTGGCCTGTGACATGGCGTCTTCAGGCCACCAAGCGCGGTCCGCCAGCCGGGCGGCAAGGTAAACCAAGATGGCCTGAGAGTCCCGAAGTGTGAAGTCACCATCCAGCAGAACCGGGACTTCCCCGAACGGGTTCAGTTTCCGGAAATCCGGATCATGGTTCTCACCTGCTGCGAGATCGACCGGAACGAGATCCAGCTTCGTATCGGTCAGGGCCGCGAAAAGCCGGATCTTGTAGCAGTTTCCGGAGACGTCCAGATCATAGAGAAGCATCACGGAGTGTCCTGTGGTTGGAAATTAAGAGGGCAGGAGACAGACGGAGCTTGCCCGGCAGCACCATGGGCTCTAGTGTGACGAACGACTGTTCGTGAGTCAAAGGCGAAATGAGAGAACCCGTTCCTATCCACCAGATCGTTGTCGAAGCCCGCGAACTGTTTCGCGAATATGGCTACGAAGGGGCATCCATGCGCGATCTGGCCGATCGCGTGGGTCTGCGTCCGCAAAGCCTCTACACGCGCTTTCCGTCGAAGGAATCGCTGGTGCCAGCAGTGCTGGCCCTGACTCTCGACGATACGCTGGTCGATCTTCCGGATCCAGCGGGGGACTGGCGTGCTGCCTGGCGGATGCTGATCGGGAGGATCGCGGAGACGTTCGAGGCACGAGGGCGCTGCGTGGGATTGCATCTCGCGTATGGCGTGACGGCGCAGACACCGGACGCTCGGGACGCGGTGCGGACGTTTTTCGCACGATTGCGCGATGCGATGGCCGGGATTCTGGACGCCGGGGAAGTTTCTGAACCGGTATCCGTCGCGACGGATACACTCGCGCAACTCGAAGGGGCAACGCTCTGGATCACGACCGAGGGCGACATGGAACCGCTCCGGCATGCTGTGGAACGTGCCCTGTGTATTGGTGATCGGGAAGGGAGACCACTGTGATCGAAACCAAAAGATTGTGTCTCTCGCTTCATCAGATGACGGATTTCCACGATCTACATACGATGTGGAGCGATCCGGATGTCGTTCGACACATCAGCTGTGTTCCATCGTCGGAACAGGAGTGCTGGTTTCGCCTTCTTCGCTATCGGGGCTTGTGGGATCTTCTGGGTTATGGATACTGGTGTGTCCGCACGAAAGCGGATGGGCGCTATGTCGGCGATGTCGGCTTCGCCGATTGGAAGCGCGATATCGAGCCATCTCTGGACGCTGCGCCGGAAGCCGGCTGGGTTCTGGCGCGCTGGGCGCATGGCAAGGGATTTGCGACCGAAGCCCTTCAGGCTGCATTGGCATGGATGGACGGGCGCGGCGTGGATCGCACGGTCTGTATCATCGCACCGGAACACGCGACGTCGTGCAGGGTCGCGGAGAAATGCGGATATTTTCTGAAAGGCAGCGCTTGTTTCCGAGCGGAGCAGACGCTGCTTTTACAGCGCAAGAGGGACGATCGGTGATGGACGCTTCCGTAACGACATACCGTGCCTGGAGCTGGCACGCGCCGGGCGAGCCCGAACAGCTTCAACTGGTGGACCGGGCCTTCGTGTCTCCAGGACCGGGTGAGATCGTCGTGCGGAATACCATGATCGCGCTCAATCCCGTTGACTGGAAAGTCATTGCCGCCAGTCCCGACGGATGGAGGCCGGGGCATGTGCCGGGCGTGGACGGTGTCGGAATCGTCGCGGAGGTCGGCGACGGCGTGAGTATCCCCCTGGGAACGCGGATCGCATATCATCAGGGGATCGGCAAACCGGGTAGCTTCGCGGAATATACGATCGTGGATGCCGATTGTGCGCTCGTTATTCCCGACGGTGTCAGCGACGAGAGCGCCGCCGGAATTCCGTGTCCGGGGCTGACGGCGTGGCAGGCGCTCGCCAAGGTACCGGATATGCCGAACCGGGATGTACTGGTGACCGGGGCTGGCGGCGCTGTGTCGCTGATCCTGGTGCAACTGGCATTGCGTCGGAACTGGCGTGTCTGGGCGACCGCGTCGCCGGCTCATCACAAACGGCTGCTTGCGTTGGGCGTTGCCGGTACGTTCGATTATCGCGATGAGCGCTGGCGTGCGCAATTGACCGTAGCACTCGGGCCGCGCCGCCTCTTTGCTGTATTCGACACCACGAGCGGGGCGTATGCACGCGGTCTGGCGCCACTGGTGGGGTATAACGGACATCTGGTCTGCATTCAGGATCGGCTGGAATCACCGCCTCTGCCGCCGTTCACGACGGCGCTGTCCCTGCATGAAGTCGCGCTGAACAGCGCGCACGGCCATGCGACGGCGGAGAACTGGCGGGAGTGGCGCCAGGCCGGAGCGCAGTTGCTCGACGCTGTGCGGATTGGTGCCCTCGGCCTCCAGCCGCATATAGTCACCGCGTTCGATGACCTGCCGGCAAGCCTCTCCGCCCTGAAGCACGGGCGCATCAAGGGGAAAAAGATTCTCGTGCGCATTGAGGCTTGAAGCCGTAATACCAGCGTGCCCGGGCCTCAGTGACGCGCGCGAGTAGAGTTTCCAAACTGTGTGATGACTGACTTCGGGCTGTCAGGGGTTTCGAAGCGTAGACTAATGGCAGCAACGGGGGGGTAGAACGAACCCGCTGCGCGGGATTGGTGCGGT
>NZ_LHZQ01000217.1 GCF_001580915.1 Acetobacter tropicalis | reverse complement strand
CTCCATGGCATCAAACCCGGTCCCGCTATCGATACCTGGATTTCAGCGCGTAGGTGTGAAACGTGCATTTTGTCATGTGGCTGACACCGCGGGCGTCTGTCCAGTTGTGCCAGTAGGAGGCCTCTGGCTTTTTCCCGCTTTGGGTGGCGGCGGCAGAAGAGGTTGCTTCTGCCGCTATGGGAAGGGATGCTGCTCCCCACACCAGAATGGCCGACAGAAGGGTGACGGCAAGAGTGTGTTTGCGGCGGAGGGCCATCTCTGTTTTTCCCGTTCTGTGAGGCGTGTGTTTTCTTATAACGGCGAAAAACAGGTGGCAGTTGCTTTTCTGGGCATAAGGCAGCCATGTGGGCACCGTGGCTCTGAGCGTGCGTTATGCAAGCCCAGCTTGGCCAAGGTGGGCGTGTTTTAGCTGGACGCTTTTTTAGATTGAGCGGGCCGATCCTTCCTGAATACGCAGCTTCATTTCCTGGATAACGGATGGCAGGCCGTCAAAAATGGCCTGCCCGATCAGGAAGTGTCCGATATTCAGTTCACGGATTTCAGGAAGGGCTGCAACCGGGCCAACGTTTTCAAATGTCAGCCCGTGCCCGGCATGTACTTCCAGCCCGGCAGCATGGGCCTGCGTGGCGGCAGCGCGCAGGCGGTCCAGTTCACCCACGCGGCCTTCCGCATACGCACCGGTGTGCAGTTCCACCACCTGAGCACCAGCCGTGACGGAGGCTTCCACCTGCGCAGGGTCTGGGTCAATGAACAGGGAAACTCGAATTCCCTTGCTGGCCAAAGCGCGTACGCGGGGTGTCAGGCTTTCCAATTGGCCTGCAACATCCAGCCCGCCTTCGGTTGTCACTTCCTCGCGCCGTTCAGGCACAATGCAGCAGGCGTGGGGCACAAGCGCGCAGGCCAGTGCAACCATTTCATCCGTTGCGGCCATTTCCATGTTCAGCGGGGCAGAAAGCTCCGTGCGCAGGCGTTTGAGGTCCGCATCCCGGATATGGCGGCGGTCTTCGCGCAGATGGGCGGTAATGCCATCGGCCCCGGCCTGCACGGCCAGCAGGGCGGCGGCTACCGGGTCAGGGTGGATGCCGCCGCGGGCGTTGCGCACGGTGGCAACGTGGTCAATGTTCACACCAAGCCGGATAGGGGAGCGGGTTGCTGTGGTCATGCGGTCTTCTTTCTGTTTTCGCTCAACTGCGCCGCCAGCCGCAGGGCGGCCAACAGGCTGGACGGATCAGCCAGCCCCTGCCCGGCAATATCAAAAGCCGTGCCATGGTCAGGGGATGTGCGGATAATGGGCAGGCCAAGCGTTACATTCACGCCTTCCGCCATATCCAGTGTTTTTAACGGAATCAGCCCCTGATCATGATACATGCACAAGGCAACATCATATTTTGCCCGCGCCTGTGGGGTGAAAAGTGTATCTGGCGGGTAGGGGCCAGTAATGTCCATGCCTTCAGCCCGCAGGGCGGTGATGGCGGGCAGGATGATGTCCTGTTCCTCAGACCCCATCAGTCCATTTTCTCCGGCATGGGGGTTCAGCCCTGCAACGGCCAGACGCGGGGCCGAAAGCGCAAAATCACGTTGCAACCCTTTTGCCACCGTGCGGGCTGTCTGCATGATCAGGTTTGTCGAGAGCTGATCAATGGCTTTGCGGAGCGCTACATGCACCGTAACCGGCACCACCCGCAGGGATGGGCCAGCCAGCATCATTACATCCTGCCCCGGTACCCCGCACAGTTCAGCCAGATAAGACGTATGGCCGGGATGCGCAAAGCCGGTTTTCTGCACTACTTCCTTGCTGATGGGGTTGGTGACGACCGCACTTGCCGCACCATCCAGAACAAGGGCAACGGCTTTGGCAATGCTGTCTATCACGCTGGGCGCATTGCGGCTGTCCGGTGTGCCGGGTATGGCTGGCGTTGCCAGACCAAGCGGCAGAACCGGAATGGCGGAGGGAAAAACCGCTTCCGCCTCCGCAATGGAGGAGATCACCTGCACGGGGGCGGCACCTTCCAGCAACTCTGGTGCGCCTAGAAACACAAACGCAGGGCCACTGTGGCGCACTGCCTGCCAGGCTTTGACGGTAATTTCCGGCCCGATGCCTGCCGGGTCTCCCTGTGTCAGAACCAGCATGGCGTTTTGTCCTTACTGTGGGGCGTTGCCGGTCAGCGCATAAAGAACGCGGATCCAGGAGCGGATACCTTTGTGAAAACAGGTGAGATCATATTTCTCGTTGGGAGAATGGACCCGATCGTCTTCCAGACCAAAACCGATCAGCAGAGAGTCCATACCCAGTGCCTGCTGCACTTCTGTCACCACGGGAATGGAGCCACCGCAGCCAATAACGGCGGCAGGGTGCTGCCATTCTGCTTCCAGTGCGGTCAGGGCCGGGGGCAGGAAGGGCATATTGGCGGAAACAACGCTGGCGCGTGAGCCACCATGCGGCACAAACTCGGCTGAGCAGTCAGCAGACAGGCGGGCCTGCACATGGGCGCGGAAGGCTGCGCGAATTTTCTCAGGGTCCTGATCACCGACAAGGCGGAAGGAAACCTTGGCCATGGCCTTGGAGGGGAGAACGGTCTTGAACCCCTTTTCCTCATATCCACCGCTGATCCCGTTGATCTCGCAGCTCGGGCGGCACCATGTCTGTTCCAGTGCGGTGTAGCCAATTTCGCCAGCAGGCAGGCTCAGGCCAACCGGGGCCAGACCTTCCTGATCCGTAGGGCCAATCTTGCGCCACAGGGCGCGGGTTTCTTCCGGAATAACCGGAACGCCCTCATAAAAGTCCGGCAGTGTCACGCGGCCGGTGGCGCCGTCACGCAGATCGGACAGGATATCGCACAGGAGTTGGATCGGGTTGCGCGCGGCGTTGCCATACATGCCCGAGTGCAGATCCCGGTTGGCGCAGGTTATGGTCACTTCTTCCCCCACCATGCCACGCAGCATGGTGGTAATGGCGGGCATGCCACGTGCGAGCATCCCGGTGTCACAGATCAACGCGACATCGGCTTTCAGTTCGTCACGGTTGGCTTCCAGAAATGGCAGCAGGTTCACGCCGCCAGATTCTTCCTCGCCCTCAATCAGCACAGTCACGGAAAGCGGCAACGTGCCATCAGCGGCCTTCAGGGCGCGGCAGGCTTCAAGGAAGGTCATCACCTGTCCCTTGTCATCCGCAGCACCTCGGGCCGTGATTTCCATGTCGCCCGTGGGGCCTTTGACCATCACGGGTTCAAACGGTGCGGAGTGCCACAGATCCAGCGGGTCTACCGGCTGAACGTCATAATGCCCGTAAAACAGAACATGGGGTGCGCCCTCGGGGCCTTTGGCGTGGCCCACAACCATCGGGTGACCGGGGGTTTCGCGCACGCTGGCCTCAAACCCGATTTCTTTCAGGGTGTCCACAAGCCATTCTGCGGCTTTGCGGCAGTCTGGCGCGTGTTCGGGCTGGGTGGAAATGCTGGGGATGCGCAGCAGATCAAAAAGACGGCTCAGGCTGGCGTCCAACCCTGTGTCTGCCTGCGTCAGTGCGGCCTGTACGGTCATGTGCGTAACCCTCTGTTTCTCAATCCTGGTGCGTGGAGAAAAGCATCTCCGCCACTTTACATCCTGTTACAGAGTGCAATCCCACGAATAGGGCGGAGAGAAAAGGTCAGAACCCGTTTGGCGTGAAGTCTGCCAGAAACTGATAGAGCACGTTGGGCATGTAGCCATACTCAACCATCATCACCGCGTTGGGGTTCATCCGTGCATACCATTCGGGGTTGAAATGCTCGGAAAGAACAACATGGTTCGGCAGGGTTCTGTCTGTGTGCAGGAACTGCCGGAAAGGGAGCAGAGGCTCATCTGAAGCTTCCGCAGGGCAGTTTTGAAGATAGACATCAGGATTGAAGAATAAATGGCCTGATCGTTTTTCCTGATCTCCTACGCGCAGATAATGATCATACCCGTTGGCAAAACCTTGGCTGGCCAGCGCCTGCGCGTTCGCGTCTGCAAAGCTGGTGGTATAGTAGCGTTCAGAGAACAGATAGTGTGGAGACTGTGTTTTGAACCCTATCTGACAGTAATGTTCAAAACCGGAGCGATACTGACCAGAGGCGAGGCCTTCCTGTGCTTCCCGGCAGTTCCGCCGGTACCATTCCTCATCAAAATAGCGGTTGGGGGAATGGCCGGAAAATGCGCCCTGGCTTTGATACCATATGGCCAGATCCTCATCCGAGAGTGTGGCGGCATCGCCCAGTACATCCTTGTATTCCTGCCGATACCAGACAGGGTCAAACGCCTGCCATAGAGGGGGGAACTGGGCTACTGTCATCACACTGTTTTCCGGATACTGAACAAAAACCGCCGGGGCATTAAGGAAGGAAAAGGCTCAGACTTCTGCGCGGCGGTTACGCCACAGTTGCGCAAAATCAATCTGCTGAATCACAACGGGCAGGAAGCCAGCTTCACGGCTGAGGGTCGCCAGCACATGGCGCGCACCCGGAAACAGCAGGCGCGGGGCTTCTATCAGAAGAAGCGGCTCAAAGGTTTCTGCGGTGGAATTCTGTAGCGTAAAGAGACCCGCGTAGGTCAGGCTGGCTTCAAACAAGGGTGTGGGTTGTTCGCCGTTATTACCGGCCGCAGTCTGGCCACGGCATTGCAGAACAAGCTCCACCTCAAAGTTCGGCTGGTTTTCCCCCAACTGGTGGGCGCGGACATCAACCGCGATGGCAATGTGCGGGCGTTCCTGCGCGCGCATGTAAACAGCCGGCGCATTGACCGTCTGGAAGGTGACGGTCTTGCTGTATTGTATGCCCATCAGAATGGTGGGATTGCCCCGGCCCGTATTCATGCCGCCATCAACGGAGTCTATCGTGTGTTCGTTATGATCGGACATGTGGGGCAGGAACTCCTTATGATTGTTTGGCTTAAAGCTGAATGCGAAAGAAAATTTCAGTGACTGATATGTCTGGCAGCAGTAACAGATTAGCTCTGGATGTGCGAGACCCCACCTTGGTGTTTTGTCCTGTGCGCAGGCGGGCGGGTCATGGCGGAGCCTTGATAGTCCTTGCTCTTCCAGCAACGTGAGGGTACCACAAAACCATGATCAGACTGACTGTTGTTATCCCGTTTTTGCTGGCGCTTGTTGTCTTCAGCGCCAGTAATCAGGACCCGCTGGATATGTGGTTGCTCACATATAGCTGGAAATGTTCTGCAGGTGTTCTGGCGCTGATTGTCGCTGCCGTCGCCTTTATCATGGGGGCTTTCTGCCTCTGGGCGGCTGAACTTGTGCAGCGCCGCCGGGCGCGCAAGGCTGAACAACGGGTGCGTGAGCTTGAAGCCCAGCTTGCCCAGGTGCAGGCGGCTTCTGCCGCAACCCACGTGGTGGAGCATCCGCAGGGCGTCCCGACTGCCGCCATTATTCCTCCTCCTTCTGAAGATTCCATTTAATGGCACGTCAAACCGGGCTTATTGCCGCATTGGACACACAGGACCCCGCCACAGCCAAAGCATGGGCGCAGGCGGTGGGTCCTTCTGCCGGGGCTGTTAAACTGGGGCTGGAGTTTGCCTATGCGGCGGGCTTTCAGGCTGTCGCGGATGTTGCAGGCAGCACGCCCTTGTTCCTGGACCTGAAGCTGCATGACATCCCCAATACGGTGGGTGCCGCTGTTCGGGCACTGTCTTACCTGCGGCCCAGAATGCTGACCCTGCATGCGTCAGGCGGCAGGGCCATGATGGAAGCTGCGCGTCAGGCGTGTGATGAAGCATTCCCGGCAGATGCCCGGCCAGCCCTTCTGGCCGTAACAGTGCTGACCAGCCTTGATGACCACGCTCTGGCAGAAACGGGTGTGGCCGATGGCGCACGGGCGCAGGTTCTGCGCCTTGGTAAACTGGCCATGCAGGCCGGTATAGACGGGCTTGTCTGCTCAGCCCATGAGATTGCACCCCTCCGTGATGCGTTGGGAGATGCTCCTTTGCTGGTAACGCCGGGTATCCGCCCAGCGGGGAGTCAGGCAGGGGACCAGAAACGCGTCATGACGCCCGGTGAAGCGCGTCAGGCCGGGGCCGACTGGATTGTGGTCGGGCGTCCCATCACGCAGGCGGCTGACCCGGCCGCAGCGGCGGCGGCAATCGCGGCAGAACTGGCTGGGTAATGGCGCAACCGCCGGGAGACACGATGCCGCATCGGGGCGTGAAAATCTGTGGTCTGACAGAGGAAGCGGGTTTTGATGCCTGCGTAGAGCACGGAGCCGACTGGATCGGCTTTGTCTTCTTTGAGCGCTCCCCCCGCAATATCACGCCCCAGCAGGCGGACCGCCTTTCCGGTCGGCATGCAGGTGGCCCCAAAAGGGTGGGGCTGTTTGTGCATCCAGACGATGACGCGCTGGCCCGTGTGCTGGATGGTGTGAAGCTGGATGTCCTACAACTTTATGCCTCACCGGAGCGGGCGTTGGCTCTCAGCCAACGGTTTGGCGTACCGGTCTGGCTTTCCCAACCTGTGTCCAGCCGCGCGGAACTCCCGACAGGCTGCCTGGTTGACCGGCTGTTGATTGAGCCAAAACCGCCCGCACAGGCTACCCGGCCGGGTGGCAACGCCCAGAAGCTGGACTGGTCCATGCTGCACGGCTGGCATCCGCCTTTTCCGTGGATGCTGGCGGGAGGGCTGAACCCGGAAAACGTGGAAGAGGCCGTGACTCTCACGGGTGCGCCAGCCGTGGATGTTTCTTCCGGTGTGGAAAGCGCACCGGGCGTTAAAAGCCCCGAGGCCATAAAACGCTTCATCCGGAACGCCCGGAAACCACATTTTTCCGTTTAAAACGTGTGAGGGGGAGAATTTCCTCTTGCCAGTTTCGCTGATCTTGCTATTACCACACCCGCGCCGGAGAGATGGCCGAGCGGCTTAAGGCGCACGCTTGGAAAGCGTGTGTACGTTAATAGCGTACCGAGGGTTCGAATCCCTCTCTCTCCGCCACGATGCGATTCCCCAAAAAGTAATTAATTTAAGCAAGCGCAAATGCGCTCGAAGCTTCTATACGGATGTCTCGCTGGGCCTTGTTTCGTTACAGCTGCAGTCACCTGTGGGGGTAGGGCAACAGTAATCAGAATAGTTTGTGTCGTCCATTCCGTTATTTTCAGACAAAAATTTCATTTTTCTTAGCTTTTATGTGCAGGTTTTGTTTCTGTTCTGGGGCAGCCTTTGTCTGTACAGGCCGGATGTTCCTCGAAAAAGCGCGAGAACCACTAACATCCGATGCTGTGTTTTGATAAGGATGCAAAGCGCATTATTCTCTATTACGGCGCGTGTCATTTGCATGTTCGGATATATTTAAGGAAAGAATAGAACACATGCCTGCTCTCCCTATTCTTGTTGGTGTTTCAGGCCATCGGAACATTCATCCTCAGGCGCTTGCACCGTTGCGGGAGCATATTTCTTGCGTGCTGAGAGCCCTGCAGGCACTTTATCCCACTCATTTACAAGTGATGACTGCACTCGCTGAAGGCGCGGATCAGGAAGTGGCAGATATTGCTGCCCAGCTTGGTATTCCGGTGGTTTGTATTCTGCCTATGCCCATAGAGGCTTACCGTTTTACCATGGTACCTGAGGCTCGTGAGCGTTTTGACCGTTTATATGCCGGTGATAACGTGAGGTTGCGGTTTACTCTACCGCCCGTTCAGGCCGCTAATGGTGATCCGGCGGCAGAAGATGTTCTGCAATATGAGCAACTTGCCATTCTCCTGAGTCGGCAAAGCCATATCCTGCTGGCGCTATGGAATGGAGAGGATAATGATTCTGCTGAGCAACGACCCGGCCGCCCTCGGCGAGCAGGGCGTGGTGGAACCGCTCATACCGTAGCTATCCGGACGCATGGTGAATATGTTGAAGTTGCTGCTGCCAGTGTAACAGGTAGCCGTCTGTTCGCGGAGCGTCTTCCACGTCTGGAACTGGCGCGCTGCGGTCCGGTTCTCCACCTGCATACGCCCCGGGCGACAGATTCCAACCCGGAGCCCGAAACAGCGGGAATGGCACGGTGGTGGAGTGATATGCCCGCGGACGATCTGACCCGTAAATACAAAAAACATGATGTGAGGTATTGCTGGCAATCCCTTCCGTCCGGACTAACACCCGCCGAGTGGGAAAAGACTTTAAAGCTTCTGGCCCCCAAGGATTTTGATGCGGTTGTGCTGGCCAGCAATGCCTTGCAGCACACCGGCCAGACGCACGCCAGATTATGCATGACCAGTGGGGTTTATCTTGGGCTTGAAGAGGAAACCCAACCTGACCTTGAGCGAGTAAGGACACTCTTTGGTCAAGCAGATACGCTGTCTTTTATTTCACAGCAAAAGCTGTTGGGGGACTGGGTGCCAGGCATGCGGCCGCGCGCCCGTACGGAAGGCAGGAGGCAATTGGGCGCATTGTTCTGGTTCGCACTTGCTATTCCGACAGGTGTTTCACTTTTTGAAACCTATTGTGAATACGGAAAACCCGTAGGCCTGCTGCTTGCTTATGCTGCTGTGCTTGGCTTGGCGTTTCTGTATTACAATATTCGCGTAAAACCTGGAAAATGGCAGGAGCTTTATCAGGATCATCGTGCTCTTGCCGAAGCTTTGCGTGTGCAGTTTTACTGGTCTGCTTCACAGCTTCCTCTCTCTGTATCAGATAATTATCTACGGCAGCATGAAGGCGAACTGGGTTGGATTCGTCTGGCCTTGCGAGGGCCGTCCCTATGGGCGATGGCTGCTGCATTGATGCACAAACAAACACCACGCAAGGCCATTACGCACATATGGATGGATGGCCAGAGGAACTATTTCCAGAATCGTCTCAAATCGTATGAGAAAATGGCCAGTCGTCTGAAGATGATGATTCACACGACCATAGGGGTACTGTGTATCTGTATCGCTGCGCTGGCGCTTGCTCAGCTTTTATGTGGTGGGGCATTGCCGGAAAGCGTGCCGGAATCCCTGCGTGAACTTCCTTCCGTATTGATTGGTGTTCTGCCTGCTATCCTCGTTTTTTTTCTGACCTTTCAGGAAATGCGTCTGCTGGAGGAACATATTCACGCTTATGATCAGGCGGCAGGCGTATTTGAGCACGCGGAGCATCAGGCGCGCGGAATCAGGCACGCGCTGGCGCAGGCCCATGAAGAGGACCGAAAGGTTTTGGATGATGAGTGGAAGGCACTCATGATCACACTGGGAAAAGAATCTCTGGCAGAGAATGCAACGTGGGTTCAGGCGCATCGCAGCCGTCCCATCACGGCCAAGATGGGCTGAACTCCCTTTTGAACGTATCATTACAGATGATAGATAGGCAGAAAATTATGAATGGTCTTGTTTTTCTCAGCTATTCTTCAAAAGATGAAGATTTTGCAAAAAAGCTTGTAAATGACATTGAAAAACGTGGTTTGAAATGTTGGATGAGCTGCCGGGATATTTTACCGGGAGAAGATTACCAAAGTGCTATTGTCAATGCGATGGAGCGTTCTGTGGCTATGCTCCTTCTGTTTAGCGGAAACGCCAATCGTTCAAAGGAAATAGCCAAGGAGCTGGCTCTTGCCAGTTTACGGAATAAACCCGTTATCCCGGCACGTATTGAAGATATTTTACCGACTGGGGCATTTGAGTACCAGATGACCAATGCCCAGTTTATTGATCTGTTCCGTAATTATGGGGATGCCCTGGATCGGCTGTGTGATGCGTTACGCCGACAGGCAGGCCTGCCGGTAGTAGAGGCAGAAGGTTCTCCTTCTAAACGGAATACGCGGACTCTCCTTCTGGGAGGCGGGGCCGCTGTTGTTATTGCCGCAGGGATTGGCGCTTCGGTCTTTTTGCATAAACCGCCCGGCGCACCTGCTGCAATGTCATCTTCTGCTATGCCGGTGGTGTCTGATGCCCCTAAAATAGCGTCTCTCTCCTCGCATCAGGAAGAAACGAAGTCTATTTCTGGCTCTGAAAAAGCCACGCCAGCTCCACAGATTCCTACTGTGAAGAGAGAAGAGGTACCCTCACCGCCCGTTCAGGCTGCGGCACCTACGCCACTTCCCGCGCCTGCACAGCCAGTTGAAATGCCTTCTTCCGTGAGCCAGAAAGATAACGCAGATCTTGCACCGTTGGTGAAGCAGTTGGCGAGTATTGATCCGAATATGCGAGCTTCTGCTATTGAACGGGGGCTGACGGATAGTGACGGCAAGCTTTCTTATGATCAGGTCACGCAGCTTTTGCATGGCACGCGTGAAGGAAGTCGCTCACAGATTATCCGCATGCTGGTGCCGTCCGTGCAGGCCCCTATACCGGTAACAGTTGCTTTGTCTTTTCTGCAATCCACTGATAATTTCCGAGAAAACAGCATTGAGGTGCTGGATCAGTATCTACCCGATTCCATTGGTGGAGATGAGGTGATCGCTTTGTTGGGAGGGCTGGAACAGGGAAATCGTTATCAGGCTATCAGCAAGCTGAATGACCATATCCAGACACCGCTGACTACAGAACAGGCTTTGCGGATTCTGCGTGGTACTGAAGGCTTCTGGACCCAGGGTCTTGAGAAGATATCGTCCAAGCTCGCAAAACCTGTAGCTCCGGCGGATCTTGCGCGTCTGCTTGGAGAAACCCAGCAGGGAAACCGTTTTCAGGGGTTGAAGGCTCTGTCTGTAGCAATGCCTGAAACAATGACCGTAACAGATGTTAATAAACTTCTTGATGGCATGGAGGGTTTTAGAAGCTCCGCAATCGAGTTTATGGCCCGGCGGCTGGAGCGTGATGTATCCCCCACGGATATGGCCAGTCTGCTTGACGGCACGGAGCAGGGAAATAGAATTAACGCCTTGAAAGCTGTTGCTTCCCATATGAAAAAGGGACTGCAAGGCACGGAGATGGTGCCTGTTCTGGAAGGTATGGAAGGGTTCTGGGAAAATGCAGTTTCCACCATACGGCCCAATCTGGGGAAGCCACAATCTCAGGCATCTTTGTTGGCGCTATTGGGTAATACGTCACAAGGGCAGCGATTTGAAATCCTAAGGGATCTACGTGCTTTTTTGCCGAACCAGATGTCCGCTGTCGATGTGCAGGCCCTTCTGCAGCAGACAGACGGTTTTTATGAGCAGGCTCTGGAATTGCTGATTCCAAATATGCGACCGCCGAGTTCGGAAGAAATCGCGCAACTGGTTGCGCCCATTAGTGCATCATTCCAGAGTGGACAGATGATGAAGAGGCTACGCGATATTCGTTGATCTAACCACTATGCCTCGGACGATATGATAGAGCATTGAAAACTTTATCATATCGCACTGAAGCGCAGAAACTCCTCACCCGGCGGAGCGGGTGAGAAAGAGTTGGTTATTCGGCTGGAACGTAAACTTTTCCGCCAGCTTCACGGAATTCCTTGGTTTTTGCTTCCATGCCGGCCAGCCTGATTGCATCTTCCTTCAGGTCCTGGCTGATCCGCATGGAACAGAATTTCGGCCCGCACATGGAGCAGAAATGCGCTGTTTTATGGGCTTCACGCGGCATGGTTTCATCGTGATAGGCGCAGGCGGTATCAGGATCGAGCGAGAGGTTGAACTGGTCTTCCCACCGGAAGGTAAAGCGTGCGCGGCTCAGGGCATCATCCCGCAGTTTGGCGGCCGGGTGGCCTTTGGCCAGATCCGCCGCATGGGCTGCAAGACGGTAGGTGATGACACCAGTTTTCACATCATCCCGGTTTGGCAGGCCCAGATGCTCCTTGGGGGTGACGTAACACAGCATGGCGGTGCCAAACCAGCCGATCATGGCTGCCCCAATGGCGGAGGTAATGTGGTCATACCCCGGTGCAATATCTGTGGTTAACGGGCCAAGCGTGTAGAACGGGGCTTCTCCACATTCCCGCAACTGCTTGTCCATGTTTTCCTTGATCTTGTGCATGGGCACATGGCCCGGCCCTTCGATCATCACCTGACAGCCTTTTGCCCACGCGATCTGGGTCAGTTCGCCCAGTGTTTCCAGTTCGGCAAACTGTGCGGCATCGTTTGCATCGGCAATGCTGCCGGGGCGCAGACCATCGCCAAGCGAGAACGAAACATCATAGGCCCGCATGATATCGCAGATTTCTTCAAAATGCTCATACAGGAAGCTCTCACGGTGGCCGTTCAGGCACCAGCTTGCCATGATGGACCCGCCACGGGAGACAATGCCCGTTACGCGGTTGGCGGTAAGCGGCACGTGTTGCAGGCGTATACCGGCATGGATGGTAAAGTAGTCCACGCCCTGTTCCGCCTGTTCAATCAGCGTGTCACGGAACACGTCCCAGCTCAGTTTCGCAACATCCCCGCCCACTTTTTCAAGTGCCTGATACAGCGGCACGGTGCCAATGGGGGTGGGGGCGTTGCGCAGAATCCAGTCACGAATGTTGTGGATGTTGCGGCCCGTTGAAAGATCCATCACCGTATCCGCACCCCAGCGGATGGACCACACCAGCTTTTCCACTTCGTCCGCTGCGGAGGACGTGACGGCGGAGTTGCCGATATTGGCGTTTATTTTCACCAGAAAGTTGCGGCCAATAATAACGGGTTCAAGTTCCGGGTGGTTGATGTTGGCGGGAATAATGGCGCGACCGCGGGCAATTTCTTCACGCACAAATTCCGGGGTGACAAATTCGGGCAGCGCTGCGCCAAAGGAATTGCCATCTTGAAGGCGTTCTGTTGCACCTTCTGCTGCTTTCAGGCGGCCCAGATTTTCACGGTGCGCCACATAGATCATCTCTTCCGTGATGATCCCGGCCTTTGCGAATTCATATTGCGTGACCATCTGGCCATCAGCCCCCTTCAGCACACGGTGCGGAGCAGGGCAGGGGGCGACGAGATGATCGCCAGAAGCGTTGCCGTTGTCTTCGGGGCGTACTTCTCGCGGGGCAATGGGGCTGAAGCCTCGACGGGCCAGCCAGGGGGTGCGCACTTTGGGCAGCCCCTGCCGCACGTCAATCTGCTCTTCCGGGTCCGTGTAGGGGCCGGAGGTATCGTACACGCGCAATGGCGGTTCATTAGCGGAAGGATCAAGTGCTATTTCACGGAATGGCACGCGAATGTCCGCGTGGCCTTCCGGGCTGGAATACACTTTGCGAGACCCCCGAATGGGGCCGGTGGTCACATGGCCCGGTGCGGGTGCCGTTGTGTTGGCCGGGCGTGGGTTGCCGGTATGGGTACGTTCTGAAGTTGTGGCCTGGGTCATAACTCTCTCCTCAGCCAGAGGAGGACGGGGGCAGAAGAGGCTTCCACGGATGTAGGGAGTTCGCGCGCTCTTCTTTTGCACCAGTCCCTCCGCCGGTATTAGCCGGATCAGGTTCCCCGCCAGCGGCATCATGCATGCTGGCGGCAGGGTCGCCACGCCGTTGCTCTGTTGCCAGAACACAGTGGCCTCTCAGTTCCTTGCCGGAACCCCCCTTGGTATGAGGAATGAGATAGCTTTTCGCGTTTTCCTGTCAAGGAAATTCGGGACTACGGGGCACGCTGCCCTCATAATTCTCCGTGTGTGCGGAACAGGGAGTAGAAGAGATTCAAACACGCCACTGTAACATATTTAATAAAAAAATGTAATTTCTATGCAACCGTTGCCACATTGTGGCATTATGGTGCCATGAAAGCAGAAAAGAAACGTGCTCAAGAAGCAATTGCGAATGTTGAGATTTCGCCAAACGCCCATCGTGTCTTGTGGATAGCGGCTTTTGTTGCTGCCATATGCGGTGGGTTATACGGTTATGACACTGGTATTATTTCCGGTGCTCTTCTTCTTATCACCAAAGACTTTCATTTGACTTCTGGTCAGGAAGAAATGGTGACATCTGCCATCCTTGTGGGTGCGGTGCTGGGTGCGCTGAGCATCTCCTATCTGTCCGAGCGTTTTGGCCGCCGGGCCACCGTTATGGTGGTGACCGCGGTTTTTGTGGTGGGGGCGCTTGCATGCTCCTATGCGCCAGACATGAACAGCCTGATTATTGCCCGCGTTTTTCTGGGCCTGGCGGTGGGGGGAGCTACGCAGGTGGTGCCCACCTATATTTCGGAACTGGCCCCTGCTAGCAAACGTGGTAATCTGGTGACGTTGTTTAACGTTGCCATTGGGGTTGGCATTTTTCTGGCTAACCTTGTGGGTTTTGCCATGCGTGATGCCTGGGGATGGCGGCCCATGATCTCCGTGGCGGCCCTGCCTGCGGCCTTTGTATTTGTCTGCATGTTCTTTCTGCCCAAAAGCCCGCGCTGGACGGCGGAAAATGAGGGTCTTGTTTCCGCAGTTGAGCAGTTGAGCCGTGTGCGGACTTCCCGCAAGGCCATTCGGCGTGAGATCCGTGAAATTCATGAAAACACGGCCAGCATGGATGAAGATGAGCGGGGCTGGAAAGGTCTTTTCCTACCATTTGCCCGCCCTGCGCTGATTGCCGCGTTGGGTATTGCCTTCTTCACACAGGCAGGGGGGTTGGAAATGATGATCTATTACGCCCCAACCTTTCTGTCTGATGCCGGGTTCGGCAATTCAGCCGCCCTGCTGGCCAGCCTTGGCATTTCCATTGTCTATCTGGTCATGACCCTGCTGGGCTGCCTGTTTGTGGATAAAATTGGGCGCCGCCGTCTGGTGCTGATCATGGGACCGGGCTCTGTTATCAGCCTGATCGGGCTGGGTATCATGTTCGCCATCCATCCGGATAAAGGCAGCGTTGGAAGCTGGGTGACCATTGTCTTCATGCTGCTGTTCATGATGTTCAATGCAGGCGGCATTCAGGTGGTTGGCTGGTTGCTGGGGGCCGAACTGTTCCCGCTCCCCATGCGGGCTGCGGCAACCAGTGTGCATGCTGCCGTGCTGTGGGGGGCTGACCTTCTGGTAACTGCTACAGCACTGACTCTGGTGCATCTGGTGACACTGGGGGGCACCATGTGGGTCTATGCGGGGGTCAATCTGGCATCTGTGATCTTTGTGTATTTCTTTGTGCCAGAAACGGCCGGAGCCACGCTGGAAGATATTGAGACTGCCCTGCGGCGTGGAGAATTCACCCCCCGCCGTGGTGAAGACCCGCGTATCCGCTCCTATGATGAGGAAGAAGAGGAAGAGGCGGGTGTGTCTTCCGCAGCCTGACGCAGTCTGGTTCAGGACGTGTTATGTGTAGAAAAGGCTCTCTTCGGAGAGCCTTTTTTATGGGGCGCAGGTGGCTTTCCGGCTTGAGTGGTCGCGTCAGCGGTACACTAGGCCGCCATCAATCATGACGGATTGGCCTGTCATGTAATTGGAATCCGCACTGGCCAGGTAAGCCACAAAGGCGGCAACGTCTTCCGGCGTTTCCACACGGCCCAGTGCAATGCCTTCTACGTATTTTTTGTAGGTCTCGCCCACCGGGGCTCCTGTTTCCTCTGCCATGCGGCGGTCAATTTCCGTCCACATATCCGTGCCCACCACACCGGGGCAGTAGGCATTCACGGTAATGCTGGAGGACGCCAGTTCCTTGGCGGCAGCCTGTGTCAGCGCACGTACGGCAAATTTGGTGGCGGAATAAACGCCCAGAAACGCAAAACTTTCGTGCCCCGCAATGGAGCAGGCATTGATAATTTTGCCGGGGGTGCCCTGCGCTTTAAAGGTTTTTGCGGCAGCCTGAATACCCCACAGCGTGCCCTGCACATTGATGCGGAAAATGGTGTCCACTTCTTCCGGCGTCACCTCCAGCAGGGAGCGCACCTGCGCAATACCGGCATTGTTCACCATGATATCCACGTGCCCCATAGCCTGAGAGGCCTGTTCCAGCACGGAGAAAACCTGTGCGCGGTCACTGACATCCGCAGTCAGAGGTAGCGCCTTGCGGCCCAATGCCTCAATTTCTGCGGCTACGGTGGCCAGCTTGTCTTTTTTGAGGTCGGTCATAACAATATCCGCGCCATCCTTGGCAAGGCGCAGGGCAATGCCGCGTCCGATACCCTGCGCGGCACCTGTCACAATGGCGGTTTTACCTGAAAGAGACATGTGTTTGCTTTCTCTCATGCACTGTGCAGCCAGATGCCGCACGCGGCAGAAGGCAAACCTGCACCAGAGAAAGCGTCAACCGGGCATCACGGAGGAGTGACCACAAAAAACCCGGCTTCCTTCCGAAAGCCGGGTTTTTCTGGTCGCACGTAGAGGTCAGTGCGGGCGGCTGGTGAACTGTTCCAGCCAGTGAATGGTGTACTCACCCTTCTGGAATTCAGGGTCCGCCAGAATACGGCGGTGCAGCGGAATGACGGTCTTGATGCCTTCCACCACAAATTCGTCCAGCGCCCGGTGCATGCGGGCAATGGCCTGCGCCCGAGTCGGGGCATGCACAATCACCTTGGCGATCATGCTGTCATAGTAAGGCGGCACCCGGTATCCGGTGTACAGGGCACTATCCACGCGCACACCAAGGCCGCCGGGGGGATGATATACCGCCACCGTGCCGGGGCAGGGGGCAAAGGTATCCGGGTCTTCCGCGTTGATGCGGCATTCAATGGCATGGCCGGAGAAGGAGATGTCAGGCTGGGTATAACCCAGCTCTTCCCCTGCTGCGATGCGGATCTGTTCGCGCACCAGATCAACATCACACACCATTTCCGTAACCGGATGCTCAACCTGCAGGCGGGTGTTCATCTCGATAAAGCAGAACTGGCCGTCCTGATACAGGAACTCCAGCGTGCCTGCGTTCCGGTAGCCCATCTTGGCCAGAGCATCCGTAGCGGTGCGGCCAATGGCGTCACGCTGTTCAGCAGACAGAACGGGTGAGCCAGCTTCTTCCAGCAGTTTCTGGTGGCGGCGTTGCAGGGAGCAGTCACGCTCACCAAAATGCACCACGTTTCCGTGGTTGTCGGCCAGAATCTGGAGTTCGATATGGCGCGGCTTATCCAGATATTTTTCCAGATAAACGGCATCATTGCCAAAAGCCGTGCGGGCTTCCGTGCGGGCTACGCTCCAGGCTTCTTCCAGTTCGCTTGCGCTCTGCGCCACTTTCATGCCGCGTCCGCCACCGCCAGCCGTCGCCTTGATCAGAACGGGGTAGCCAACTTTTTCTGCAACCGCGCGGGCTTCTTCAAGGCTTTTCAGTTCACCGTCAGAACCCGGCACCAGCGGAACGCCAAGGGCTTCCATGGTGGTTTTGGCGGTGATCTTGTCGCCCATCATGCGGATATGGTCAGCCGTTGGCCCGATAAAGGTCAGGCCGTGGGCTTCCACCGTTTCGGCAAAATCCGCGTTTTCGGACAGAAAGCCGTAACCGGGATGAATGGCTTCCGCCCCGGTTATGGTGGCCGCAGCCAGAATGGCCGCCACGTTCAGATAGGAGTCGCGTGACGCAGCAGGCCCGATACACACGGCTTCATCCGCCAAGCGCACGTGCATGGCGTCTTCATCCGCAGTGGAGTGAACCGCTACGGTCTTGATGCCAAGTTCCCGGCAGGCGCGCAGGATACGAAGGGCAATCTCGCCGCGGTTGGCGATGAGGATTTTTGAAAACATCACTCGATGATGGCAAGCGGCTGGCCGAATTCTACCGGATCGCCCGAGGCCACCAGCAGCGTCTTAACCGTGCCAGCCTTGGGAGCCTTGATCTGGTTGAAGGTTTTCATGGCTTCAATCAGCATCAGGGTCTGCCCGGCGCTGACAATCTGGCCTTCGCTCACAAACGGAGGGGAGGACGGATCAGGCGTGAGATACGCCACGCCAACCATGGGGCTGTTAACCGCACCCGGATGGCGGGAGAGGTCTGCCGGAGCAGCGGGAACCGGCGCCACCGCAGGGGCCGCTACCGGAGCCGGAGCAGCAACAGGGGCCGGAGCCACGGCCTGCACGGAAGCAGGAGCACGGGCCACACGAATGCGGCTGTCTTTCTCCGCAATTTCGATTTCCGTCAGGCCGGTGTCGGTCAGAATTTCAGCCAATGCCCGAATGGCATCTGCATCCACGAGCAATCCGCTCATTGGTCATCCTCATGTAGAATAAGATCGGTCATTGCCTGCAATGCCAGAGAATACCCTGTCACGCCTAGCCCGCAGATAACGCCAACGGCGGCGCGGGAGACATAGGACATGTGGCGGAATGGCTCGCGGCGGTGAATATTGGAGATATGGACCTCAATTACCGGCAGGTCCGTAGCCAGAAGCGCATCCAGCAGGGCAACCGACGTATGGCTGTAACCTGCGGGGTTGATGATGATGCCACGCGCCCGTTTACGGCAATCCTGCACCCAGGAGATCAGCTCACCTTCTATGTTGGTCTGGCGGAAATCAATGGCCAGATCCAGCTTGTCGGCGGCCTGGATACAGATCTGCTCCACATCATCAAGGGTGGCGCTGCCGTAAATTTCGGGCTGACGCTGGCCGAGCATGTTGAGATTGGGGCCGTTCAGCACAGCAATAAGAGGTCTTTCCATAGTGCATCGGGCCGTAGCACGATGCCACGCTGCATCCAAGAGAAGAGATTGGTATGCGGCGGAAAATTCAGGAAAAACCTGTTCCGGGCGGTCTGTTCCAGCCATTTGCCGCGGGGTGTGAGGCCAGCGGCCGGAATGCGAGGTCAACACAAAAACGCGCTGTATCTGCCTCTTTTTCGCCATGAGCCTCCGCCATGAAAGGGGAGCCTGTAAAAGGGGCCGGGGCAGAAACTGGTTGCTTTTTCAGGCATGCAACGGCTTTATTCAACCAGTTTTAATGGGTGATGGAGTGAACAAGCGGATGTCAGCCCTACGCCGGGCACTTCTTGGAAGTGTGTTTGTTATGGCCTCCATGGGGTCTGCTTCTTCTGCACGAGCAGAGGATAGCGGGCAAAGTGGCACAGCGTGGGCCGATTCTGTGCAGCGTGCTCTTGCAGCGCGCGAGCAGAAAGACCCCACGTTTTCCAACCCCGCCATGGGCAAGGGTCATCACGCTTTGCAGAAGGGCATGGCAAGCTGGTACGGTGGTCGTTTCAGCCATCGGCGCACATCCTCTGGCAGTCTTTTCAATAAAGCGAGCCTGACTGCGGCCCATCCTACCGCGCCACTGGGCAGCAAGCTGCTGGTGACGTCAGAAGACACAGGCCGTTCGGTTGTGGTCACGGTCAATGATCGTGGGCCGTATAGTCGGGGCCGTATCATTGATCTCTCGCAGGCTGCGGCAGCCAAAATTGGCATGCTTGGGTCTGGCGTTGCGCACGTGAAGATCGAGCCTGCGCCGATTGAAGTTGCGTCTGCGCCACAGGATGGGTCCGAATCCATCGAATCCTCTTCCGTTATGCAGTTTGAGGCCGCGCAGGGGCATACCGTGCGCCCGATCCGGCGCGCAAAACGCTCATAAAATTTCCGTCTTAATAAAGTCTGTCAGCATGTTCTGGCAGGCTTGTAGACGTTAAGGGCGGCTCATGAAGTCGTCCATTAAAGGCTTCTGTGGGGTCTTTTTGAGCCTGCAAAGGCACGCTGAAAGCCCGTGGCGAGGCCATCAGACCGAAAATCCGAGAAGGTTGGCCATGTAGATATTGGCCCGACCTGCCTGTTGGACGTGCGTCTGTCGTGGCTTCAATCAGATTTTTCGGCTGGTTTTTCAGCCTCGCTGAATGCTCAGCAGACGGAAGTGCGGCGTTATTGAGTGTCGCCTCTATCAAGTCATGCAAGGGGGCGGCTGTTTGCCCTTGAGGCGCTTAGTGCGGTTGGCCTCCTGCTGCGTGCTCTTCTTTCCGTCTTTTCCCGCCCTATGCCTGTACTGTCCGACGGATGTTCGTTCAGCCCCTGATTATGTGTATCAGAGGTGAACGGGTTTGCGGCGTTCGCCGCGTGCGTAGCTTTCCATTTCCGCGTTCAGTTCCGCACCCATCAGAATCACCCAGGCGCTGACAAAGAACCACATCATGATGGCGATCACTGCCCCCAGAGGTCCGTAGGTGGCGTTGTAGCTGGCAATGTGGGCTACATAATAGGAAAAGCCTGAGGCGCTGATGATCCATGTGAGTGTGGCGAACAGTGCCCCCGGCAGAACCCACCGCCACAAAGCAGGGTGGTGACGGTCCGGGCCAAAGCGGTAGAGCACCGATGTTGCCAGAATCTGGAAGGTGAACATGATAAGCGGCCCGCTCCATCTGGCCGCAAATTCAAGGGAGCCGGGCGGAGTGGGGATGTGCAGCCACGCTGGCAGGTTCAGGAATAGAGGCAGCGCCACCATAAGAGCCAGGGTAAGAGCCGCGCCCAGCACTGCGGAGAGCGTCATGCTCAGTGCCGTGATCTGGAACAC
This sequence comes from Acetobacter tropicalis, assembly GCF_001580915.1. GTDB lineage: Bacteria > Pseudomonadota > Alphaproteobacteria > Acetobacterales > Acetobacteraceae > Acetobacter > Acetobacter tropicalis. The sequence continues at coordinate 64,753 of NZ_LHZQ01000217.1, read as the reverse complement.
GATGAAGCTGCGGCTTTCCTTGCTGTTATAGGCAATGTTCAGCGCCGCCAGAATGGACCGTGTGGCGGCCGAGGCAGACCAGAGTGCCACGCTCAGCGAGATGACAAGATTGAAGGTAAGAGAGCTGTGCGGCTCGGCCACCAGGGTCTGGATACGGTCATAGATCAGGCTGTAGGCGCTAGGCGGCAGCAGGCTGCGCAGCACTTCAAGCTGTGGCGTGACGGTCTGCACATCAAACGCCAGCCCGTAGATGGAAATCAGGGAACTGATGGCCGGAAACAGGGAGAGGGTGGTATAGAAGGCGCAGCCTGCGGCCACCAACGTTGTGGGGCCGGAAATGAGGCTCTTGGCAGTCTGGATGAAAATGGTCTTCCAGTCCGCACGGCCGAGGTCTGAGGGGCTGCGGAATGTCCGGCCAGTTTTCTCCACATCCGGATTCTGGTTTTCCAGAGGCTGGTGCTCAGCAGGCGACGGTGCGGCGGAATCACAGAGAACCTGCATCGTGCGTCAAACATCCTTCTTTGTCGTGTGGCTTGGGGCCAGAGGTTGAACCGCGAGTGACCAGGAGCGCGAACGAACAAGGCCAAAAGTTACGGGCGGTTCCCTTCACGGCAGCGGCGGTGTTCCCGAACAAGCAGGAAAAACAACGTGAAGAAACCGAAGTGAGTGGTGGTTTTACCGAGGGTATTTCTGTCATGCCATGTTTTTTTGAAAACCTTCCATTTTTGTCTTGCACTTGTGGCGGTTTGGCCTCATATGCACGCCCCTACGCAGCAACGCACGTGCCACTGGCCCTCTGAGGTTACGCAACGACGTCAAGCGTTCTGGCAATCGGGACCGCCTCATTTCTGGACGGTTCGCCTTTGGTCGCTGGTCCGTTAGACCGTTTCGCAACTCCTCTTCCTGCATGGAACACGCAGCAAGAGCCTTATATTGGGGGAATGGGTGGGATGACTCCCAAAATTGCCCGTTTTATCGCCGAACAAAAGCCGGCAACGCCTTGCCTCGTGGTCGATGTCGATCAGGTTGAAGCGCGTTACCATGCCCTGAACACCGCCCTGCCACAGGCGCGCATTTATTATGCGGTCAAGGCGAATCCTGCCATGCCCATCCTTAACCGGTTGGTTGGCCTGGGCTCCTGCTTTGACGCCGCATCCTGGGAAGAAGTTTCTCTGTGCCTGGAAGCCGGAGCGGAACCGGACGCCATTTCTTTTGGCAACACGGTGAAGAAAGTCTCCGCCATTCGCGCCGCTTATGCAGCCGGTGTGCGGATGTTCGTGTTCGACTGCCAGGAAGAGCTTGAAAAGCTGGCCGAACATGCACCGGGTGCCCGCGTCTATTGCCGCCTGCTGGTGGATAATGACGGCGCGGAATGGCCGCTTTCCCGCAAGTTCGGCACCACGCTGGACTCCGCGCGTGATCTGATGCTCAAAGCGCGGGATATGGGGTTGGACCCGTATGGTCTTTCCTTCCATGTGGGCAGCCAGCAGCTTTCTGCTGACGCCTACGAGGTTGCCATTTCTCGTGTGGCCGCTCTGTTCACTGATCTGAGTGTCGCCGGGCTTGACCTGCGCATGGTCAATCTGGGTGGGGGGTTCCCCGTCCGGTATCGGGATGAAGTGCCGAGTATTGATCACTTTGCCATGGCCATCAGCCACGCCATGACCGAGCACTTCGGCAACGCGCTGCCGGAAATGCTGGTGGAACCGGGTCGCTTTATTGTGGGTGAAGCCGGGGTTGTCCGGTCCGAAGTTGTGCTGGTCAGCCGTCGCGGGCGGGAAGATGGACCGCGCTGGGTGTATCTGGACATCGGCCGCTTTGGTGGATTGGCTGAAACGGAAGGCGAATCCATTCGCTACGCTATTCGCACGGAACGCGATGGCACCCCGACCGGCCCCGTAGCAATTGCAGGCCCAACCTGTGATGGTGCGGATATCATGTATGAAAAGACAGCTTACGAACTGCCTTTGGGGCTGACGGCTGGTGAGCAGGTGGACCTGCTTGCTACCGGCGCCTATGTGTCCACTTATTGCTCCACCCGGTTCAATGGCTTCAAGCCGCTGACCGAGCATTATATCTGATCTGGTATGTTTAGCAGGCACAGGAGGACTTAACCTCCTGTGCCAGTTTGATTTTTTCTTTATCTGGCACGGGCCTGCCCCATGGTCAGCCCTGCCTTGTGCGCGCCTGTCTTTGCGCTGAGCGCTTCCTGCACAACATTACCCGCATTTGATGCGTGGGAATGTTCAAGGGAGACGGATCGTGAAATCATCCAGCATAGTGTTGGCCACCCTGTTGGCATCAGGTGTGGCTATGCCCGCCATGGCGCAGACAGCCGCACAGGCCACAACTGTTGCGGCGGCGGCAGCCTCTTCTGGTGCGCCGGCAGCACCTTCACCAGCCAACGCCCAGCTTGCCAATCTGGCAGCGCAGGATTTTGGCCGGTTGTCCGTGGACGGTAACACCGCATTTGAAGAATTGAGTCTGGCACGGCAGGCCATTTATGATGGTGATCTGGACACAGCCAAGAAACTGATCGCCAGTGCTCAGGCCGCTCTGGAAACTGCCAAGGCGGATAATACGGCCTTCCAGAAAGCGGAAGACGAACTGATGCCCACCAAAACGCGTCAGCAACCGCCCCGGCCTTTGGCTTCTACCGGCAAGCAGGTGGCATGGCTGCCGATCGATGGCGAACTGGTGCTGGATGAAACGGTTGAACCCACCCCGGAAAAATCTGCTGCGCTGGCAGCGGCTAACCGGCATCTGAAGGCGGGCAACACGGCTCGGGCTTCTGAAGTGTTGCGTGTCTCTAGCGTGGATGCGGATTATATCATTGCCGCTGTTCCGCTGGAGCAGACCCGGAAAGATGTGGCGCAGGCTGCAAAGTTCATCAAAAGTAACCCGTACAAGGCCAGTGAAGCTCTGCGCGATGCCGAGAACGCTGTGCGTTACGCGTCGGTTGATATTCAGGGGGCTGGCCAGCAGTCCGCAGGCGCGCCGACCGCTTCTTCCAAATAAGGGACGGGACTCCAGTGTGGTGCTTGCGCCTCTGAAGGCATGAGCGCCGTTTGGTCGGCCGCTGGTTGAAAGTCCGTCATTGCGGGCTGCGAAGGGTTTTTGAGGCAGACAAGACGGATTGGACGGCGAGACGTCAGACTGCCGAGACAAAAATCCAACGCTTTCAGTCTCGAAAGGCCTCATGAGACCCATCTGACGGGCTTGTCAAACAGCCATCCGCGTCATCTGGCATGACAGTGCCGGGCGAGATTATCAGGAAAGCAAGGGGATACCTGTTAAAGAGGTATCCCTTTTTTCTGGATTGGACTTCCCATGCTTACGTCCTGTTGCAGAGAGTTTTTGAGGGTGCTCAATAACTGTATAAAAACGTAAAATAGGTCAAAGCCTTGCTCTTTGCGTGATTAGTCGCAACAACAGGGAAGTGGCGGGGCTGATGGTGGTTCCCGTCCTTAGTCTGTTTTTCTCTCAGGTGATGTCCGCATGAAGCAACGAGAACTGGGCCGTACTGGCATTATGGTGAGTGAACTGTGCCTTGGCACCATGACCTTCGGCCAGCAGAACACCGAAGCCGAAGGGCATGCCCAGCTTGATATGGCGCTGGCGCATGGCATCAATTTTATTGATACGGCAGAATTTTATTCCATTCCGCCCCGCGCTGAAACGCAGGGCTCTACGGAAACCATTATCGGCAGCTGGCTGAAGGCACGCGGTAATCGGGACAAGATTATCCTTGCCAGCAAGGCGGTGGGACGGGGCACCCAACCGTGGTTTCGGCCCGGTGGGGAAGAAACGCGCCTGACACCACGGCAGATCCGGTACGCGCTGGAAGGATCTTTGCGGCGTTTGAACACGGACTATCTGGATCTGTATCAACTGCACTGGCCAGACCGGAAGATCGGGTTGTTTGGAGAAGGAGGCACCACGTTTACATCTCTGGCGGATGCGGATGAGGTGCCGATTGAAGAAACATTGGGCGTTCTGGGCGATCTGGTGACGGAAGGGAAAATCCGCCACGTAGGGGTCTCGAACGAGACCGCATGGGGCGTGTCTGAATATCTCGCATGTTCCAGAACGGGTGCGCCGCGTATTGCCTCAATCCAGAACGCTTACAACCTGATCAATCGCACCTTTGAAATCGGGCTGGCAGAAATGGCACTGCGGGAACGGGTCAGCCTGCTGGCCTATTCTCCGCTGGCGCAAGGCTATCTGACCGGAAAATATCTGAATGGCGCGCGGCCTGCGGGTGCACGCACGACCTTGTTTGACCGTGGGCAACGCTACCAGAAACCCGGTGTGGATGTGGCGATTGAAGCTTATCTGGCCCTTGCGCGGGAAGAAGGGGTGGACCCTGTGCAACTTGCCGTTGCGTTTGTTACGTCCCGCCCGTTTGTGACATCCAACATTATCGGGGCCACCAGCACGCAGCAGCTTGCAACGATCCTCGGCTCTGTGGAGGTGACCATCACTCCAGAACTGGAAGCCAAGATCAACGCAATCCATCAGGTGCATTCCAACCCCGCGCCCTAACGCGGGGGTGGACGGTTGTTTCCGTGGGGAGGGAGCAGGGTTGCGCTTCCGCTCTAGTGGGTGAAGCGGGGAAAGAAGGAAGAATGCTTCCTCTCTCAACGGAGGGAGCATGGAAACAATGGCTGTACGCGTGTCAGATCAGGAAGCGAATGCTGAACGGTCTGCCGCTGAGCCAGTAGTTTTTTACTTCGTTGGCCTCGGAAACGGTCAGATTTGCGGCGGTATTTTCAAAAAATGTTTTGCCAGTCCGCCATGGTCGGTTTTCTAATCAGTCTTTGAGAAGAGCCTGCCAGCATGATGTGGCAGGCTCTGTTTTTTGTCGGTTATTCCACCGCAGCGCGTAATCCGGCTCCGGCTGCAAGTGGGCAGAGAGGCAAAGCGCCAGCCAGGAAAGCGCCGAGCAGTTCCAGATCAGGCCCCCAAGGCAGGCCAGTGCGCGCAGCGTCAATAGCGGCGGCCCCAAAAATCAGGGCCGGGGTTATGAGGGGCAGCACCAGAAGCGGCAGCAGAACGCCCCCGCGGCGCGCGCCCAGCACAATGGATGCGCCCATGCCGCCGACCAGAGACAAGACCATGGAGCCCAGCAGCAAGCCTGCCAGCAGAATAGGCAGTGTGGCCGTGGGGAGACCCAGCATGATGGCCAGCGGAACGGCGGCAATCAGCAGGGGGAGGCCGGTTGTCAGCCAGTGGGCGGTTATCTTGGCCAGCGCCACCAGCGCGGGCGGCAGACCCAGCAGCAGAAGTTGGTCAAGCGAGCCATCTTCCAGTTCCGCGCCAAACAGACGGTCCAGCGGCAGAAGGGCGGCCAGCAGTGCGCAGACCCAGATAATGCCGGGGGCCATATGGCGCAGCAGATCAGGCGATGGTCCAAGCGCAAGTGGAAAGAGGGTGCCTGTCAGAATAAAGAACAGCACTGCCCCCAACGTATCGGCCCCATGACGCAGTGCCAGCCGAAGGTCCCGGAAGACCACGGCCCAGAACAGGCTCATCATGCGCTGGCTCCTTCGTGATCAGAGGAAGAGAGGGCGGACGACTGCTCATCCCACCATCTGTCCGCTGGGTCCGGCGCGCCGGGCAGGGCAAGATGGCGCACGTCTTCAAGGGGCAGCGGCACATGGGTTGTGGCTATTACCACGCCGCCAGCAGCGCGGTGCCGGGCAATGGCTTCGCCCAGCAGCACAATGGCGTTGGCATCCAGCCCCAGGCTGGGTTCATCCAATAGCCACAGGGGAGCCTGAGCCAGCAGCACGCGGGCAAGGGCCGCACGCCGCTTCTGCCCGGCGGAAAGCAGGCGGGCCGGTAAATCAGCCAGCGGCAGAAGGTCAACAGCTTTGAGTGCTGCCGTCATGTCGCCGCCGCCTGCACGGGCAAACAGATGCAGATTCTCCACAACACTCAGGCTGGGTTTCAGGGCGTCCTGATGGCCAAGATAGGCAACGCGGGTGGCGTGGGCGGTGCGGTCTTCCGCAATGGGCACGCCGTCCCACAGCAGGGCGCCACCATCCGGGCGGCGCAGGCCTGCCAGCACACGCAGCAGGGTGGATTTGCCTGCCCCGTTGGGGCCGGTAAGCAGCATGGCCTCGCCAGCATCCAAACTCAGGCTGACATCATCCAGCACCAGCCGGTCTCCCCGGAAAACCGAGAGAGACTCTGCTACAAGCCGTGGTGTGCCGGAGGGGGAAGGGGCGGCAAGATGTGGCCCCTTTCCTGCAAAAAACCTCTCGGAGATCGGACTTCTCCTTAATGTTACCTATCAAAACCCGCCAAAGCCGGTGTGCTCGCGTTCTCGTGGTCGGGCCTCGGCTTGTGCCTTATCAGACTGCCGGTATGTTCTACTGCCAACGGGATATCAAGTCGGCCACCCGGAAGAGCGGGTGAGCACACTGGCACCGCGTCAGGCGGTGCGCCGACTTCCGGAACGTATCACCAGCCATGGGCTGTGATAGGGGAGATAGGGTATTATGAAGACGGTTGGGCATGACTCACTGAAAACAGGCCGTACACTGACAGTAGACGGTAAGGCCTATCATTATTTTTCCATTCCTGAAGCAGCAAAAACAATCGGCGATGTCAGCCGTCTGCCTGTTTCACTGAAGGTTCTGCTGGAAAACATCCTGCGCTTTGAAGACGGTCGTTCCTACAATGTGGATGACGCCAAGGCCATTGCAGGCTGGCTGCCAAAGGGAAGCAGCACCAAGGAAGTGCCGTTCAAGCCTTCTCGCATTCTGATGCAGGATTTCACGGGTGTTCCTGCGGTGGTTGATCTGGCCGCCATGCGCGACGGCATTGTGAAGCTGAAAGGCGACCCCCAGAAGGTGAACCCGTTGGTTCCCGTCAATCTGGTGATCGACCATTCCGTTATGGTGGATGTTTACGGTTCGCAGGATGCGCTGCAGAAAAACATCACGCTTGAGTTCGAACGCAATGGCGAACGCTACGCCTTCCTGCGCTGGGGCCAGGAAGCGTTTGAAAACTTCTCCGTTGTGCCGCCTGATACCGGCATCTGCCATCAGGTGAACCTGGAATACATTGCCCAGGTTGCCTGGACAGCCAACGTGGGTGGCAAGGATTACGTCTACCCCGATTCGCTTTACGGCACAGACAGCCACACCACCATGATCAACGGTCTGGGCGTTCTGGGCTGGGGTGTTGGCGGGATTGAGGCTGAAGCCGCAATGCTGGGCCAGCCCATTGCCATGCTGATCCCTGATGTGATCGGTTTTAAACTGACTGGCAAACTGCCTGAAGGCGCCACGGCGACCGATCTGGTGCTGACCGTGACCCAGATGCTCCGTAAAAAGGGCGTTGTGGGTAAGTTTGTTGAATTCTTTGGTCCTGCTCTTGATCACCTGCCGGTGGCTGACCGCGCAACCATTGCCAACATGGCTCCGGAATATGGCGCAACCTGCGGCTTCTTCCCGGTTGATGCCCTGACGCTGGACTTCCTGCGTGAAACCGGCCGTGATGAACACCGCATCAAGCTGACCGAAGAATATCTGCGGGCGCAGGAAATGTTCCGCACCGCTGAAACCCCGGAACCTGTGTTTACGGATGTTCTGGAACTGGATCTGAGCACGGTTGTGCCGTCAATCTCCGGTCCGAAGCGCCCGCAGGACCGCGTTGTTCTGACGGAAGCCAAGACCGCGTTTGAAAAAGAACTGACCTCTTCCCTTGGCGTTCCCGCGAACGATGCCAACAAGAGGGTTCCGGTTGCTGGCACCAACTATGAAATCGGTCAGGGCGATATTGTGATCGCCGCCATTACCTCCTGCACCAACACCTCCAACCCGGCGGTGCTGATTGCGGCTGGTCTGGTGGCCCGCAAGGCGCGTGCTCTGGGCCTGAAACCCAAACCCTGGGTCAAGACCTCACTGGCTCCCGGCTCTCAGGTCGTGACCGATTATCTGGACCGTTCCAAGCTGTCTGAAGATCTGGATGCACTGGGCTTCAACACGGTCGGGTATGGCTGCACAACCTGTATCGGTAACTCCGGTCCGCTGCCGCCGCACATTGTGGATGCCATTGAAAACAACAACTTGGTTGCTGTTTCCGTGCTGTCCGGCAACCGTAACTTTGAAGGCCGTATCTCTCCGAACGTGCGGGCAAACTATCTTGCCAGCCCGCCGCTGGTGGTTGCCTACTCCATTCTGGGCACCATGCGGAAGGATATCACGACCGAACCTCTGGGCACCTCCAAGGATGGCAAGCCGGTCTATCTGAAAGATGTCTGGCCTTCCAACAAGGAAATTGCTGACCTGATCGGTTCTTCCATCAACCGTGAAGAGTTCATCAAGCGCTACAAGCATGTGTCTAAGGGCACGAAGGAATGGCAGGACCTGAAGGTTGCCACCGGGTCTGAAACCTACGCGTGGGATGCAAAATCCACCTATGTTCAGGATCCGCCGTACTTCAAGGACATCACACCGGAACCCAAGCCGCGTGGTGGCATTGAAAACGCCCGTATTCTGGCCCTGCTGGGTGACAACATCACGACTGACCACATCTCACCTGCCGGTGCGATCAAGAAGGACTCCCCTGCCGGGCGTTATCTGATCGAGCATGGTGTGGAACCACGTGACTTCAACTCCTACGGCTCTCGCCGCGGGAATGACCGTGTGATGGTGCGTGGCACCTTTGCCAACATCCGCATCAAGAATGAGATGCTGCCGGGCACGGAAGGGGGGCTTTCCAAGCACTATCCTGATGGCAAGGAAGGCTTCATTTACGATGTCGCCATGGAATACAAGAAGGAAGGCGTTCCGCTTGTGGTCTTTGGTGGCAAGGAATACGGCATGGGGTCCTCCCGTGACTGGGCTGCCAAAGGCACCCTGCTGCTGGGGATCAAGGCAGTCATTGCTGAAAGCTTTGAACGTATTCACCGTTCCAACCTTGTGGGCATGGGCGTTCTGCCGCTGCTGTTCAAGGAAGGCACAACCCGCAAGACCCTGAACCTGAAGGGTGATGAAACCATCACCATCACGGGGCTGGAAAAAATCACGCCGCGCATGGATGTGACCATGACCATTACGCGTGCTGATGGTTCCAAGCAGGATGTTCCGCTTCTTTGCCGTGTCGATACACTGGACGAAGTTGAGTATTACCGGCATGGTGGCATCCTTCAGTATGTGTTGCGTGGGATGACCAAAGCTGCCTGATAACCGTTTTGTTCCTAGCGGACACGACATTGCCGACCCGGATTACACCGGGTCGGCTTTTTGCGTTGAAGAAGACCCCATCGTTCTAAGTGCGCTGAATGTGCACAAAAGCTTTGGAGAAGGGGCAATTCTGAGCGGTGTCTCCCTTGAAGTGCGCAAGGGGGAGTTGATCTCAGTGATCGGCCCATCCGGCTGCGGGAAATCAACATTCCTGCGGTGTCTGAATTTTCTGGAAATACCGGATAGCGGGACCGTAACCGCCATGGGCGTTACGATAGAACGCCAAGGTGGCCCCTGGCGGCGTGCTGACGAGCATATGGCCCATAAGCTGCGCACCCATGTGGGCATGGTGTTTCAGAGCTTTAATCTTTTCCCGCACCTTACGGTTTTGGATAACGTTCTGCTGGCCCCGCGCGTGGTGAAGGGCGAAGGCGGCGTGGAAGAACGGGATGAGGCCATGGCCCTGCTGGAAAAGGTGGGGCTGGGCAAGGTGGCGCAGCGTTATCCTCTTTCTCTCTCCGGCGGGCAGCAGCAGCGCGCGGCCATTGCCCGCGCCTTGGCCATGCGGCCGGAGATCATGCTGTATGATGAACCCACATCCGCACTGGACCCGCTGGTGGCGGAGGAAGTGCTGGGCGTGATGCGCACGCTGGACAATGAGGGCATGACCCAGATTGTGGTCACGCATGACATGCGTTTTGCCCAGGTGGCGTCTGATATCATTGTTTACATGGATGGTGGACACATTATAGAGGCCGGACCACCGGAAACCCTGTGCGTGAATCCTGTGGATGAGCGCACCCGACGTTTTTTAAGGACAGTTTTGTGAAGCACGGCCTGCGGCATTTTCTGTCACGGTTTGTCATGGTTCGGTCTGGGCTTCTTGCAGTGTTGGCGTTGGTAGCGGCTTTTGGTCTGTCCGCGCCAAAGGCGGGGTTTGCGGCCGAACCTTTGCGGTGGGCGGCTGATGCCTCGGCAGATGTGCCCTACACTTTTCATGACCTGAAAGATCAGTCACGCCTTACGGGGTATGAATATGAACTGATGCAGGAACTGGGCCGCCATATGGGCCGGGATCTGGCGTTCGTTCAGAATGACTGGGATGGCCTGATTCCCGGCCTGCAACGCGGCCTGTACGCCATGGTGATCTGCGGGATCGAGATCACACCGGAGCATGCCGAAGGCATAGATTTCAGCACCCCCTATTACGTGACATCCGAGCGGATTGTGGTGCGCAGGAATGGCCCGCAATTCTCCCGGCTGGAGGATCTGGATGGGCACGTGGTGGGTACCATCAAGGCCACGCAGGCAGAGCGGATTCTGGCCGGGCATCCCAAAGTGCATGTGCGCACCTATGATGAAGAAACCAATGTGTTCATGGATCTTGTGAATGGCCGCACAGAGGCCATCCTGATTGATGGCCCCATTGCCCAGTATTACGGCGCAACCAATCCCGCCTTGCAGATAACGGGCGAACCCATTGGGCGCGTGGCTTACGGCATTGCTTTTGCCAAAGGCCAGAACGCGGCGCTGCGGGAACAGGTCAACACGGCTCTGGCCGCCATGCTCAAGGATGGCAGCCTGCACACCATTCTGGCACGCTGGAATTTGTGGACGCCTGAAATGGCGCAGTTCGCGCAGGATTTTTCCACACCTGATATCGCCCCTACCGAGTGGCAGTCCTATGTTGCGGCGCAACAGGGCGGCGCTGGCTGGACGGAACGGTTGCGGCGTTACGTCGGGTTTCTGCCTTTGCTGGCCAAAGGGGCTGTTCTTACCCTTGCCGTTTCCTTGTGTGCCATGGTGTTGGCGGTGGCTCTTGGGTTGTCACTGGCTCTGCTGCGTTTGTATGGCGCACCGTGGATGGCGTCTCTCGCCGGGCTGTATGTGGAAATAGTCCGTGGCACGCCACTGCTGATCCAGATTTTGTTCATTTTCTATGGCCTGCCGCAGTTTGGTATCAATCTTGGCCCGTTTCTGGCCGGGGTGATGGGGCTGGGGCTTAACTACGCAGCCTATGAGGCCGAGAACTATCGTGCGGGCCTGCAATCCGTGGCTCGTGGCCAGATGGAAGCCGCGCTGGCCCTGAACATGACGCATATTCAGGCGTTGCGGTTTGTGGTTGTGCCTCAGGCGTTCCGGCTGGTGATGCCTGTCATGACCAATGATTTCATTTCTCTGCTGAAAGACTCATCGCTGGTCAGCGTGATTACGCTCACAGAACTCACCCAGACCTATATTCGCCTGTCTTCCACCTATTTTGACTATTTTGGCACGGGTTTGATGGTGGGGGGTGCCTATCTGCTGCTGGGGCTGCCGTTTGTGCGTTTGGCCCGGATGGCGGAAAAGAAACTGGCGCAGCCTCACACACGCCACCGCTAAGGCTACCGCCAAGAAGGTGTGAAAGATCAGCGCGTGAGGCTGGCAAGGCAGTTGTGAGATTGAACAGCAGGGCTTTCAGCTACCAAGACCAAGACCAAGACCAAGACCAAGACCAAGGGCACGGTGCTGGGGCCTGCGGGCGGCAAAAAACGGTGCATGTTGCTGTCAAAAATCCCGCCCGCCCGGCCTACCAGACTTGGCAACGGCCCTCTTGTGGGGCTGGAAGCAGCAAGGCGTTGGCACATCAAATGCGCCTGAGGCATGGCGGAAGAGTGCTCCCGTCAATTGTGTATAAAATAAGTATGAGTCAGATATAAATACGATAGTCGTATGATTACAGCTATACTCTAGCCGGGTCTGACGGTGGTCTGTGCGGTGCGGTGCCCGGAACCGTACCAAGCGGTCTGCTGAAAAGGCAGGGCAGGGCGTTTCAGCGTCTCAGCACATGTGTTCCGGAACCTGATGGACCTTCTTTCTGCTCTTCACAGCTTTGTCCGCGTGGCGGCCACAGGCTCTTTTTCGGCTGTCTCGCGTGAGACAGGTGTCAGTCAGCCCACTATTTCACGGCATATCGCCTTGCTGGAAGCGCATTACGGCACCACGCTGTTTGCCCGCACCACGCGCAGCCTGATGATGACAGAAGACGGCCGCAGCCTTCTGCCCCATGCCTATGAAGTTCTGGAAATTCTGGAAACGGCTGAAACCGTTCTGGGGCGACGGCGTGCATCTGTCTCCGGTTTGGTGCGGTTGGGGGTGACCACGGCGTTTGGCCTCTATCTGACCAGACGACTGGGGGAGTTGCTGGAGCGTCATCCTGATCTTTCAGTCGAGATCGTGATGCGCGACTCGTTTGGAGATCTGGTGGAAGAAGGGCTGGATCTGGCCGTGCGCGTAGGGGAAATTGCCGAAGGCTCCCTGATTGCCCGCAAGCTGGGCGTGGTGCGCAAATGGCTGGTTGTTTCTCCGGACTGCCTGAAACGGTGCGGCACCCCAGAACATCCGCGTGACCTGCCAGAATATCCTGCCATTGTTTACAACTATGGCGGTGGCCGGAATGACTGGCATTTTTATCGGGAAGAAGAAGAAAGCGTTATCGCGCCCTCAACGGTGTTCCGGGCCAACAGTAGTGAGGCCGTTTTCTATGCTGTTTCCGCCAGCATCGGCATTGGCCTGCTGCCAGAGTTCCTGGTGCGGGAAGCCGTAGAAGAGGGTAAGTTGGTACGCCTGTTTGCAGATTGGAACATTCCCTCTCTGCCGTTCTACGCAGTGCATACAGGTCCGCGCACCCTGCCACTGCGGACGCGTACGGTGCTTGATTTCCTGATTGAGGTTTCCTCCGATGTCTTGAGGGAAACGCCTAAATCCTGAAGAGAGAGTGCTTGAAAAATCTGGTGGGGTAATTTGCCGCACCTTTTGTTGGTGCCGAAAAGCGTGGGTTTTTGTCCCACGTTCTTTCATCACTGGGGCGTCTTGTTTGTAGGCTTCAGACTCCAGCTTTCCTGCGTCACTAATTCCTCACGGCCTAGATTTTCAGACTCTTCAAGCCGCGTCTCGGTCTCACAAAATCCTCGCCAGCTTTTTGGCGCGCGAGCGTGAAGGTAGCAAAAGCGTCTTCTGACTGTCTGCTTGTGCAAGAGTGGGGCATTTTGCGCCCAACGACAGTGAGTGCGTTTTTGGTGCGGGGGTGTCGGAGGGGCGGGAGATGATCCCTCCCGTTGCGGAATTTCTTCCGTGACGCAGAGGAGAGCAGACGCTAGGAGGCTGCCCCCAACATCACGCGCTTCTCTTCTTCATGACCGAGGCTTTGATTTCGCGGGGAGAAACGTTCTTCCCGGCAACCTGCACCTGCATCAGGTCACACGGTAAGAACGCAGGTCTTAACCGTGGAAACCGGGGTCCGTGGCTGCGGCAGCGGGGAGTGGGCCGCCTTCCAGGGTGCTGTTGTACCCTTTGCGCAGGTAAGGCAGCCAGTTTTTCAGCCACGTATCGCTTCGTTTCACAAAATCCGCCACCATGGGGGAATTGTTCATGCCCGCGCGGGACCAGTCTTCCGGAGCACCCGGCACGGCACGTTGCCCTGCTTCCGCCGGGCTGAGCAGCGTGTGGATGGTCGCAAAATCGACTCCGGTGCCAGACTTGCTTTTCTCAATATGGGTCCATCCCGCATCCACCAGAATGGGGGGAAGGTCAAAGCCCATCATGCCAAGCCGCTGCAATGCGGGCGGAATGAACAGCGGGCTGCTCAGCAGGCCCTGCAAGGCCTGATTGGAAGTGAGGAACAGGTTGTTCACCACCCGTATGGGGGAGGTCAGCCAGCATTCCGTGTGGGTGCCATCTTGCGGCAGGTCCCCAACTGTAAAGTTGAAGCCGCTATGGCACATATCCTGCAACATCTGGGTGTCAGAAGAGGGGAGGGATTGTGTGGTGGCCTGCGCGATGATGAAGCCCGTGACCACACCGCGTTCTGACCGCACGAAAATGGAGGTCAGAATCTCCCCATGCGAAACATCATCCTGATAGTTTAAAACAGGGTGCCATTTGCCAGCCGGGAGCGGAAGTTGACGCCCGGCAAAAGGAATCACGCCTTCAAACTGCGCATCCAGCGGAGGTTGGGAAACCATGCGGCGTCCTTCCCCTTCGGCATTGTTGGTCTGCGCGGCGGAGCTTCGGCCAAGCATGTGGCCAACCTTGTCCGTTACCGTCTGGTAGTAGGGCAGGCGGGTCGTCAGCCAGGGGGCGGGAAACAGCACAGAAAAAATGCCGCATGCACCGGTGGAAATCAGAACCGTGCGCCACAGGGGGGCACGTTGCCAAAGGCGGGTAAAAGCGGACATGCCGTAATGCTCGGTCCAGACGGTATCAGGTGTGAAAAAACTGGGGCCTACCCACCGGCAGGCCCCGTACGCTTATGGGGTCAGGCGAGCGTGCATGCTCTCACTGCTGTCACCGTTATTGTCGGCTATTTTGGCTGTCACGGTGCCGTCCTCATCGCGGGAGATGCGAATCATGGAGGCACCCTGCTGGCGCGCCACAATCAGCGATTCGCTGATCATGTCTTCAATGGAACGCACAAGATCGCGGGCCGATGCGGCATCGCCCATACGGCTCTGGCGGCGCATCACATCCATCAGCAGGGACGCATCGATACCGCCGGTTTCCACCTTCAGCCCGTAGCTTTCGATCATGGTTTCGATTTCCAGTGCGGAAACGCGGGCAATATCCAGCCCCTTCAGCGCACGGAATACAAAGATACGGTCCAGACGGTTGAGCACTTCCGGGGCAAAACCAGCCTGACGCAGTGCTTCAACCGACTCGGCGCGCATCCGGTCCGGATCATCATGCAGGCGATCCGCAATTTCCGTCAGTGCATCGGTTGCGATGTTGGATGTCAGCACAAAAATGGCGCGAACGGTAGAAATCTGCTGCCCGGTGGAGGCCTCGGTAATATGGCCGTCGTTCCACGCGGTCAGGAATTTCTTGAATACGTCCGGGTGGGCTTTTTCAATTTCATCCAGCAGCACCACGGCATCGGGCTTTTCCTTCAGGCCGCCGGTCAGCTTGCCGTAGGTATCAGAACCCACATACCCTTTGGGGGAGCCAAAAAGCTGGGTGGCCGCGTGCGGGCTGCTCATCTGCGTCATGTCAAAATGCAGCAGAGGGCGTTCAAGCTGGCGGGCCATCTGTTTGGCAAGATAGGTTTTACCGGTGCCGGGTGGGCCCGCCAGCAGGAAGATACCAACCGGCTTGCCGCGAACCTGCAGGGCCAGCCTGCGGCGCAACTGCACGGCAATATCTTCACATACCTGATCCTGGCCAATCACGCGGGCGCGCAGGTTGGCGGCCAGTTCCTCGGCATCAATTGTTGTTTCCCGCTGTTCCCGCGCCAGCATTTCTTCAAGCGCGTTGCGGTTGGTCAGTCTGGCAAGAACGTCCATCATCCACCCCCGTCGGCGTAATAAGCCTTTGCGTGCAAGCCGCTCGGCGCGTGTTTCGAACAGCAGCCCGCCTATGGTCAACAAGCCGCTGACTGCGGCAATTATGGGCCATGCCGGTGCACACCATTCCATGAAATGGGTGAGCGAGGCCAGTGAAAGGTGCAGGCTGATGGCCATCTGGATGCTGGCCAGCACCAGAAAAATCACCATCATCAACGGCATCAGCCGGTTAAGGGCTGGTAGCAGGCCTTTCATTGGGCAATCACCGTCAGGCCAAGAGAGTCACCCTGATGCATAACAGGCAGAACCTGTGGGCCGAACATGGTTATCACGCCGCTTCCTATTCCTACTATGCCCGGATCAGACACGGGAAGGATATCAACATTTCCGGCAACCGTAATGGGGAGAATCAATACGGTGGGGTTTGTTTGCAGGGCAACGGTACGGTGCATGGTGCCTGATATGACAGACACAGTGCCCCCCGTGCCTGTGGCATCAAAAATGGGCATGGCAACCAGACGCAGATCGCGCCGCTTCACGCCTGCCAGAATGTCAGCCTGTTCTTTTTCAGAATAGCCGGAGGAAGCAAGGGCTTCGGCTGCCTTGTCGGGGGCAATCAGGGAAAGCTGAATGCCTGTGCGCTGCTGTGATGCATCCGCACTCTGGTTATCTCCGCTTCCTGCGGCTGCCGGAGTAGTGGGGGTGTTGTTGCCCGAGCCCATGAAATGGACCCCGGCACCGGCCAGCAGGGTGCAGGTTGCCAGAGCGACAAGCACGGTGCGGAAATGGGAGGGTTTCTCCTCTTTCTCCGGCTGCGCTTTATACACGGGGTCAGGCAGATCGTTCATGAAATGTAATCAGACATATCCGGGTGGGAGTGTGCAAGTTCTGAAAACGCAGGAAAGCCCCGAAAAGAGCCCCGCACGACTAATTTCTTTTTTATGGGGGGTGGGAAAAGAAGGGCAACAGGGGTTTCAACTCTTGCAGCATGGTCTGGTATCCCCTACATGAAACATCATCCTTTCATTTTATCAGAATTTTGGGGGGTGGCCTTGACGGGCCGCCTTTTTTGCATTGGACGCTGATCTGCCCATCCATTCCGGCCTGGAAGCCCGCCTTGTCGCCCTTGTGGCGCCAACGCTGGATGATCTTGGCTATGAGATTGTTCGCGTGGCGGTGCTGGGGCGTGAAAGCCCGACAGTGCAGATCATGGCGGACCGCAAGGATGGCTCGCTCATCAATGTGGAAGATTGTGAGCGCATCAGCCATGCCGTGGGCGCTGTGCTGGATGTGGAAGATCCTATCCCCGGTGCCTGGACGCTTGAGGTGTCCTCCGCCGGAATTGATCGTCCGTTGACGCGCGCCAAGGACTGGAACCGCTTCACCGGCCATCAGGCCAAGGTGGAAGTTCTGGTTCCGGTTGATGGTCGGCGCCGGTTTTCCGGTGTTGTCCTGGGGGCGGATGCAGAAACCGGCCGACTCCGGCTGGATGATGGAACTGAGGCCCGTTTGCCGCTGGCGGAAATCCGTCGGGCAAAACTGGTATTGACGGATGCCCTGATTGAGGCGAGTGCGCAGATGGCGCGCCCTGCCGATGATGAGGGCGAGAATGAAAAGAGCAAGGCCGGGGAAGAAAAACCGGCCGGGCGCAAGTTACACTGATCACGTCGCCTGCTTTGGAGAGCTGAGAGTATGGATACCTCTGTTTCCCGTCCTGAACTGCTGCTGGTTGCAGATGCTGTTTCGCGCGAGAAGGGAATCGAACGCGAAGAAGTGCTGGAAGCCATGGAGCAGGCTATCCAGAAGGCCGGACGTGCCAAATACGGGCATGAGAAAGATATCCGCGCGACCATTGATCGCCGGACGGGTGAAGTGCGTCTCTCCCGCTGGACGGAAGTTGTCGAGCAGGTAGAGAACGAGGAAACCCAGATTCCGCTGGCCATTGCCCGCAAGTTCCAGCCGGAAATCAAGGCTGGCGAATATCTGGTTGATCCGCTGCCGCCTATCGATTTTGGCCGCATTGCCGCCCAGACCGCCAAGCAGGTGATTGTCCAGCGCGTGCGGGAATATGAGCGCAAGCGCCAGTATAACGAATTCAAGGACCGCGTAGGCGAGATCGTCAACGGCACTGTCAAACGGACCGAATACGGCAACCTGATGGTGGAAATCGGCTCTGCCGAGGCGCTGCTGCGCCGGGATGAGCTGATTCCGCGTGAATCCTTCCGCAACTCCGACCGCGTGCGCGCCTACATCTATGATGTGCGTGATGAACCCCGTGGCCCGCAGATCTTCCTCTCCCGCACGCATCCGGCCTTCCTGGCCAAGCTGTTCGCGCAGGAAGTGCCTGAAATCTATGATGGGATCATTGAGATCAAGGCTGTGGCGCGTGACCCGGGTTCCCGTGCAAAGATGGCCGTGATCTCCCGTGATGCGTCCATTGATCCGGTTGGCGCCTGCGTGGGTATGCGTGGGTCTCGCGTGCAGGCGGTTGTGGCCGAACTGCAGGGCGAAAAGATTGATATCATTCCGTGGAGCCCGCAGGCCGCGACCTTTGTGGTGAACGCACTGGCCCCGGCTGAAGTCTCCAAAGTGGTGATGGATGAAGAAGCGGGCCGCGTTGAAGTGGTGGTGCCGGACGAGCAGCTTTCGCTGGCCATTGGCCGCCGTGGGCAGAACGTGCGTCTGGCCAGCCAGTTGACGCGTTGGGATATTGATATCCTGACCGAAGCTGAAGAATCCGAACGCCGCCAGGAAGAATTCCGTCGCCGCACCAACCTGTTTGTTGAAGCGCTGGATGTTGATGATGTGATTGCCGGTCTTCTGGTGACGGAAGGCTTCCATACCATTGAAGAACTGGCCTATGCCGACCCGGATGAACTGATTGGCATTGAAGGTTTTGACGAATCGGTGGTAAGTGAACTGGTGCAGCGCGCCGAAGCCTATCTGGTGAAACAGGAAGAAAACCTGGATACCAAGCGGCGCGAGCTCGGTGTGTCTGATGACATTGCCGATATGGGCGTGTTTACCAACCAGATGCTTGTGACACTGGGTGAAAAGGGTGTAAAAACTCTGGACGACCTTGCTGATCTGGCTGGTGATGAGCTTGTCGAAATTCTCGGTACTGACGCTATTGAGGAAGATGCTGCCAATGAAATCATCATGGCGGCGCGTGCTCACTGGTTTGACGAGGAAGACGGCAAAAGCGCCGAGCAGGAGTAAGAACGGGTCTGGCTGCTGGAAAGCCTGACAAACAATGAGTGGTGATTTTTTGCCCGAAGCGGATGAAGACGAAAAAGGCCCCCTGCGGCGCTGTGCAGTAACACGGCAGCAGGAAAAACCAGCCTTGATGTTGCGTTTTGTGGTATCACCCTCATCTGTTGTTGTGCCTGACCTGGACGCGCGACTGCCCGGACGGGGAATATGGTTGAGCGCCCAGCGGGATGTGATAGAACAGGCCCGCAAGCGCGGCGTGTTTGCGCGGGCGGCACGGCGGCAGGTAACGGTGCCCGAAGATCTGGCTGTTCAGGTTGAGGCCGGTCTGCGTCGGCGCATGGTGGAACTTCTGGGGCTGGCCCGGCGTGCCGGGCAGTCTACCAGTGGTTTCATGAAGGTGCGGGAGTGGGTGATGCGGCGTGAGGCCGCAGTGATCATTCATGCATCTGATGGAAGCAGGGATGAACTGGATCGGCTCCTGTCGGGTGCCAGGAACTTACCTGTGATTGAGGCGCTTTCGGCTGAAGACCTTGCAAGGGTTTTCGGGCGTGAGCGGGTTGTAAACGCAGCATTGGCGCACGGAGGTCTTGCCTCCCGTCTGTGTTGTGAGAATGAGCGTTTTTCGGGGGTTGCCCAAGGCGGCTCCCGGGTTCGCCGGACCTTTCCGGCGGATGGGTGTGAACAGGCGGGTCAATGAGCGAAGGCAAGGATCAGGATCAGGGTAAGGGACGTTTGTCCCTTCGGCCGGCGGGTCGTTCGGAAGTCGGACGGACGGTTGATGCCGGGTCCGTGCGGCAGAGTTTCAGCCATGGCCGCTCCAAGGTCGTGCAGGTTGAGGTGCGCAAGAAGCGTGGCCCCGGCGCTGCAGGCGGAGCCGGTGGCCGTGGTGCGGGCGGTCGTGCAGGAGGTGGCCGTACCCTGACGGCTGCCGAGCTGGCAATGCGCCAGCGCGTGTTGCAGGAACAGAAGAAAGCGGCTGAAGAAGCCGAACGGCGTGAGGCTGAACGGCGCGAGCAGGAAAAGATCCAGATTCTTTCCGCCGCTGAAGAAGCCCGCCGTCGTGAAGAAGATGAAAAGCGTGCCGCTGAAGAAGAAGCTGTAGCCAAGGCTGAAGCTGAGGAAGCGGAACGCAAGGCGCGTATCGACTCCATCAAGCCGATTGAAGCCAAAGGGCCGGTGGTTTCTGCTGTGCCCATTCCGGGTGAAGTCACGCTGGCTCCCCCTGTTGGGCGCCTGAAGCCTCTGGCTGAGCGGGCGATCATGCCGGCCAAGCCGCTCAAGCCTGCTGCTCCGCGTCCGCAGGCAGCGCCAGCCGCTGCGGCTGATGGTGCTGCGGCTGCTGCCCAGACCCTGCGTCTGCGTGGTCGTGGTACGGAAGGGGATGATGATCAGCCCCGCCGTGGCAGCCCTGCACGTCGTCCGGGTGGCAGTGCGCCTCCGCGCAAGAGCCCCGGTGGTGCCCGTAAGGGTGACAGCGGTCGCCGCGCAGGCCGGATTGATATTCAGGCCGCGATTGAAGGGGATGACGACAAGACGCGTTCACTCGCTTCTGTGCGTCGTCAACGCGAACGTGAACGCCGTCAGGCCGAACTGGAACGTCTCCGTGCCGATCAGGTCCGGGTGGTGCGCGATGTTGTGCTGCCTGAAACCATCACGGTTCAGGAACTGGCTAACCGTATGGCCGCCCGTCAGGGTGAAGTGATCAAGGCGCTGATGAAAAACGGCGTCATGGCAACGGTGACCCAGACCATTGATGCCGATACGGCTGAACTGATCGTTGAAGAATTCGGCCACCGTGTGCGCCGTGTGTCTGAAAGTGACGTTGAGCTGGGCATTGAAGGCATTGAGGACGCACCGGAAGATCTGCAGCCGCGTCCGCCAGTTGTGACCATCATGGGCCATGTTGACCATGGTAAGACCTCTCTGCTGGATGCCCTGCGCACCACAGACGTTGCGGCAGGCGAAGCCGGGGGCATTACCCAGCATATCGGTGCCTATCAGGTGACGCTGGCATCCGGTGCCAAGATCACGTTCCTGGATACGCCCGGACATGAGGCGTTTACCGCCATGCGTGCCCGTGGTGCCTCCATTACGGACGTGGTGGTGCTGGTTGTGGCGGCTGATGATGGTGTGATGCCTCAGACCATTGAGGCCATCAAACACGCCAAGGCAGCCAATGCGCCGATCATTGTGGCCATCAACAAGATCGACAAGCCCGGTGCCAACCCTGACCGCGTGCGTCAGGAACTGCTGAGCCACGAGATTGTTGTGGAATCCATGAGCGGTGACGTGCAGGACGTTGAAGTCTCTGCGCTGAAGCGTGAAGGACTGGACAAGCTGGAAGAAGCCATTCTTCTGCAGGCCGAAATTCTGGACCTGAAAGCCAATCCGAACCGGACGGCAGAAGGTGCGGTGATCGAAAGCCGTCTGGACCGTGGTCGTGGGTCCGTGGCGTCCGTACTGGTGCAGAAGGGCACCCTGCATAAAGGTGACATTGTTGTCGCTGGTGCGGAATGGGGCCGTGTGCGTGCGCTGGTTGACGACCGTGGCCGTCAGGTTGCGGATGCAACGCCGTCCATGCCGGTTGAAATTCTTGGCCTGACAGGCGTTCCTTCTGCAGGTGCTCCGTTTGTTGTGGTCGAGAACGAAAACCGCGCCCGCGAAATTTCTGAATTCCGTCAGCGTAAGCTGAAGGAACATCAGGTTGCAGGTCAGGTTGCGGCTCGCGGCACGCTGGACCAGATGCTGGCCCGTATTCAGGCGGGTGAGCAGAAGGAAGTGGCGGTTCTCATCAAGGCGGACGTTCAGGGATCTGCCGAGGCCATCCAGACCACAGTGCTCAAGCTGGCGCATGAAGAAGTTGCAGTGCGTGTGCTCAACGCAACGGTGGGGCAGATCACGGAAAGTGATGTGCAGTTCGCCAAGGCGTCTGATGCCGTTATCATTGCCTTTAACGTGCGTGCCACAGCGCAGGCCCGTACCCTCGCCCAGCGCGAAGGTGTGGAAATTCGCTACTACTCCATCATCTATCAGGTAGCTGATGATGTGGAGCAGCTGGTGCGTGGCAAGATTGCGCCCAAGCATCGCGAAAAGTTCCTTGGGTATGCCGAAATCCGCAAGGTTTTCGAAATTACCAAAGTGGGCAAGGTGGCTGGCTGTTACGTTACGGAAGGCGTTGTCAAACGCGGTTGTGGCGTGCGTCTGCTGCGTGATGGTGTGGTTATCCATGAAGGTGACCTCAGCCAGCTCAAGCGCTTCAAGGACGATGTCAAGGAAGTGGCCCGTGGTTATGAGTGCGGTCTCTCCTTTGCTGGATACAATGACCTGCGCGAAGGCGATGTGGTCGAATGTTTTGAAAGTGAGTTGGTGCCTGCATGAGCCGTCGGAACGGATCAGACAGGCCTGGAATGAAAGGACCGGCGGGGTATCTCGCCGGTCTTTCTCCTTTAGGGCCGTCTCAACGCCAGTTACGGGTGGGCGAAGAAGTTCGTCGTGTGCTGGCTGAACTTTTTGCGCGGACCACTTTTCGTGATCCTGATCTGGCAGACGCCACGGTTACGGTGACGGAAGTGCGTCTTTCTCCGGATTTCAAACATGCCACCGTATTTGTGGCGCGTCTGGGTCGGAGCGATATTGATGCGCTGCTGCCTGCGCTCAAGCGGGTAGCCCCATGGTTGCGTACCCAGATGTCGCATAAGCTGCGGCTGCGTGTAGCGCCGGAATTGCATTTCCAGCCAGATACAACGCTGGATTACGCCATGCATATGGATAGTCTGCTGAAATCTCCAGATGTGAAGCGTGATCTGGATGAAGAAGACGAACCGGACGCAGACAAGAAAGACGATTCGGAGAACTGAGAAAGGCCACCTTTTGGGGCTTTCCTAGTTCTTCCATGTCTGCACAACGGGGCGGATAGCAAAATTGCTTTGAATCCGCACAACACCCGGCATGCGGGATAGTTCTTCTTTATGAATGCGTTCGTAATCTGACATATCCTGCGCTTCTACGCGTAGCAGATAGTCCGCATCACCTGTCATCAGGTAACATTCCTTTACATCGGGGCAGTCCCGCACACGGCTTTCAAAGCGGCGCAGGCAGTCTTCTGTCTGGCGCTCCAGTGTGATCTGTACAATCACCGTCGCCATGGTGCGTGTGGCATTGCGATCAATAATGGCGCGATAGCCCTGAATAATTCCGTTTTTTTCCAGAAGTTTAACCCGGCGCAGGCACGCTGAGGGCGAAAGACCCACACGCTGGGCCAGATCCGCATTGCTCAGCCGTCCATCATGTTGCAGGTGGCGCAGAATGGCGTCTGTCATGCGGTCGAAGATCATGTATCTACTTCCTGTCTATTGCCGCATGTTATGCGATAAAAATCATCTTTGTCAGAATTTTATGCGACAAAACGGCAAGATATGCCACACACTCTTTGCTAAAATTGTCATATCGAAACAGTGTGGAGTTCTGGCACCATGTCTTCCTGTTCTCTTCCGCGTGCTGACTGGGCTGCTACCCGGGCAGGTGCCGTGTTGACGGTGGATCTGGGAGCCATAGTGGACAATTATCGCCAGCTTGTTCAGCGCACTGCCGGTGCGGTGTGTGCTGCGGTGGTCAAAGCGGATGCCTATGGGCTTGGCGCGGCGCATGTGGCGCCTGCTTTGCAAAAGGCTGGCGCAAAAGAGTTTTTTGTTGCGCATGTGGATGAAGGGTTGGCTCTGAGACCCTCCCTTTCGCCACACGCGCGGATTACCGTTCTGCACGGGGCCCGGCCGGACGCTTTGGCGGAATGTGTGGAAAGCGGGCTGCGGCCCGTGCTCAACAGCATGGAACAGATTGCGCAGTTACGTGCACTGGCTGAGCGGAAGGGCAAGGCGCTTGATGCTGTCTTACAGTTGGACACAGGCATGTCCCGTTTCGGGCTTTCTGCAAGTGATGTTCAGCAGCTTTTTGAAAACCCTGCTCTGCTGAAAGGGATATCTCTCAGCCTGATCATGAGCCATCTTGCCTGTGCGGATACGCCGGAGAACCCGGCTAATGCCCAGCAGTTGGAGCGGTTGAAACAGTATGCCGCCCTGTTGCCTCCGGCACCGCTCAGCCTCGCGGCATCATCCGGTATTTTTCTGGGTGCTGCGTATCATCAGGATCTGGTGCGCCCCGGTGCAGCACTTTATGGCGTGGCCCCCAATGCCTCTGGTCCCAATCCCCTGAAGCAGGTGGTGCGTTTGCAGGCGCGTGTGCTGCAAACCCGTACGCTCTCAAAAGGAGACAGGGTGGGATACGGGCTGACATGGCAGGCCGAGGGGCCATGCCGGGTGGCGACCCTTGCTACAGGATACGCGGATGGTTTTGCCCGTCAGGGCGCCAGCACGGGCTGTGCGTGGTTCAAGGGGCAGAAATTGCCCATTCTGGGCCGGATTTCCATGGATTCCATGACGGTGGATGTCTCTGCCATTCCCGAGGCGGAGCTGGCGGCTGATGCACTGGTGGATCTGCTGAACACACAATATGGCGTGGATGATGTTGCCGCTGCGGAAGGGACCATCGGCTATGAGGTTCTAACGTCTCTGGGGCGGCGGTATCACCGCATTTACCAGAATCTCGTGTGAAAACATCTGATATTTTCTGAACACATTAAGGACGACGCATTATGAAAGTTCTTGTTCTGGGCGGTGGCGTGGTTGGGGTAACCTCCGCATGGTATCTGGCGCAGGCCGGGCATGAAGTGACCGTTGTGGACCGTCAGCCTGAAGCCGGGATGGAAACCAGCTTTGCCAATGCAGGCCAGGTGTCGCCCGGTTATTCCGCCCCGTGGGCCGGGCCGGGTGTGCCGCTTAAATCCATACGCTGGCTTATGATGGCGCATCGTCCGTTTGTGTTCTGGCCGCTGCCGGACCCGCATTTGTGGAAATGGCTGTGGCAGATGCTGGAAAACTGCACCACCCCTGCGTATGACCGGAACAAGGGCCGTATGGTGCGGCTGGCAGAATACAGCCGTGATGTGCTGGGAGACCTGCGCAAGGAAACCGGCATTACCTATGATGACCGGCAACAAGGCACCTTGCAGGTGTTCCGCACCCAGAAGCAGCTTGATGGCGCGGCATTGGATATTGCAGTGCTCAAACAATACCAGGTGCCCTATGAGGTGCTGGACCGTGATGCCTGTGTGAAGGCTGAACCCGGCCTTGCCGATGCCGCACATAAAATTGTGGGTGGTCTGCGTCTGCCAGGTGATGAAACGGGTGATGCGTTCAAGTTCACGCAGACACTGGCCAGCATGGCTGCAAAAGCGGGTGTAACCTTTCTGTACAACACCAAAATCAAGCAGATTCTGGCAGATGGTGGCCGCATTACTGGTGTGGAAACCAGCGGCGGCGTGCTGACGGCCGATTCCTATGTGTTGTCTCTGGGCAGTTTCTCACCGGGAGTGGTCCGTCCGCTTGGGCTCGATCTGCCCATCTATCCGGTGAAGGGATATTCCCTGACGGCTGCCATTACGGATGCAGCCCGTGCGCCGGTTTCCACCATCATGGATGAAACGTTCAAGATCGGCATTACCCGTCTGGGAGACCGCGTGCGGGTGGGGGGCACGGCGGAACTGGCAGGGTTCAGCCGCCGCCTGCGTGCACCGCGCCGGGAGACACTGGAACATTCCGTGACAGACCTGTTTGCCAACTGCTGTGATGTACCCGGCGCCACGTTCTGGACCGGCCTGCGACCCATGACGCCGGACGGCACACCCATTATTGGCCGCACAGGATATGAAAACCTGTTCCTGAACACGGGACATGGCACGTTGGGCTGGACCATGGCCTGTGGCTCCGGCCGGGTTCTGGCCGATATCATGTCTGGAAAGAAGCCTGATATAGCTTATGAAGATCTGAACGTCTTCCGTTACGGTCAGTAAAATTCGCTCCGCCTTCTTTTGGGAGGGCGGCGTTTCTATCGTTTCTTTAACAAAACTTTAAAGTCTCTTATTCGCATATCGTGGTTTTTTCAAAACTGTGTCCTGTTACTGTCATGGCAGTGACATGGATATGCCTGTTTTGGGTGGTTCCTTACCTGTGTCTGCCGGAAAAGCGTGGTGTTCCGGCATTGGGAAATAAGGGGTGGGCTACAGTCGATATGGTGGATAAGCGGTTTTCAGGGCAGGGTTCTCTGCGCCGGAAAAGGCGGCAGGGTGCGCGTCCGGGTGTTGGTTTTCGGGTTGTTCTTTCTTTTGGCGTCGGGCTTTTTGCGGCTGCTGGTGGGGGGCTGGCCCCTACCGTGACGCACGCTGCCGAGGCCAGTATTTCTTCTCCGGCTGTTTCCCAAAAGACTGTTTCAACGGCAGCGGCTCCGTTCAAGCCCAATGCGGCAGATCAGGCGCTGCTGGAAGATTTGGAACACCGCACCTTCCAATGGTTCTGGGAGTCCGGAGACCCGCAGACCGGGCTGGTGCCTGACCGTTATCCGTCTGATCAGACACAGGCCAGCGTGGCGTCCATCGGGTTTGGGCTTACGGCTTACGGCATTGGCGCTGAACGTGGCTATATTACGCGGGCTCAGGCCATTACGCGTACGTTGAATACCCTGCGTTATCTTTCTCGCCTGCCGCAGAACGCCAGTGCGGACGATGCCTCTGGCTATCACGGATTTTTCTATCATTTTCTGGATCATAAAACCGGCCTGCGCTTCAACAAGGATATCGAGCTCTCCAGCATTGATACCGCGTTGCTGATGCAGGGTGTGCTGTTTACAGAAAGCTATTACACGCAGGATACGCCGCAGGAGCGTGAAATCCGCACATTGGCCAACAGGCTTTTCCAGAATGTGGATTGGCCGTGGATGCGCCGGCCCGATCAGCGCCTGAGCATGGGGTGGTCGCCAGAACATCAGTTCCTGCCCAATTATTGGGAAGGCTACAGTGAAGGCATGATGGCCTATGTGCTGGCGCTGGGGTCTGTCACGCACCCGTTGCAGCCGGCATCATGGCAGGCGTGGCTGGCCACTAATGACAAACGCTGGGGGGAATATAGCGGGCAGACGCTGCTGAATTTCGCACCGCTTTTCGGGCACCAGTACACCCATTCCTGGATTGATTTCCGGGGCATTCAGGATGACTGGAACCGTGAAAAAGGCATCGATTATTTTGAAAACAGCCGTCGCGCGGCCTATGCGCAGCGGTCCTATGCCATGGCCAACCCCGGCAAGTGGCAGGATTACGGACCGGATGTATGGGGGCTGACAGCAAGTGACGGCCCCGGTGAAGTGACAGAAACCGTCAACGGGCAGACGCGCCACTTCTTCTCCTATTCCGCACGTGGGGCCGGGCGGGATTACACGCAGGATGACGGCACCATTGCCCCCACGGCGGCGGGTGGGTCCGTTGCCTTTGCGCCGGAAATTGCGGTGCCTGCCCTGCGGGAAATGAAAAAGCGATATGGCAGCCACATTTATGGCCGCTACGGCTTTGTGGATGCGTTCAACCCCAGTTACCACAAAGGCAAGATGCCTTTCTGGTCTGACACCGCTTATCTGGGCATTGATCAGGGGCCCATTCTGCTGATGCTGGAAAACCGCCGCAGTGGGTTTGTGTGGAATGTCATGAAAAGTAATCCGGTTATTCGGCAGGGATTGCTGCGTGCCGGATTCCGGGGCGGCTGGCTTGGCACGTCTTCTGCGTCTGACACCGCACCGGCCGAGCAGAAAAGTGCCGTGCGGACCAATCAGGCTGGGTAAGACATTTGGCCTAATGCGAGGCAGAGGACGGACGAGGCAGGGCAGGGGGCTACCCCTGCGTTGCTTCCTCAGACGCGTTTACTGTCTCTCATATAAAAAGCGCCGTTCAGATCAGACTGAACGGCGCTTTTTTGATCAGCCCTGATAGGAGGCAATTTCAATCAGGTTCTGGTCCGGATCATGACAATAAACGGATGTGATCGGCCCAAGCGCCCCCAGGCGCGCCACGGGGCCTTCCACAATGCTCACGCCACATTTCTCCAGATGTTCGACCACATCGTCACTGGTGACGGCGGTGACAAAGCACAGGTCATTTCCCCCCGGCAGCGCGTGGACGGCGGTTTCCCATCCGTCAGTGCCCTGCGGGCGCAGGTTGAGCTTCTGGCCACCAAAACGCAGGGCCGTGCGGTTGTTGCGCCCGTATTCCTCCCGCTCCATCCCTAATACCCGCTGGTACCAGGATGCTGAAATTTCGAGGTCTCTTACAGTCAGGACAGCATGGTCCATCCGGTCAACGGTAAAGCGCATGAAACGGCAGGGCTCCTCTGGCTGGCCCGCCTTCCCGTAAGGCGGGCGGCTGAATGGCTCAGCTTAACTCAGCGTAGAAGTCATTGCCCTTATCGTCGATAACAATAAACGCGGGGAAGTCCTCGACCTCAATTTTCCACACAGCTTCCATGCCTAGTTCGGGATACTCAAGCACTTCCACCTTGCGGATGCAGTCCTGCGCCAGCCGGGCTGCGGGGCCGCCAACGGAGCCCAGATAGAAACCGTCATATTTCTGACAGGCGTCCTTCACGGCTTTGGAGCGGTTGCCCTTGGCCAGCATGACAAAGGAGCCGCCATTGGCCTGAAGCTCCGCCACATACGAATCCATGCGCCCGGCCGTTGTCGGGCCAAAGGAGCCAGTGGCCATGCCGGTGGGTGTTTTGGCAGGGCCTGCGTAATAAACGGGGTGGTCTTTCAGGTATTGCGGCAGACCTTCACCCCGGTCCAGCCGTTCCTTGAACTTGGCGTGGGCAATATCGCGCGCCACAACCACGGTGCCGGTCAGCGCCAGACGGGTTTTGACAGGATATTGCGAGAGTTCCTTGCGGATCTCATCCATGGGGCGGTTGAGGTTGATCTTGATGGCGTCTCCACCCAGATGCTCGTCCGTGGTTTCAGGCAGGAAGCGGGCAGGGTCATGCTCAAGCTGTTCCAGAAAAAAGCCATCCGCCGTGATGCGGGCCTTGATCTGGCGGTCAGCAGAGCAGGAAACGCCCATGCCAACCGGCAGGGAGGCTCCATGGCGCGGTAGGCGGATCACCCGCACATCGTGGCAGAAATACTTGCCGCCAAACTGCGCGCCAATGCCCAGCTTGCGGGTAAGGCCCAGAATTTTCTGTTCCATTTCCACATCACGGAAGGCGTGGCCGGTGGGGCTGCCGCTGGTGGGCAGGCTGTCATACCAATGGGTGGAAGCCAGCTTGACGGTTTTCAGCGTCTGCTCGGCAGACATGCCGCCAATCACAATGGCCAGATGGTAAGGCGGGCAGGCGGAGGTGCCCAGCGTTTTGATCTTGGTGTCCAGCCAGTCCAGCAGCTTCTGTTCAGACCCCAGCAAGGCGCGGGTTTCCTGAAACAGGAAGGTCTTGTTGGCGGAGCCGCCGCCCTTGGCCACAAACATCAGATCAAACTGTTCATCATGATGCGTGGCGGGGCTGGCGAAGATATCGCACTGCACGGGCAGGTTGGTGCCGGTGTTCTTTTCTTCGAACATGGACAGAGGCGCCATCTGCGAATAGCGCAGATTGGTGCGGGTGTAAGTTTCATACACCCCCTTGGAGAACGCGACTTCCTCATCGCCCTCAACCCACACACGCTGGCCTTTCTTGCCGAAGACAATGGCGGTGCCGGTATCCTGACACATGGGCAGCACACCCCCTGCGGCAATGCAGGCGTTCTTCAGCAGATCAAGAGCCACAAAGCGGTCATTGTCCGAGGCTTCAGGGTCTTTGAGGATGCTGGAGAGCTGTTCCAGATGTTTGGGCCGCAGGTAATGGGCCACTTCATGGAACGCCTGCGCCGTAAATTCTGTCAGCGCTTCGGGTGTGATGTGCAGAACGGTCTTGCCGCCACAGTGAGAGGTGCTGACACCCCCCTTGATATCCACCTTGCGATAGGTGGTGGTGTCTTCCCCCAACGGAAAGATGGGGGAGTAAGCAAAGGCAGGCACAGGCGGGCGGGGGGGCTGGCTATTCATGGTGTGCGTGATCTCCGTGGCCTTGGCCCCTCTGCCGGGGCCATCAGGCGGGTGATGGCCCTTTCTTGCGAAAAGCGTCAAGGCTCACCACCTGCGGAGATGAATCACTTTCTGCTGTTCCGCTGGCTTCCTGCTGGTCTGCGGCGTTTGCATCCACCACGGGCGTGTCCGTGGTTTCGGCTTCATCCGGTTCTTCTGCCATGAAATGAAGGCTGAGATGGATGGAAGGATCAGCAAAGCCGGTAAAGGCGCGCACGGGAATGACCAGCGTGCTGCCAATGCCGCCAAAGGACAGACCGACAGACACAATGCCTGCCGGGCGATCTACCTTCAGGTCCCAGAACTGGTGTTGCAGCACTATGGTCATCTCATGCGGATACTGGGCGCGGAGACGGGCCGGAATGTCCACGCCGGGGAAGTCAGTCCGGAAAGTCAGATAGAAATGGTGCTCGCCTGCAAGCCCTTCACGGCTCACATATTCGAGCGCACTCAACATCACACCCCGGTAGGCGTCTTCCAGCCAGCGTTCATAAGGCAGCAGGCTTTCAGGGGGAAAAGCGCCGTTTTCCGGTGTGTTATCGTGGTCATCAGTCATGGCGGCTCTCCTGTTCTGCGCCGGTA
The DNA here is from genome assembly GCF_001580915.1 of Acetobacter tropicalis. Classification (GTDB taxonomy): domain Bacteria; phylum Pseudomonadota; class Alphaproteobacteria; order Acetobacterales; family Acetobacteraceae; genus Acetobacter; species Acetobacter tropicalis. Next base: position 34,439 of record NZ_LHZQ01000217.1, on the reverse strand, counting down.
TGGGGGCTCCGGCGTCCTTTTGATCACTCTGCCGTCAGCCATGCGGGAAAGGTGTGGCGAGCGCAAGGCAGTGGCGCATGATTCTCTGCCACGGCAGGCAGCCATGCAAAATGCAAAACGCCTGAGAGCGTAAAAAATAAACAGCGATGAGGAGAAAAAAGTGGGAGGGCTTCTGTTGCCCGGTGCCCTCCCGAACCGCGCTTATCGCTTATGCAGCAACAGCGAGCACCTCTGAGTTATCGTTGGCACTTGTAAGTTTAGCCCGATAACGGTGGTACAATGCCGGGCAAAAGGAAGGTCTTTACCACGCGTGTCGAGCCTGTTTCGTCCCCATCTGTCCATGCCCGTAAAGGCCGGATTTTTATGGTGGAGACGCCGGGTACTGCCCCCGGGTCCACTACGCTTATTCCACGTTCCGTTTATCGCCATAGCCAAGGGGCAAGCCCCTCCTGCACGGCTGAACATAAGGAGCACACGGGCTTTTTGCAAGAGGCACGCTGCGGGTGGTGTGATGCCAGCGGTGTGGCTGGGTCTGGTGGAAGACTCGGGCCGCGCCTGCAGGTGGCCGTGTGGCCACTGCGGCATGACGGTGGAGCGGGTTATTGCGCGGCGGCAGCGGGCCCGGGCGGTTGTGCCTGCCGTTGGTGTGCGTGGCTTTCGGCCAGAACCAGCAGGCGTTCCAGATCGTCCACTTCAATATCAAATGTTTCGTCTGTTTTGCTCAGGGCCGCCAGAATATCCTCCCGCTGCACGCCTGTTTTCTGGGGCGGGGCAGGAAGAGCCTGATGAGGATAGGTGTGTCCTGTCAGGTGGTGAAAGGCGACCCCCACCCCCACGAGCAAAACTGAGTTCAGGCCAACCGGAACAATGGGAAACAGGAAGGCGGCCCCAAGCCCGGCAGAAGAGGGATGCATGAGCACGGAGGTAAGCGCCGCCGCGCCGCCGGGTGGGTGGAGGGTGCGCGTCAGACTCATGACCAGAATAGCAAGCCCCACGGCCAGCCCTGCCGCTGGCATGGGGTTACTGACCACCAGACTGACCAGCACCCCAACCATGGCGGAGATCATGTTGCCGCCGATCACGGCCCTTGGGGAGGCCAGTGGGCTGGCAGGCAAGGCGAACACCAGAACGGAAGACGCCCCTATGGGCGCAACAAGAGCGGGCAGGGAGGCCGGGGTGACGCATCCTGTCACCAGCATGCTGGTCAGGATTCCGCACACGCCTCCAAGCCCGATCAACACGGGTGAGGGCTTTGGCCGGATAAGAGTCATGCCGGAGGGCAGAAAAGAGACATGTTTTTTCATTGAGGAGAGATCTGCCGGAAGGGCGGAGAGAAGTTGAAGAGTTTTTTGTAACGGTTTCAAAATTACTTTCTGGGGGCAGGATTTTTTCTGACACGTCTGCTCATGTGTGTCCAATGAAGAGTGCTGAAATACGGCGCTGCCAGCGGGGAAAAGGCCGCTCACCTCGCGGGGCTGACGTGCTTGACGGAGGGCCTATGAAGGGATTGGGTTCAGTTTCCTGCTTCTGTAGTGTATGCGATGCCTCCAAACAGTTCCGGGGAACAGCATGTCACTGACCGATGCCCAGCGGGCGGAAATCGCCGCGCACGCCAAAGAAACCACCCCCACCCGCCGGCCAACCGTGCCCGCGCTGGAGGCCATGCTGTATGAACCGCAGGAGGTTCTGGACCACGGGTTCCTGCGCGTGATTGATTACATGGGGGACGATTCCGCCATTGTGCAGGCAGCACGCGTTTCCTACGGCCGGGGCACCCGCAAGGTTTCTGAAGATGCGGGGCTGATCCGTTACCTGATGCGGCACCGCCATTCCTCACCGTTTGAGATGTGTGAGATCAAGTTTCACGTCAAACTGCCCATCTTCATTGCCCGGCAGTGGATTCGCCACCGTATGGCCAGCGTGAACGAATATTCTGCCCGCTATTCCATTCTAGACAGTGAGTTCTATCTGCCCGCGCCTGAACACATGGCGGCGCAGAGCGAAATCAACCGGCAGGGCCGTGGGGCCGTGCTGGAAGGCGAGGCCGCGGCGGAGGTGCTGGATATTCTGCGCAATGACGCCATGCGCACCTACAGCAATTATGAAAAAATGCTGAATACGGACGAAGGCTATGGTCTGGCGCGTGAACTGGCCCGTATCAACCTGACGCTGAATACCTACACGCAATGGTACTGGAAGATTGACCTGCATAACCTGATGCACTTCCTTGCCCTGCGGCTTGACCCGCACGCGCAGTACGAAATCCGCGCCTATGCGGAAGTGATGCTGAAGGTGCTGCATGCGTGGGTGCCCCAGACTGCTACCGCCTTTGAAGAGTATCGCCGTGGCGCGGTGACATTCTCCGCCAGCATGATGAAGGTGGTACGCCGGATGCTGGCTGGTGAAAGCGTGGAGCGCGAAGGCTCCGGCCTGAGCAAGCGCGAGTGGGATGAAATGATGGCCAGCCTGAAAGGCTGAGAACAATGGGGCAGGGTGTGCAGCAGAACAATAAGCCGGTTGCCCCAGTGCCTTCTTCTGTGCCGGACTCTGATCTGGACGCCGTGTTTCTGGAGGGGCTGGAAAGACAGCAGGGCGAGCATCTGCCTGCGCCCCCCTCCAGCTTCCGTCTGCCGCGTTTTACGCCGTTTGTGGTGGCGGCTGTGGTGCTGGTTGGCATCTGGCTGGCGCTGTTTCTTACGGCTCCCAAGAACACAAAGCCCCAACATCTGCATATTTGCGAGACCGGAGGGCCGGAAAGCCACAAAGCTCTCTGCCTGCATTAAAGGGCAGCTTCAAAAGGCATGCAGATTAGTCTGTGCTTCCTTCATTTACGTCTGAAAGCATAATCTTCTTAAAGAAGAACCCGGATTTTATCCTATTTTGGCAGTGTGCCTGGATCACAGCGCTCTCATGGTGAAGGCTATGTGGCGCTGTTTCGCAACAGGCTTTCTGGCGGGGGGTGTCTATCTGTTTGATGAACCTGAGGCAGCGCTTTCCCCGGTGCGTCAGATCGAATGTCTCCAAAGCGTGCGGGAAGCGGAAAAAACGGGGGGACGCGCTGTTTGTCATCGCGACCCATTCCCCTTTTGTCTGGCCTATCCGGGCGCGACCCTGCTGTATCTGACGCCTTTCGGCTTAATGGAGCATCCTTTTCAGCAGACAGAACATTTTCAGGTTCTTGGTGAATTTTACAAGGCACCTGAAGACTTCATGAATACAATTTTCGACGAATGAAAGAGATAAATATTTTCTGAAAAATTGTTTTCTTGTAACTGTATTTCGCAAATATGGATTTTCAGTATCCCTGCCAGGTGGTGTTACGCCGCGTGCGTGGCTGCCCCATGCCGCAGGCGGCGGGAGAGCAGATTGCCTACGCCCTGTAGCCCCGTCACCAGCACAATCAGCACAGCCACCACTCCCAGCATGACAGGTGTATTGAAGCGCTGGTACCCGTAGCGGATGGCCAGATCTCCCAACCCACCTGCGCCGATAACACCGGCCATGGCGGAAGCGCCAACCAGCGTGACCAGTGTGACGGTAAAACCGGAGATCAGACTGGGCAGGCTTTCAGGCAACAGTACATAGCGCACCACCATCCAGCGTGTGCCGCCCATGGCGCGCACGGCGTCTATCAGTCCGGGGTCCACTTCGCGCAGCGAGACCTCGGCAATGCGGGCAAAATAGGGAATGGCCGCAATGGAGAGCGGCACAATGGCCGCCGTGGTGCCCAGTGCTGTGCCCGCAATCAGCCGCGTTACGGGAATAAGCAGCACCAGCAGAATAATGAACGGCACAGCCCGCACGGCGTCAATCATCAACCCAAGAATGCGGGCCAGCAATGGCATGCGGCAGAGGCCGGAGGGGCCTGTCAGCACCATAAGCACAGCCAGCGGCAGGCCGCCTGCCACGGCGATCAGACCAGAAGCCAGCACCATTTCCAGCGTCTGGCCTGTCGCCTGTAGCAGAAGCTCAAGAATCAGCCGGGACATACCCTACCACCTCCACGGACTGGCTCGCATTTTTCAGAAAAGTCAGGCTTTCTTCAGATGGGTTGGCAATCTGCACAAGCACGTCCAGTTCAGGCACGCTCTGGTGTGCGCGAATCTGCGTGGCCAGAACCGTGGCGTTGGTCTGGTGCTGGTGGGCAAGTTGGGCAAGCAACTGGCTCACCAGATCCTGTGTGCTCAGGCCAAGCCTCAGCACCGTCTGGGCGTTGGGCGTGTGAATGGTGGAAAAACCTGCTGGCAGGGCGGGTTCGGATGTCTGTTCAGAGGCGTCCAGAATATCCGCTGGTGTGCCTCGGGCGACAATGCGGCCTTTATCCAGCACCAGCACATGGTGGGCCAGTTGCCGCACCACATCCATTTCATGCGTGATGAACACAATGGTCAGGCCCAGCGTGCGGTTGATATCCGCCAGCAGCGCCAGAATGGAGGCTGTGGTCTCCGGGTCCAGCGCGGAGGTCGCTTCATCACACAGCAGCAGGCTTGGGTTGGCTGCTAAGGCACGGGCAATGCCGACACGCTGCTTCTGCCCGCCGGAGAGCAGGGCCGGATATTTGCGGGCGTGATCAGCCAGCCCAACCAGTTCCAGCAGTTCGGCCACGCGGCGGGTACGCTGTTCCTTGGCGACACCAGCAATTTCAAGCGGCAACGCCACATTGGCGGCCACCGTGCGGGCATTAAGAAGGTTGAAGTGCTGAAACACCACGCCAATCCGGCGGCGTAGTGTCACCAGACGGTCTTCGGGCAGAGTGGCGAGGTCTTCGCCCTCAAGCAGGATACGGCCGGACTGGGGGCGCTCCAGCCCGTTCAGGCACCGCAGCAGGGTGGATTTGCCAGCACCTGACCGCCCGATAATGCCGACACTATCCCCTTTGGAAACGGAAAAGCTGATGTCCTGCAAGGCTGTTTGCGCACCAAAGGCACGGCTGACATGCTCGACCTGAAGGAGTGTCATGACCACGCCGGAACAATGGCCCCATGATACACATCCAGCAGAGCCTGCCGCACATTGGGTTGCTGATAGGCCGCAACCAGCGGTGCAACCCATGGCGCGGTATGGTCAGCCTCGTTCACGGCAATGAAGCACACGTAAGGGTTGTTTTGCAGGGATTCCTGCCCAATACGCTGCTTTTCAACATCAATACCGGCTTTTCTGGCCCATTCCGTGTTGACCACTGCCGCATCCAGATCAGGCAGGGCGCGGCCCACCACACCAGCATCCAGTTCCCGAATGGTGATGTTGCGCGGGTTCTCCGTAATATCCAGTGCTGTGGGTGTCAGGCCCGCGCTATCTGACACCTTGATCAGCCCCAATGTCTGCAGCAGCTTGAGGGCGCGGCCCTCATTACTGGGGTCATTCGGCACGCCAATGGTGGCGTTTTTGGGCAGGTCGGCCACGGATTTCCAACGGGTGGCATACAGCCCGATGGGGGCAAAATAGGTATTGCCCACCGGCACGATATGGAAATTGCTGGCGCTGTTCTGCGCTGCCAGAAACGGGCCGTGCTGGAAGGCATTGGCATCCAGTTCATGCTCGAACAGGGCTTCATTCGGGCCGTTATAGTCGGAAAACGTGGTGATCTTGAGGGTCAGGCCCGCTTTGGCCGCGTTTTCCGTTACAATGCGCCAGATATCCTCATCCTCACCAGACATGATGCCAACGCGCAGGGTCTGGGGTGCGGCGGCATATGCGGCACGGCCCAGAAAAGGCGCACTGCCCAACAGGGCCAGAGCAGACCGGCGGGAAAGAGCGGAAAAAGACATAATGTGCCGCACCTGAAAGCTGAAGAACGAAAAAGGGATATAACAAGAGGTGATGATTGAATGGAATGTAATCACTATGTCAAGTGTGTTTAAATGGAAGCGGAATTATAATACGAAACAAAAACGGACTTTGCGTTCTCCTTTTTCGTGTCTGCACCAGTCACATGTTTGCCATGTGGGCTTGGGGGTGCAACTGGTGCTGGACTTTCTCTCTTATTTGAAGAGATGTCATGGTGTTTGCTTCTATCATGGCATGTTGCACAGACCATTTCCGACTCAGGGAATTAGAGGAATGTTTATTTTGAAACGTAAGGCTTTTCATAAGTTCTGTCTGGCTCTCTCCGCCACGGCTGCCGTGGGGCTGATGGCTCCCGCTCATGCGGAAACCACGCGGGAAAAACAGACCGCCGCCTGCAAGGGGGATGCCATCAAGCTTTGTGGCCTCTTTATTCCCAATGAGGAAAAAATTACGGCCTGCATGCAAAAGAAGAAAGACAAGCTCAGCCCGAAATGCCGCGCCTTTTTTGACAAGGACCCTGCCAAGAAAAAGAGCGGGACCAAGAAATAAGCCGCCGTGCTCCTTGTGGGGGGCTGTAACGGCAACCTTTAAGGGGCACAGCAGGGTCATGAGGCGGTTTTAAAAGGCAGTTGAAAATATCTTCTGGTGCCTTTTGCCTTAGCCTTGTCCGCCCGCAAAAGGCCGAGCTAGCTCTCGCTGGCACCTTTTGTAATAGTCTCTTCAACGCCACCAAGAGGTGGGGCAGAGGCCGGAGCGAGTTGCCTGCCTCCAGACGGATTTTTAGGCCACCCGCTCTATGGGAGGAGGCCTCTTCTCGCTGGAAAGCGACCTCGCTCCGTCGTCTGATAATCAGGCGGGCGTGGAGGCTGTCTGCTGTTGCAGCGCCTGTGCTGTGGTGCGGGCAATGCGGCGGAAGGCCTGAGCGGCTTCGCTCTCCGGTGCGCTGGCGACAATGGGAGCGCCTTCATCGCCACTGGCGCGGATAGCGGCCAGCAGGGGCACTTCGCCCAGAAATGGCACACCCATGGCTTCGGCTTCCTTCCGGGCCCCGCCATGGCCGAACAGTTCCGTATTGTGCCCGCAATTGGGGCAGCAGAAATAGGACATGTTCTCAACCAGCCCCAGAACGGGCACCTTCATTTTCTCAAACATGCTCACGCCGCGCCGGGCGTCAATCAGGGCAATGTCCTGCGGGGTGGAGACAATAACGGCCCCGGCCAGCGGCACCTTCTGCATCAGGGAAAGCTGGGCATCCCCCGTGCCGGGCGGCATGTCCACCACCAGAACATCCAGTGTGCCCCAGTCCACATCTGTCAGAAACTGGGTGATGGCCCCCATCACCATGGGGCCACGCCAGATCATGGCCTGCTTTTCTTCCACCAGCATACCGATGGACACCGCGCGGATTCCCCAGACCGGAATAGGTTGAAGGCGACCATTGATCACTTCTGGCTTGCCCGCCGCACCCAGCATGCGGTGAAGGGAGGGGCCGTGAATATCCGCATCCATCAGCCCCACGCTCAGCCCTTCCTGCGCCAGCCCTACGGCCAGATTGGTGGCGGTGGTGGATTTGCCAACACCACCCTTGCCGGAGGCCACGGCAATAACGGCTTTGACACCGGGCAGCACGGGCGCGTTCGGTTCTGGCGGGGTGCCGCCAAAGGGTCGGTGGCCGCCGGCCGCTGCGCCGCGGGGGGCAGCGGGCTTGGGTGGTGCAGCGGGGCGATGCGCGGTCAGGATAACCGTGGCGTCCTGCACGCCGGGCAGCGTTTTCAGGCGTGTGGCGGCTTCATCACACAAAGGGGCAAGGTGCTGGGCCTGCTCGCGGTCAACGGCAAGTGCCACGGACAGCTTGCCCTGTTCCAGCCGGAACCCCTCAAATTTTCCAACGGCCAGCAGGGAATGGCCAGTCTGCGGGCTGCACACCGAATCCAGAACCCGGGCGATGTCATCATGATGAGGCGAGGAGGGAGTCTGTGCCAATGGTTTTGTCCTGATCTGCAACAAGAAGCGGTGCGTGCCGTGTTGGCAACAGCAACGCGCAGGGTCCGTCAAGGGGATAAAGTGGCTTTGGCGCTTTGTTCTGCAAGGCAGAACGCGTAAAGAAGGCAGGAAGAAAGGCCACCTGACCATACTGGCTTTATCATGATCCGCATTAAAGGGGCCAGCTTCCTTACCATGACTGCACAGCCGGACACTCAGGGCGCAGAGCAGACACCAGCAGCACCGGCCATCAAACCAGCCCGCCCCGCATCAGGAATAAGTGCTGGGCGGGATCACCGGATTGACGCCATGCGCGGTGTGGCTTTGCTGATGATGTTTGTGGATCACATTCCTCAAAGCCTGCTCAACCGCTTCACCATGCGTAATATCGGCTTTGCCGATGCGGCGGAGGTGTTCGTGCTGCTGGCAGGATATGCATCCTGGCTGGCCTACGGGCGCGGGTTCCGAAAATATGGCACCGTGGGGTGCCTCAAGCGCATTTTCCGCCGGTGTGTGCAGCTTTATATCGGGCAGACCCTGATGGTGGTGGTGTCCGTGCTCAGCATCCGTATGTGGCGGCATTATACGCCTGTGCCCGTGGATTTTCTGGAGCCTGAACTGGCGCACGGGCTCAACTGGGTGTGGCGTGTCATGATGTTTGATGCGCTGCCCAGCAACCTGAACATTCTACCGCTTTATATTGTGCTGCTGGGGGGCTTTCCGGTGTTTTACCTGCTCATGCGGGTGCATCGTTCTCTGGCGTTGCTGCTCTCCGGGGCGTTGTGGATGCTGGTCAATCTGGACCCCGGCCTGAACTTTCCCAACTGGCTGGACCCGGACGGCTGGTATTTCAATCCGTTTGCATGGCAGTTCCTGTTTGCGCTGGGGGTTTCGGCCTCGGCGGAGACAGAGCGGCGAGGCGCGGATTTTCCACGGTTGGACCTGCTGGCAGGCTGTTGCATCCTGTATCTGGTCTTCTCCGCCCTGCAGGCGTTTCCGTGGGCACAATGGCACCTGCCGGACCTGCGGCCCTTTGGCAGCATGATCATGCCGGAAAAAAGCTGGCTGTCTCCGTTCCGATTGCTGGATGTGATGGCTATTTTCTATCTGGTGCAGTCTTCCCCCAGGGCCCGTAAATGGGCAGCGGACTCCACAACCGGACAGTTGCTGGCCCGCGTAGGCCGTCATTCTCTGGAAATCTTTGTGGTGGGTACGCTGCTTGATCTGTATGCGCGGCTGATTTTCAACACCTTTGGCGATGGCTGGCTGTTGCAGGTGGTGGTGAACGTGACCGGATTGAGCATTCTGTTCGCATTGGCTGCATGGCTGGATAATTACCGCAAAGCCAAGAAATTGGCCGCTGCCAAAGCCTGAAGCACGATGCGCGCAGACGGTCCCACACATCAGGCGGGAAATGCCGCACCAGAAAGGGGCTGAACTGAAGGCTGTGCAGATATAGACAGCAACAGGAGCAGATACGTCTGAGGATGGGGCAGACATAAGACGCGAGAAGAAGGGACAGATCTGATGGCGCAGCATGAGAACCATAGAGACGGGCTGCCTGCCGGAGATGCCGTCGGGCAGGCGAAGGAGCAGACGAGCCCGGATACCAAAAGGGATGCGCAAGGCCGCTCTGGTGGTGTTTCCGGTCTGGGCGCGGGAAAACCCGGAGGCTCAGCGCATGAAGCGTCTCACAGAGATCAGGTGGCGTTTTCCGGCGGCGCTTCCCCTAGCGAGGAAGGGATAGCAGCGGTGCGCTTGCCTCGTGTCCGTCAAAAGCTGCTGGCGGCGGAGCCGCTGCGGGTGACGCTCTTCGGTTCGTCCACAACAGAAGGCGTGGGGGCTTCCTCACCCGCCACCAGCTATGCCGGGGTGTTTGAAACCTGCATCCGGCCATACGCTTCTGGCGGCCTTACGGTGATCAATCGCGGTATTGGCGGGCAGGGAGCGGCGGAAATGCAGGCCCGGTTGCCCGCTGTTCTGGCTGATCAGCCCGATCTGGTGATCTGGCAGGGCGGTGTGAATGATCCGTTGACCGGCGTGCCCTTATCCCGCTTTGAGGACATGACCCGGCAGGATTTGCAGACAATCTGTGCCACTGGCGCGGATGTTGCGCTGATGGACCTGCAATGGTGCCGCCTGCTGGATGAATGTCCTGCCGCCCCAGCGTTTCAGGCGGCGGTGCATGCCATGGGGCAGGCGTTGCATCTGCCTGTGTTCCCCCGTCTGGCCCGCATGCATGCGTGGGGAAAAGAGCTTGGCGTAGGGCGGGAGGATCTGTCGCCTGATGGGGTACATATGTATGATTTCGGATACCGGCTGCTGGGGCAGGCGGTGGCGGACTGGGTCTTGACGCTCGCCGGTATGGCGCAGACCCGAGCCATAGAGCCATAGAGCCATAGAGCCATAGAGCCATAGAGCCATAGAGCCACAGGTTCCCGCCGGGATGAGGGGGGTGCGTGGCAGGGGAGTGCTGGCCTGAGAGGCCGTTTGGAAAGCCTGTCAGGGCGGTTTGGCAAGATTTTGTGTGAAGAGAAGGTGGTGGATTTTCACGTCCTGCTTTCTCGGTATGCTTGCAAACATGCCGTGTCAGTCTGAGACATTCGCCGCCAGCGTTATCTGCTGCCCCTTCAAACAGACTCTCACCAGCGTTTTCTTGAGAATGTGGCGCCCTCTGCCGTGCTCTGGCCGCTTTTGTGAAACAGGCTGACGTTCCGCCGTGATCGTGCGATAGAGCAATACTCTGCTCTGTTTTTCTGACTATTGAGAGTGACTTCGCCCATGCGTCTGCCCGTTCATCTCCTTTGCGCCGGTTCTCTCTCCTGCCTGCTGCTGGCCGGGGTTTCCGGCTCGGCCTCCGCATGGGCCGCAGGGTCTGCTGCCGTGCCAGCCAGTGTGCCGGCACCTGCTCCCGCAGCACCTTCCGCCGTGGCGGGCGTGGCGCGTGGGGTGCCAGACAGCTTTGCAGATCTTGCTGCCCGCCTGCTGCCTGCGGTTGTGAATGTTTCCACAACCCAGACGGTCAAGAGCGGCGATGATGACGATGATGAGGACGGCGATGGAGAAGACCAGCTTCCCCAAATGCCCAATTTTCCGCAGGGCTCCCCGTTCGAGAAGTTTTTTCATGATTTCATGAACCGGCAGAACAGCCCGGACGCGCCGCCGCGCCGCATGCAGGCGCTGGGGTCCGGCTTTATTATTGATCCCGCCGGTTACATTGTGACCAACAACCATGTGATCCGCCATGCGGACAAGATTACCGTCACCTTGCAGGACAATACGGTGCTGACTGCCCGTGCCGTGGGGCATGATGACCGGACCGATCTGGCCCTGCTGAAAGTGGATAGCAAGAAGCCGCTGCCCGCCGTGCATTTTGGCGATAGTGACAAACGCCGCGTGGGGGACTGGGTGCTGGCGATTGGCAACCCGTTCGGCCTTTCCGGCACGGTGACGGCGGGGATCATTTCCTCACGCGGGCGGAATATTGATCAGGGCCCGTATGATGATTTCATCCAGACGGATGCGCCCATCAACAAGGGTAACTCCGGTGGTCCGCTGTTTGATATGGATGGCAATGTGATTGGCGTGAACACCGCCATCTATTCGCCCTCCGGCGGCTCTGTCGGGATCGGGTTCTCCATTCCGGCCAGTGAGGCACAGGGCATTATCGAGCAACTGCGCAAGACCGGCAAAGTCTCCCGTGGCTGGCTGGGGGTACGCATCCAGAACGTGACGCAGGACATTGCCGATGGCCTGAACCTGACCCCCGCCCGTGGCGCGCTGGTGGCCGGGGTGGAAAAGGATGGCCCCGCCGCTAAAGCCAAGTTGCAGACGGGTGATGTTATTCAATCCCTTGATGGCCACCCCATTGAAGGCAAAGCGCTGCCCCGGCTTTCCGCCCAGTTGCCGGTTGGCACGGTGGCGCATCTGGGTGTGTGGCGTCATGGCAAGACCATTGATGTGCCCGTGACCATTGGCGCGTTGCCCGAGCCCGCGGCTGAGCCGGAAAAGAAACCGGCTCCCGCCACCAAAAGCAGTGCAGAAGTCAGCCTGTCCACGCTCGGGTTTGCCGTGGGCGCGCTGGATGCGGCTGCGCGCCAGAAATACAATTTGCCCGCCGCCCAGAAAGGTGTGGTGGTTACCTCCGTCAAGGATGGTGGTCTTGCGTCTGACCGTGGCCTGAAGGAAGGCGATGTGGTGACGGAAGTGCAGCAGGCGGAAGTCATCAGCCCGGCAGATCTGAAAAAACGGATAGAGGCAGCGCAGAAAGCCAAGAAGAAATCCATCCTGCTTCTGGTGCATGATGCCGATGGCCTGCGCTGGGTTCCTTTCCCGTTGACGGGTGATGATACGCCTTGAGCCGTAAGGTTTAGGTCCTCCGCGTATGGCGTCATTTCTTTTTGCCGCGCCGTGGCTGAATAATCCCACGGCGCGGCAGACCATCCGGCTGCTGGTTTCAGTCGGACTTTCCGGGCTGGTGGCGTGGCTGACCAACCTTCAGGAACCGGGCTGGGCGCTGATCACATCCGTGATTGTCACCCAGAGCAGCATTACGGAAACGCTCTCCAGCGGGCGTTACCAGATGGTGGGCACGCTGATTGGCGCGACTGTCAGCATTCTGCCTATTACCCTGCTGATGTTCCACTGGCCGTTGTGGCAATCGTTCGCGGTTGCGTTCGTGCCGTTGGCGGTGCTTGCCTCCTGGCGGCCCAACACGCGCATGGCGGTGGTCACGCTCATGATCGCAACACTCTTCCCCACGCAGGATGATCCTTATCTGCGGCCTGTGGAGCGTGTGCTGTCCATTCTGATTGGCGTGGGCGTCTCCATGCTGGTTTCTTATGTTGTGCTGCATGAGCAGGCCCGGCGGGATGCCTTCCGCAATGCGGCGGCCACCGTGCGCAAGATTGTGGATATTCTTGACCACGCCCGTAACAGGGACATTGACTGGCTGGGTATTCAGGACCTGAATGATGAGGGCGCAGCCGCCTTGCGCAAGGTGCAGGCTGCGGTTGAGGAAGCCCGGCGCGAGCGCTGGCGGCCCCTTGAACAGCGTGACCCCATGCTGGCGGCTTTGCCCAAGGCATTGCGTCAGTTGCAGATGGATACGCTGGTGGTGGCCCGCGCCATTCTGCGGGCTGGCGGGCAAAACACGACCGTTTCCCGTGAGACAGCGGCAGCCCTGAGCGCTGGCATGATGCGCGGCTTTGAGTGGATTATCATCCGGTGCGAGAGCGAGGCTGTGACCCGCTCTGGTGAGGAATACCGCGTGGCCGCCGGGGTGATTACCGCCCTGCCCACGGAAGAGGGGATTGATGATGAGATCATCCGCTTTGCCGTGCATATTCTGCGCACGGACCTGATCTCCCTTATCCGCCTTCTGGGAGAAGATGACGCGGATCGCTCCTGAGTCCTCCGCACAGGCAGCAGCGGTGTAGGGGGAGCCGGGCTTCTTTTTCTCATGTGATTGTTTGCGCTCCTTCTGCGTTTTTCTGGCAGGATGGCGCATTGCCGCGCGTGCATAACACAGGAGTCTGATGGTTATGGTGACTGAAACCAATACGGTGATACGGGTTCACAAAACGGGTGGCCCGGAAGTGCTTCAGGCTGAAACCCTGCCTGTGCCCAAACCTGCAAAGGGGGAGGTGCTGCTGCGGCAGGAGGCCATAGGCGTGAACTTCATTGATACGTATTTCCGCTCCGGCCTGTACAAATATCCCTCCTTTCCTGCCGTTCCAGGTATGGAAGGGGCCGGGGTGGTAGAAGCCGTGGGCGAGGGCGTGAACAGCGTCTCCCCCGGTATGCGGGTGGCTTATGCTGGCGTACTGGGCAGTTATGCCCGCTACCGCACTATCGCGGCGGACCGGCTTGTGGCTCTGCCAGAGGCTGTGAGTTTTGAAACCGCCGCCGCCATTACGTTGCGCGGGCTTTCCGCTCATATGCTGTTGCGGCAGGTGTATGATGTCAAAAAAGGCCAGTCTATTCTGGTGTATGCCGCCGCCGGGGGCGTGGGGCAGTTGCTATGCCAGTGGGGCAGGCACCTTGGGGCGCATGTCATTGGTGTAACTTCTACACCGGAAAAGGCAGAACTGGCTAAATCCTGCGGGGCGGCGGACGTGCTGGTGGGCACTGATCACCTGGCCGACCGTGTGCGGGACCTGACAGAAGGCGCCATGGTGCCCGTGGTGTATGACAGCATTGGCCGGGATACGTTTGAAGCCAGCCTGAACTGTCTGGCGCCACGTGGGCTGATGGTCAGCTATGGCAATGCGTCCGGCCCGGTTACGGGGGTGGATGTTGGTACATTGGCCGCCCATGGCAGCCTTTACCTGACCCGGCCTTCTCTTGGGGCTTATATTGCCAAGCCGGAAGAGCTGCAGGCTTCGGCCAGCGTTTTGTTTGATCTGCTGGCAAAAGGCGTGCTCAAGCCCAGCATTGGCCAGAAATTTGCGTTGGCGGATGCCGCTCGTGCCCATGTTGCGCTGGAATCTCGCAAGACTACGGGCAGTACCATTCTGGTGGTGTAAAGCTGCTTCCTGTTTTCCCGTTCTGTGTCGGGTTCATATGGGGTGGCCAGAGGGGCAGGTTGCGCGCCTCTGGCATGTGACAGAGCAGGAATATGCTTCTGGTGGCATGACGGCACGGGGTTTATGGGATACTCTGCCTTCCAGCGTTCCAGACCTCTGGAAGGCAAAAAGAATGCAAGGATAGTCTGATATGGCAAAGTGTTTGTCAAAATGCCCCAAATCTCCCTGCGTACGCGGCCTGCTGCTGGTTGGGCTGATTGCGTCTGTGGTGTATTTCTTCCGCAAGAAGAAGTGCTGCGGCTAAAAATGGCCTGACCTTGTTGCAAGATAAGGTAGGATTACAAAAAACCCGCATCGGGAAACCGGGCGGGTTTTTTTGTATAAGGGATTTTCCGCCTCCCTCCTGATGGATGTTCGCCTGGCGCCTGAAGAAAAGCGTGGTTTGCAAGTCTATGTTCTGGAGAAAGACGTGACGACACCCCAACCTATTCAACAGGGTTTACCTGGGCAGCCAAACGGTATCGTTTCCTCTGCCTCCCAGACGCAAGGAAGCGCTCCGGACGAAAAAGCCAAAGCGCCTCCCGCCTATGTAGCACCTGCCGAAAAACCGGCTCTGGATGCCGGAAACGGTATTTTCTACGATTTCAATTGTGGCGCGCGTATTCTTCTGCCGCAGCGGCAGGAAGGTAAATGGCGGATCACGTTGCGGGATCTTGATACGGCGAACATTCTTTTCCTGAATGAAAACACAAGGGCCTTCATTTCGTCTGCCAAGCGCTACTTCGTGCGTTTTGGTCTGGAAGTGGTGGATATCAGTGCGACAGGCGAGGAAACCCTCGTTTTCCAGCATGAATATGATGCCCGGGATCGGGATGTGGTCATTCAGTTGCCCGTGGGCACGTTGGGGGATACGCTTGCGTGGTTTCCCTATGTCTCACGTTTTGCCAAGCAACACGGCGCGCGCGTGACGTGCCTGCTGTCAGGCCTGATTCTCCCCTTGCTGAAAGACGCTTATCCCAATCTGCGGTTGATGACACCGGAGGAAGCCCGAAAGGAAGGCGTGTGCGAGAAGGCGTATGCCATCTACTGCATCGGTCTTTTTTTTGATGATGTAGAATGTATCCAGCAGCCAACGGATTTCCGTTTTGTGGGCCTGCATCGCACCGCCGCCTATATTCTGGGTGTCCCGCCCGATGAGGAAGCCGCGCGTCTGACGTTGGAGGATGAGAGCAGGCCGATCCCCGAGCCGTATGTCTGTATTGCCGTGCAGGCCAGCACGCAGTGCAAATACTGGAACAACCCCACCGGCTGGAGTGAAGTGATTTCTTTCCTGAAAGGGAAAGGATACCGCGTGATCTGCATTGACCAGAAGCCGGTGCACGGAGCCGGTATTATGTGGAATCATATTCCCCATGGCGCGGAAGATCAGACGGGTAATCGCCCCCTGAGCGAGCGGGCGCGTTGGTTGCGGCATGCTGCCGCCTTTATTGGCACCAGCTCAGGCCTGGCGTGGTTGGCATGGGCGGCTGGCACGCAGGTTGTGCTGATTTCCGGCTTCACCCACCCGAACAATGAGTTCTCAACCCCTTACCGCGTCATAAACTGGCATACCTGCAATTCCTGCTGGAACGATGTGAGGGTGCGGTTTGATCATCACAATTTCCTGTGGTGCCCCCGGCATGAAAACACGCCTCGCCAGTTTGAATGCTCCCGGCTGATTACGGGCGCTCAGGTGATTAATGAGGTGAAGAAAATAGTCGGGGCGTGAGCAGGCGGTTTGCCTCGGGATTTTTTAGAAAAAACGCTACCGGCGGAGGCTGCGGGCACAGACGGCGGCCCTGGCGTTCCGAAGGGGGCGCGGGGCCTGAGCGTGTTTTCCCGCAGAAACCCGCTTCTTGAGGCAGAGCAATGCGAAGGTGGCGGGTTGTGTTATGGTGGAAGCGCTGTATCAGATTACCCGAATAACTGCTGTCTGAAGCCCCGCGTTCTTCAGACTGATTTCAGAAAGGATAAGGGCGTTGCATCCTGTTGTTTCTCGTCTTGCTTCTCTGGCTGCCGGTTCTGCGGCGGTATGCGCCCTCGCCTTGGGTGGAGTGGTTGCCGGTCTGCCATCAGAAGCGCATGCGCAGGCTTCTGTGCTTCTCAAACACCAGTCTGCCAAGGCCGTGGTTGAAACCGTGGACCATGATGCGCGTGAACTGCTGCTGCGTGAAGCCAACGGGCATCTGATCACCATTGAATATGGCTCCGCCGTGCGTGATCTGCCGCATGTGAACGCAGGCGACAAGCTGAGCATTTCCTTTGTGGAAACCCTCGGTGCTGATCTGGCTCCTCCCGGCAGCCCCCTGCCGGAATCCACGCTTACTACCGCACGCGGCTATGTGCATGGCCATCCGCGTGGTGTGATTGCGTCCTTCCGCCGCGAACGCGCCAAGATTAATACCATTGATCTGCCCACCCACACCGTGACGTTCACCACGGATGATGATGCCTCCCACGTTGCTGTTCTGCGCACGCAGGCCATGCAGGATTTCCTGAAAACCCTGAAGGTGGGTGATGTGATTGATATCACCCGTATGGAATCCATCTCCTACATCATCCTGAACGAAAAAACGGAAGCCGCTCAGGACGCAGCGAATGCCGCCGCCGCTGGTGCAGCATCCGCGCCGGGTGCTCCGGTGCCTGCCACAGCCTCGCAGCCCGCTACGGTTCCGACGGCTCCTGTTGCTCCGGCGCAATAAAGACACTCGCCGTCAGGCATAGGGCCAAGATCAGAGGGTGAAGCAGGGCAACCTGACCACCTTCTGATCTGGTTTTTCAAGGCGTGTTGTCTGCGGGGTGGCGTTTTCTGCTCCCGCAGCCATGCGCTTTCTTTTCAGCCAGAAGGAAGAACAGCGTATGAACTCTCAAAACAGGTCAGGCTCTGCTTTTCTGGAAAAGCTGGAACAAGTGAATGATGGCCGCTCTTTTCTGGCCAATCTGTTTGGTTTTGTGTGCGTAGGGTGTACGCTTGGTCTGGCCAACCTCATCTGCCGGTTTGGTCTGCACATAGAACTTACCTACGTTTTGCGTATTTTGATTGTGGCTGTTGCGGCCTATTTCTTCCTGCCATTGTTCATTCTCTGGCTCTGGAAAGGCCGCTGAACGGTCGTTTCCGGTCGCAGCTAAAGCGATAGCGTTTCACAAAGTAGTCCGACTGGCCCGTATAAAGTCTGTCATGTGCAAAACCGGACAACACCTGTCTGTCTTCCGTGATCAACAATGTCCGGGCCGCGTTGATACTCTGAAGGGGCCGAACACCCTTCGGCCCTGCCAGAGTGACAAGCATAACGCAGTGATAAGTCAACACGCGGAAAAATCTGAACGGGGGTTTGCGAACCCTTCATCAGACTTCTCAGATTTCCTGCCCATCGGGGCGGGCGCATAAAAAAACCGGGCGAGAGGCCCGGTTTTTTGTAACTGTAGTCTGTCTTTTTAGCGCGGTGTGCGGCGGGTCAACTGGCTGACATCGCGCACAGCGCCCCGTGCGGCGCTGGTGGTCAGGGCCGCATAGGCCTTGAGCGCATTGGAGACAACGCGGTCACGCTGTGGCTGCCAAGCCTGATCGCCCTTGTCATCCATCTTTTCGCGGCGTGCGGAAAGCTCACTGTCCGCAACGGCTACGGCCAGACGGCGGTTGGGGATATCAATTTCAATAATATCACCTTCTTCCACCAGCCCGATGGTGCCACCTTCCCCTGCTTCAGGCGAGATATGGCCAATGGAAAGGCCAGAGCTTCCGCCAGAGAAGCGGCCGTCTGTAATCAGGGCGCATTTTTCTGCCAGCCCTTTGGATTTCAGATAGCTGGTGGGGTAGAGCATTTCCTGCATGCCGGGGCCACCCTTGGGGCCTTCATAACGGATCAGCACCACATCACCGGGTTTGATTTTGTCACCCAGAATGGCGGAAACAGCCGCATCCTGGCTTTCAAATATGCGGGCAGGGCCAGAAAACGTTTCAAGCCCGGCAGCTACCCCGGCGGTTTTCACAATCGCGCCGTCTTCGGCAATGTTGCCGTACAGCACGGCCAGCCCGCCATCCTTGCTATAGGCGTGGGCTGCGTCACGGATGGCGCCTGTGCTCTGGTCCTTGTCCAGTTCCTTGTATACGCTGGACTGCGAGAACGCCTGTGTCGTGCGGATGCCCCCCGGTGCGGAGCGGAAGAAGGTTTCCGCTTCCGGCTTTGGTGCACCATCGGCCGCGCGGATATCCCACTTGGCCAGCGCGTCCGTAACGGAGGGGGCGTGGACCATCGGGATATCGTTATGCAGCAGGCCCAGCCGGTCCAGTTCACCCATAATGGCGGGAATACCGCCGGCGCGGTGCACATCTTCCATATGCACATCCGGGCGGGAAGGAGAGACCTTGCACAGGTTGGGCACCCGACGGGAAAGCTGATCAATGTCCTTCATGGTGAAGGGCACATTGCCTTCATGCGCGGCTGCCAGAAG
The DNA here is from genome assembly GCF_001580915.1 of Acetobacter tropicalis. GTDB lineage: Bacteria > Pseudomonadota > Alphaproteobacteria > Acetobacterales > Acetobacteraceae > Acetobacter > Acetobacter tropicalis. The sequence goes on along the minus strand of NZ_LHZQ01000217.1, from coordinate 15,651 downwards.
ATGCAGCACAGTGTTGGTTGAACCACCCATGGCAATATCGACCGACATTGCGTTTTCAAACGCCTGCATGGTGGCAATGCTGCGGGGCAGCACGCTGGCGTCTTCCTGCTCGTAATGGCGGCGGGCCAGATCCACAATGCGGCGGCCAGCTTCCACAAACAGCTCACGCCGGGCGGAGTGAGTGGCCACAAGGCTGCCATTGCCGGGCAGGGACAGGCCCAGTGCTTCGGTCAGGCAGTTCATGGAGTTGGCGGTGAACATGCCGGAGCAGGAGCCGCAGGTGGGGCAGGCAGACCGTTCAATGATTTCCGAATCCGCTTCACTCACGCTCGGGTTGGCGGCGGCCACCATGGAGGTCACAAGGTCCGCGCGCTGTTCAATATCGTTCAGCGTGACGCGCCCGGCTTCCATCGGCCCACCAGAAACAAAAATGGTGGGAATGTTCAGCCGCATGGCGGCCATCAGCATGCCGGGAGTAATTTTGTCACAGTTGCTGATGCACACCAGCGCATCCGCGCAGTGGGCGTTGACCATATATTCAACGGCATCGGCAATCAGTTCGCGGGAGGGCAGGCTGTACAGCATGCCACCATGACCCATGGCAATGCCATCATCCACCGCAATGGTGTTGAATTCACGGCCAATACCGCCAGCTTCCGCAATGGACTCGCACACAAGCTGGCCCAAGTCTTTCAGGTGAACATGGCCGGGCACAAACTGGGTGAAGGAATTGGCGACGGCAATAATCGGTTTACCGAAATCCGAATCCTTCATGCCTGTAGCGCGCCACAGGCTGCGCGCGCCTGCCATGTTGCGGCCGTGGGTGGTGGTGCGGGAGCGATAACCGGCCATTATTGCGGGTCTCTCTGGTCATGGTTCACAGGACTCTGATATCAGGGAGAGGACGATATCAGGGCGAATGCGTGGCGGGGGGCCAGCATATGGGGCGCACCTTATACGGTACAAAGGCGTTTCTGTCAGGTGGCATCTGTGCATGTGGGCAGCGTGCGCCGTAAATACTACAGTTTTATGACAAAATGAGACTTTGTCAGGCTTTCCGTGCTCCTGTGGTTGCAGGAGAGCGGGGGGTTCAGTATTGCTCGCAGCGCCCGATTGCAGATCGGAACGGAGTGCAGATGAACGTATCCGCAACGCAGCCCGCCCCGGTGGATGGCGTGAAGCCCCGCGCTGGCGCGCGGTTTACTGGGGACCCACTCTTCAAGGCATTGGTTGTCATGACAGGCATTGGCGTTTTGCTGGTGCTGGGGGCAATTATTGCCGTCATGACCCTTGGCGGTCTGCCTGCGTTCCGGGCGTTTGGCCTCCATTTTCTGGTCACGGCAATCTGGAACCCGGTTACGCAACATTTTGGGGCGGCGGCCCCGGTTTTTGGCACTCTGGCCAGCAGTGCTCTGGCTCTGCTTATTGCAGTGCCTCTGGCTTTTGGCACGGCCTTCTGGCTGACAGCCCTTGCCCCGCCAGTCCTTGCCTCCGTTATTGGCATGGCCGTGCAGCTTCTGGCGGCTGTGCCCTCCATCATTTTCGGCATGTGGGGGTTCTTCGTACTGGTACCGCCCATGGCGCATTACGTGCAGCCTATGGCCCGACATCTGTTCGGGCATGTGCCGGGCCTTTCCGCTCTGGTGGCTGGCGCACCGTTTGGCACGGGGCTGCTGACGGCGGGGCTGGTGCTGGCCATCATGATCATGCCGTCCATCACCGCTGTCATGCGGGATGTGTTTACCTCCATGCCAACTGTTCTGCGTGAAAGCGCGTACGGTCTGGGTGCTACCCGATGGGAGGTCATGCGTCAGGTTGTACTGCCATGGTCCCGTCAGGGGGTGGTAGGTGGCATTGTGCTGGGCATGGGCCGCGCCATGGGAGAAACCATGGCCGTGACCTTTGTGATTGGTGACAGTAACCATATTGGGTGGTCTCTGTTTGCGCCTGCCAACACCATTGCGTCTCTTATTGCGTTGGAATTTCCAGAAAGCCCGGCTGGCAGCCTCAAGCTGGCGTCTCTTCTGGCATTGGGGGCAATCCTGATGGCCATTTCCTTTATCACCCTCTGGTGTTCGCGCATTCTGCTGGCGCGTGGTGAAGCACAGGCAGGGAAGCGCTCATGAACCAGCAAAGTCTTGGCCGTCCGGTTTCAGGCAAGTTCCGCTCCCGCGCTATGCAGCGGCGGGTGATGGACCATCTGGCTACGGTGTTGAGCTGGTGCGCCACCTGTATTGTGGTGTTGGTGCTTGGCTCCATTTTGTGGACGCTGCTCAGAAACGGTTTGCCGGGTCTCTCACTTCACCTGTTTACGCATTCCATGGGTGCACCGGGGGCAGATGGCGGGCTGGCCAATGCCATTGCAGGCAGCCTGTTGCAGACAGGGTTGGCCATTCTACTGGGCGCGCCCGCAGGGTTGCTGACCGGCATTTATTTGGCGGAGTACGGGGCAGGCAGCGTGTTGGCCCGCACTGTGCGGTTTGTGTCGGACATGCTGCTGTCGGCTCCGTCCATTCTGATCGGCCTGTTTATTTACATGGTTCTGGTGGCCCCGCTGGGGCACTTTTCGGGTTATGCGGGGGCCGTGGCGCTGGCCATTCTGGCCATGCCCATCATGGTGCGTACCACGGAGGATATGCTCCGGCTGGTGCCTGTTGCCATGCGTGAGGCAGGTATTGCACTGGGTGCCCCAAAATGGCGGGTGATCCTGTTTATCTGTGTGCGGGCCGCGCGTGGCGGTATCATGACCGGCGTTCTGCTGGCTATTGCCCGTGTGGCGGGTGAAACGGCCCCCCTGCTGTTTACCTCACTGGGCAATTCCGAATGGTCTCTGGACATGCGGCGGCCCATGGCCAGTCTGCCTGTTGCCATCTACCAGTATGCGGGCTCCGCCTATCAGGACTGGATGCAGCAGGCATGGACCGGCGCGCTGCTGGTGACAATGGGGGTTCTGATTATCAATATTGTGGTGCGGGTGGGCATCCGCGGGGGACGGACATGAACGGAGATACCAGGAGCAGCACCATGCAGCCAGAAAGTATAACGGCGGGCCAAGGTTTTGCGGACGCGCCGCACGCGCTGGCCATTCAGGTGCGGAATCTGGATTTCTATTACGGTAAAACCCGTGCGCTGCATGATATCTCGCTCGATTTCCCCGAGCGGAGCGTGACAGGCATGATCGGTCCCTCAGGGTGTGGTAAATCTACCCTGCTGCGGGTGCTCAACCGCATGTATGATCTCTACCCCGGCCAGAAAGCCACGGGAGAGGTGCTGTTTGATGGCCAGAACATTCTGGCCCCAAGGGTTGATCTCAATCTGCTGCGGTCTCGCATTGGCATGGTGTTTCAGAAACCAACCCCGTTCCCCATGTCCATTTATGATAATATTGCTTTTGGCATCCGCCTGCATGAACGCGTCAGCCGGTCTGAAATGGATGGCAGGGTAGAGGATGCTCTGCGCCGCGTGGCTTTATGGGCGGAAGTGAAGGATCGCCTTCAGGCGTCCGCCACAGCCATGTCTGGTGGCCAGCAACAGCGGCTGTGTATTGCCCGCACCATTGCCACGCGGCCGGAAGTGATTCTGCTGGACGAACCAACATCCGCGCTTGATCCGGTTTCCACCGCCCGTATTGAAGAACTGCTGGATGAACTGAAAACTGAGTTCACTATTGCGATTGTAACGCACAACATGCAGCAGGCAGCGCGTTGTGCGGATCAGGTGGCGTTCTTCTATCTGGGCGAGTTGGTGGAAGTGGACAGCACGGCCCGCATGTTCACCAACCCGCGTGAGAGCCGTACACAGGACTACATTACCGGCCGCTTTGGCTGAACAGGGAGGGCAGACCGATGGGAAATGAACCCGCACATACCGTCACCCGCTATGATCAGGAACTGGACCGCCTGCGTGGCATTGTGGCCCGGATGGGCGGCCTGGTAGAACGCCAGACCGCACAGGCCATTGCCGCCGTGGTGGATCAGAATGAGGAAGCTGCGGTAGAGCCCCCTGAACTGGATGTTGAGGTGGACGCGCTGGAGCGGGATGCCGAGAGTCTGGCTATCCGTATTCTGGCTCTGCGCGCGCCCATGGCGGTGGACCTGCGGCTGATTGTGGCTGTGCTGAAAATAACAGGTGATCTGGAACGTATTGGAGATTATGCGTCCAGCATTGCCCGTCGGGCCATGAAGGTGGAGCCGCTGGATGGTGCGCTATCCTTTGGTGCGCTGCGCAGCATGAGTCGCCTTGTGCAGGAAAACCTGAACAAGGCTATTGAGGCCATGGCCAACAATGACAGCACCCGCGCCATGGAGGTCTGGAATGCGGATACGGCGGTGGATGAACTCTATACCGCCATGTTCCGGGAACTGGTGACATACATGATGGAAGATCCGCGCAAGATCGGCCCCTGTATTCATCTGTTGTTTGTGGCCAAAAATCTGGAGCGGATCGGAGATCACGCCACCAATATTGCAGAACGTGTCTATTACGCGGTAACCGGAGAAATGCTTCCGGCCGTTCGCCCCCGTGGGGGGGCGGCCAAAAAGGGCGGCTGAGGAAAGGTTTTTTCCTCCCTCCCGCTCCGGATGGAGGGACGCGGGAATGATGCAGCGGTTTCGGGGGATATGTCTGGCCATTCTGATAGGGGTGGCCGGATGTGCGCAAAGGCCCCAAGGGTGTCGGATTGCCACGTTGGGCACCCTGCCGGTTGTGAACACTCAGGGCTCGCCCGTGGTGGAAGTCACGCTCAATGGCCAGAAAGCTGGCATGATTGTGGATACCGGGGCCAGTGTCTCCATGGTTTCGCGCAAGGCGGCGCACGATTACAAACTCAGGATTATGCCGGGAGATGTGCCAGTTCAAGGCGTAGGGGGCGTTGTTCTGTCCTCTATTTTTCAGGTGGACACACTGGGGTTGGGGGCTGCCAAAGCAGAAAACGTTGTCTTGGTTGATACACCCAGAGTTTTTGGCTCTATCAACACCCTGCCGGTGGTGGGGCTGTTTGGTGCGGATTTTCTGAAAGCGTTTGAGGTAGTGTTCAACCTTCCTGAGCACACCATCAATTTGTATCAGATACGCGGGTGTAATTCACCTACGCCCACGTGGGACGGGCCGGTCTCCAGTGTTGCTTTTCACTGGGCAGGGCCCTCTCACATCGAACTTCCTCTTGAACTGAATGGGCATGAGATTGATGCCGTGCTTGATAGCGGGTCAAGCATGACGGTTATTCTACCCCGGCAGGCGCACCGTGCCGGTGTGTATGCGGATCAACTGAAGGCAGATATGTCTCTTTCCTCAAGAGGGATTGACCGGTACTCTTTTCAGGTCAAGCTACATCGTTTTGAAAGGCTTCAGATAGGAGACGATGTTTTTATCAATCCTGTTCTGGCTGTGGCCGCTATGCAGACGGAAGGCGATGCCTTGTTGGGGGCGGATTTCCTGCGTCATAACCGCGTATGGATTTCTAACCGCGATGAGAAAATCTACATCCAGCGTTTGACCCCACCACCCCGTAAAGACCCGACTTTTGAGCCAGTGATGACACAACTCTAACGGGTGGTCGTGACATTTTACCCTCTTGCATGCAGGAAAAAGAGGGGATGGGTCTTCCAGAAGGCAGAAAATTTTTTCATAAAATTTTCGTATAAGAAAAGCGTCTTCCTAAGATTTTTAAGGGAAATGTCATTCAAAATCTAAATGGTGTTTGTGCGGATACAAGCGTAATGAAAGAAAATATTACGGAATATTTAGTTAGATAATATCAAATAATATTCGATGTTATAGTATATATATTTTATCTTTATAAGAAATTATAAATGAAAGCATTCAAAAATCGTATGACTTAAAATTTCAGTCTTAAAAACATTTGAATAAATTTATCAAGTGGACTCAAAGGATATAATATTCGTTAATTGTACACCTTTAATTAACATTTGATTAACGAATTTTTCTCACTATGACGCTCCTGATAGTTTTTTCAAAACATTCGAGTCGCTGGGCGTCGGTTGGGTTGGAAAAGCTCGTGATGACAAATCAGGAGAACACGCGATGTCCGATAACAACGCCGTCAGTCCCGACGAGCTTGCACAAATAGCGGCGGATGCCGCAGCAGCAGGCGGGGATACGTCTCAGTACAGCAGCAACGGCCACAATTTCCATCAGCATGACAATGCGTGGCGGTGGGCAGGCCCGGCTACGGGGGGAGACTGGTCAGACCCGGCAAACTGGAAGCTTGTAGATCCTCGCGGCAACAGTGTTTCAGACACTACCGGGTCTCCGGCCGTACCGCAGAGTGAGCAGAACGCGGATGCCAATGTCGCGTATTATGGCAACACAACCCCTATGACGGTTGTGGTCAACGCGCCTTATTACAACCAGATTCGCAGCCTGAGTGTATGGCAGAACAGCACGCTGAAAATCACCGCCAATTATCAGAGTGGTGATACCAACGGCTATGTTTTCGCTACAGCCGGTTTTGAAAACTACGGCACCATTCTTGTCGATACGTCCGCCAGGGTTGAATTGGGTGGCATCAATTCGCAGGGTGGCACGCTGACCATTAAAAACAATGATGGAAACGTTGTTTTTGATAATGATCAGGTGAACAATGGTGGCACCATCAATCTGATCAATGCCTCATTGGGTACTACTGCCAATCCCATCACAGTCGCGGGCGGTACGGTCAACCTTCAGCAGAACAGCACCTTGGTGGCTAATCTGTGGGGTGAGGGCACAACCATCAATGTGGACCCCAGCACCGTTAATACCATTTATGTGAATGACAGATACGCCAACAATGATGGTAACGTGCAGGGTGCAACCATCAATGGTGTTTCGGAAAACACGCATTTTGGCATTCTGGGTACGTCATCCGAACCTGTTGCTGCTGATTACACGCAGAATACAGATGGGTCTTACACGCTGGTTATCTCCCTGGAGGATGGGCGTAGCATTACCTATCCCACAGTCAACATGGCGAGTGGTTACACGCCGCCTGCCCATGCCGAGATTGTCGCGGATGGCACCACAGGCTGGCTGATTGAAGATCCATCAACGGTTCCTGCACCCTCCTACACGGATGACACCACACACCAGACCCTTGCTCAGATTGCGACGGATACTGACACAACCGGCGCGGGCATTGCCGCAAGCAGTGATGGGCACAACTATCATCAGCATGATGGTTCCTGGCGTTGGGTTGGGCCGACCAGTGGTGGAGACTGGTCTGATCCGAACAACTGGGCCCTTTATGATAGCTCTAACAACCGTATCCCTACCGAGGACATAACGGGTTCTCCCGCCATCCCGCAGGCTGAGCAGAATGCGGATGTGAATGTTGGCTACTCGGGCAGTACAACGCCAAGTACGGTTGTGGTCAATGCGCCATACTATAATCAGCTTCGCAGCCTGAGCGTCTGGCAGGACAGCACATTAAAGATCACGGGAAATTATCAGAACGGCAGTAGTAACGGCTATGTTTTCGCGTCTGCCGGTTTTGAAAATTACGGCACGATTATTGTTGATACGTCCGCCAAGGTTGAACTGGGCGGGATCAATTCGCAGTCCGGCACACTGACCATCATGAACAATGATGGCAACGTGGTTTTTGATAATGGGCAGTTGAACAACGGAAGTGGTACGATCAATCTGATCAACGCCACGCTGGGCACCACCGCCACCCCCATCAATGTGAATGGCGGGACGGTCAACCTTCAGCAGGGCAGCACCATTCTTGCCAATCTGTGGGGAGAAAGTGCAACCATCAATGTCGACCCCAATACCGTTAATACCATTTACGTGAATGACAGATACGCCAACAATGATGGCAACGTGCAGGGCGCGGTGATCAACAATGTTTCTGGCAACACGCATTTTGGTATTCTGGGCACGTCCTCCCAGCCGGTTTCAGCAAACTATACCAAGAATGATAACGGTTCCTACACGCTGGTTATCAAGCTGGATAATGGGCGCAGCATTACGTATCCAACCGTGAACATGGCTGCCGGTTATGCACCTCCGGCTCAGACAACCATTGTGACGGATGGCACGACCGGCTGGCTGATTGAAGACACTACCCCGGCAGCCTGCTTCCTGACGGGCGTGAAGCTACGCACTGTGTCTGGAGACGTATCTGTGGAAGATATCCGCAAAGGGGATATGCTTCTGGTTCAGCATGATGGGCGTGAGTGTGAAAAGCCTGTTGTATGGGTTGGTAAAAACCGGAAGATTGTCTCGGCCGGTCTTCCTGATGACGAAGCGGGTTATCCTGTACTTGTTCTGAAAGATGCTTTGGCAGAAGGCGTGCCCTATCAGGACATGCTGGTAACATCAGAACATTGTCTGTTGATGGATGGCAGGTTTGTTCCTGTGCGGATGCTGGTAAACGGCACAAGCATTTTTTACGATCGTACCCTCACCACCTATGAGTATTATCACGTTGAGACGGAAGATCATTCCGTGCTGGTGGCAGATGGCGTTTTGACAGAAAGCTATCTGGATACAGGAAACCGTTCTTCCTTTGTGTCTGACAGCAATGTTGTGTCCCTGCATTCTCGCGGAAAGACCTGGGCGGCTGATGCCGCTGCCCCGCTGGAAGTGCGTGCCGATTTTGTTGAGCCACTGTTCCGGGCGCTGGCAGAGCGCGCAGGTGTGGTGGCAGGTACCGCACCAGACGCGCAGGACCGGCATTTGACGCAGGACGCTGAACTGTCCTTGCTGACTGAGGCAGGGAGCCTCATCCGTCCGGTGCGGCAGACCAAAGGGCAGATGGTGTCTTTCATGGTACCTGCGGGTGTAAGCACCGTGCGCCTTGTCTCTCGCGCAAGCCGTCCGTGTGATGTGATCGGCCCGTTTGTGGATGATCGTCGCACGCTTGGGGTGCTGGTTGGTAGCGTGATGGTGCTGCATGCCAACCAGATGCAGCCGGTAACAACGCATCTGACCGATGCAGATCTGTCCGGCTGGCATGGTCTTGAGCAGGGTGGCGTACGCTGGACAAACGGTAACGCCGTTCTTCCGCTGGGTGATGCGCCAACGCAGGGTGTGAGCATGCTTACACTGCAAATCCTTGCCGCAGGACCGTATGACGTAAAGCAGGACGCTGCGGAAACCTGCCGTCGTATTATGCAGAAATAAGCAGGACGGCTGTTTAAAGGCCGCATCATGCTGTGAGAAGGCCGGATGTTCCTCTAGAATGTCCGGCTTTTCTTTTTTGTGCTGTGTTCCGTGAAAGCTCTTTTAAAAGAAATGCGTTTCCTGAATTTTTTCAGGAAACGGCGTGGTGTTGGATAAAGCTACGTCAACCGCAATGCTGGCTGGCTCTTCCATAAAAAAGATTCTTTTTTAGAGTTTCATTTTTAAAAAGGCGGTTCAAAAATAGTCCAGATCTGTGTGACATTCCCTTTTATGCCTGAAGACGGTATTCTTTCGTCTTAATGACATTATACCGCGGCGGCAAAACCGCTTTTTCAGTCCCCAGATGCCAGCAGGTAACAGGGGGGGGCTGGAAAGGCGGATTTGAAGGCGCGATGCGGGGCCATCAGGACGAGTATCCAACATATTCGACCACAAAAGACCCACCAGACCGATCAAGCAGGGTTTTCAAACACTCCTTAGGCGAGGTGTTTTGGAAAACCGTTTATCTTGAACGCAGTTCGAGCAGATCAGGGGGCTGGTGTTGGCCATAAGGTGGCCAAGCCTTTTTCCAGCGGAACCGGCTTTATGCCCAGAAAGGTTTCCATGGGTGTGATGTCAAAATTCTTGTCTTCCAGCAGGCGGCGTATTTCCGCAGGGTCAATGCGGGGGATGCCGGGCAGGAAGGGCGTCAGCCGCGCTAACGCCATAAGCAGGGCCGCCGGCACGGGAAGGACGGGGCGCGGCTTCAATCCGGCTGCCTGACAGACAAGTTCAATGAAATGCCGGTAGGAAACAGCCCGTGCCCCGGCAATAACCAGAGATTTTGGCCCCTGCCAGTGACGGTCCAGTGCGGCGAGTATGGAAGCCGTGACATCCCCCTGCCAGATGGGCTGCACCAGTGCCTTGCCGCCAGCAGGCAGCGGAACAACGGGCATAAAGCGCAGCAGAGCCGCCAGCCGCTGCACATTATTTTCACCCTGTGCGCCATAAATCATGGTGGGGTGCAGGATAATGCCGGTGCGGCCGGACGCCATCAGCGCCTTTTCTCCCCGTAACACGCCTTGCCCGTGGGCATCTGGCCAGCGGGTGAACTTGCGGGTGCTGCCAAGGCAGATCAGCTTGGCATTTGGGGGCGCTGCGGCCAGCAGGGCGGGAATGTTCCGGGCATGGGCGGTGCAGACAATGGCCGTGGCATCCGCCAACGCAGCGCGAAGCTGGTCTGTGGGGCCCGTCAGATCAATCAGGCGCGCTCCCGGCAGGCCGGAGGCAAACGCCGGGTTACGGATAAGAGGCACAACAGGCGTGCCCTGTGCCCTGAGTGCCTTATAGACAGCCTGCCCAGACCGGCCAGAGGCACCGATGACATGCACCGGCTCTCTGCTGCCTGTCTGGCCGGGTGCTCCCGCTTGCCCTGTCGCCGGTTGTGGCTGCGGGGAAGAGGCTGACCCTTCGGCCTTTTCTGCGTCCGAGGGCTGGCTCACGGCGTTTGTCTCCCTGGGCCTCGCTTATGGGGCCTTGATGCTCAGGCCAATCTGCTGGGCCATCTGGGGGGTGGTGGTCAGCATGCTCATGGCAGCGGCAATAGCCATTACCGGCAAGGGTTGTGGTGGCCGGATGGTAATGGTCAGCGGCCCTTTGCCCGGCTGGCGCAGATAGGTGGCAATCTGCGGCATGACGGCCTTGGGGTCTGATCCCTGCGGGGCCAGTTGGGCCTGCAGCGCGGCACTCAGCTCTTCCGGCTTTACGCCGCGTGCCTTGGCTGCCGCCCCAAGCGCGCGGGGCACCAGCCCGTGATCTGTGTAGGTGATGTTCAGGCTCTGCACCTGCATGTCTGCCGCGCCGGCAGAAAGCAGGGTGGTGGTGCTGGTCTGGCTGAAATCTCCATCCAGATGCAGGCGGCCCATGCCCGGCGCATCCAGACTGAATTCTTCCACATGTAGTTTAGAGGCCTTGAAGTCATGCGTGTCGTTTAGGACCAGCGACCCCCGAAAGCGGTCATAGCCCAGCGCAGGCAGCATGGAGAGGTTAGGCACGTCCGGCCACAGTTCCAGCCCCTGCAAGCTGTAGACCTCTTTTTCATTCGCGTCCGTACGGGTGGCGTGAGAATGCAGCGCACCAACCCGCAGTAGCGGGGTTGTGCCATCGATGCTCAGCTTTTCAATCTGGATATCGCGCGTGCCGTTATGCTGGGTATAGGGCGTGCCGGAGGAAAGGCTGGCGTATAGCCCCGCCAGATCAAGCCCATCCAGAATGATGGAGGCCGCCTTGATATGGCGTTGGGGCGCAACATCGGTTGAAAGCCCGGCTTCATGCGCTTCCAGTCGGGAGGCCTCGTTGGGGCCGTAATCATCTACAATAAGAGAGCGGGCCGAGAGATCAGATTGCAGGCTGCTGACAAACCCATGCAGCTTGCCCGCTTCCGCATGACGAATTTCAAGCGCCTGCGCCGGGGTGCCGTGCTGCTCGTCCGCCTTGGTGGGCATAGTCACATCGTCCAGCGCCAGCGTATCCAGATGCAGGCTGCCTGCGGGGTCTGCCAACTGGAAATTGCGGAACGTTAGCCGCCCGATTCGGCGTGCATCCTCGCCAGCGGCGGCGATCTTGGAGATTTCCGCATCATCCGCCGTAATGGTTTCCGGCCCCTGCCGGAAGACAAGGCCGGTGAACTTCACGCTGCGGCCCAGCAGGCCGGGCCACGCTTTCTGATAGGTGAAGGAGGCATCCGGGCCCAGAGTCTGGCGGAAACTGTCAATGCTCTTGTCCAGCATGACATGTTCGGCATGACGGGCCGCCAGCCAGCCAAGGCAGGCAACGGCGGCAACACTGCCTATAGTTACAAGAACTTTTTTCTTCACCAGCCGGAAATCCTGCCTGTTTTTTACAAGAAACTCTTCAACGCTTCTTCTCCTTTAGTGCACTGCGGGGGCGGAGAGCAAGTCAGGATACGGTAACATGTTACCTGAAGAAAAACCGTTGAAATAACGGTCATGAACGCCAATTTCTCTTGACGAAGCGGGTACGCATGCTCATAAGGCAGCATCTTTAAGCATACAGTCTTAACGGAATCATACTCTATGAAGACCACCCTCTCGCTGAAACCCGCGGAGGTGACGAAGAACTGGATCCTGATCGATGCCGAAGGCCTCGGTCTTGGTCGTCTGGCCGTCATCATCGCAAACCGTCTGCGCGGCAAGCACAAACCCCAGTTCACCCCGCATGTTGATTGTGGCGACCACGTTGTTGTCATCAACGCGGAAAAGGTGGCGCTGACGGGCAACAAAGCCGGCCAGAAGCTGTTCCACTACCACACCGGTTATCCGGGCGGAATCAAGACCCGCACCATTGCGCAGCGTCTGGGTGGCAAGAACCCTGACCACGTTGTGGTGAAGGCTGTTGAACGCATGATCACCCGTGGCCCGCTGCAGCGTGAACAGATGCGCAGCCTGCATGTTTATGCTGGCCCGAACCATCCGCATGATGGCCAGAAGCCGCAGGTGCTGGATGTTGCGGCGCTGAACCGCAAAAACGTTGTTAACGCGCAGAAAGGCTGAGCAACATGTCTGAAACTCAGGAACGTACAGGCACGCTGGCTGATCTGAAGGGCGTTGTTCCCACAGCTCCAGAAGCCCCTGTTTATGAAGCCAAGCGCGATGCGCAGGGTCGCTCCTACGCAACCGGCCGCCGTAAGGATGCCGTGGCCCGCGTATGGATCAAGCCCGGCAAAGGCGATATCACGGTTAACGGCCGCCCGGTTGGCACCTACTTTGCCCGCCCCGTGCTGCGTATGCTGCTGACCCAGCCTTTCCTTGTGGCTGATCGCTACAACCAGTTTGACGTTGTCTGCACGGTTGTTGGTGGTGGTCTGTCCGGTCAGGCTGGCGCTGTCCGTCACGGCATCAGCCGTGCGCTCACGCACTATGAACCCGGCCTGCGCAGCATCCTGAAGGCTGCTGGCTTCCTGACCCGTGACTCCCGTCAGGTTGAACGTAAGAAATACGGTCGCGCCAAAGCCCGTCGTTCCTTCCAGTTCAGCAAGCGCTGATCTACCGGAACGCTGCTTTTGCAACGCCGGAAAGGGCGGGAGAGGGTTTCCTCTTCCGTCTTTTTTTGTGCCTGTGGGGCAGCGCAGTCTGGCCGCTTGGTGTTTTACGAGGCTGTTTCCGCTTCGGGAAATGGTGCGCTCAGTAGTTCTTTCAAAATGAGTGTTCAAAAAGGCTGCCAGATCAGTTTGGCGGCTCTTTTTTGTTTTGGCTGGACCGTTATGTGGGCTGTTTCATCCTGATAGGGCGGCATGGGGCGTGGCGATAAAATCTTCCCCTTTTGCAGCGTCACATACTCCTCACCTGCTTTGTCTGCCGTTTTTGACAGTCGCGTCAGGGAAATTCTGAGAGGAAACGGGCAATCTCCTGCCTGCTGGCAAGAATGTGTTTTTCGCCCGTGAACTGGTCATACAGGCCCTGATGGCCTGCAAAGGCGTTGGCATTCTGGCGGGTTCTATACTCCCGGCACCATTGGAACAGGGCTGAGCGGGAGGCATCATCTTCCCCGCTTTTGATAGGGCGGGATTCCAGATTTCTCACGCATTCTTCTTCCGGCAAAACAAGCCAGATCAACTGCTGTGTTCTGGGTATCGCCTCGGCGGCCAGCCAGCCGAAAACGCCCTCAATCACCCATTTTTCAGCTAGAGCACGGTCCCGCACCGCGCTTTTGGCAGCCTCAGGCGGTCGTCTTTGCTGAAAACCTCCCGACAGCCAGTGCAGCGTGTCCAGTTCAATCGCGGTGCTTTGCAGGCGGTGCGCCAGTGTCTGGGCCAGCCAGGTCTTTCCAGAACCACTATTTCCCAGAATCAGAATACGGTGCGGAACGGGCATGAGGGGCCTTCTTAGGGGGCTATACGCCAGCCCTTCGGTGGGTGCATGGTTGAGCGAACAGGATAGCGCAACGCGCGTTCCGGAACAGGGAGATATGTGCCGTGGTTGCTGCCGTGCCTGAAAGAAACAGAAAGCGAAGCGTTGCAGATATTCTTCCGGTGCTGCTGGGCGCGGCCTTTGCTGCAGTGGCTACAGCCTGCCCTGTGCACGCAGCGCCTCAGGAGGCTCAGAATGTACCTTCCGTAACGGTGGGCGTGTGGGGAGCCGCACCGGCCTTCCCGACAGGCCCCGCTGTTGTGGCCAGCACGATCCGCCAGACAGTGCGGCTTTCTCTGGGTGGTGAGGGTGTTTCCATGCGTCTGAGCAATGAGATGGGGCAGGCGCCGCTGGTGATTGAGGCCGCGCATGTGGCGCTGCCCGGCGCACAGAAAGGCAGCATTGACCCAGCAAGTGATCATGCCCTTACGTTTGGTGGTCGCAAGGGCATTGTCATTCCTGCCGGTGGCGTCGCCATCAGTGATGTTGCGCCGGTAACGACTTCTGCCGGGCAGGATGTGGTCATCAGTTTTTATGTGCCCCGTTCTACCGGGCCGGTGGCCACGCATCCGCTCGGGCTCGCTACAACCTATGTGTCCCGCGGGCCAGATGCCAGCACGGCTTCCACCCTGCCAAACGCCACCACAACACAGGCCCGGCTGTTTCTTTCAGGTGTGAGTGTGGTGCGCCATGGTGGGCAGGCAGTCGTCGCCCTTGGGGATTCCATTACAGATGGCCTGCGCTCTCCGGTGGATGCCAACCAGCGCTGGCCAGATGATCTCAGCCAACGGTTGATCCGGGCAGGAATGGCTGTATCGGTTGTGAATGCAGGCATCAGCGGCAATCGCGTGCAGCATGATCTGCCCTTGGCGGAAAGCGGCCCAAGCGCTATGTCCCGGTTTGACCGTGATGTGCTGTCCGTACCCGGTGTGCGGACGGTGATCATCATGGAATCCATCAATGATATCGGGCATCCCGGCGCGCAGGGGTTGGCGGAGCAGGCGGTCAGCACGGAAGATCTCATCGCCGGGCTGCAACAGCTTGTTCTGCGGGCCCATCAGCATGGTTTGCGCGTTATTGGCGCAACATTGACGCCTTTCGCAGGTACCATTTTCCCCGGCTATTACTCACCAGCCGGGGAAGCCAAACGGCAGGCCGTCAATCAATGGATTCGGACTGGCCGCGCGTTTGATGGCGTGGTGGACATGGATGCCGCCTTGCGTGACCCGGCCCACCCGGACCATATGCTCCCAGCGTATGACAGCGGGGACCATTTGCACCCCAATGCCGAGGGATACCGTCACATGGCCGATGCCGTGCCCCTCTCACTACTACAGGCCCCTTAGCCGTTCATTACGGAGATGCGGGCGTGTTGGGGAGGATGGCAGCACGTTCGGAAGGGCCTGTGAGCGGAACACAGGCAGGAGCGGTGGTTTCTCTGCGCTTCAAGGGCTTGGTAGGAGGCATCTTTACCCCTTGGCCAGCCCGGAACTCTTTTGCCAAGCCTATAAGGCTGGTTCTCAAACAACGTTAAATAAAAAGGAGAAAACCCTTGTCAGAGTATGGCGTATCGCCACACCCTGAGCCCTGAGCCCTGAGCCCTGAGCCCTGAGCC
>NZ_LHZQ01000133.1 GCF_001580915.1 Acetobacter tropicalis | reverse complement strand
CGTGACAAACTGACGGAAGTTGCGGCCTCACGCGAAGAAAAGCAGGTTTATCAGGCCACGGCGGATATTGCGAAAGCCCAGTATGGGGAAGCCATGGCGGCGCTCTCTCAGGCCAAGATCAATCTGGACCGAACCCATGTGCGCAGCACGGTGACAGGCTACGTTACCAACCTGATCATGCGCGTGGGGGATTTTGCCACGGCGGGAAAATCCAACATCCGGGTGATTGATGCCTCATCCTACTGGGTGGACGGCTATTTTGAAGAAACCAAGATCCGCGCCATTCATGTGGGAGACCGCGTGCGGATGGATCTGATGGGCTATCGCGCGCCCATGTGGGGCCATGTGGTCAGCATCACACGCGGTATTGCCACGCCCAACGCCACCCCGGCCACACAGGGCCTGCCCTCGGTTGATCCGGTCTATACCTGGGTACGGTTGGCGCAGCGTATTCCGGTACGTGTGCATATTGATAGCATCCCGCCCGGTACCCAGCTTGCCGCAGGCATGACAACCACCGTCACCATTGTGGGCAGCAAAGGCAAACGTGCGCATGACACCCTGACCGAAACTTTTGACCGCCTGCATGATACCCTGATGGGCGGCACAGGTGGCAGCGGCACCCGCGACTAAGCAAAAGGCACGCCATACACCCCCCAAAAAACCCGAGCACATACGCGCTGCCGCGCTCTTATGAGTGCCTCAGCAGGTGCGGGCTGCAACACCAACTGGACGGCACGGGCTGAGGCATGGCACATAGTAGCGCCATGATGCACTCCGCTGCCCGATGTGTTCTCCTTGCGTCCTGCGCGGCGCTGATCGGCCCGTTTCTGGCGCTGTATTCATCTCCTGCCCATGCGGCGGTTGATCTGGATGGTAAAGGGGTCAGCATCAGCACCCCCTGTCTTTCCAACCTGCATGTTGCAGCCTCCACCGCCATTCATGGTGCCGTGCAGCTTCCCGATACTCTTCCGCCTGGCGTTACGGCCAAAATTGGCCCGGATAACGTGGTTTACATCACACAAGCCAACTGCACGGCGGCAACACCCTTGGCCAGCGCGCTGACGCTTACCACACGCCCAAGCACCCCGCTGACCATAGATAATGCAGGCCGCACGGCGGTTCTGCTGGATGACCGCAAAAGCACCGTATTTATTCGCGCCGGGTCTGCCCCGGTGGAAATGGGTAAGGCGGGAGAGCTCGGACTGGTCTCCGCTTCCACTGGCCCCATTACCATCCGCACTTTGTCCGATTCCGCACGCATTCGCTCGGAAACAGCGGCACCCATCACCATCCGCGCCATTACCGCCCCCGCTCTTGCCCTGTATCTGGGGGGCTCAGCCACATTGACTGCACAGAGTGGCCATTTGCAGGCGCTTGAAATTACCTCCGCCAGCACGGGAGACGCAGTAATGCACGGGGATACGGATGTGGGCGTTTTTCATGTCATGTCCAGCGGCAGTATTATCGTCAACAAGGTATCCGGCACCTTGGCGACAGAGCGGGATGGCAGCGGCAAAATTATTCCAGATGCCAGTGCACCACCCGCCCGCACCCACGCTGACCGCGTGACCGCAATACCATAGCCCTGCGCTTTTTTCCGTCTGGCAGGAGCAGAAGTGCCCTCTGATACCAGATTGGTATTTTCGTTGCTTAGTTCCAACATTATGCTGCACGAAACTGACATAACGGTTTACTCCGGCCCAGCGGGCCGGAAAAAGCCGTCCCTCACGTAAGGAAGACCCCGCTTGTCCATCTGCCGACTTTTTATCATGCGGCCTGTCGGCACTATTCTGATGGCCATGGCTTTTGTGTTGGCTGGCGTGTTTGCCTACCGCGCCATGCCTGTGGCTGATCTGCCCAATATTTCCGTGCCGGTGATCTATGTTGTGGCCTCCCAGCCCGGCAGTTCGCCGCAGCAGATGGCCAGTTCCCTCACCACCCCGCTTGAACGGCATCTGGGCCAGATTGCGGGCCTGACCAGCATGCGCTCCGATTCAACGGACAAGGATGCCTTTGTCCTGATGTTCTTTGATGACAGCCGTGACATCAACGGGGCCGCGCGTGATGTAGAAGCCGCCTTGCAGGCCGCCCGGCAGGACATGCCCAACACGCTGCTGATGCCGCCGCAATATTACAAGGCCAACCCGTCTGACAGCCCGATCATGCTGGCGGCCATGACATCAGACACACGGACATCCTCCTCCCTGCGGGATCTGGCCGAGACGCGACTTAAACCCCTTCTTTCCGGCGTGAAGGGGGTGGGCTGGGTAGAACTGGTGGGGGCATCCAAACCTGCGGTGCGGGTAGAGATGAACCCCCTCCTGCTCTACAAATATGGCGTGGGGTTTGAAGACGTCCGATCAGCGCTGGCCTCTGCCAACGCCAACACCCCCAAGGGCTTTATCGAGTCCGGTGGACAGCGTCTGACACTTGAAACCAATGATCAGGCCCGGACAGCAGAACAGTATCGGGAACTGGTAATCGGCTACCGCAACGGGCGGCCTGTGCGGCTGACGGATGTGGCCAAGATACGCAATGGCCCGCAGGATGAGCGTAAGGCGGGCTGGTATAATGACAAACCGGCCATTATCACGGTCATCCGCCCGCAACCGGGTGCTAACGTGATTGAAGTCACGGATGCCATCCGCGCGCGTGCTGAAATTCTCAGTAACGCCCTGCCGTCGGATGTTTCGTTCAAGCTGGTGTCAGACCGCTCTGTCTCCATCCGTGGCGCGCTGGTTGATACGCAATACACGTTGCTGATTTCGGTTCTGCTGGTTGTGCTGGTAGTGCTGGCCTTTCTGCGCAGTTGGCGTTCCACGCTTATCCCAGCCATTACCGTGCCCATCTCTCTGGCCGGATCTCTGGCCATCATGCATCTGCTGGGGTTCTCGCTGGATACCCTCTCGCTGATGGCGCTCACCATCGCTACCGGCTTTGTGGTGGATGACGCCATTGTGGTGGTAGAAAACATTGCCCGCCACATGGAAGCGGGCATGAGCCGCATGGAAGCAACACTTCTTGGCTCGCGCGAGATTGCGTTTACCATTCTCTCCATCACCATTTCCCTGATCGCGGTTTTTCTGCCCCTGCTTCTGCTGGGGGGCGTACCAGGCAAGATCTTCTTTGAATTCGCCATGACGCTGACAACAGCCGTCACGGTCTCTTTCTTCCTGTCCATCTCGCTCACCCCCATGATGTGCGCTTACATGCTGGAAGTGCATCATGAAGGCGCACCCAAGCCTTCCGGCGGCAATGTTCTGGTACGCATGGCGTCTCTTCTGGCCGATGCCACGGACAAGGGGCTGGAATGGCTGATGCGCGGCTACACGCGCTCGCTCCGGTGGGCGCTGCGGCATCCGTGGCTTATTTTTTCCTCTCTGCCGCTCAGCTTCTTTGCCACCATCGGCATTCTGATCGTGATGTCCAAAACCATTCTTCCGGCTGAGGATATTTCTCTGATCCAAAGTTATCTGAGCACGGATCAGACCAGTTCCTTCACCGCCACCTCGGCCAAGGCCCGCAAGGTAGTGCAGGCCATGATGGCTGACCATGATGTTGAAGCCGTTCTGGGCTTTGCAGGGGAGGATTCCGCTAATAACGCGGAAGTCTTTGCACAGTTGACGGACAAAGCGGGCCGCACCTCAACCCCGGAGCAAATTGCCGCTCGCGTGCGGGCGCGTGTGCGCGACATTCCTGGCCTTACCGCCAGCATTTCCAACGCGGGGGATATCAACGGCGGCGGCCAGCGCCAGCATGAAGGCACCTACACTTACATTTTCCAGAGCGATAATGATGAGGACATTTACACCTGGGTGCCGCGCCTGACGGAAGTGCTGCGCAAGAGCAAGGTTCTGGTTGGCGTCAACAGTCATCTCTCTGGCAACGGCACGGCCATGCATGTGCTGATCCAGCGTGATACCGCAGCCCGTTATATGGTAACGCCCCAGTTGATCGGGAATGCGTTATATGATGCCTTCGGACAGAGAACGGCCTCGGCCATATCCACACCGCTGACGACCTATTACGTTGTGATGGAAGTTGAGAAATACTTCCGTGAAAATCCCGATACGCTCAAAACGCTCTGGGTCTCCACCGCAGGCGGCACGGCGTCCGGCGCCATTGCCTCCAACACCGTGCGCGTCAAAAAACCAACAGACGCTTCAACATCGCAGGCCGTCACCCTGAGCGAACAATCCTTCCGCAACGCCATTGCCAACCGGCTGGCAGGCGGTGGTGCCGGCGCTTCCAACGGGTCTGCTGTGTCCTCTTCCTCTGAAACCATGGTGCCGCTCCCCACCGTGGCGCGGCTGGTCACCACCCCCACACCGCTGGAAGTCAGCCACGAGAACGGGTTTATCTCCGGCTCCATTTCCTTTGACCTCGCCCCCGGAAAATCTCTGGGCGATGCAACATCGGAAATTCAGAAGGCCATGGTCGGCCTGCACACTCCCGTTGCCTTGCACGGAGATTTCTCCGGTCAGGCAGGGGACATGAAGAAAAACATGATCAATGAGCTGCTGGTGTTTGTGGCGGCATTGGCCACCATGTACGTCACGCTGGGTATTCTGTATGAAAGTTACATCCAACCGTTAACTATTCTCTCCACCCTGCCCTCCGCCGCTGTGGGAGCCATGCTCACACTCTGGATCTGTCGGGAACCGTTCTCCCTGATCGCCATGATTGGCGTTATTCTGCTGGTGGGTATTGTAAAAAAGAACGCCATTCTGATGATTGATTTTGCCCTGCATGTGGAGCGGGAGCAGAACCTGCCGCCGCAGGAGGCCATTTATCAGGCGTGTATTACCCGCTTCCGCCCCATTCTGATGACAACCCTTGCCGCCGCCTTTGGTGCGGTGCCCCTTGTGTTTGGCCACGGTTATGGCTCTGAACTGCGCCGTCCGCTGGGCATTGCCGTGATAGGGGGGCTGGCCACAAGCCAGTTGCTCACCCTGTATTCCACGCCGGTTGTCTATTTGTTCATGCACCGCTTTAGCGCCTGGACACGCCGTAAAGCTGGGGCGGTACGCAACCGCTTTAGCCGAATGCGCCGACCAGATGCAGATATCGCGTCCTCCCGCCCTTCCTGAGGGGATGCACCCTGCGGTAAGTCACATGGCCATTCCGGCCAAAAGCCGGTAAGACACGAGCCATTCATCCAACCAGACAAGGATAAGACACCATGTCAGCCGATACCGTGCCCGATCGCCTCTCCGTCAATCCGGAAAGCCCCTTCTTCAATGGTGACCTTCTGGAACGCGGGATTGGCGTGCGCTTCAAGGGCGTGGAAAAAACCAATGTGGAAGAATACTGCATCAGCGAAGGCTGGGTGCGGGTGGCCGTTGGCAAGACAGTTGACCGCCACGGCAACCCCCTGACCATGAAACTTCAGGGTCCGGTGGAAGTTTGGATCAAGGACTGAACTGCTCTGAGCACATACCACATCGACAATTAAAGAACTTAACTAATAATCGATGTGTGTTAATTTAATTGTGTAAATATGACAGCGTCCAGGGAGACATACATGGCCCAGCCTGAAACCGGCACCACGCCGGACCTTCGCTACACCGTTGTTATCGTGGGGGGCGGTACTGCCGGCATCGCGGTTGCGGCCCGTCTTCTGCATGAACGCCCCAGCCTTGATATTGCTATTATCGAACCCTCCACCACCCACGCCTACCAGCCGGGATGGACACTGGTAGGGGCCGGGGCCATGACCCTGAAAAGCACCCTGCGGCAGGAAGGTGGACTTATTCCCTCCGGCTGTACGTGGCTGCGTGTCGCTGCCGCCTCCTTTCAGCCTGATGAAAATCGGGTAACGCTGGAAGACGGGCGCACCGTGACCTACAATCGTCTGGTGGTCTGCCCCGGCCTGCAACTGGACTGGGACAAAATTGAAGGCCTGAAAGAAACGCTGGGCCGCAATGGCGTATGCAGCAATTATTCCAAGGAAACAGTGGAATATACTTGGACATGCATTCAGTCCCTGGCTGGCGGCACCGCCCTGTTCACCCAGCCGCCCATGCCTATCAAATGCGCGGGGGCTCCGCAGAAAATCGCGTATCTGGCATCTGACTACTGGCGCAAGCATGGCACGCTGTTCCGCACCAATGTAGAATTCTGCCTTGCCGGGGATGCCCTGTTTGGCGTGGCGTATTATCGTCCGTCCCTGCAGGAAGCCATTGATTATTACGGCATCAACCTGCAGTACAAGCACAATCTAGTTGCTGTAAACGGTCCGGAACGCAAGGCGACATTTGCCGTCACCAATGCAGAAGGCCAGACCGAGCATGTGGTGAAAGAGTTTGACATGCTGCATGTCACCCCACCGCAGAGCGCGCCGGACTTCATCAAGCAGAGCCCGCTGGCCAATGGTGGCGGTTGGGTAGATGTGGACCCCACCACCCTGCAACACACCAAATACCCCGCCATTTTCGGGCTTGGGGACGTTATCGGCACGTCAAACGCCAAGACCATGGCCGCAGCACGCGCCCAGACGCCGGTTATCACCAAAAACCTTCTGGCCTCTCTGGATGGCAAGCCGCTGACAGGGGCTTACGATGGCTATGGCGCCTGCCCGCTGACCGTAGCCTATGGCAAGGTTGTTCTGGCCGAGTTCCTGTATGGCGGCAAACCCGCCCCCAGCTTCCCTTACGATCAGCGCAAACCCAGCCGCTTTGCCTGGTTCCTGAAGTCCACCGTGTTCCCGCGCGTGTACTGGGACATGATGCTCAAAGGGCGCGACATCACGGTGCCGCACCATCCGGACTGGATCAAAGGCTGACCCATTGATGATATCAGCGTCCTTCTCCTGACGGAGAGGGACGTTTTAAATGCTGGGTAAAGTCAACGCGTAAACGCTGCCGAGGCGTATGTGCGACTGAAGGCGTTGGCGTTGGCGTTGGCGTTGGGTGCAAGGCGTCGAGACGAAAAGCCACCCCTTCAACCTCAAAAACATCCGCAAACTGGCATTGGCACTGGCACTGGCACTGGCACTGGCACTGGCACTGGCACTGGCACTGGCACTGGCACTGGCACTGGCACTGGCACTGGCACTGGCACTG
>NZ_LHZQ01000020.1 GCF_001580915.1 Acetobacter tropicalis | reverse complement strand
GGCTGACGCCTGAGTGTCCGATAAACGGTTGGTCGCGAGATGGAAAACAGATCAGCTAGGTCACTGATGGAATAGTCGCCAGTATCGTACATGCGGCGAAGTTCCTTCTGCTGCCGATCGGACAGCTTGGGCTTTTTCCCGCGTAGCTTGCCCTTGGCGCGCGCGACCGCCATCCCTTCACGGGTTCGAAGTTTAATGAGGTCTGCTTCAAATTCGGCGAAGGTGGCAAGAATGTTGAAAAACAGCTTTCCCATCGGATCGGACGGATCGTGGACACTGGCACCGAGTTGGAGCTTCACGCCACGAGCGGCCAGGCTGTCTCCGATCGCACGTGCATCGGGCACGGACCGGGCGAGCCGGTCGAGCTTTGGCACGACCAGCGTGTCGCCGTTACGCACCGCCGCCAGCGCCTGGTCGAGACCGGGCCGGTCCCGGTTCGTCCCGGTGAATCCCTTGTCAGTGTAGATCCGATCAGCCGCGACGCCGAGTTTGAGCAGAGCGTCCTGCTGGGCGGCGAGATCCTGCTTGTCCGTCGAGCAGCGGGCGTAGCCAATCAGTGTGTGCGTCATGAATCGGACTGTAACGTATAAGGCCCCATGACTGCAATTTATATGGTACCATTCATATGAGACTCGGTGGGTGGCTGTTTTCCTTGAGTTGCGCCACCTCTCAACATGAGTCCGTTTAACGACCCTCTATCGGACACTC
>NZ_LHZQ01000094.1 GCF_001580915.1 Acetobacter tropicalis | reverse complement strand
CTGTAAGCGTTTGCGCTGCCGGTGTGGCCTGCACCGCAGGCGTTGCGGCGGAAGAAGGCGTGCCAGCAGAATCCGGCTGTGAGTTGAGAATGCGCTGCGGGGCTGGCTGTTCATAAACCGAATGCAGCGCACGCCTTTGGGCTTCTATGCTGGGTTCATGAAAAGCCGAAACCGGGCCAAACCCAATCAACCTGTCATGGAACCGGTTGGTGGAGGCCACGGGGGAGCGGATGCAGCCTTTTACAACCGTAGAGCACGCGCCATCCGTGCCAATCATGCGGTCATTATCGCCGCTGTAATGCAGGTCATACACACGGCCATCCACCATCCGCAGGCTGGCCACGCAGGTTTTGCCCGCACCGCCAAAGGTGGTTTGTGTCATGTTCACAAATGTCTGGAGCGGAAACAGCGAGGAATCGTTGGTGGAAGGCATGTTGACCGAGCGCACGTACTGATAAACCGTGGTGTGCTCATCGATCTTCTGCGTTTTGTCGGGAATACCCGCGCAGGCCTGTAAGTCCTCATTTGTCATGCCAATCACGGCCAACTGGCCCTTATGGGCGGTGCGGCTATCTATATATCCGCAGCCTGCCAGCGTGGGCAGCAGCACCAGCGCGGCAAGCCCGCGTGCACGATAAAACAGGGAAGCAACAGAGGCGGAAGAAGGCAGGGAGGGGCAGGGCAGAACAGTCATTACTCTTGTCCGTAAAAGAGTGGGGTGGCGTTCAGGGTGGCGCGTTATGGGCTTCGGCGCGGGCAATATCCATATACAGCAAAACCAATAGCGGTAGGGGCCAGATAAAAGGCAGCGGCACATGCCACGCCATGGCTAGGGTGCCACACAGTGCCCCAGCCGCAAACCCCAACCAAGAAAGCCCCGGCAACAAAGCCGCCCCCGGTGGCGGGGGGTTAATAGTGCTGCCCGGCCAGCGCGCCGCCAGCGATGTAGCCAGTGCCGAGGCACATTTGAGCAGATTGCTGGTGATCACAATGGTCTGGATAGCACTGCCAGAAAAGCGGGCTATCGTTTCCCCCTGCACGGCCATAAGGGCGGGCAGCAGAACAAGGGCCAGCGTGCGGTGCCACGGCGTAAGCATGGCAATTTGCGTGGCCCCCAGCAGCACGCCCACACAGGCTATGCCAATGGCCGCCTGCCAGCGCAACCGTGCCAGAGTGGCCAGCATGGCCACCACAAAAAACGTGCCTAAAATACCCAGCAACATCAACGCATGCGGCCAAATACCGCCAACAAGGGCGGCGGCCAGATGGGTTGTGTTGCCTGTCATGGCAGAGGCAAACAGCCCGCCCAGATACACAAAGCCCAGCGCATCTACATACCCGGCCAAAAGGTCCAGCACCAAAATGCGCCGCGCAGAAACCCGCACGGAGGAGGAAGGAGAAAGCTCAGCCATATTCACCCTTCAGCATACAGCGCCCTTACGTAAAATCCACCCGCTGCCTTTGTGCCCGCTGCGGGGGCTGTGGGCCATTCACAGGGGCGTAAGCCTGTATCCGCACAGAAATGGGGGTGGCCGTGGGTGTGGATATCATGCATCTATGCGCAAGTTTATGCGGCATGGCCCGTGCGGCGGGCCTTGCTGGCAGGTGGGGTTTTTCCGTATTCTGCGGCCAGACCAAAGCAAGGAACAAAGTAGATGTTGGGATTCCGTCCTGTTTTTCTGGCGTTGGGGGCCTGCACTGCCCTGTTGGCCGCGCCCCCGGCGGCTTATGCGGCGGAGAAGAACCCTCATTACGGGCTGCAAATTATGAAGATGCGCCCCGGCCCAGCCCCCATGACAGCCGCCACAGCCGCCCCCGGTATTCTGGATTACGATGGCATACCCACCGTATTGGGCACAAATGCGGCCAATGTGGGCGGGCTGATGTATTTTTGCTACCACAACAAGCTGATAACAGACACCACGGTTAAAAAACTGGGGCGCGAGCTGGCAGAACTGCCAGATGTCCGGGCTTCGTCCGATTACGCATGGGGTGGCATTGGCATGCTGCGCCTTGGCCCGGACCAGATGTTTGATACCCGCACCCTGAACCGGGACCAGCGCGAGGCCGTGTGCTCCCGCACAGCCCTTATGGGGCCAGACCTGTTAAAGGCCGCCCGCAATGGTGATGCCGCACCGGGCATAGATAACCAGCGTGCCTCGGATGAAAAACCCAGATGGCCGTCTGAACCCCCGCCGCCTATCCGCGCACCAGTGGCCGCTGCTGCGGCTGTTCCGGCGGGTGTGGCCGCTACACACAGGGTTTCCGCGCCTGCGCGTGCGGTTTCTGCCCCTGTTGCGCATGTGGCAGCACCACGCCCGGCTGTATCGGCTCCGGCTTATGTGGCCCCGCGTGCCGTGGCGGCCACGCCGCATGTGGCTACACCTTCTGCGCCCGCGCCGCAGGTTGTTTCTGCGCCGCCACCGGCTGTTATGGCCCCCACACCTGCGCCAGCACCCAAGCCGGTGCCCTATACGCCGCTGCCCTCGCAGCAGGCTATTCAGGATGAAGTGGCCCAAAAGGCCGAAGCGCGGGAAGCCGCAGCACAGGCCGAATTTGCCCGTCAGGCTGCATCACAGGCAGGGGCGGTGCGGTAAATACGCGTCAACCACAGCCCAACACACAGGCAGGCCCGCTGGCAGCAATGCTGGCGGGCTTTTGCGTTGCGGGCCTTGCGGAATGGGGGATGTATGTCTGTTTTGATAGAACAGTTTAAACAAATTTGATAGAACAGTTTAAACAAAGTTTTAATACCAAGCGCTATTTGACCTGACTCATGGGGGTACCCAACGGTATAAAAATGTGATTCACAGGATGCTGACCATTTTCTGGTGAGGTATTCTGGATGGGCAGCCCTCTGTC
>NZ_LHZQ01000175.1 GCF_001580915.1 Acetobacter tropicalis | reverse complement strand
TTCTCATTCAACGCCCGACTAAAAATGGGGGGATTACCACCGCATTATCAGATGTATATGAACGTGCTCTGGCAGAAAATGATGTAGTTGCTCTAGATCAATTCTTTTTTGATGGCCCAGAGACCGTTCGCTATGGTGTAGGTGAGAACCTGTATGGCACGGAAGAAATAGCGGCCTTTCGTCGGGCTAGAAAAGGCGGTTCGCCACCACGCACAATGCTACGCCGTGTTGTGACTGTTTTGGGAGAGGATGCTGCCGTTGTGAGCTTGGAATTCCAGCGCACGGGTTCAAGCAAAATTGGCAGACAAATGCAGACTTGGTTTCGCTCCCCTCAGGGGTGGAAAATTATCGCGGCACACGTCTCTCTCATGGTGGAACACTCAGAAACAAACCGGCCAGCTCTCTAAGATAGTCGTTTGTCGGCTCTAATTCGGCCGGTGAATAAGCTTTTCAATAATCTCTGCGGCAACCATGGCTGCGATAATTTCTGGTCTCTTGTCCCGTACGGTTTGCCCACCTATGGGACATGTCAGGGTGCTAATCTGGGTTTCTGTCAGACCAATTTCTCGAAACCCCGCTTCGAAGCGGCGTCGTTTTGTTTTTGAGCCAATCAGGCCGATATAGCCCAGATCATTTCGCTCCAGAGCACTGGCGACAATTAAGGCATCAAGAGAGTGATTGGGCGTTAAAACCAGCACACCTGCCTTGGCAGGGAGCGCTGTAAGATGTTGCTCCCACTCCGTAGTAACATGCGCTGTGACCCCTTTGGGTATATTCCCAAATTCTTCGGGGCGTGGATCAACCCAGGTCAGATTCAAGGGCAAAGGCGCCAGCACATAAGCCAAAGCTCTTCCAACGTGACCCGCCCCAAACATAAGTAGGGTCGGGTCATTCTGTCTTTGCTCATAAAGCTGTTGTTTCAGTGCTCCAACAATCTCAGCCTGAGCGCGACTGATAACAACAGTTGCCTGCCCACCACAGCATTGGTTTGTGCCCGCCCCTAGCGTGAAATGATGGGTCATGCTTGGCTGGTTGATCTCTAAAAGCGTGCGGGCTTTTCGCAGGCACTCCCATTCCAGAACGCCGCCTCCAATCGTCCCTTTCTGCCAATCTGGCCCAACCAGCATAAAAGCGCCTGCCTCGCGCGGTGTGGACCCGCGCACTGCCGTTAGTTGCACGCAGGCAAAAGCAGGACTTTCAGGCTTCCAGCCTTCCAGAATGGAGAGAAGAGAATTCATTTCATGCTTATGGCACTGGAAGAGCCCGCAGGCGTTCCGCCGTGCGCAAAATGCACTCAGGTGTTGCTGGCGTATCCAGTTGAGGGCAGAGCGTATAGTTATTCAAACTTGCAAGAGCATCAGAAATTGCCTGTAGCACCGCTACACCATGCACAAAAGGAGGCTCTCCCACCGCTTTGGAGCGGAAAATGGTTGCTTCTCTGTTAGGGGCAGCTTCAAGAAGAGACACATTGAAAATACGCGGTCTGTCTGAGCAGGCCGGAATTTTATAGGTGCTGGGTGCATGAGTGCGCAGGTGCCCTGCCTTGTCCCACACAAGTTCTTCCATAGTCAGCCACCCTGCCCCTTGTATGAAACCACCTTCAATCTGGCCGATATCAATTGCAGGGTTCAGGGACTGCCCAGCGTCATGCAGGATATCCACGCGTTCGATACGGGTTTCTCCCGTTAAAAGGTCAATGGCAACTTCCGCACAGGCTGCGCCATAAGCAAAATAGTAAAAAGGGCGGCCACGTCCTGTATCGGGATTCCAGGAAATCTTCGGTGTTTTGTAAAATCCGTTTGAAGACAAGGAAACGCGGGCAAAATAGGCAGCTTTTACCAATGCAGGAAAAGAGACCAGCGCTTCTCCCACCTGAACTCCTTCTGGCAGAAAGTGGACATCGCCTTCAGCTACCTCCCAGTGCTCTGCGGCAAAGCAGACCAAGCGCTGTTTGATTTTGGAAATGGCATCCAAAACGGCCATACCATTCAGGTCCGCCCCACTTGAGGCTGCTGTTGCAGATGTATTTGGCACTTTACCAGTAGTGGTGGCTGTAATACGCACGCGGTCTTCTGTCAGGCCGAATTCCCGCATGGCAATCTGCACCATCTTGGTATGCAGTCCCTGCCCCATTTCTGTGCCGCCGTGATTAACCTGCACAGACCCATCCGTGTAGATGTGCACAAGAGCACCAGCCTGATTGTAATGTGTCGCCGTAAATGAAATACCGAACTTAACTGGCGTCAGCGCTATACCTCTCCTTATATACGGGCTGTGTGTATTGCTTGCCCTCAAAGCATGACGTCTAGCTCGATAATCGCAGTTTTCTGCCAGTTGAGTCATGATTTCAGATGCAATGGAGTCTTCTACGGTCATGTGATAGGGCGTGATGTCACGGCTGCCGGTGCCATAGGTATTGCGTAGGCGTACATCCAATGGGTCCAGCCCCGTCGCAAAGGCAATTTCCTCAATCACACGTTCTGCCGCTACAATACCTTGCGGCCCGCCAAATCCCCGATACGCTGTGTTGGATTGCGTGTTGGTTTTCAGGGGTTCAGAGCGGAAGCGCACGTCGGGATAGAAATAGGCATTGTCAGCATGAAACAGCGCACGATCAATAACGGGGCCGGATAAGTCGGCTGACCAGCCACATCGGGCTGCAAGCACCATATCTACGGCCAGAATATGGCCTGTTTCATCAAATCCAACATCGTAGTCTACAACAAAATCATGACGCTTACCCGTCATGATCATATCATCATCGCGGTCCAGTCGCATCTTGGCTGCACGCCCTGTGACGTTTGCGGCCAAGGCAGCTAGACAGGCTGGGGTGTTGGCTTGGGTTTCCTTCCCCCCAAAGCCGCCCCCCATGCGGCGTATTTCTACCGTGACAAGGTTGCTGGGGCGGTCGAGAACATGCGCCACCATATGTTGTGTTTCTGTGGGATGCTGCGTGGAGGACCACACGCGCATTTCTCCCTCCTCTCCCGGTTGGGCCAGAGCGGCTTGCCCTTCCAGATAGAAATGCTCCTGCCCGCCAATGGTTATGCTTCCGTTCAGGCGTTTCGGGGCTTTGCTGAGTGCTGTATCAACATTCCCCCGCTTCATTTCCAGAGGACGCCATACCAAAGCACTTCCCGCTTCTCTGGCCTGTGCGATTGTTAGGATAGCTGGTAGTTCTTCATACGTTATGCGGGCCAGTTGGGCTGCTTTGCGCGCATTCTGGCGGTCGTCCGCGATAACAATGAAAATCGGTTGTCCATAATAGGAGACGATATCTTCGGCCAGAAGAGGCTCATCGTTTTTGCCCACGGGGCTAACCTGATTATGGCCGGGAACATCCTTGTGTGTCAGGACACATATGACCCCCGGCGCAGCGCGCACGGCATCCAGGTCAAGCGAGAGGATGCGGGCATGAGCTTTGGTGCTCAGTCCTGGGACAACATGAACCAGTCCGCGCGGCTCGGGCATGTCATCAATATACGTGGCCTCTCCTGAAACATGCATTCTTGCACTCTCATGTTTCAGGCTTGTAGAAGCTCCACCCTCTACAATTGCAGGATCGGATGGAGTGCCCCTGTTTTCAAAGGGTTTCACGTCTGCATCGGCGGGACTGATCTGCATTTTTACTGCCTCACCCATGAACGTCTTCCTTCCAACCGGCCAATCGGGTTTCGGGCTGTTGGGGCATTTTCGTCGTTTCAGCAAAACAACGGGTTAGCAAATTGGCAGCGACAGTCCGCCGGTACCATTCACTGCCGCGCATATCAGAAAGCGGCGCAAAATCTACCTGAATGGCCTCCCGCGCAGCGATCAGGGCATGTTCATCCCATCGTTTGCCCACCAGAGCCGCTTCCGTTGCAGAAGCCCGTTTGGGGGTTGCTGCCATGCCACCGAACGCAATACGCGCCTTGGTAATCACGCCATTCCCGTCCATGGTGAAGGCAAATACGCCTAATATCGCAGAAATATCCTGATCAAACCGCTTGGAAACCTTATAGGCTCGGTAGCGCAAATTTGGCTCAGGATAAGGGATCAAAATGCCTTCAATAAATTCTCCTTCCTGACGATCCTGTTGACCGTATGCCAGGAAGTAATTTTCTAAAGGTAGTGTTCTGCGAGTTTCCCCTCGGCGTAAATGAAGTGTGGCCCCTGCGGCAATGAATAAAGGTGGCCCATCTCCGATAGGAGAGCCATTCCCTATGTTACCACATACAGTTCCTACATTACGAACCTGCGCAGAGCCAATCCGGCGTATAACCTCCCCTGCATCTGGAAAAAGGGTGGCGATATCCTTCTGTGCCTCTGCATAAGGTGTGGCGGCTCCGATCCACAGACCATCTGGCCGATGTTCGATTTTTTTCAGATCCTGAGCACCAGAAACACTGATAACATGGGGAAGTGTCTGTAAACGTTTGGTAACCCACAGCCCTACATCTGTTGCGCCTGCAACAAGCGTTGCATTTGGAGCATTCTGATAGGCTGAGGCGAGTTCATCGGCTGTTCTGGGGAGACTGATTGACCCATGTGGCGTGTTGATTTCGGCCATATCCGCGTTCTGCAACGCAGTAAGGCGGGTGATAATCTTGCTTTGTTCCTGCTCAAATTTATCGTGCGGGGCTAACAATGCCTGCTTCATGGCTTTGACAATTGGGGCATAGCCAGTACAGCGGCACAGATTGCCTGCCAGTGCATCATTGATGTCGGTTTCCTTGGCGCTCGCCTCCGCTTTCTTACTGTAGGCGACCATAGACATGACAAATCCGGGCGTACAAAAACCGCACTGCGAACCATGGAGATCAACCATGGCCTGCTGTACCGGATGCAGGGCCCCATCTGGAGAGCGTAAATCTTCAACAGTAAACAGTTGGGTTCCGTCCAGCATCCATAGGAACTGAATGCAGGCATTGACAGCTTTCCACGTGAGTTGATTGTTTTCAAGCCGGACAACCAATACGGTACAGGCTCCACAATCGCCTTCGTTACACCCTTCCTTGGTGCCAGTACGGTGGCACGCTTCCCGTAACCAATCCAGCACTGTTGTCTCGGGCGTAATATCGGAGAGCCGATAATGCTGATCTCCCAGATAAAATTGGATGTGATCACGCATGACAGTCTCTCTCCTACAAGGCCACACTCTGATTTGCTTACAGGCTTATAATCCGCTCGGTATTGAAAGCTGATCGGGTTGGCAGAACGTCTCTGTGCGACAGGTAGCAATAGAATCCCAAAAAACAACGCTTCCGTCCAACAGAAAGAATACGACGCGCCGTTGCGTTTTTGTCGACACATGTCTTAGGAAGAAAGCTCTCAGGATAGAGGTATGAACCCTATGCGAAACTCAGGCCGCGTTTTTACTCTTTCCCGCTTTGCCATCTATTTTGAAATGGTTGCACAGGCAGGGTCAATTCGGCAGGCAGCCAATGTCCTGAATGTCTCTCCATCTGCGGTTAACCGTCAGATTTTGGCGGTGGAACAGGAAATGGGTACCCTCCTGTTTCACCGCCACAGCACCGGCTTAAGCCTGACAAGTGCAGGAGAACTGTTGCTTGCGACCATCCGTGGTGGAAAGCGAGATTTTGAAGCTTTTCAGGTACGCCTTAGCGCTCTATCCGGACTGCATGGAGGGCTGGTAACAATGGCGGTTGTGGAAGCTGTCAGTGACCGGTTTATACCCGATATCTTATCAGAGATTAGCAAAGATTATCCGCGCGTAGAGTTTTCCGTCAAAACTATGGATTTCAAATCCATATGGCAGAGCGTCTCTCGTAACGAAGTAGACTTTGGAATCTCTCTTCTCGACTCAGAAAAGTCATCACGTCGCGTTCGTGTGGTTTCAACCCTCCAGGCACCGATCGGGTTTGTTGTGCGACCAGATCATCCATTGGCTGCTTGGAAGGAAGCCAGACTAACTCACGTTCTGGGAAGCCGCCTTATTGTTCCTGATGCAACGCTGGCGGTGGGGGCAGCTATCCGGGAGGGTCTGCTTACACAGAATGTTGAGATAAAACCTGCGTTTTCATGTAATCGCATTGTCAGCATCAAGGCGTTGGTAAGGAGCGGCCTTGGCGTTGCCTTGCTGACACAGGCGGATGTGATTGATGAGGAGAAATCAGGAGAACTCTGTTTTGTCAGGATTACGCAAAGTGACATAAAACCTCTTTGCTTTGCGCTCACCCACAATATACAACGGCAACTTTCAGCGGCCGCGCATGCAACTCTTGATTTGATTAGCAGAAATTTTCATGCGCTCTCTATGGCAGATGCTGCCTCATCTCATCCGGACACAATGACTTAATAGTCTTTGTGCGTATAGGAGGCGAACTCAGCCTCTGCCGTGATGTGTGTTTCATGTGTTTCCAGGACAGAGGTTTGAGCTTTCTCTGCCTTGAAGTGATTGAAAATCAAATGAAGCACCATGGCCGACATTGAACCAAGCGTAATGCCGCTTCCAAACACGATTTGCGCCCAATGCGGAAAATTGTCTGCAATATGAGGTTGTGCTGTGGCCAGCATTCCCAAGCCAACACTTGTGCCCACAATGATCATGTTGTTCTGGTTGTCAAAATCAACTTGTGTCAGGGTTTGAATACCCACAACGGCCACTGTTGCAAACATGGACAAGGCTGCTCCACCTAGAACAGGCAGAGGAACACAGGCCATGATAGCAGCCAGTTTGGGAATACAGCCCAACACGATCATGATCAGAGCCGCTGCGGCAACCACCCATTTGCTCTTGATCTGCGTGAGACGTACCAGCCCTACGTTTTCAGCAAAACAGGTGTAGGGAAAAGAATTGAGAATTCCGCCTATAGTTGTGGCTAGCCCGTCAGCACGAATGGCGCGAGCAATATCTTTTTCTGAGATAGGGCGTTTGACAATAGCCCCTGTTGCGAACACATCGCCTGTGGTTTCCAGCATTGAAATGATCATGACAATGATCATGGAAAAAATTGGCACAATGTGGAAACTGGGCAGACCAAAGTAGAAGGGCCGAGCAATGGTGAGCAAAGGAGCCGCAGAAACATCCTGAAACTGCGCATCTCCCAGCATCCACGCAACCAATGTTCCGCAGATAAGCCCGAGCAGAATAGCGATGGTCCCAATAAAGCCGCGGAAAAATTTCTGAATTCCAAGAATACAGAATAGCGTTCCTAATCCATAGGCCACGTTCCGCAATTGAACTGGGTCTTGCATTGTGGTGGTGCCACGTCCAGCCACAATATCATTGGCGGCAACAGGCAGGAGTGCCAGACCGATGATCAGAATAACAGACCCCGTTACAACAGGCGGGAAAAAACGAATCAATCTGGAAAAATGGGGGGCCAGAAAGTAGGAAAAAATGCCCGCGACAATAACAGAGCCAAAAATCTGTTGAAGTCCGGCAATGCCGCCCCCAGCTGCGGTGCCAATTGCAATCATCGGCATGACGGCAACAAAAGTTACCCCCTGTAGCAGCGGTAATCGTACCCCTATATTTCCAATCCCCACGGCCTGTAAAAGAGAAGCGATCCCGCAGGTGAAGAGATCTGCCTCAATCAGATGCTCGAGCGTTTCATGCGATAACCCTAGAGCACCTGCCACCAGAATGGGGACAATAACAGCCGCGGCATAAAATGTCAGAACATGTTGAAAGCCGTACACGCCAAGCTGCCACACAGGCAGGATTTCATCTACCGGATGTATTGCTTTTGAAGGGGTTCTGACAGAGCTCACAGATTAACTCCCTCGATAAGTAGAATAGCTGTAGGGAGCAGCCAGCAAAGGCACATGAGCATGCCCTTCTTCGCCCAAGCCAAACGCAACAGGCACTCTATCCAGAAAAGGTGGATCGGCCAGTTGTTGCCCTTGAGAACGAAAATAGTCGCCTATATCGAATTCAAGGAGATACAGGCCCTTTGTAAGAGGCAGCGAGCGTAATTCAGGGCAGCGCCCGTCCTGATCTGTTTTGCCTGAAAACAACACCTTTCCCGAAGAGAGAAGGCGGAATACGACCCCGGATGCTGGACGGCCAGAAACTGTATCCAGCACGTGTGTGGAAAGTGAACTCATCCTTGCACCTTATCCCGCAACCGTAATGAAGCGATAGCATCGATTTGTGCCAAGGCTTCAGTCAGTTCATCTTGTGTTGAGCTCTTCAGGCGACGGTTCATTGCTTCAAGGATTACCGTTTTAGGAGCTTTCCCCGCTTTGCGGACGCAGATGACAAACGGCATGTCAAACTTGGCCCGATAGGCGGTATTCAGGGTTTGAAAACGTTCATATTCTTCTGGTGTCAGCTTGTCCAAACCAGCACCGCCCTGTTCGTGAGCAGACTCTTCGCTTAAGGCCGGGTCAATCCCGGCCCGATGTCCAAGCTCGGGGTGTGCGCATACAAGCGTATGTTTTGCGTTTTGGTCAGCTTGTTTGATAATCCGGGAGAATACCGCTTCCATCGCTGAAAGACTGGAGAAAGGACGTTCTTTTTCAGCCTTCTCTGCAATCCAGGGGGAATGCTCATAAATGCCACCAAACTCTGAAACAAAGGCTGGCGGTGTAAGGGCATTCACGTCATCAAGTGTCATGCCGGATAAACCTTCTGCCAATGCTGTGCAATCTCCAACCGGGTAGCAACCCACACGTCAGCATGTGCTTTTACATGCTCAAGAAAACGGGCCACGGCCAATGCCCGTGCCGGCTTTCCGGCTAGGCGGCAATGGAGACCGATAGACATCATGCGCCCACCTTCTCGGTACAGCATGTCGAAATTATCACGCATGTAGTGAAAGAACTGTTCGCCCTCGGTAAAACCGTTCAGGGCAGCAAATTTCATGTCATTCACATCCAGCGTATACGGCACAATCAATTGAGGGCGGCCATATTGGCGATTGTAATACGGCAGATCATCCGCGTAGGAATCTGCGTCATAAACAAATCCGCCTTCCTCTACGATCAAACGGGCCGTATTGGGGCTGGTTCGCCCCTGATACCAACCTAAGGGGCGCTCACCCGTTACTTCTGTATGTAACGCAATGGCTTCACGGATATGGGCGCGTTCAATTTCTTCCGGAATATCCTGGTAGTCGATCCAACGAAGCCCGTGTGATGCAATTTCCCACTCACTCCGCTTCATGGCGGCAACGGCTTCAGGGTTCCGCTCCAGAGCCTTCGCAACTCCAAAAACAGTGGAACGAAATCCTACTTTTTCAAAAAGCCTATGCAGCCGCCAGAACCCGGCCCGGCTACCATATTCATACAAGCTTTCCATCTGCATGCAGCGGGCACCGATAATCGGCTTCGTGCCGACCATTTCAGAAAGGAAAGCTTCAGACCCTTTGTCACCGTGCAGGATGCAGTTTTCCGCACCTTCTTCATAATTGACAACGAACTGAACGGCGATACGTGCCCCTCCGGGCCATTTGGGGTCTGGAGGAGTTGGCCCGTAGCCAATCATATCACGGGGATAAGGGAGCATGGCTTGTCTTGTTCCTGGCATTATTCAGCGGCAACTGGTGGGTCCAGACTGATCAATTCATCTGTATTATAATCCAGAAGGCTCTGAAGCTGCTTGTCTCCGTCCGTCAGGAACAGATCACGACCAATGCCTTGGGTTAGGCGTTCCACCCCAAACCGCATGCCGCTAATAGATGCGCCAGACAGACCCATACTTGGCATGGCCCCGAATGTGAAATTGTGAATGGCCCCCATCATCGGCGTAAGGGGATCGGCTTTATCACGAGGAAGAAACTGAAAATGTTTCCCGAGATAAGGGTGGCTGCCAAGAAGAGTATTGTCTTCTCCCTGTGGTGCTTCAAATGTGTCTCGCCACAGTTGTATCTTCTCGGCAATGAGGCGCAGTTCTGGTCTGCGGGTCAGATCAATAACAAAACCCGTGCCAATAATCAGGAAGTCAAACGTCATTTCCCCTTGTGGTGTGGTTACAATAACCTCGTCACCTTTTTCTTTGACTGAAAGCCATGGCGTGCCGGTGTGAAAGGCAAAATTTTCATGTTTGCGGCAGCGCCAGAAGGTATCCTGCGGCGGCGGTTGATTGAGATCATAAATCTTCCGCATGAAGCGCCAGCGTGTCAGATCTGGCAGATCAGCAAAGTAACTCAGGAACCCCGCGTTCTCCATCCACCGATACGGGTTGACAGTCGGGATTTTTTGCCGCCGCAGGCAAAGATCAACGCTGGCAGCGCCATTTTCCAGAGCCGTAGCTGCATTATCAAAAGCAGAGGCGCCAGCCCCAAGCACGCCAATGCGCTTGCCGCTCAGGGCGGCGAAATCAATGGTCTGGCAAGTGTGTGCATATCGGCGTGATGAGATTTTTTTGGAAATGAAATCAGGCACATGCCATGCGCCACCGCCTTCAATGCCGGTCGCAAGCACAACCTTACGAGCCCATTGATGGGACAATTGACCGTCACTGTGTTCAAAAACAAGCCGCAGCAGGCCGTCTTCCCAGCCCATATCGACCAGCTTGTGGTCATTTTTTACGGGTAGTTCCAGCGTGTCTCTTACCCAGTCAAGATAGCCCTGCCAGTCCTGACGGGAGATTTTATTGAGATTTTGCCAAGCGCTCGCCCCATAGCGCGCTTCGTACCATGATTGCGGTGTCAGGCTGGGGATACCCAGGTCCGGTCCAGTTACGTGTTTGGGGGTCCGTAGAGTGAGCATACGAGCAAACGTAACCCAAGGCCCCTCTTCTCCTCGCTCAGCCTTATCATAAATCATGGTGTTGGGAATGCCCCGACGGCGTAGTCCAAAGGCTGTTGCAAGGCCTCCCTGTCCGCCCCCAATAATGGCGACATCCAGCACCTTTTCCCCATTGCGTTTGATCTCTGGGCACCAGTTACCGGTGGCGTAGCTGATTTTTGCCAGATCAGCACGCACCCGCTGGGCAAGTTCCTGCAAGGCAAGAGAGGGAGAAACCTGATTCATAATGGAGCCCTAATTAGAAAGCGGCACGATAGGGAAACAAAAGCGAAAAGAAGACAGAGCCCTGTTTCAGAAAAACACTCTAGGATGGCGATGCCTCCATGGTCATGTTTTTCTGGCAAAAGACATCCATCGTTATCCTCTGAACTGACACCAACGCAGCCCTGTTAAACTGAGAGAATAATTTCATATTCCTCCCGTTCTTGTATATGATTTAAATCAGTCTAATCTGTTCGCAAAATGAGAGCATCTATCATGCCGGTCTTTTCGCGCTTTCTGCGGTATTTTATGGCAGTGGCACAGCAGGGGTCTATCCGCAAAGCATCGGATGAACTGCATATTGCGGCTTCGGCGATAGACCGGCAGATTCTTCAGGGAGAGAAAACGCTGGGAACGCTTCTGTTCGAGCGTCTTCCCACTGGTTTGCGGTTAACAACCGCGGGTGAACTGTTGCTGACGTCCTGCCGTCGATGGACCCGGGATATGGCCGCCCTGACAACCCAGATTGATAACCTGAAAGGCTTGCGGCAGGGGTCTGCTGATATTGTGATCCCTGATGCCCTGACCAAAGGGTTCATTCCGGCAGTTCTTGGAAAACTGAGAGAAACCCACCCCGGTATTACAGTCAATATTCACGTCCGGACCAGTAGGGACATGGGGGAGATACTGGTGAATGGAGAGGCCGATTTTGCTCTCATGTTTAATCCGGGTCACATGCGGGAATTGTTTGTGCGGGCGCACAAAGAAGTGCCCCTTGGGTTTATTACTCTGCCTGATCACCCCGTGGCAGCTATGAAGGAGGCCTATTTCAGTCTTTGCGCTGAATATCCTGTCGTCGTCCCATCTGCTCCGTTGGCATTGTGGCGTCCTCTGGAGCTTCTGGAAGCTGAAACGGGCATGAGAATTCAGGCCATTGCCCGTGCGGATAATATTCAGATGATCAAGTCACTGGTCAGCGAAGGAGTGGGAATAGGTATTCTAAGCTATCTCGACGCATATGACGAAATCCAGAAAGGCCAGCTCTCTTTTGTCCCACTGCGCAATAAAAAGCTTTCTCCCATCACGCTGGCACTCTGTGTTGACCGTTCGCGTCAACTCTCCATGGCGGCCCGCCTGATTATTTCTGAAGTGGAGCATTTTTTTGTCGAGCGCTTTTAAGAAAGTGCCTTAACGCGGTTCCTTAAAAGCATTCAACGCTCAGAGTTTCAGGCCGTAATTACCAGGCTGCAACCACCCCATCACTTCTAGGGTCGGTCGCGCCTTCCAGAACACTATTTGCATGACGAACCAGAGCGCCCGCATGTCCCATCAAGGAAGTGAACGGGGCCATACGTTCAATGGCGTGTCCAGCCGCCCCCAACTGAGCAATAACGGCCGGGTCAAACCGGTCTTCATATTTTAGCGTGACGCTCTCATCCCCCCATGTTCGGCCAAGTAGCCAGCGGGGCGCTGTTATGGCTTCCTGCAAACCGATATCATATCGCGCATAACGGCTGAAAAGTGCTGCCTGCGTTTGTGGCTGCCCTTCTCCCCCCATGGTTCCGTACACCATTGTCCGTCCATCCGTGAAACGTGCGGCGGCCGGATTGAGTGTGTGGAAAGGTTTACGTCCTGGTTTTAGGGCATTCCATCCGTCTTCTGCCAGACGAAAACTGGCGCCTCTATTCTGCCAGACAATACCTGTCTGGGGGAGAACAACACCGGAGCCAAATTCAAAATAGGTGCTCTGGATCATGCTGACAGCCACACCATTTCCGTCAATGGCTCCCATCCATACCGTATCTCCGGCTTGTGAGGGATAAGGCCACGGGGCAGCTCTCAGAGGATCAATGGCCGAAGCCATTCGCGTCAGTTCGGCAGGGTCGTTCAGGAAGTCTTGCGCCTCCACACTCATGAAGGCAGGGTCTCCTACATGCGTATCCCGATATCGAAACGCCTGCTTTGTGGCCTCCACCAAACCATGAATATGCTCAAAGCTATCAGGCTGATCCGCTTTCAACTTGTCAAATAGCGCCAGAATAAGAAGGGAGGCGATGCCCTGTGTAGGAGGGGCCATATTGTACAGCGTGGCGCCCTTGATCTGCACTGACAACGGTGGCCTGACAGAGGTTTTATGGGAGGCCAGATCCATCATGGAAAGTGGGCTGCCTGCCCGCGTCAGATCTTGAGCAATATCACGGGCGAGTGCGCCAGTGTAAAAGCTCCCTGTTCCTTCCTGAGCGATACGCTTTAATGTCTCTGCCAAGGCGGGATTTTTGAGAATGTCGTTCTTCTGGAGCGGCTGCCCCTGTGGTTCAAACACCTCAGCATAGCCATAGATGTCTTTCAGTTCAGCAGATTTGGCAGCTGCTACGCCTGCCCCACCTTCCGTGACAGGCACTCCATGTTCAGCATACCAGATTGCGTCTTCCAGCAGCCGCTCTAAAGGAA
The DNA here is from genome assembly GCF_001580915.1 of Acetobacter tropicalis. Lineage (GTDB taxonomy): Bacteria > Pseudomonadota > Alphaproteobacteria > Acetobacterales > Acetobacteraceae > Acetobacter > Acetobacter tropicalis. The sequence goes on along the minus strand of NZ_LHZQ01000175.1, from coordinate 7,316 downwards.
GATCGTTTTTTGCTCTACATGCCGCATCTTGTGCAAGCTGTAAGGCCGTCCCCCAGCCTCCAACAGTTCCTGCAACTGTATTGGCGGCAAGCCCTCCGCGCCATGGCACGTTCTGGTAACCGGCGTTCCTGTATAATGCCAGATCGGCTTTTGCCGCGGCTGCCCCACAGGCATCTATGGTTTCCACTTGCCCATCAGGCCAACAGATCAGCCAGAAGGCATCCCCTCCAATAGCGGTCATGTGCGGATAAACGACGGCCAAAGCGGCGGCAGTGGCCACCACCGCTTCTATAGCAGACCCGCCCTCTTTTAGAATATCCAACCCGGCTTGGCTGGCCAAATGATGCGGGGATGTTACCATTCCTCGCAAGGAGCGCGGTGTGTGCAGCATCAAGCTTAATTCCCAGCCGTTACAGGAGGGAAGCCTAGCAGGCCTTTTCGTTCTAGCATTTCAGCAAATGCTAGAAGAATACTTTCTTTTCCTGGCGCTGCAATAAATTGAACGCCTAGCGGTAGAGCCGAGTTGTCTGTGTTCTGTGGAGCCAGAGGAGCGGAAAGAACCGGCATACCCGCCAAACTCAAGGGTTGAGTGAAGAGCCCAAGGTTAGCGCGAGCGGAAACGGCCTTTCCGCCCACCATAATGGTCGGTTGATCTAAGCGGGGCGCGGGGCCAACCGTTGCAGGTGCCACAAGAATATCCACCTTTTTGAAAGTCTGGTGCATAATATCCCGGAACCAGTTTCGCACGCGCTGCGCCTGAATAACCGCCGCTGACGGAAGCAATGCGCCCGCCATCAATCGGTCTCGCGTTGCAGGGTCGTACGCCATGGGGGTAGTCTTCAGGCGTCCCAGGTGCAGATTGCCACCTTCTGCAGCCGTAATAACAAAAGACGCAGCCCGCGCACGTGCAACCTCTGGCAACGTAACCGTTTTTGTGTGTAGGCAGGCACTTTCAATAGCCCTAATACCCACCTTTAACCCTTCACTCAGATCCTGAGCAAACCAGCCATCCAGTATTCCCACGGAGAGTTGCGAGGTATCCTCCTCATAAGCGAGGGAATGGCCAATAAGCACTTCGCTGACGGAACGGATATCGGCAACATTTTGTGCGAACGGACCAATAACATCCAGGCTACTTGCAAAGGGATAAACCCCCGCCAACGGAAGAAGTCCTTGTGTTGGCCTTAACCCCCATACACCGCACAGCGATGCAGGAACACGGATGGAACCGTTGGTATCTGACCCTAAGGTGAAAGGAAGAAGATTAGCGGCTACCGCTGCTGCTGAGCCACCAGAAGAGCCCCCTGCCAGTCTTTGCGTGTCATGTGGGTTACGGGTTGTTCCATAATGAGCATTCTCTGTTGCGAACCCATATGCAAATTCATCCATATTGAGAGATGCGACAGGAATGGCTCCAGCTGCACATAGACGCTGCACAACCTCGGCATCGCGTCTGGCTGGTGGGGTGTCATTCAGAACGACTGAACCCGCAGTGGTAACATGGCCTTCCAGATCGAACAGATCTTTCACGCCAAATGGCACTCCCGCCAACGGCCCTACAGACTCTCCTTTGGCGATCCGTGCATCTACCTTTCTGGCTGCGTCCAACGCACGAGATTCGAGAATTCGGGTGACGGAATTGTAGGCTCCATCTCGTTCTTTCAGGCGCTGTAGGGTTTCTGCGCAATGCTGAAATGCTGAAACTCTACCGCTCTGAATGCTTTGTGCTAGGGAGGAAATGGACATGCTTATGGCCGATACTCATAGGCAGGAGGGCAGGTATCAGGCAAAGTCATGCCACAAATCAGATTAACATAACCACGCAATAACTGCGTATTGGCTGCAACACCGGCTACACAGTCAGCAGGAATAGTCAGATCAATCTGGCGCGCGAGCACCTGCAGATCGTTTGCAATGTGGTCCTGTTCGCTCAATCTGCCCTCCTATCGCAAGATAGTGATATAAAAATGACCTTCAGGAATATTCTGCAAGGGCAGCATCTACCCCAGCGCCCCTCTGAGCTTTATGCCCTTCAGCAGCGAGGCAGACTTCAAGAGCGGCAAGTGTCAGTAAGACCTTATGCTTGACGGCATTGTAGCCCATTGCGCCAATCCGCCAGATTTTCCCAGCCAAAGGCCCAAATGCTGTGCCGATTTCAATTCCAAAATCGTCCCGCATCCGCATCCGCACATTTTCGCCATGAACCCCTTCCGGGATCCAGATGCCGGTCACGTTGGTCATCCGATAGCTATCGTTTCCGAACACGTTCAGATCCAGCGCGCGGGCTCCGGCAACCATGGCGGTGCTGGCGGCTGTATGGCGGGCAAAACGCGGTTCCAACCCTTCTTCCAGCATAATCCGGGCCGCTTCCCGCGCGCCATAAAGCATGGTTGTTGCTTCGGTATGGTGGTTCAGACGTTTTTCAGACCAGTAATCCATTACCATGGCGAGATCAAAATAGTTAGAGACAATGCGTGGTCGGTTCCCATCCAGTGCATCTGCGCCTCGGATGCCAGCTTCTACGTGCTTGCGCGCCATAATATGCTCTGCGGCCCGATCGGAAATTGTGATGGGAGCAGATCCGGGAGGTCCTCCCATGCATTTCTGTAGGCCGCCAGAAACCACATCAATGCCCCATGCATCGGTCTCTACCGCCATGCCCCCAAGCGTGGCGGTAGCATCTGCGTAAGATAGTACACCATATTTGCGGCAAAGCTCCCCTACCCCGGCCAGAGGCTGAGCCATGGTGGTAGAGGTGTCTCCATGGATGCAGGCAAAAACCTGCGGTTTATGCTCGATTAACGCGTTTTCAATTTGCTCCAGTGTAGCAACTTCACCCCAGGGCAGATCCAATGTGCAGATTTCAGCCCCGATGCGCTGTGCAATTTCTGAAAGCAGAAGGCCAAAACGGCCGGCACGTACAATCAGTAGTTTGGCCCCCGGCTCTACCAAGGAAACAAGAGCAGCCTCAATCCCTGCTCGTGCAGTGCCATCAACCAGAAAAGTCCAGCGGTTTTCTGTCATGAAAACCTGTCGATACAGCTCCATGGTTTCATTCATGTAGGCTGTCATTTCCGGGTCAAACTGCCCCAGCATGTCAGCAGCCATAGCCCGGAGCACACGCGGGTGTGCGTTAACAGGCCCAGGCCCCATTAATAGCCGCTGGGGCGGATCAATCTGACCAAACAGATTCTGTGCCATTACGCCATTTTCTCCTGTCGTGCAGAGCATGAGTCTGCATAGCTTTCAATAAAATTAATCATGACCTGAAAGGCACTTTCCACATCGGCTGCCGTCACGGCTTCGGCAGGATTGTGGCTGATGCCTTTTTCACACCGCACAAACAACATGCATACGGGAGCCAGCGCAGCCATCACCATAGCGTCATGCCCAGCACCGCTGACCAGTTTGCGTGCCGAACCCCCAGTTACTTTCTCTATTGCCTTACTTAGCGCCTCAGTTAGTGCGGGATCGCATGGAGTTGCGGGTAAATCCTGCTGCAATTCCATGCTGAGTTCGACATGTCGTTTTTTTGCAATGTCATTTAAGGCAACTCGGATGGTGTCTGCTGCCTCGTTTCTGATACTCTCCGTGCCCGAGCGAATATCCAGCGTGAAAACAACATCTCCAGGAACAACGTTTGGGACGCCGGGAGTAACGTCCAGGCGTCCCACAGTGGCGACAAGATCACCTGCTTTTTGCAGGGCAATGGCCTCAATCGCCAACATGGATTCTGCCGCTGCCGCCAGCGCATCTTGCCGCAAATGCATTGGCATTGTGCCTGCGTGTCCGGCAAAACCATGGATGCTGATCAGAAAGCGATATTGTGCAGCAATGGCCGTTACAGCCCCTACTGCACGGTTTTCAGATTCCAGAACCGGTCCCTGCTCAATGTGGGCTTCAAAATAGGCCAGCACATCTTTTTTGTTGCGGGCCGCTTTCGGGAACTCTTCAAGAAGAAATCCTTCTGCTCCCAGAGCCTCTTGCAAAGTTATCCCGGCGGCATCTCTCAGGATATCGGGGGGCGTTGGAATAAGTCCGGCTACAGCGCGAGAGGTCAGCATGGATACCGGAAAGCGTGACCCTTCTTCATCTCCAAACCCGATAACTTCTACAGCAAAAGGGAGGCGCTTTTTGTGTGCGGAAAAGTAGGCTACAGCTTCAATGCCAAGCATCACGCCCAGCGGGCCATCATAACGGCCTGCATTCCGAACACTATCAAGATGGGAGCCGATAAGAAGTGCGGGGGCGCCCGGTAGGCTGCCTTCATATCGTCCAACAAGGTTGCCTGCCGCATCCTGTCTGGTGGTCATGCCCGCTTCTTTCATCCAGACAGAGACACACTGTACGGTTTCCCGATAAGCGTTACTTAAATACGGGCGGAAGAGCCCACCTTCCTCTTCGGAATAAGGAGCTATGCCGAGCGTGTCACACCGTTTGACTGCTCGGGCCCCACCATATTGAGCCACACCTACAGGCGTGGAGAAAGGTGTTTCGCGAGATGTCATACAGTCACAACTCCGGCTATTCATGTAGCTTGTTACGGCACGCGTACAATTTTGCATACAAGCAAGAAGGGTTGCAACCCTTCTCCCCTGCATAAAAAAGAGACTCATGAATTGCTGAATTTATAGCGGGAAAATCTGCGGGCAGGCCGCTGAAGGAGACGCAGGCGCTTCCTCTCACCTGCGTCGTTTTTTTCAGCCCATTCCTGACGAAAGAACAAGGTAAGTTACAAACACAGCATCCAACACCAGCAACATGATGGTTATGTCTTGCCAGCGTTTGGTCGCCAGAGCCAAAAATGTGAACAACAAAAGCCCGAGAGCCAGGCTGACCATGAAATCTCCCGTCATGACGGTAATCAGCACCATCAGGAGCGGTATAATCTGTTCTCGTGCAGAGAGAGTTTTCAGATCAGTCAAGCCGCTGAGCATCCCTAGTCCTACCAGTATCAGAATAGGAGCCGTTGCAACGGCAGGCACGGATGTGATCAGCGGCCAGAACAGGGAGGAGAGCGCAAAAAGAAGTGCAACCGTTATACCTACCAGCCCAGTTTTTCCGCCTTCTTCCACCCCTACAAGAGATTCCAGATAGGCTGACACGGTAGATGTTCCAAGGGCTGAACCGACAATGCTCGCTGAGGCATCGGCAGCAAAAGCATCTCGTCCCAACAGAGGCTGCCCTTCTTTGTCTTTGAGGCCGGACCTTTGAATAACCGCCATCATCGTTCCGGTCGCGTCAAAAAAATCGCCAAGGAAAAAATATAAGGTTACGGGCAGAACAAGAAAAAAATGAGAGAAAAACCCTTTGAAATCATAAGGGAAAAGCATGTGAACAGGATAATGCGGCCAGTCCATCCAGTGCGTTGGCAGTTGAGTAACCTTCCCTGAGCCATGCGGCACAAAACATCCGATAAGGGTAACAACTGCAATCACAATCAGCATGGCTGCCGGAACGCGGGACCAGCGTAGAAATGCCGCGAGAAACAGTCCGGCAATGCCCAGAATAACGGCAGGATCAGCCAAATGACCGAAAGCCAGCCCATCGTTTCCTTTGATGGCCAGCCCGCCAGTTACCATTCCGATATGTGCAATGAATGCGCCAATGGCAAAATGGATACCTAGACGAACCGGGACAGGAAACGCCTTGACTATTCTCTGCCGCCATTGCGTCAAGGAAAGTGTTAAGAACGCCAACCCGCCCAGCAGCACCATTGTAAACGCAACCGCAGGAGGCACCCCCATACGAATGACTACAACTTGAGCAAAAATAACATTGCTGCTCATGGCAGGAGCCAAGGCAATCGGCAGGTTGGCCCATAAAGCCATGATAAGGGAACCTATAACTGCCGAGGCAATTGTCGTCATAACCATATCATGCCGGTCCAGACCTGCAGCGGAGAGAATGTCCGGATTAACAGCCATAATATAAGCCATGGCCCCGAAGGTGGTTACCCCCGCCAGCACCTCTTTCCAGAAACTGGAACCACGAGCAGATATCTGAAAGTAGCGATCACAATACCGACCCAAAAATGTGGAAAATACGCTCATTCTCTCCTCGCGGCTCCAGATGATATTTGCTTATAGTCATCATGAAGCACCACGCCAAACAGTTCGTTTACTGAAACAACCGGGCGTGTTTTGCCCTGTTGTCCGTCGAGAGAAAACTATGTGCTTTCAGACCAACTGCTAGGCGCAGTTTATTCTCTATTATCTCGTGATGAAGTAAGAGGCGGCATCAGGTTTATCTTTCGGAATGTGTGGCAATCAGCCAAGCAGCTATGGCACCAGAGAACGAATGAGCGCTCTCAGTGCTTTCTGCACCGATTTCTTTCCCCATTCTTTCAGCAGTTTGCGTGTGCCATTTTGTCTGGCCAGCCTGTATGGGCTTTCCCTGATGGGAGGCATTGCTGAAACATGATCTTTCAGAGAGTCCGGTAAGCCGGGGAAAGGATCAATATTTACAAGGCGTGTGAGAGTAGTGACAGACGTGATGCGGCAGGTAGGATGAAATGTATTCAGGCAAATATAAACGCCGGTTGAATTTGCCGCCGGATCATAAATCGCTTTCCAGATCACTGTTGGGACGGGGATGTGATTGGGGCCTATGGTTTGTGTTTTATCGGGATCATACCCTGGCCCCGTCACAACAAAAATTTCACCCTCTTCCCTTGCCCAGCCTCTGACCGCGCTTTCCACCCCTTCCCATGCTCCGCGATTGAGTTCAGGAGTTTGGGGAACAATGTTCGATAGTAAAAAACTCTCTTTTTGTGCTCCAAAGCCAGGTTCATCGCCACTGGGAGTCATGTGACCGCGATCATAATGAGAATTGGCGTAATCGCGTGGACTAGATTGCATGGAGGCAGGAAGCCGATTATCAGGAAAAAAACTTCCCCGGCGTTGCGTGCGATCGGCAATTTCCAGATTTTCTTCTGTCAGATCTTCGGCCGACCACAACGGCCCGTGTGTATAGTCAGAAGCCAGAACCGCGTAATATCCATTACATAAAAGAGTGGTCCCGCCATAAATGCCTTCTGCCATAAGATGAGGCGCAAGCCCTTTTGCAAACAGTTCAGGGCAAGAGCAAGCGAGCGCAGGACTATTAAAAACAAGCCCTGTAAGTAGGAGGAATACGGCCCCTTTCGGCAAATTATTTTCTGACTTAATAGGCATATAACAGTATCAGCACGTATTGGGATCTCCGCATGAACGGTGCGTGAAAATGATTTGCGGGAAGCCTTGTGACATAGGGGCAAGCTTTTCTCTACCCTGATTAACGGTAATCCCCCCATAAAAAGAGTGGCTTTTGAATGA
>NZ_LHZQ01000159.1 GCF_001580915.1 Acetobacter tropicalis | reverse complement strand
GCGGCACAATCCAACATAACAGATAACGGACTGTGCTGAGATGGCGGTTCTGCCAGATGGCGGGCAATACCGCCGCCACAAAGAAAGATCCGGGCCAGAAGGCAATAAGGAAAACCAGCAGGTGATACCCCGGCGGCAAGCCGTGGGCCTGCTGACCAGAAGAAACCTTGCCCAGAAAATTGGTGCCCACTGCATTACGGAAAAACTCGCCGTGGCTCACCACACCAATAGCCACACACCACGGCAACAGCAGAGCCAGAGAGATCAGCCACCCCCACGAGGGACGCAGACGCCGCCACAAACTCAGGTTCCGCTCCACCCAAGCCAGAGCAAGCGGCGTGCCCAGCGAGGGAATAAGAATAACCGGGCCTTTGAGCATCAGCCCGCAGCCGATAGCCGCCCAGAACAGAACGGAGGTCTGCCAAGGCGTCGGACGCTGGCTTTCACGATCACAGAAGGCACGCAGCAGGGCTGTCTGGGCCAACAGAACCGTGAGCAGCAGGCAGGAATCAATGGTGCCCATGCGGTTTTCGGCCGTCACCAGCACCGATGTCATGAGCAGGACCGCCGCCCCTACCCCAGCGGGCGCGCCGAACAACACGGACCCCATCCAAGCGGTCAGCACCACGGAGGCTGTCATGGCCAGAAGTGAGGGGACCCGATACGGCCACACCGCACGATCATGCAGGGTGCCAGAGGCCGCTACCGCCGCAGCCTCCAACCAATAGATACCTGCGGGCTGGAGGTAGCGCGGCTTGTCCTGAAAACGGACATCAACAAAGTTGCCGCTTTCCAGCATTTGCGCCGTCGCTTCCATATAGCGCGGCTCATCACGGTCAAACGGGGGAGTAGAGGCACGCCCGGGCAGAAAAATCAGAAACGCGAACAGACCCAGCAGCGCCAGCGCCCGCCCCGAAAGGCGTTGAGCGCCCGAGCGAAATGTCAGCATTCACGAACCGATTTTGGTAACCTGGTACGGTTGCGCAGCCATATCACACCCAGCAGATCACGGATGCCGACAAGGGCGCGGTTGAAATTGGTATATTTGGACTGACCATGCAGCCGGGGCCGATGCGTGACCGGATGGCACACCAGCGGCACACCGTAAGACCCGAACAGCGCCGGAAGAAACCGATGCAAACCTTCAAACTGGGGCAGACGCAGAAAAGCGTCACGCTGGAACAGCTTGATAGGGGCCCCGGTATCCGGGCAATCATCGCGCAAAAGACGACGACGCAGGCCGTTGGCGAAGCGGGTCGCGAACCGGCGGGACCAACCATCCTTGCGGCGGGTTCTCACCCCTACCACCAGAGGCGGCGTGCCGTTGGCGGAACGGGCCAACCGCAACAGGGCTTCCAGTTCACGCGGATCATCCTGCCCATCCCCATCAATAGTGGCGATCCATTCCCCCCGCGCGGCAGTAATGCCTGTGCGCAGGGCGGCGGATTTTCCACACCGATGGTCATGAGACAACACACGCAGATTGGGCAGACAGTCCGCGCGCATGCGTTGAAGAACGGCAACCGTGTCATCACGGCTTCCATCATCAACAAACACAATTTCTGAGGGAGGAAGGCTCTGGCAGGCTTCCGCCAGTTCCTTGCACACAAAAGGCAGGTTATCGCGTTCATCAAGAACAGCGATAACAATGCTCAAAACCGGGGCGGCATCACCCCGGAAAGAAGAAGGCGCGTTCAAACCTGATCAATCAGCACGGGGCTGAACTCAGGCCGCCTGGCGCGCCAGAGCGGCCGGCAGATTTTCAATGGCCTGATCGACCAGTGTTTCAGCCTTCTGTGCATCCAGAGACTGGCTGATAACGCTACGGCTGGCTTCAACCGCAACATCAATAGCAGCCTGACGCACTTCTTTAACAGCTTCCCGCTCAACGGCGGCAATGCGGTCACGTGCCATCTGTTCGTGGCGTTTCACAGCTTCTTCAGCTTCAGCACGGGCTTTTTCTGCCGCATCGGCTGCATGCTTACGAGACTGTTCAACAACCGTTCTGGCTTCAACCAGAGCCTGCTCACGCTCACGCGTGGCATCTTCCAGCATCTGCTCGGCTTCACGCCGCAGACGGGCAGCTTCATCCAGTTCTTCACGGATCCGGGCAGCACGGCTGTCAAGAATCGCCGTAATAGGCGCCCACAGCTTGCGACCGAAAAAGACAAAGAAAAGAACGAAGGAAACGGCGAACCAGAAACCGGCTTCGTGAAAAATGCCATTCATGATGAATATTCCTCTCGAAGCTGGTCAGAGCGTCCGGTGCGCGGAAGCACCTTCAACCTTCTGCGCCACCAAAGCGGCATCGGCAGCGGAACCGGTCAGGCGGGTTACAAGCGCCTGGGTGGTATCAGCCGCGATATCCTTCAGTGCAGCAAAAGCCCGCACCTTTTCGGCAGCAACACGCTGTTCCGCATCAGAAATTTCTGATGCAAGGCGTGCATTGATTTCTTGCATTTTCTGCTCGGAGGCACGCTGTTCTTCATCCAGCGCCTTCTGCAGATTGGCCTGTGCTTCAGCCAGAGCATCCTTACGGGCCTGCTGAAGTTCGGCAACTGCCTTGTCCGCATCCTGTTTAGCGGCGCGCGCAACTTCGAGATCACTCGAAATACGTGTGCTCCGGTCTTCCAGAACGCGACCCACGCGGGGCAGCATGACCCGGCTGAGCACCAGGTAAAAACCCAGAAAGATCACCGCACCCCAGATTACCTGACCGGTAACCAGGGGATTGTGAAAATCAAGCTGAGGCATCCCTGCGGCGTAGGCACCAGGTGCCGCCATGGCCAGAAGAGACACGCCGGATACCGCAGCGAGCAAACCGGCACGAACAGTCTTCATCATGACACCCACAGGAACTTCTCCCTTTTTCCTGCCGTTTATCAGACGAAGAGGATCAGGAACGCGATCAGCAGAGCGAACAGCGCGATAGCTTCTGTCAGCGCGAAGCCCAGCATGCCCAGACCGAACACGTGCGGGCGAGATGCGGGGTTACGAGCAATGCTGCTCACCAGCGTTGAAAAGATGTTGCCGAGGCCGATACCAACGCCGGCGAGGGCGATCACGGCGATACCTGCACCGATTTCCCGGGCTGCAGCGATGTCCATATCAGTCACTTCCTTGTTTCAAGTACAGTTCAAACGAAACGGGCAAAGCAGCTCAGTGAGCCACGGCCTCCCGCAGGTAGATGCACGTCAGGATGGCAAACACATAGGCCTGCAGCACACCAACAAGCAACTCAAGAGCCACCAGCGCCATGTTAATGGCAATGGGCCCGATCGCAAACACATCACCCACCACGCCAAAACCGGCGAGCATGATGACAAAGCTTGCGAAAATATCAAACATGACATGCCCGGCGACCATGTTGGCAAACAGTCGGATGGACAGGCTCACGGGGCGAGAGAGAAAGGACAGGATTTCAATCGGGATCAGCAGCGGCGCGAGCGCCATGCTGGCACCAGCCGGCATGAAGTGCGCAAAGAAGCGGAAACCCTGCACCTTGAGGGACACAATCACCGTCAGCACAAAAACCATCAGCGCCAGCCCGAGGGTTACGGCAATGTGGCTGGTGAAGGTGAAGGAGAAAGGCAGCAGGCCGATATAGTTCCCGGCCAGAATGAAGAAGAACAGCGTGAAAATGAACGGGAAGAAGGCAGCACCTTCAGGCCCGATTGTATCAACCGCCATATTCCGGATGAATTCGTAGCAGACTTCCGCTGCGGCCTGAAAACGGCCAGGCACCACGGCAGCCGGACGCATACCGAAATACAGGAACGCCAGAACCAGGCAGACCGCCAGAAGCATGTAAAGGGGAGACTGACTGAAGCGCAGTGCCTCACCAAGCCCGCCAAGAACGGGACGAAGCTCGAACTGACCAAGTACGTCGATACCGGAACCGCCCGCCAAAACCGTTCTCCTACTCCACTGCGCCCGGACTGCGCCGGACTTTCAGCCTTCTGTTTCAGGCCTGGGGTGGTTTGACCAGCCGCCAGACATTCAGCACTCCTGCGCTCCCGCCCAGCAGCGCGAAGAAAATCAGGAAGATGGCACGGGTATGGAACCAACGGTCCAGCCCCCAGCCAATAGCAACCCCTACAATCAGGGCGGAGATCATTTCCGTCCCTGCACGCAGGGCCAACGCGGGAAGGGATTGTTCATCCCGTTCAGCCGCAGTGGCTTTTTCGTCTTTTTCATTCAGCCCGGACCGGCGTTCCGCCGCTTCAAGCCGCTTGGCAAAAGACTCGTCGCTTTCTTCACCCATTCTTCGCACCTCCAGAGGGGTGCAGGCGCTTGCTAACGGGGCAGCTATTGCCTGTCAAGGAAGCATCACCAGCACTCACGGGAAAATCCATCACTTCGTGCAAAAAAGCGGCATTTCTGACACTTTTTTTCAGGCCTCCGGCAGCCCGACCAGCCCTCTTGCATAATCCTGCGCGGAAAACGGGCGCAGATCCTCCGCCTGTTCCCCTACCCCCACGGCATGCACGGGCAGGCCAAAACTATCTGCCAGCGCCACCACAATGCCACCACGGGCCGACCCATCCAGCTTGGTGACAACAAGGCCCGTCACATTCACCAGTTCACGGAACACGCGCACCTGTTCCATGGCGTTCTGGCCTGTTGTGGCATCCAGAACCAGCAGAACCGTGTGGGGCGCTGTTTCATCAAACTTGCGCATAACGCGGATAACTTTGGCAAGTTCCTCCATCAGCGCGCCCTTGTTGTGCAACCGCCCTGCCGTATCAATAAACAGCAGATCGGCCCCCTCGGCCTTGCCGCGCTTCAGGGCTTCAAACGCCAGCCCTGCCGCATCACAATTTGGTGGTCCTGCAATAACGGGACAGCCCGTGCGCTCCCCCCATACCTGCAACTGCTCCACGGCGGCGGCGCGGAAGGTGTCTCCGGCCACCATCATCACTTTTTTTCCTTCCTGGGTAAAAAAGCGGGCCATTTTGCCAATGGTGGTGGTTTTGCCGGTGCCATTTACGCCCACCACCAGCACAACATGCGGTTTGTGGGCCGGGTCTGGTTCAAAAGGAACAGCTACAGGTTCCAGAATCTGGGCAATTTCCTCAGCAAGGGCAGAGCGAATCTCTTCATCCGTCACTTCTGTGCCAAAGCGTGAACTGCGGAAGGATTCAATAATCCGCTCCGCCACGTTCGGCCCCAGATCAGCCGTAATCAGCAGTTCTTCCAGTTCCTCCAGCGCCTCTTCATCAAGCTTGCGCTTGGTGAAAACCGAGGTAAGCCCCCCGCCCAGCTTCTGCGTAGAGCGGGAAAGCCCCTGCTTGAGGCGTGAAAAAAAACCTAGCGCCATCTCAAACCCTTTCCGCCAGCAGGCCGGTTTCATCCACCGTGGTGGCCCGCAGGCTGATAATCTCGCCAACCTCTGCTTCGCCCTGTGCCAGACGCACCGGGGCAAACTGCTCGCTGTGGCCGGATGTGGGCGTTTCCATCAACACCCGCAATTCCTGCCCGACAAGCCTCTCAAAATACCGCTGGGCCGATTCTGCCCCTACCGCGCGCAGTTGCGCGGCGCGGGCCTTGCGTTCGGGCACTGGCACTGCCCGCATCCGCGCCGCCGGTGTCCCGGGGCGCTCGCTATAGGGGAACACATGCAGATACGGCACGCCCTGCTGCGCCAGAAACGCGCGTGTTTCCTCAAACAGGGCAGCATCTTCGGTCGGGAATCCGGCAATCACGTCCGCGCCTATCCCAATATCCGGGCGCAGGGCGCGGGCGCGGGCAATCACCCTAGCCGCGTCTTCCGCCAGATGCCGCCGCTTCATGCGCTTGAGGATCAGGTCCGAACCCGCCTGCAAGGACAGGTGCAGATACGGCATGAAGCGGGGTTCATGCTCCAGCAGCCGCCAGATGTCCTCGTCAATTTCCACCGGGTCCACGGAGGACAGACGCAGGCGCTCAAGCTGCGGCACCAGCGCCAGCACCCGGCGGCACAACTGCCCCAGTGAGGGCGTGCCCGGAAGGTCTCCCCCCCAGCTTGTCATGTCCACGCCTGTCAGCACCACTTCGCGGTAGCCCGATTCGACCAGCGCGCGCACCTGCTCCACAACCACACCCACTGGGGCGGAACGGGACGGCCCACGCCCGAAGGGAATGATGCAGAACGTGCACCGATGGTCACACCCCTGCTGCACCTGCACAAAAGCGCGCGTACGCCCGGAAAATTCCGTAACCAGATGAGCAGCGGTTTCCTTGGCGACCATGATGTCCGACACCGCGCGGGCCTCGTTCATGGCAGCGGGAGACCAGCTTTCGGCCTTCAGCTTTTCCTCGTTCCCCAGAACGCGGGTCACACCCGGCAGCCCGGCCCAGCGGTCCGGGTCAATCTGGGCCGCGCACCCTGTCACGACAATGCGGGCATTTGGCTTGTCCCGATGGGCACGGCGAATGGCCTGACGCGCCTGCCGCTCCGCCTCGCCTGTCACGGCGCAGGTGTTGACGATGATCACATCATCCAGCGCGGCAGCATGCTCACGCATGACCTCGCTTTCCCACGTGTTCAGGCGGCAGCCGAACGTCAGAATTTCAGGTTGGGTCATGAGGGATAGGCGGCGAGGTCCACCGTCCCTTCAAACGCTGTAGTGGCGGAACCTGTCATGAGCACATGGTTGTTGGCGGCCCATTCAATGCGCAGAAGGCCGCCATCCAGTTCCACTTCACACACGCGCTCCACCAAGCCGCGGCGCACAGCGTTCACCACAGCGGCACACGCTCCGGAGCCGCAGGCTTCTGTCACGCCTGCGCCGCGTTCATGCACTTTCAGGCGCATGCGGGACGGCCCCTGAATAACGGCAAACCCGATATTGGCACGGTCTGGAAAGAGCGGGTCATGCTCAAGCGCGGAACCCTGGCTGAGCATCGAAAAATCATCCACAAAAAACGTTGCGTGAGGGTTACCCATAGATAGGGCCGCAGGATGCCCCGCCAAGGGCAGGCTGAGTGTTTCCATCGCTTCGGCCAGCGGCACCTGCTGCCAGTCCGTGCGGGGTTGCCCCATATCCACAGTCACCAGACCATCTTCCGCAATGCTGGCGGGCAGACGCCCGGCACGGGTTTGCAGAACGGGTGTGCGGTTTCCTGTCTCCCGCCAGATCAGATCAGCCACACAGCGGGAGGCATTGCCGCACGCTCCAGCCTCTGATCCATCCGGGTTGAAAAAACGCACAAACACATCCGCCCCTTCCGCACAGGCAGGGCGCAGCGTGACCAACTGGTCACACCCGATCCCCCGGCGGCGGTGCGCAAGCGCAGCAATCCGAACGGGAGTGAGCGGCAGATGGCCAGCACGTTCATCCAGAATGACAAAGTCATTCCCAAGGCCGTGCATCTTGTGGAAGGAGGTCAACATTCGCCGCCTTATAAGCGAGATTGGCCGCCAATGCCATTCCGTAAGGGAACGGCTGTCTTCTGGCCTGCTGGAATTACAGGAAACGCCCCGGCGCGCCCCGCTGAAGCACTTCTATCTTATAGCCATCCGGGTCTGTCAGGAAGAAAAACGTGCCGATCGTCCGGCCATTATTTTCAAGGGTCTTGATGGGCGTGATGGTAAATCCTGCCTCTTCCATCCGCGCGTGTTCGGACGCCAGATCCTCCACGGACACGGCCAGATGGCCATAGCCGTCACCCAGTGCATAGGCGTCCTTGCGGCCGTGGTTGATGGTCAGTTCCAGTTCAAACGTCTGTTCCGCATTTGCCAGATAGATCAACGTGAAACTGTCAAACACCACGCGGTCGGCAACCTTCAGGCCCAGTGCTTCCTCATAAAACGCAAGCGAGCGCGCTTCATCCAGAACGCGGAGCATGGAATGGATCATTTTTGCCACGATATTCATCCTTTTCAGCAGGAAATTCTGTAGATGTCATAATGCACGATCTGATCTTCCTGAAATTATTTTTTAAATGCTGCGCTCTTTACGGGGCGATAGAAGAAATAAGGTCTGCTGAATAAATCACCCTTACCCGGATTATCTTGAACATTATGCTTTCACTCCGTTTTCTGTCGCCCACAACTTTGCGGCGCGTGCGTAATTGGCTGTTTGTCGGTACTGTTCTGGCATCCGGCACGGCTGTTGGTCCCTGGACCAGCCTGGCGCACGCAGCGGATGATGAAAGTGCCTCGCTTGATGCTCTGGAACGCCAGATGGCGCGTATTCAGGCCGAGCAGCGGGAATTGCAGAAAACCATGCTGAGCATGCAGAAGCAGATTGCCGCCCACCGCGCAGCGCTGACGCATGGCGGCAAGGCAGGCACCCCCACCACCAGCGGCCACCATGTGCTGACAGCCCGGAATGCGGCTACCGCCCCCGGCACGGAAAACACCCTCCACTCCGGCGAGCCTGAAACCGGCATCAGCTTTGGCGGAGACACCACCACCGCCATGGACACGCATGCAGGCCATGGCGTGCGCCATGCCAGCGATGGCTCCATTCAGCCCGTGTTCTCAGGCGCGAACGAAAAGCCGGAAGTGGACGCCGTTATTGGCCACCGCGCGGAAGATATCATCTCCCGCATAGCGGAAAACGGCGTTGGCCCGCATGCGCGTGAAACCGCAGGCGCACAGGCGGCTGGTGCGCTGGGTGACCATGGCGTGTTCCATATGGGGCCTGTCACCCTGATTCTGGGTGGCTTTCTGGATGCCTCCACCGTGCTGGAAAACCGGCACATCGCCTCTGGCACGTTCAACTACTGGCAGGCCATGCCCTACCCGAACGAGTCCCGTTACCACACCAACAATTTTGAAGGCAGCGCCCGCTACAGCCGTATCTCGCTCATGGCGCGCGGGAACGTGGATGCCCACTCCACCATTTCCGGCGTCTATGAAATGGATTTTGGCGCCGGTGCGGACACCACGGATGCGTATGAAAGCAACAGCTACGCCTTCCGCATGCGCCAGCTTTATCTGGCGTATGATAACAGTGACCTCAATTTCCACTTTCTGGCCGGGCAGGCGTGGAGCATGCTCACGCCGGGCCGGATCGGGATTATCCCACGTCAGGAAAGTCTGCCGGAAACCATCGAATCGTCCATGCTGGCGGGCCAGACATGGGCGCGGCAGCTTCAGTTCCGGTTCGTGAAGGATTTTCTCCAGCATCGCCTGTGGCTGGGGCTGTCCATCGAAAACTCCGCCACGCTGTATGATACAACCGGCTTCACGAACAACGCCGGGGCCGTCACGCTGCCCAATGGCAAGACAGCCACCATCAGCAGCAACGGCACGGGCCTGACCAATGACGCCCCGTTCTCCAACGAGATTGCGCCAGACGTTATTGCCAAGGTGGCGTGGGACCCATCATGGGGCCATTACGAAGCCGAAGGAATTCTGCATTTTCCGCATGATCGGGTGGCTTCTGTTGGCGAGGGCCGCAACCATACTGCCATTGCTGGCGGCGGCGGTGGCTCCATGGTGCTGCCGCTGGTGCCGCATAAGGTGGAAGTGCGTCTGGCAGGGCTGGCTGGCGTTGGTATTGGGCGCTACGGCTCGGTTCTGCTGCCTGACGCCACGCTGAAATCCACGGGTGAGCCTGTGCCCATTCCCTCCGTGCAGGCCACGGGCGGGGTGATCGCCCACCCCAATCCGTTGATCGATGTGTATGGTTATTTTGGCTATCAGGCCGCTGGCCGCCGCTATTCCAACTATGGCGATGGCTCCTACGGTTACGGCAACCCCAACTATTCCAACGCCGGGTGTGAGGTTGAACTGTCCACGCTGGGCTGCACCGCCAACACGCGCAGCGTGATGGAAGCGACCATCGGCGCGTGGTACCGTTTCTTCAAAGGAAAATACGGCACGGTTGAAGCTGGCGCCCAATTAGCCTATTCTCGCCGGGATGCTTGGAAGGGTCAGGGCGGTGCTCCTGATACCAGCATGAGTCAGATATTTCTGGACTTCCGCTACCTGCCGTTCCAGTAACACCACACGCTTGCAAAAAAGCGCTTAGGGCAAAAAGTTCTCCGACCAGGCTCTGGTCTTTCATGCGGGGAACCTTTATCCCCCCATCATTCTTGCTGCCTGGACCTAAAGACGTATGCCTTTTCAGAATGCCCCCGCCTCTCTTGCGAGCGCTCTTGCTGCTCGCGGGTACGATTCCGCAACCCCTGTTCAGGCCGCCGTTCTGGCGCCTGAGGCTGAAGAGCGGGACCTTCTTGTTTCAGCCCGCACCGGCTCCGGCAAAACCGTAGCGTTCGGGCTGGCCATGGCCAACACCCTGCTGGACGACAACGGACGTTGCCCGCCCGCCGGTGCGCCACTGGCCCTTGTGATTGCCCCCACCCGTGAACTTGCCCTGCAGGTGCGCAATGAACTGGAATGGCTGTATGGCCAGACCGGCGCGCGCATTGTGTCCTGCGTGGGCGGCATGGAACCCCGCAAGGAAGCCCGTGCGCTTTCTGCTGGCTGCCACATTGTGGTCGGCACGCCGGGCCGGTTGTGTGACCATCTCTCCCGCGGGCAGCTTGTGCTGTCCAACCTGCGCGTTGTGGTGCTGGATGAAGCGGATGAAATGCTGGATCTGGGCTTCCGTGATGAACTGGAAACCCTGCTGAAAGCCATGCCGGACACGCGGCGCACGCTGCTGTTTTCCGCCACCATCGCCCGTGATATCGCCTCTCTGGCCCGCCGTTATCAGAACGATGCCCTGCGCATTGATACCCAGACTGGCAGCGCCCCGCACACGGACATTTCCTACCGCGCTATCCTGACAGACCAGTCAGACATGGCCGGTGCGATTGTGAACGTGCTGCGCCTGATGGAGTCCCCCTCCGCCATTGTGTTCTGCCACACGCGTGAAGCCGTGCGGCAGTTGCAGGCCATTCTGACAGAACGCGGATTCTCTTCCGTCGCCATCTCGGGTGATCTGGGCCAGAACGAACGGAGCCGCGCCATTGAAAGCCTCCGCCACGGTCAGGCCCGTGTGTGCGTGGCAACGGACGTGGCCGCCCGTGGTATTGATATTCCGGATCTGGGCCTGGTGATCCACGCCAGCCTGCCGTCCAACCCGGCTACTCTGCTGCACCGCTCCGGCCGCACCGGTCGCGCGGGCCGCAAGGGAACCTGTGTGCTGCTGGTGCCGCCTGCCCGCCGCCGTCTGGCCGAACGCCTGCTTGAAGGCGCAAAGGTTGAAGCAGAATGGAGTGGCGCGCCCACACCGGAAGCCATTGCCACGGCAGATACGGAACGCCTGCTGGCCTCCTCCGCCCTCAACACGCCAGTGCCGGAAGCTGGTGACACCCGTGAGCTGATCAACAAGCTGACGGAAAGCCACGCACCAGAGCAGCTTGCCGCCGCTCTGATCTCCCTGTGGCAGAACAGCCTGCCTGCGCCTGTCAGCGTGCGAGTGCTCTCCCCCGGTTCTGTCAAAAAGATGCCGCGTGAGAGAAGCCGTGATGGGGAAGAACGCGGTGAACGCAGCCGTGGCCCGCGTGAAGCTGGCTCCTGGTTCCGCCTTTCCGTTGGTCGGGAAGACCGCGCAGACCCCAAATGGCTGGTGCCCATGCTGTGCCGCCTTGGCGGTATCAAGAAGCAGGATATTGGCGCCATCCGTATCCAGCCGGACCACACGCTGGTGGAAATTGCACAGGACAAGGCCGAACGCTTCCAGGCCTGCGCCGCTGCGACAGACCCGGATGAAATCACGGTTGAGCCCGCAGCCGCACCCCGTCAGGGTGGTGGCTACAAAGGCAAACCCGGTGGTGGTGGCGGTGGTGCCGGTGCTGGCAAGCGCCCGCCACGCAAGGGCGGCGGCGGTGCTGGCGGTCCGTTCAAAGGCCCCTCCAGCCGCAAGCGCAAGGAATTCTGATCCTGCGCATGCGCTCCGCCTGAGCAAACGTTATAAAAAAAGGCCCTTCCTTTTCAGGAGGGGCCTTTTTTAGTGAGCAAACCGCTTAGAGCTGCGGCAGGGTGGTGGCGTCTTTCAGGTCCGCGTTCAAACGATCTTTTTGCGCCTGCCACGCCTTACGGGAATTTTCCCCAGCACTATTCCACTTTTTTTCCGTATTGGTCAGCTTGTTCTGCCACTTCTGACGGGTGGCCTCATCCGCATTCTTCCACTTATCCTGTGCATTTTTCTGTGCATCCGTCAGCTTGTTCTGCCACTTCTGGCGGGTAGCCTCGTCCGCATTCTTCCACTTGTCCTGTGCATTCTTCTGTGCGTCCGTCAGCTTGTTCTGCCACTTCTGGCGAGTGGCCTCGTCCGCATTCTTCCACTTATCCTGCGCATTCTTCTGTGCGTCCGTCAGTTTGTTCTGCCATTTCTGGCGTGTTTCCTGACCGGCATTGTTCCATTTATCCCGCGCGTTCTGCTCGGTCTGCTTCAGGCTATCACGCTGGGCTTCCCATTTCTTGCGCGTTGCCTCATCAGCATTGTTCCAGCTATCGCGGGCATTTTTCTCCGTGTTTTTCAGGCTGTCACGCTGCGCCTGCAACTTCTGGCGGGTTTCCTCACTGGCGTTGTTCCAGTTGGTACGCGCCTGATTTTTGAGAGATTTGCCGCTGTTGTTCAGATCAGAAGAAAATTGGCGCGTATCATCCTTGACAGAATTCCGGATATTGCCCCACCCCTGTTTAAGCTGTTCCTGCGTACAGGTTCCTACTGTTGCACATGGATCAGCATATGCTGTGGAAACTGAGGCCAGTGCTGTTGCAAGAGGTAATCCCATAACGGCAATTTTTTGAATGAGACGCATTAATAATCCTTTCGTCTTTCCTGATAATCAGCAGGAAAATCTGTGACGGTTTAGACATGCAATTTTGTCAAAAAAGCGCCAGTTCTTTCCCTTAAACACGGCAATGCATCCTCGGCATGGCTGAATTCTTTGTGTCTGGAGATAAACACCATATGTTTTCCCCCGTTTTACGCGCCGTACGGGCCTCTTTTCGCAAAAGCCATGCGCCTGTGGCCTTCGCGGCCCTGCTGTGCCTTTCAACGGCTCCCGTGCTGACCCACGCAGCCCCAACCGCCGCCAAGACGGAAGCCGCACCCGCGCCGGAGGGGGCAAAAAATACGCCTCCCGCTTTTCAGGGGGCTGCGGCCCTGCTGCCGGATGATGCCGTAACCCACCACACGGACACATTTGCAGGCCGCAAGATTTCCTACACCGCACGGGCAGGCACGCTGGTTCTGCGTGATGATGCCGGCAAGCCCACGGCCCGCATGTTCTATGTGGCCTATACGCAGGATGGTGCAGACCCCGCCCACCGGCCGGTCTCCTTTTTCTTCAACGGTGGTCCGGGCGCTGGCACGGCGTATCTGCATCTGGGGGCCGCCGGGCCGACCATGCTCTCCTTTCCCTCCGGCAACCCGACTGACGGCGCGAACGCCAAACTGGCTCTCAACCCGGATAGCTGGCTACCGCAGACAGATATGGTGTTTCTGGATGCACCGGGCACCGGCTGGTCTCTCCCCACTGATCCTAAAACAGCGGACAAGACCTTTTACGGCGTGAAACAGGACGCACGCGCCTTTGCCAAAACCATTCAGCTTTGGGCCAGCACCAACAAACGGCTGGCTTCCCCGCGCTATCTGGTCGGAGAAAGCTATGGCGGCATCCGCTCCATAGAAGTGGCCGAGGCGCTGGCCCAGCAGCAGAACCTGCTGGTGAACGGCATTGTCATGATCTCCCCCGCTCTGGACATGACCCTGCTTGATACCGCCGCCAATCCGCTGGCATCTGCCCTCGTGCTGCCGTCCTATGAGGCGTCCCGCCTCGCCTTGCAGCACAAGCTCTCCCCTGAAAGCGCAGCGCACCAGTTGGATGAAGCCTATCACTACGCTTTGGGGGCGTACCTCTCCACACTGATCAACACGCCCCCCACCGGAGACGCTGCCCGGGATTTTTACGAAGACGTAGCCACCCACACCGGCCTGCCGCAGGACGTGATCGCCAAGGAACGCGGCGCCCCCGACCCCGGCGCGCATGATGTCCGCAGCCGTGAGGGACGCCTGTATTCCCTGTATGATGGCACGCTCTCCATTGCCGATCCCTTCCCCGAAGGTGTGAGCAACAGTGATAGCCCGGACCCGGTTCTGGCCGGTTTTGGTCGTGCCTATGGCAGCGCGTTTGAGCAGTACGCCGCCACAGCGCTAAACTTCCACACTGATCTGTCTTACAACCTGTTGAGCATGAAGGTGAACGGCGCATGGGATTTCCGTGGCGATGGAGAACCCATTGCGCGGCAGATTCCCGTATTGCGCCGCCTGCTGGCCCTGAACCCTACGCTGCGCATCTTTATTGCCAACGGCTATTATGATCTGGCCTGCCCCTTTGCCAGTTCCCGCTGGGTGGCGGAGCACATTCCGGTGGGGCGCAACCGCATTGGCCTGCACCTGTATCCCGGTGGGCACATGCTCTACACCCGCCCGGAAACCCGCGCCGCACTGGCGCAGGATGTAAAGGCTTTCCTCTCTCCCTGAGCATTTCTGTCTCTCGCAGACGCGGGAAACCGCCCTGTGCCGCCTACATTTCAGGCTCAGGGCTCAGGGCTCAGGGCTCAGGGCTCAGGG
>NZ_LHZQ01000110.1 GCF_001580915.1 Acetobacter tropicalis | reverse complement strand
AGGTTATAACCACACCGCACAAAATTCAGGATAGTCCCTTCCATCGTACAGGAAGAACGTATCATAGCTATGTTTGACAGTTCCGTTAGGGTTCTTGTTCCCCCCATAACGGGTATAGCGATAAAAAATCTGCGGCTGCCAAGGGAGCATGGTGAACCGGTATCCTGGTTCAAAATACATGCCATAGGCTTCTACCGATTTGTAACCATTCCCGGCATGAGAATTCTGTTGAGACACAAAACTCCCGTAAAAAGTAAAGTTTTTTGAAATATCCAGAGGCCGGAAGGGCACCAGCGTGCCACCCCAACTCAGCGAGGCGACATTCATGCCGTTGCGATCTCCACGGGCAGAATAATCGTAATGGGAAGACGTATCAGCGTCCCGCACATGAAAATAAGTCAAGGTGACGTAGGCCGCACGGTCTGCGTATGTGCTTTCACCATGCCCACCCGGCGTATTGCGGAACCAACTGACATCGAACCCGACAAATTTGGTTTTGGGTCGATCATTTCCCCAGTCGATATCGTTATCCGCATTGCTTTCCAGCATGAAGATATCCGCCCGCACCGGATTGCCTTCCAGCTTGATCACACCGGGGCCTGAGAACGCAAAACGTGGCGCATACCACCATGCGCCACGGCTGCCAGCGCTATAAGTGCCTTTGCCTATAAGAAAGCCATCATCAACAGCAAAAGCCTGTCGGCCGCCCAGAACGGTAAGCTGCTGGCTTTTTCCTGCCAGATGCACGGGCAATGTTACACCGATATTGGCTTCTTCCAGATAGATGGAACGTGGTGTTCCCGATGTCTGGGAAATTTCCTGTGCATCCCCATGCCCCAGAGTAGCCGCCCCCAGTGCGGAGGCCTTGCCGATAATGGAGATACCCTGCCCAAGATCCCACCGGCCAGAAAGAATGGGTTTGCCGTATAGCTCACCATAGGTCGGGCTTTGCGCCCTGTTATAGCGGCCACCAGAACGGGCGGCATAAGAGCCTGCGCCAAAATTGACATTAGGAAGATAGAAAGCTCAGCCGCCGATATCAAGACCACCTTCAATAGTTATGTCCTTGACGGAAACCAGCGTTTTTTCAGCTCGCGCAGCAGATACCATCACCACAGAGCAACAAAGCAGAACAAGCGGATAAACACAAAAACGCATATCGGCTCAACACCACCCGGCACATCGCAAGACACAGACAGTGGACATCACGCCCTTTCCCCATAGTGGAGGGTCAAGCACCCTTAATAAGGTGGTTGACCATCAGGATTTTGACCCAGAGCCATATGGCTCACAGCATTCCGAGATCCAGATAATCTCGAATATGTTATAAAATTTACATTATAATATAATATTTTCAAGACATATTCTTTTTGAACATTACCGATCCCGTTACTGTAAAAATCATATTGTTTCTATAGTAACGCGAGGAAAACATGCCTGAACAGCAACGTTCAGGCACGGATACGCTTTAAACTATGCGGCAGAAAACTGCTAATTTGCATCCCATACCGGATAAATGATCTTATTATTTATAAAATACGTTGATGTCGCCAAAAAGCTGGAGACGATCTTTTGTTCATTTTTGTAGACACAAAATTGTGAACATCGCCCTTATATAGCCTAAAAGCCACATCCTATTTTCTTTATAATTATTTCAAAACAATACGTTGCCTTCCCACCTCAGCCAGACACCAGATGTTTCTCGTCCTTATTCTGGTTGTTTAACCGCTTTCTAAAATAAACAGTCTCTGCCTGCATTCAGAAAACTGCACAAGTATTCCTTACCCGTAATGAAATATTCATCCCGTTCGTTTTCCATACCATTATCGAGCCACAGCGGCCTCTCCTGTCCACCGTCCATCCCGTTCATCTCCTGGTCCGGGGGAACCTCCTTCTCCCAGAGGTTTTTTAGAATGCACTGCCCCTTCCATGGACTAAGGACTGAAGAGTATGGCGAAACCCAATGTTGCGGATATTCTGGTACAAACGCTCGAACAGGCTGGTGTCGACTCTATTTATGGCGTGGTGGGCGACAGCCTGAACGGCATTACGGACAGCCTGCTCAAACGCAAGACCATCCGCTGGGTCCATGTCCGGCATGAAGAAGTTGCTGCCTTTGCCGCTGCCGGCGCGGCGCATGTTACCGGCAAGCTGGCTGTTTGCGCGGGCTCATGTGGACCCGGCAACCTGCATCTGATCAATGGACTGTATGATGCCCACCGCTCCCGCGTGCCGGTTCTGGCCATTGCAGCCCAAATTCCCAGCCCGGAAATTGGATCGGGCTATTTTCAGGAAACCCGGCCGGAAGCCCTCTTCCGTGAATGTAGCCATTATTGTGAAACCATTTCCTCACCCGAGCAGGCCCCACGCGTGGTTGAAGCCGCCATTCGCGCCGCAGTGGGTCAAAAAGGGGTAGCGGTCATTGCCATCCCGGGAGATGTGGCGCTGAAGGCGGCGGTCAATACCATTATTTCCGAAAAAATAGCCCTGCTGCCTAAAGAGCCGGTTGTTGTTCCGCCAGAAGACGATCTGGCCGCTTTGATAGATCTTCTGAAAAGCGGAAAGCGCATTACCATTCTGGCCGGGCGCGGCTGCGCTGGTGCCCATGCCGAACTCATCCGGCTGGCCGAAACCCTCAAGGCCCCCATTGTTCACGCCCTCGGTGGGAAGGAACATGTGGAATATGACAACCCGTACGATGTGGGCATGACAGGACTGATCGGGTTCTCCTCCGGTTATCATTCGCTGCTGGCCGCTGATGTCGTGCTGATGCTGGGCACGGACTTCCCTTACCGCCAATTCTATCCGGAAGACGCAAAGATCGCGCAGATTGATATTCGGCCCCAGCAACTTGGCCGACGCTGCCCCCTTGCCCTTGGCTTGGTGGGGGATGTGAAACACACCCTGACCGCACTGTTGCCCCGGCTGACGGCCCGCACTGACCGCGCCCATCTGGATAAATGTCTGGAACTTTACAAAAAAGCACGTCAGGGGCTGGATGATCTGGCAACTGGCGGCACCAAAAAACCCATCCACCCGCAATATCTCACCCGTCTGATCAATGAAACCGCGACACGTGACGCCATTTTCACGGCAGATGTCGGCACCCCTACGGTGTGGGCTGCGCGCTATCTGAAAATGAATGGACAGCGACGGTTGATGGGGTCCTTTGTCCATGGGTCCATGGCCAACGCCCTGCCGCAGGCCATTGGGGCACAGGTGGCGCAACCCAACCGTCAGATTATCAGCCTCTCTGGTGATGGTGGTTTTACCATGCTGATGGGAGACCTTCTGACACTGGTTCAGGAAAAACTTCCGATTAAACTTATCATTTACAATAATGGCACTCTTGGCTTTGTGGCTATGGAAATGAAAGCCGCCGGATATCTGGAAACAGGCGTGTCCCTGCAGAACCCGGATTTTGCCGCCATGTGCCGAGCCATGGGCATTCATGCTGTGCGGGCAGAAACACCCGCCGAATTGCCCGCTGCTGTGGACAACATCCTCAACCACCCCGGCCCTGCCGTGCTGGATGCCGTCACCAACACGCAGGAACTGGCCATGCCACCCAAAATTGAAAAATCCCAGATTACCGGCTTCAGTCTTTACGCTCTCAAAGCCATCATGAACGGTCGGGGTGATGAGATTATTGATGTTGCCAAAACCAATATTCCGTTTCTGCGGTAACAGATTTTAGCAATCAGCTTTTCTTAGACCATGAGGGATATGCCCGCAGCGCAGGCTATCCCTCCTCTCTCCGACACCCAGGGGAAAAACCGCAGGCAAGCGTGGAGCGTCCCGATAATGGAGCCTCTGCCACCGCCACCGCCACCTGTGCCCCAATGGCCTGCGGCAGGGCGTTGGCCATGGACCCAT
>NZ_LHZQ01000089.1 GCF_001580915.1 Acetobacter tropicalis | reverse complement strand
CGATAATCCTTAGCGTATATCTGTGCCCGTTTTATGTAACGACCCCAATACAGCGATCGCAGGCTTCGCTCGCGGCGCTGAGCAGGGAGTTCGGGATCAACCCGAAAACAGTTGCAAAATGGCGGAAGCGTCAGACTGTCGAGGATCAGAAGACAGGGCCCAAAGAACCGCGTTCAACGGTTTTGTCCGAGACTGACGAAGCGATGATCGTGGCCTTTCGTCGGCATACCTTACTGCCGTTGGACGATTGCCTTTATGCGTTGCAGGCCACCATTCCGCATCTGACACGCTCAGCGCTGCATCGCTGTCTTCAGCGTCACGGGATTTCACGTCTGCCTGATGTCGAAGGAGACAAGCCAAAACGGCAGCACTTCAAGCGTTATCCGATCGGGTTCTTTCACCTCGATATTGCCGAAGTTCAGACTGCCGAAGGAAAGCTTTATCTTTTCGTCGCCATAGACCGCACGAGCAAGTTTGCAGTGACGCAGCTTGTGGACAAAGCCAACAGACGAACGGCCTGGGAATTTCTCGAATATCTTCTGCGCATCGTCCCTTATCAGGTTCATACCATCCTGACGGACAACGGCATCCAGTTCGCCGAACAGCCCCGTAACCGGGGCACCGCATGGTCACGTTCCATGCGTTTCGACATGATCTGCGAGGCTAACGGGATCGAGCATCGCCTGACAAAACCCAATCACCCCTGGACCAATGGTCAGGTCGAGCGAATGAACCGGACGATCAAGGAAGCAACTGTCAAACGCTTTCATTACGACAGCCATGAGCAGTTGAGGACGCACCTCAATGACTTCATGGCAGCCTATAATTTCGGGCGAAGGCTCAAAACCCTCAACGGTCTCACGCCCTATGAATACATCTGCAAAATATGGACTTCAGAACCAGATCGATTCATCATCAACCCAACCCATCAAATCCCGGGACTAAACAGCTAGACACAACCTACGTGTATAATTGTATACGTGTATAAATATATAGTTATCCGCTAACGATCCTGCTTCGTCCTTTCTTCACAAACAGATCGTCCAGTGCTTCTCCAAGCAAACTCTGAACCGTCGTTCCCTCTTCGGCCGCGATAATACGAAGCTGGGTGCTGACTTCAGGAGAAAAATGTCCACCAATCAACTTGGTCCCCTTACGACCATTCAGCGTCGGTTTACGAGATAATATGTCTGGTTTCGGGGGAAGAGCCGGCATTGCCTCACCATCACCTTTGGCGCGATCAAGCATCGCTTGCAGCGTATTGCTTTTCGCCATCACACTACCTCCCGATTTTTGTATAATTGTATATCTGTATACTCGTATAAACGCTTAATTTCGTTTGCTGCTGGCCCATGGGCTTCGAATTCCTGCACAGCTTGTCCCGACGCCTGTGCCCGGAAAAATGCCTTGCGGTTTCCTATTGTCACCGGACAGACCGTTGCCCCCAATTCGGTCACGGCCTTAATGGCATCCCCTGTCTCCTGCCCTTGGGGGGGCACAAAAGTTAAAACGACAGCGAACGCTTTATCGAGCTGACGAACCACATCCAATGTGTGTGTCATACTCATTGTATCGAACACGGCCGTCTTCGTCGGAATGAGCACGAAGTCAGCATGACGTGCCGCTTCATAAGCCACATCTCGCGCAACAGCAGCTCCGTCGATAATCACAAGATCAGTACCCGCATCCGCGCAGGCTTTGAGCATTGCAGGCAAACGTATCGGCTGAATTGAAGCCACAGCCGGTGTATCGAGCTGGCGTACGTCTTTCCAGAAAGAGGCGGTCGCCTGTGGGTCCAAATCAATAATAGCAGCAACCTTACCCGCTTGCTCAGCTGCGACAGCGAGACAGGTTGCAAGCGTCGTTTTTCCGACACCGCCCTTCTGCGAAAGAACAGCAAGAACCTTCATGCTACACCTCTACACGTATAATATTATACCTGTATACACTTTCTGCGAGAGAAGAGAAGGCCTCACCTTTCTCTCTGCACAATGGCAGCTACAGTGTTCTTGCTGATCCCCAGATCACGGGCGATCCACCGATAACTCCGCTTTTCAGCCACCAGCGCCAAAACCTTCGGAGCCAGACGGTCAGACTTCGGCCGCTCTCCTTTCTGTCGGCCGAGAACCTTCCCGCGTGCCCTGGCAGCAGCCAGACCGGACTTCACCCGCTCGCTGATCAGATCCCGCTCGAACTCTGCAATCCCGGCCAGAACCGCCGCCAGCATCCGCCCATGTGGCGTCGCCAGGTCGAACATCATCCCCGTTCATGGCGATCAGGGAAACACGATAGCTCTCCAGTTCCTGAAGCGTGGAGATGAGATCAATGGTCGAGCGCCCCCAGCGGGACAGCTCCGTCACCAGAATGGCGTCAATTTCACGGGCCTGGGCCAGTGCCATGACCTTGCGACGCTCGGCCCGATCCACCCGAACGCCAGAGCCGGTCTCCATGAAGATGCCTGACACTTCATAGCCTGCGCGTTCAGCAAACCGCTTCAGCTCGTCCTTATGGCGCACGCAGGACTGATCGGCCGTGGAAACCCGACAATAGATGACCGCACGCTGTCCCATTTGAACCCTCCCGGAAAAACCACCATGCAAGCCTTGATACACTGTAGATATCAGCGATAAATGGCACTGAGTTGCAGCGCTAATTGGCATGTAAGAGCAGCAGCATGCCTG
>NZ_LHZQ01000053.1 GCF_001580915.1 Acetobacter tropicalis | reverse complement strand
ATACCAATTTGTTTTTGCTATGACCCATGAGCCCAGTCGCGCAATCCGAGAGACATAATGCGCCATGGCTGGTCGGTGAGCTGGTTCCACGCATGGCAGGCGATATCGACGATATCGTCATAGGTTTTGAAGATTCTGTTTGAGAGCCATGTATTGCGCATGAACTGCCAGACGTTTTCTACCGGGTTCAGTTCAGGTGAGCGGGGTGGAAGCGGCAGGAGAGTGATGTTGGGGGGAACCGTCAGTTTCAGGCTGGTATGCCATGCTGCCTGATCCAGGATGAGAACGGCATGACTTTGCGGTGCAACGGCCTGGGCGATTTCCTTGAGGTGGAAATTCATCGCATGGATGTTACACGAAGGAAGCACGAGGGCGGCCCCTTTTCCCTGAGCGGGGCAGATCGCTCCGAAAATCCAGGCGGATCGGGTCCGCTGGTCGGCTGTCGCGCGCGGGCGGGTTCCCCGCTTCGCCCACCGCCGTGTCAGCTTTGTTTTCTGGCCGATCCGCGCCTCGTCAGACCACCACAGTTCGATGTCTTCTCCGGGATGACAGGCGCTGATTGCTGCAAGGGCATCAGGGAAGTCTTTTTAAAAATGTCCTGGGCATCCGGGTTCTGGGCATAATGCCGTGGGCGGGCCGTCAGCAGGCGAAAATTCTCATTGCGGACAATCCTGCTCAACCACGATACAGACAGGCTGACCCCGTGCTCTTCATGAAGCCAGGCGCACAGATCACGCAATCGCCAGCGCACCACACCATGAGCCGCGGGAATGGGGCCATCTTCGATCCGCTGCGCCAGAGCCTCCATGACGGAAGGTGTGATGCGACGAGGAGCGCCCCCACCATGACGATCAATCAGACCCGCAGGCCCTTGAGCGTTAAAGCGCAAAACCCAGTCCCGAACGATCTGTCGATCCGTTCCCGCAAGACGGGCCGCTTCACCACGTGTCGCCCCGTCATAAATCGCGGCAAGCGCCAGAAGGCGCCGGGACTGGCCGGCATGTCTGCTTCCTCGGGCCAGACTGCGCACCCTCGTTGCGTCATAGTCCTCTCGGAGTGCGACTGCCTTGCTCATCAGAGATACCTTCCTTCAACGATGGTATCCTGTGAATCACAATTTAACGCCTATGGGTACCCCCATGAGTCACATCCAAAACAATTTAGTAT
>NZ_LHZQ01000052.1 GCF_001580915.1 Acetobacter tropicalis | reverse complement strand
GCTTATGCCTCTCATCTAAAAAAACAACTGTAGTGCTAGTTAGATCATACCCCACAAAATTCCAGGCAATAAAGACGGTCCGGAACAGCCGATTATGCCGCAACCCAAGCATAATTCCTTTCAGTCGACAGAGGGGGCGTAGCGAGCAAGGAACCGTTGTTGTTGTGGACAACGACAACGATTTGGATTACGATCTATGCCATGACGAAAGCCCGTTCCATTATGAAAGAGAAAATCACCCTTTCAGAACGGGTGTTTATCGAATTGGTGGTCTGGGAGGTTCCTTCTCCCTTGAGAGGCAGTTTGCACCACTACAAATATCGTCTGGCTCTGATATCGGATGGCAAATGCGTTCTGCGATATGACAATGAGTCAGGAAAAGGAGACCATAAGCACATAGGAGCCGTAGAAGTTTCTTACACATTTCAAGATTTGCAGACCTTAAAAGATGATTTTTTGGAGGATGTGAGAGAATGGTTGAAATGAAAGACGTTCTGCGTAGCCAGAAGAAGAAAGAAATTCTTCTGATTGGTTTCGATGGTTTGGATGAGGTGGGCAAACGACTGGCTGCAGCGTTTGAAGGTAAAAAACAGGAGCCCCGTCATACATTCATAACGCTTGATCTCATGTGGAGAACGCTGACACCACGTCGTCAGGAGTTGTTGCAGGTGATGTCAGGCCGAAAGCCCATGTCGATAAGAGGTCTGAGTAAGCTCATTGGACGGGACGTGAAAGCTACTCACGGTGATATTCAAGTCTTGTTGGCAGCAGGTCTGCTTGAAAAGATCGGCGATAAAGTCGTATTTCCTTACGATGGGTTCCATGTGGACTATGAATTGAAAGCCGTAGCTTAAATTATCAGGATTGATGAGGTTTAGGATGTCTTATGACTTGTATCGAGCGAAAAAAGACTTCTCGTTTGGAATATTCCGGCCGTCATCTGTGGTTTAATCGCCGCGTGGTGTGTATTTACCAGCAGTCTAGCATGGTCTTTGGTATGGGAATGGCCGCTGTCGGTGGCCATCACGATTATGATGATCAACACAATGCTGCTGCTGGTTGATGAGGAGGGTGATACACCAATGTTGATTTTCACTGAGAACTGATGGTGTGGACGGCTCG
>NZ_LHZQ01000011.1 GCF_001580915.1 Acetobacter tropicalis | reverse complement strand
GAGACTGTGTAGAATTTTGTGCGGTGGCATTTTTTCAGGCCATAGGGAAACGGTCTTCGAACATGATGGCGAGCTGGCATCTGACAGCATACCATTCGCTTACTGAGCGCTTCCACTCTGATGAGGTAGCATTGAGCGCCAGGTAAATCAATTTTGCTGCGGCCTCGTCACTGGGGAAGTGGCCACGGGTGCGCACGGCACGGCGGATCTTTGCGTTCATAGCTTCAATGGCATTTGTTGTGTAAATCAGCCTGCGTACTTCCGGGGGGTAATCAAGGAACGGAATGACCTCATTCCACGCCCTGCGCCAACTGGGTGCAATGGCCGGATATTGTCTGGCCAGATCGCTTTCCTCAAACCTGCCGAGGGCTGCCTCGGCCTCGCTGGCGTCCACTGCCGTATAGATTGCCTTGAGAGCGGTGGCGACGGCCTTGCGGTCCTTGTAGCTGGCAAAACTCATGGAATGACGCAGCAGGTGAACGATGCATGTCTGAATGCGGGTCTTGGGGAAAGCCGCCTCGATAGCCTGCGGAAAGCCCTTCAGTCCGTCGACGACGGCGATCAGGATA
>NZ_LHZQ01000182.1 GCF_001580915.1 Acetobacter tropicalis | reverse complement strand
AATCATACTTTATCTCGAAAAACAACTGTAGTGCTAGGCTGGGTCGAGGTGGACATGGGAAACTTTCTTTACTTACATAGGAAACAGGGAACGATAGATGGAAAGGCGGGCAACGTCAGGAGGGCGGTGTGCCCTGTCCCAGAAGATCGTCTATATCGAACACGACTGCGGTCTCTCCGAAGCCGGGCTCACGGTGGCAGAAACGGCGGACGTACACTGGCGCATGGACAAAACCGCTCTCCACGCGCACCACGGCAAGGATGTAGGCGTCCGGGCTGTTGAGAGAGGCAAGCAGTTCGTTCTTGGTCACGATGATATGGGTTCCGTCAGCATGACGGCCCTTGACCTCAATGAACCGGAGGTGGCCGGTTGCTCCATCCCGACTTTCAATGTCCCAGCCTTTCTTCTCGGCTGACACATCACACGGATCGTTGCCAAGTGCGCGCTCGGCTGCGATCACGGCCTCCATCGCATGACGTTCGATCTCGGCACGGGCGATCGGGTCTTCCGAGAACACCATCGGCGTGACCGGAAGCGCATTTCGCTGCTCCAGCAGGCCACGGGGGATAATCAGGGCAGCCCCCCGGAGGACCGGAGAAAGCGGGCTGATCTGACGTTCCCGATCCAGCTCCGTCTGTCGTTTATAGAGACGGTCTGTCAGGCGCTGGGCTGTCGCCTCCGCATTGGAGGCGTTGATACGCTGGTCCTTGCCAGCCCGTTCCTCTTCGCGCAGGCGGGCTGCACGGGCATCCCAGTAGTTGATTTCGCGTGTCAGGCGGGCGCGCACCTCATGCTCGATCTTGTTGATTTCCGGCAGGCGGCGTGTCCGCACTTCTTGCAAATGGGCCGGCACGAGATGGGCTATGGCATAGGTGATGGCGCGTTCTTCAACCTTCCCCGAAAGCCAGGAGGCCTGTGCGATCTCGCTGAGAGCCGCACATTCGGCCTCGGTCGCTGGGCGCGTGTCCAGATAGGGCGCCGGGCCACCACCCCGCGCCGAGCCATCCTCGCCCAGATAGACAAACTGCAGGCGCTGGGAGATCACGCGCGGTTCGCCGGACGGAGTGGAGCGCCCATCGCGAATGGCATGTTCGAGATAGGCCAGGAGGCGGGGTTCTACGCTTTCATCGGCCTCATCAACGAGGATTGCGCCCTGTTGAAGAAGTGGACGGAAGCGTTCCAACGTAAGGTCGAGGGTGGCCTCGAAGAGCGGATGACCGGGAGCGAGCAGTTCGGCCTGTGGACGACCTGCGATCAGGCTTTTATCGAACACAACCCGCGCATAGCGATCCAGAACCGGGTCACCCCGTCCAATAAGGCGGTCGCGGTGCTTAAGCGCGGAGGGGACACGCATGACTTCAAAACGACCGGCCTCGCGTTCAGACATCCGGCCACCGAGAAGGGAAAAAGCCTCACGAAAGAAAGCGCCGACAAAATGGGGCTGTAAGCGCATGGCCTCGGCTCGCTCCATCTGGTCGCGGATTGCAGCGACTGAGCTTGCGGCCATACCCTCGGACGTGAGTTTGCGTTCTTCGACAAGTCTGTTGATGGCGTCCACATCGACAGCATTTTCCACCGACTGGAACAGACGTGCACGAATTTCTGGCCGGTCACCGTAACGGACTGCCTCAACCAGAAGATCGCGCAGGGCATTGCCCTCGAAGAGTTCACCCAGTACGTCATACACCTTGCCACCAAGCGCGGCACGGGCTTCTTCCAGCTTATCGAGAAGACGCTGATAGACTTCGCCCTCGCGTGTATTGGCCGCGCAGAGGTTCCATAGGTGACAGATTTCTGTCTGACCGATGCGATGGATACGTCCAAAGCGTTGCTCTATTCGGTTGGGATTCCATGGCAGGTCATAATTGACCATCAGATGAGCGCCACGCTGGAGATTGACGCCTTCACCGGCAGCATCGTTGGCGATCATGACCAGCACCGTCGGATCAGAATTGAAGGCAGCCACGGCTGCACGCCTTGCCTCGCGTGTGATCCCGCCATGGATCACGACAACGGAGTCAGGTTCTCCGGTACGGGCGGCTATCCTGTCACGGAGATATTCCAGCGTGTCCTTGGGTTCGGTAAAGATCAGAATCTTGCGTCGGGCACCGGTATGGGGATCAACCATAATCGGATCATCCAGAATGGCCTCAAGCTGGCGCCATTTCGTGTCCTCGCCGGACAATTTAAGGCTTAAAGCCTGCTCCTCGATATCACGCAGAATCAGGATTTCGGCTTCGAGTTCCGCAACCGTAGCCGCAGCGGTGGCACGATCGGCGATCGTATCCTCCATATCTTCCGCTTCGGTGGCCGTCGCCTCATCCAGATCGTCGAGATCATCTGATGGCACGTGGTGGCGCAGAATACTGTCCCGATGGAGCCGTTCCTCGCGGAGGCGGGCTTCCAGTCGTTTACGGCGTCGTTCCAGCGAGCGGTGTATTGCAGCGGCGGATGAGGCTAGGCGTCTCTGAAGGATCTGGAGAGCAAAGCCAACGTTGCCCTGTCTCTGACCATCTCCGATCCTGTCGGCACGATTCATTTCCTCGCGAACGTAAGAGGTGACAGCCTGATAAAGATCAGCTTCAGCGGGAGAGAGTTCGTAGGCGACGGTGTAGGCGCGACGCTCAGGAAAAAGCGGCGTGCCATCAAAGCGGAACAGCTCTTCTTTCGTCAGACGGCGCATCATGTCCGAGACGTCCGCTTTCCGTACGCCCTCACGGAACCGTCCCTCGAAACGGTCGGAGTCGAGAAGGCCCATGAAAAGCTGGAAATCGGCTTCTTTGCCATTATGGGGCGTTGCCGACATCAAAAGCAGATTACGTGTGCGCGCTCCGAGAAGCTTCCCGAGTTTGTAGCGTCTTGTCTCTTTTACCTCCCCGCCGAAATAGGAAGCGGACATGCGGTGCGCTTCGTCACAGATCACGAGATCCCACTCAGGCGCAGCTTCCAGACGTGCCTGAAGGGCATCGGAACGGGCCGCCATGTCGAGCCGAAGGATAAAGCGATTACGCTCGGCAAAAGGATTTCCCGTGACAGAGTTTTCCACCTGATCACGTGTCAGAAGATCAAACGAGAGAGCAAATTTTTCCGCGAGTTCCTCCTGCCATTGCTCGACCAGACTGCCCGGCGCAACAATCAGGCAGCGTTCCAGATCCCCCCGGATCAGCAATTCCTTGATGAGCAGGCCCGCCATGACGGTCTTACCGGCGCCTGGATCGTCCGCAAGTAGGAAACGCAGCGGCTGGCGCGGCAGCATCGCGCCATAAACGGCAGTAATCTGGTGCGGGAGCGCTTCGATGCGTGACAGAGTAATTGCCAGATAGGGGTCAAAAAGATGTGCAAGACGCAGACGCCACGCTTCCGACACAAGACGCAGGAGCGCACCGTCCGCATCGAACGCATAGGTCCGACCAGGCTGGACAAGTTCAAACGGAATCTCATCGCCTCGATACAGCAGCCGTTCGCCGATTTTTCCGCTGACCCGGAAAACAAGATTGAGCGCATCAGGTCCGAAACTTCGCACCTGGATGATTTCAGCTATTCCGCCAGTATCAAGGCCACGAACATGGGCGCCCGGCTGGAGTTGTCCGAAGTCCATCAGCGCGTTCCGGCCGTTGCTGCAGCTTCGCGAAGCTTGCGGTCAAAAGTGACAATCTCTGCATCCAGAACGTGGGCCAGCCAGAGATAACTTGCGTCGTAGGCGGTCAGTCCGGTCTTTTCGGCAAGCAGAACGACCTCACCCTGATTCACTGCGATTTCTCGGATCCCGAGTTGCTTTCGTAAATTGAACGCTGAAAGCAGTTTATCGCGCTGTTCAGGATGGCGGCGACATTTGATCAGGCAGACATTCGCCAGTTCAAATTGTAGCAACGGAGGCGCTGTGAGCTCGCAATTATCCATAAGCGCAGCCGCCTGTTCGCCTTCAGGCTCCCCGAAAAGAAGTGCCGCGACAGCCGATGTGTCGATGACTTTTATGATGCCCATTTTTACGCGCGAGCATCACGATCATGACGCACCATCGCTGTCGCTTCCGAGGGGGTGACGATTCCCATCGTCCGGATTTCGGAAAGAACGCCGGATGCCGATTGCTCGGGCTCGTAGGCTACAGCGGCTTCGATGATGGCCATAAGCTCGCCCTGAAGAGATCGATGGTGGCGCTCGGCACGTGTGCGAAGCTTCCGGACAAGGTCTTCCGGAGTGTTCTTGATCGACAGATTCATCTCAGCACCTCCAAATCGGAACCAATTTGGAGCCTAACCTTTCTCGAGTAAGAAGGGAAGAGATCAATCGAGATCGGCTGCCCCAGCCGGTTCGTTGTCCTGGAGGCTGTTAAAGTTGTTCACGTGACTGACTATTTCCATAACGCTTCCAGGCTCGATAATATTCCACAACCAGAACAAAATTATCCACAGGAAAAATCGGCCCAAAACGAGCCATTTTTCGTCATGACTCATTCCGGTTAAGAAACTCTAAGTCATTGTTTTTATTGGATTCCGAAAATAGCGTTTTGGGATTTAATCCCAAAAGTGCCCTTTTTTACAACAGTGTTCAGTTTTTGTGGTACAAAACACACATCTAAACTGCGGTATTAATCACACACCGACTAAACCTCCTTAAAATAGTCCAAATCAATCCATAGAGTAGCATCCACGACAACATCGCCCACTACACAGGGCCACAACGACGCTCAAAAGCATCTCCGCACCATCCACCACTAGAAACTCCTAGACTACACCCCAGCCTCAAAAAAAAGGCCTCTCCGTCCACGTAATCCCATACATTCCCCGAGATTCACCTTCTTCCAGACAACATTTTCCCAAAAACACGAGGCACCACCCTCTCATCTCCCCTATGCCCCATTTTTCGGGCTTGGAGGGCACGCTACCTCAATTTCATATGCACACTCCGTTATGCATATGAAATCGCTACGCTTTTTCTCTTTTTTTCTTCTCTCTATCGCCGAATAAATTCGGCTCCCTTTTCGATACGACACCGTAACACGCAACACCCCACCCTAACCGGGCGGGGGCGGAATATGACACTTGCCCTGTATTTCATGTACGGAATCCGGAAAAAAAAGTGACGGTTTTCTACCCCCTCTTTTTTTTTGACCTTCTCGAAACACTGTTCGAAAACGGCCTCAGTCAAGGTTATCCACAGGCTAAAAAGGGCGCAACGGCACCGGGAAACGTCCGTTGCGACTAGCCCTGCACGCTCGACCTGAGCGTCTGCGACAGGCGCTGGGTAGAGAGTCTAAGCGAAAGAGAGTTTCTGACCACAGAGGCCAACCGGGAATTGGGCACGATCCATCCGAAGGCTATGCCCGTTATTCTGACGCCACCGGACGAGTTGGGCGCATGGATGAACGCGCCGGTGGTAGAGGTTCTGCGCCTTCAGTGGCGTTTGCCGGATGATCTGTTGATCCGCGTCGAAGCACCGTGTTCTTTGGAATGACAGTCATGCGGGGTAAGCAGAATGTCGGCAGTTGGACGGTACCTTCGTAAAGGCATTGCGTAGGAAATGAGCCGCTTGGGCGACTGCGGCGGTGGCCGCCGGCGTCTTGGCAAGCGCATTGAGCATAACGAAATCGTGGATCGTCGCGTTATAGCGGGTCGTTATGACCGGCACGCCAACTTCGACCAGGCGTCGGGCGTAGGCCTCGCCCTCGTCACGCAGGACATCGTTTTCATCTGTGATGACCAATGCTGGCGCCTGCCCGTGCAGGATGGAGTCCGGCGTGTTCAGCGGCGAGACATGCGGCTGGGCGCGATCAGTGCCGGCAGGCAGATACTGGTTCCAGAAATAATCCATGGCTTTCGCTGTCAGCCAGGGGCCACTGGCGAACTCGCGATAGGATCCGTCATTCATCGCGGCATCGGTTACCGGATAGAACAGGAGCTGGGCTACGGGCCTGGGTCCATGCCGCTCCGCAACGAGCGCGGAGACGACCGCAACCATATTACCGCCGACGCTGTCTCCGGCGATGGCAATGCGGGATGGATCGATCCCGAATTCGACCGGATGACGAGCGACATACTCCAGAACCGCATAATCCTGCTCGATCGCAGTTGGATAACGCGCCTCGGGCGAGCGTTCGTACAAGTCCCATGTTTCCATCGACCGGAAGTTCCGGTTCATCCGGAAATGGAAGACGACAGATGCCGCCGCCAGTGATGGCACGCGATTGCGAGAAGGGCTGCTGGATAAAACCAATACGGCCTCAAGCGTCTGGGCAGACACAGCCTATCGCTCCAAAGCCAACGCAGATTTCATGGAAAAGCAGGGCTTTGTCTCAAAGGTTCACAGGAAAAAGCCGCATCTCAAGCCGATGCCCCGCCATATCCAGCGGTCCAACGCCGGGAAGTCGGTCATCCGATCCCGTGTCTAGCATGTCTTTGCTGGTCAGAAATCGCAGACAGGACTGATTCGTCCAGACTGTGGGCATAACGCGAGCTGCCATCAGGATCGGGCTGGCCAATATCATCTACAACATGCGCCGCTTTCTCTTTCTCGAAAGATTGAGCGCGAGCGCGTAGTCATCCAAGGTGGGCAGTCCCCAATCCGCTCAAAACGCAGAGCAAATTCTACCCAAAAGTAGTCAATCAAATCGACACAACCCAGAAATTACTGGCCAAGCTTATCAATCAAGGGCTCTTCGATCCCTCCAGATTCATGCTTGCCCGGATGCATAATCACGCGCATCACCGAATAAGGTCTTAAGAATGAAGACACCGTCACATCTTCTGTCGAGGCACCGGTAACTTAAAGACATTCACCTCTTCATATCCGGAACAAAAACAATGCCAACGATCTTATCAGCCAACACGAAAACACGCGATCCCGTATGCGGGATGCTGGTTGATCCGGCTACCAGCCGGTTCAAAAGCGATCGTAATGGTCACATCTCTTTTTTCTGTAGCGCCCGCTGTCAAAAGAAATTCGAGGATAATCCAACGGCATTCGTCAAAAATGATGTGATACCTGCAACCGTCTGGACATGTCCGATGCATCCCGAGATCAGGGAAGCGCATCCCGGCACATG
Organism: Acetobacter tropicalis; assembly: GCF_001580915.1. Classification (GTDB taxonomy): domain Bacteria; phylum Pseudomonadota; class Alphaproteobacteria; order Acetobacterales; family Acetobacteraceae; genus Acetobacter; species Acetobacter tropicalis. Next base: position 18,220 of record NZ_LHZQ01000182.1, on the reverse strand, counting down.
CCCCAAATGCGGCATGACGCTGGAACCTGTGAAAGAAGTGCAGGAAAAGGCGGTGCCTTCAATGCGGGGCATGAGCTGCCATCATGCGCCGCAACAGCCTTCCGCCGCCGGAGAGGGTACGCCGGGGACGATCTGGACCTGCCCGATGCATCCGCAGATCCGGCAGGATCATCCGGGGAACTGTCCGCTCTGTGGCATGGCGCTGGAGCCGGAGGAACCGACGGGAGCAGAGACGGAAAACCCCGAACTGCATGATTTCAGACGTCGTCTGATCGTCTCCGTGCTTTTTGCGGTTCCTCTGATGCTCATTGCCATGGGGGGCGATGTCGGCCTGCACCTTGTTCCGGGACCATGGTCTCCCTGGGTTCAGCTGGCGCTGACCACTCCGATTGTCTGCTGGGCAGGACTGCCTTTCTTCCAGCGTGGACTCGCCTCACTGCGGACCGGTCACTTCAACATGTTCACGCTCATCATGTTCGGCGTCGGCGCCGCGTTTGGCTATAGTCTGGCCGCGACGTTCGCACCGGGGGCGTTCCCGGTCAGCTTCAGGATGCTCGACGGAGCCCTGCCGGTCTATTATGAGGCGGCGGGCGTGGTCGTTGCGCTGGTTCTGCTGGGACAGGTTCTGGAACTCCGTGCACGTGCCGCCACCGGTGATGCCATCCGCGCCCTGCTGGATCTCACACCAAAACAGGCTCACCGTATCGGAGAGAACGGGCAGCCGACAGACATAGCCGTGGACGCTGTCGGGGTCGGAGACCGACTGCGGGTGCTGCCGGGAGAGTCGATCCCTGTCGACGGCAGGGTTCTCGATGGCACATCCAGCGTTGACGAAGCCATGATTACCGGGGAGCCAGCACCCGTTGCCAAAAAGATCGGCAGCACGGTGACCGGCGGTACGATCAACGGCAATGGCAGCCTCGAAATCGAAGCGCAGGCCGTCGGCAGCGATACCATGCTGGCGCGGATCGTGAAGATGGTTGCCACCGCCCAGCGCAGCCGCGCACCAATTCAGGCCGTGGCCGACCGGGTGGCCGGATGGTTCGTTCCGCTGGTGCTGGCCATTTCCGTGCTGACTTTCGTCGTATGGTACGCCGTTGGACCGGCTCCGCGCTTCGGGCATGCTCTTCTGAATGCCATCTCGGTGCTGATCATTGCCTGTCCCTGCGCGCTTGGGCTGGCCACGCCCATGTCAATCATGGTCGGTACAGGGCGGGGCGCACGCGAGGGCGTTCTGGTCCGCAATGCCGAAGCGCTTCAGGCGCTCGACAGGGTGGATACGCTGGTTGTGGACAAGACCGGCACGCTGACGGAAGGCCACCCGAAGCTCATCGCCGTGGAGGCAGCCAATGGCTGGCCGGAAAACGATGTGCTGCGTTATGCGGCTTCTGTGGAGACACGCTCCCAGCATCCTCTGGCGCAGGCTATCGTTCAGGGCCTGAAAGACCGCCATGGGGAACCTGGCGCTCTTACCCATTTCGACTCCCAGCCGGGGTTGGGCGTGAGCGGCAGCGTTGAGAGACATGCTGTCGTCGTGGGCAATGCCGAGTGTCTGAAGCAGGCCGGCGCGGATGTGTCCCCTGTTGAAGCTAGTGCGACGGCGCATCGTGAAGCCGGAGCCGGGGTGATGTTTGTGGCGGTAGACGGCAGGCTCGCCGGGCTGATCGCCGTGGCGGACCCTCTCCGCGCGGATACGCGGGCCTCTCTTGCGGCGCTCCACGCCGATGGTCTGCGGATCATCATGCTCACGGGTGACAGCGATGCGACGGCGAAGGCTGTGGCGGCGCAGGCGGGAAATATCGCGGAAGTCCATGCCGGTCTGAAGCCACAGGACAAAGCCGATATCGTCAAACACCTGACGGCGCAGGGCGCACATGTCGCGATGACGGGCGATGGCGTGAACGATGCTCCAGCTCTTGCGGCCGCATCCGTCGGGATCGCGATGGGAACCGGCACCGACGTAGCGATCGAAAGCGCCGGGATCACTCTGGCGCATGGCAGCCTGGAAGCACTGGTCCGGGCCAGACGGCTTGCCCATGCGACCATGCGCAACATCCGGCAGAACCTGGCTTTCTCTTTCCTGTTCAACGGGATCGGCATTCCGATCGCCGCCGGTGTGCTCTATCCGATCTGCGGGCTTCTTCTCTCACCGGTTATCGGCGGCGCGGCCATGGCTCTGTCGTCCGTGACGGTTGTCACCAACGCGCTTCGGCTTGGTCGGGGGAAAGACTGAGCCTAGCGTTTTTCGGACGCGGCGCGGGTGCGTAATGCCTCATAAATCGGCGCTTCCCCCATGCCGTCGGCCACGAACATCGCGGCAAAACTGCCCGAAAGCAACGGAAGCAGCAGGCTGGGCGTATTGGTCATTTCCGTCACAAGAATGATCCCGGTCAAAGGTGCCCGCACCGCTCCCGCAAACATCGCCGCCATACCAACCACAACAAAGGGTGTGGTCCGCCCCGCCAGCGTGGGCGCCAGAACATGGGCCAGATCTCCGCAGCCCAGGCCGGCCAGAGCACCCAGAGCCAGCATGGGAGCGAAGAGGCCACCCGGCGTTGCTGCGGCATAGGAAATCGAGCCGAAGACCAGACGCAGGGCATACAATCCTGGCAGCGCTGTCCAGATCAGCGTTCCATTGATGGCGCTTTGCGTGATCCAGTCGCCTCCACCAGCAAGGCGAGGTGTAAGCCAGACGATCAGCCCACCGATCGCGCCGATTGCCGCAGCCCGGATTTCCACGCTGGCATTCATCCGTTCAGCCAGCCGTAATGTGGCCAGAACTGTCCGGTTGTAAACGACAGAGAGCAGGCCAACCGCAAGCCCCGTCAGCAAGAACAGCACCTGCGTTGAAACGCTGATGACCATGGGACTGTCGGCCACCACGAAATCAGGAGCACCGCCCAGCAACGCGCGGGCGACAAGGATGGCGGACACGGAAGCACCGAGTGCGGAACAGGCAGTTCGCGCCTCGAATTTGCCGACAAGCTCTTCCAGCACAAAGATCGCGCCAGCTCCTGGTGCATTGAACGCTGTCGCCAGTCCAGCTCCGGCTCCAGCCGCCAGCAATGACCGGCAATCCGCCGGTCCCAACCGTAACAGCCGACCGATCGTATTAGCAGCCGTGGCACCCATCTGCACGCTTGGCCCCTCACGTCCCAGCGCTAGTCCTCCGCCGATGGCCAGCAATCCTCCGATGAACTTGACCGGGATCAGGCCTACAGAAGCTGGTGTTGCAAGTCCGGCCAGGACGGCCTCGACATGAGGGATCCCACTTCCAGAAGCCAGAGGCGCCAGTCGCCTGACCATCCATGCCGCTATGAAAGCCGTGATGCTGCCGATCGCAATAATCATCAGACCGGCGGGAAACGGGTGCAGGACATCAAGCGCCAGCGTCGTTCTCAACCCCGCTGCATGTTCCAGTAACAGCCGGAATGTTCCACAAACTACTCCGACAACGCTTCCCACAAGAATAGACAGGCATGACAGGAGAGTAAGCCCGCAGGGTATTGGCTGATCTTTTTCTCTCAAAATTTTTAATGCAATCTGCCTGAACATTTCTTTATCCAACTGCAAAATATAATAAATGAATTTAATTGAATAAAATTATTATAATATTTTTTTCACTTTATATTTTAATATATCATTTGATTGACCTAGACTCCTTCCACATAAAAATCTTTGAATACAATGAAGGAAGAACCAAAAGCGTAAGTATAGTGCATGAAATCAGACCTCCAATTACCACGGTTGCTAAGGGTTTCTCCACTTCAGCGCCTTCACTCATCGAAAAAGCCATAGGAAAGAACCCGAGGCAGGCCACTGAAGCTGTTGCCATAACTGGCCTAAACCGCTCATTTGCTGCCGCAATTGCTGCTTCAACAGGCCCGAGACCAGAACTTCGCTTTTCTTTTACCCATGAAATCAAGACCACTCCATTCAGAGTAGCAACGCCAAACAGCGCAATAAAACCTATTCCCGCAGAAATACTGAATGGTAAACCTCGGAGCCATAAGGCTATAATGCCACCAGTTGCAGCAAAGGGAAGATTAACAAATACCAGCCCAGCAAGCCAAATATCTCCTAATGCAAGAATGAGAAGTAAAAAAATGAGAGCTAAAGTCACAGGAACAACGATTTCCAGACGCGCAACAGCGGTCTGAAGATTCCGAAACTGTCCACTCCACTCTAAACGATATCCTGGTGGCAGATGGATTTCACTTTTGACAGTATCCTGTGCTTCTTTGACAAAGGACGAGAGATCTCTGCCCCTGACATTCGCTTGAACCATCATGCGCCTTTCACCCTGATTGCGCCTGATAGCGGCGGGTCCAGTATCTAAAGTAATGAAAGAAACCTGAGAAAGATCAACCGAATGATCATTCCGAGTCATGATCGGTAGTTGTCTGATTTCTTCCATGGTATCGCGTGCCTTAGGTTCAATTCTGACTTCAGTTGGAATCAATGCCGACTCTAACGATACCGGCGGACCAATATGCCCTCCAACAGCTTCAACCAAATCCAGGATTTCCGAGGTAGGCACGTTTAAACGTGCGGCAGCGGTGCGATCGACATCAATGTGCAGATAGGGGATGGTGCCAACATCTTGCGGAGCAACGTCGGCGGCCCCGCGAACAGATGCAACGACACTTGATATATGTGCCGCCAATTGAGATAATTTATTAAGATCAGGACCGTATACACCTATGGCAATCTGTGATCTCACGCCTGATTGAAGATCATCCATGCGCATCTGGATTGGCTGGCTCCAGTTATACAGCGAGCCAGGATTGTTCTTTTCCAAGGCAGTACTAAACGCCTTCACCAGCCCTTCCTGAGTGCTTGCTGTCTTCCATTCTGATCGTGGCTTTAGCAAAACGTAAGTATCTGTCTGTTCACCCCCTTGAGGGTCCGTTGGAATAGCAGAAGTCCCCGTGTTGCTGACAATAGTTCGAATATCGGGAAATTTTCTTAGCGTCCGCTCGATTGCATCTACCGCTCGTACGGACGCATCCAGCGATATCCCAGGCAATCGGGTGGACGTCACAACCAGATCTCCTTCCTGAAGCTGCGGAATAAACTCCCCTCCTAACCGAGCAGCTAAAAACACTGATATAAATAGAACAGCTACTGCGAGACATGACACGCGACCAGTATATTTCATGCACCACCTTGAAAGCGGTACAAAACAACGGCGTAGCAATGCAATAAAACGCGTGTCATGACTTGATTCGTCATGGTGAGAATGATCACCTTGTGATAGCGTGGGTTTTAGTAAGACTAAAGCAAGTGCCGGAATACAGACTAGTGCAAAAAAAAGAGAAGCTAGTAAGCCCAGAATGACGGTTTTCGCCATAGGACTGAACATCTTCCCCTCAATACCCTGAAGAGTCAGTATTGGAAGATAAACAAGAATAATAATAAGAATAGCAAATGTAACGGGACGAGAAACCAAAGAAACTGTTTGCGCAATGCTTTCCGAAAAAGATTTATCTGCTTCAGGTTTTCTGCTTATAACTGTTTCTACAATAACAAGAGCACTATCGACAATCATTCCAAAATCAATTGCGCCCAAGCTAAGAAGATTTGCAGAAATACCAAGATGGTTCATCCCAACCATTGCACAGACAAGTGAAAACGGGATGACAGAAATAATGACCAGAGACGCTCGCCAGTCTCCTAGAACGACAAGCAATACGACAAAGACGAGTAATGCTCCGAGTAAAAGATTATCTCTCACCGTCATAATTGTAACATTTGTCAGTGTAGACCGGCTATAATACGGCTCAACCGAGACACCAGATGGCAGTGCATGATTAATATCAGGCAAGGCAGCCTTTATCCGCGCGAGCGTTGCGCGTGCATTAGCACCTTCCTGCAGCAAGACGACCGCATTAACAATTTCTCCATTTGCGTCGCGTGTTACAGCACCCAAACGAGGAAGTCGCCCCTTATGTACAATTCCTAGGTCACTCAAATGGACGGATTCTCCATTGGGACCGCTTCTGACCTGTGTGCGGCCAAGTTCCTCAATATTATCGATCAAAGAGCGACCAACAATAATTCTTTGCTCATCATTCTTTTCGATCCATGCGCCACCTGCAGCCTCATCGCCGGTGTCGAGAGCATGAAAGACGTCTGAGACCGAAATGCCGTATTGCCGTAAGGCAAGAGGACTGAGCTCAACCTCATACGTCTCTGAGGCACCTCCATTGACATTAACATCAACCACGCCCGGAAGAAGGCGTAATTTCGGAACAACGTTCCATGTCATGATACGATTGAGTTCTGCTAGAGAGCGGTCTGCACCATGTATCTGCAGGTGCATGATTTCTCCCATCCCCGTAGTCATAGGCCCCATAGAAATGGAGACAGAATCTATGTGAACAGAAGCTCGAGCTTCTGCCAGGCGTTGTGCAACCTGCTCTCTATCTCTGTAAATATCGGAACCATCTTCAAATTGGAGATAGAGTACTGAGACACCGGTCCGCGAGACAGAACGAATGTTCTCCAACCCCACCACTCCGGACAGCACAGTCTCTACGGGAAAGGTAACAAGTCGTTCCACTTCCTGTGTTGGTAGTCCTGGTGCACTGACTGAGACCAAAACCTGCCGTGGTGAAATATCCGGGACGGGTTCGACAGCCAGATTCCGAAGATCAAAAATACCGACAACCATTAAAAGGAACGCTGCACCGAGAACTGCGCGTCGTCCCTTCAAAATTTTCAAAATAAATTTCATTTTTTATTCTTGTTTTCAAGAGAAGCTGGAACAAGTAAGGCTTGAGACTTGAGTATGAAGCTTCCCTTCCCCACAACAATGTCGCCCGGCGACAAACCTTCCGTCACGACAACACGCTCATCCAAAGAGGGGCCAGTCACGACATGCTTTGCCAGATATTTATCGGGCCCGATTTTTACGAATATGCAGGGTTGATCGGCGATGGTCTGCAGTGAGTCTGTCGGGACAATCTGTCCAGACACAGCGTTTTGTGAGAAAATTCTTGCTCTGACCAACATTCCAGGACGAAGTGATGTATCTGTGTTGTCAACCAGACTCCTAACCTGAACCCGCCGTGTGCCTGGATCAACCGTTTCTTCTATAAAATCTACGTGGGAAAATTTACTTTTGCGTTGTTTAGGAATGATAGTTTCCTGATTGCTACCAATTTTAATGCTGCTTATCGCAGTCTGTGGAATTTGAGAAACCACCCAAACAGATCGAAGATTGACAACTTCCACAGGAGGAAGGCCATTATTGCCAACACTTCCTCCCAATGCGACATTAATACTTCGGACAACCCCATTAACTGGAGAAACGACAACAGAACTCAAACCTTCTACTTTTTCTGTCGAAGAAGAAAAGCGCCTCATATGCTCTTCTTGGTTTTTAACAACAGCAAGCCGTTGTTGTACCAGAGCCGACGCATCTGCGAGAAGTGCTTTTCTCCTCTTTTCTTCGCCTTTTGATATTGCTCCACCTTGTAATATTCGACCACGTCGTTCAGCCTCGGCTGCATCTCGTTCCATAGCCTGTGCCTGCTGAAGAGCCGCCTTTGATGAAAGATATCGTTCTTTTTCGTCACTTAAACTATAATTATTGTAAGAAAAAAGAGCAGTTCCTTCTTTTACAAATTGACCTGGACTGACAAAAATATCTGTTATCCGTCCTGAGCCAACGGGCACAATACGGGCTGTTTTGCGCTGATCTGCTTCAACATAAGCCTGAACGTCAATGTGAGCCGTTATTGATCCAGAGAAACTGGTTGCTGTTTCGATACCTTGAGTCGTGATTGCCTCAGGAGATATATGCACCGGAAATTTGGGCCATATTTCTGCCGCACAGCATGGGGCAACGAATAAGGTCCATGGAAAAATGGTCGCCCCCAACATCAAACAAATATTTTTTTTATTTTTCACAATGTTTCGCCCATCATAAGTACCAGACGCACCAAGGCGGCATGCCAAACGACCTCTGCTTTCGCCATACGTTGTTCTGCTTCAAGCGCTCCGCGCCGTGCACGGATATATTCGATCAAGGGAACCTCACCAGTTCTCCAGGCGCTTTCAAGTTGGTCTGCTCTTTTTAAAAGGACTGTTTTAGATGTCTCTGCGTGCTTACGTATACTCAACGAGGAGGCAATCTGAGAACGAAGGCGTGCATATTCCACGCGGACTTTACGACGTGCCAATTCAGCGTCTCTTCTCGCTGCACCAATTTCAGAAACGTTTTTCATAAGCATTGGTGTATTGCGAGCCCGGCTTGGAAGGGCTGCCTGAAAAACTACACCGACCTGTGTATCCCAAGGACTTTGATATTGTTCCTGTCGTGATATCTGCACACCAATGGTTGGATTGGGCATATAAGAGTGCTTTGCCACATCAAAGGCTGCTTGCGCTTTTTTCAGCCGCGCATCCACGAGACGCACCCTTGGATCCTTTTCAGGATCCAACTTATGGATTTTCAGAGAAATAATCCGACCATCCAGAGAGTTTAGTTCTGGAATAACATCAGAGCCGGTCAATGCCTGCAATTCTGATTGAAAAGTGGCCAATTGTTGTTGTTTGTCTGAGATCGTACTTTCAATGTCCTCGTACTCAGCAACAACCGCCTCGTGATCTGTAGCAGATATTTCACCAGCTGTTAGCGCTCGTTGTGACGATTCCAGCGTCTGAGACAAAATTCCCCGCGTCTTTTCAAGATTAAAAATTTCATTTTTCAATATAGTAGAAGCACTGGTAACATCTAATACACGTACAGCCATGAGGAGGCGATGAACTTGTAGTCGCGCGTCCGCAGTAGCGACTGATGCAAGAGCATCCTTCACACTGGCGGTTCCCTGACCGGGTAGCCAAAGGGGTAGACTTACACTGCCTTGATATGTTGTATACCCTACTTTGCTACCAATAAAATGATCATCAAGATACTGACCATTTAGGACGGGTCCGGATGGGAATAGAGAATCAAGAGCATTTGCTGTCTTTTTTGACGCCTTGAAATCGACAGCCGCAGCTTTTGCATCAGGATCATGTGCCCATGCAGCTATTATCGCATCACGTAAACTTTCCGCTTGGGCCGTGGGTATCCCAATGACCAGACACAGCGCAACCACGACTACGGTCCGCAATTTTAATCTCCGATTGTTTGCTTCTCTCAATAAGATAGCGAAAAAGGCTTATCGAAAGACAGCATCAATGGGATAAAAAAGAATTAATTATTTTTTTATATAAACCTCACGAAACTTTTGCGTTGTTGTACAGTTAGCTAGTCTGGTGCTTTTGTATATAAGAGAGGCTTGCAAAAAATATTTGGATAGAGCGATACCGGGAGATCCTTTATATTTTATCCTACTTAAGCAACAGTGCTACACTGCTACCAAATATTGGTCATTTTCCACTCTTTTTAGAGTGCTGCCAACAACTTAACACCGGTCAGAATAGCATTTGGGATTTTTGAAGTTTCTCCTGGGCGCATCATGTATTCGAAAACAGGCTGCACGAGCAGTCCAGGCATAACTAGAATGTCATAATATGCTTCCAGAGTAGCTGCATGTGTTTGAGGACCATTTACGAACGCACCTAAAGACATCCCAGCATTTTGTCGCAATTTCTGTCCTTCAGTCAGGCTATAACCAATCTGATAGTACGAATACATAACTCCGAAACGATCGAATGGCCGATAAGGGATCACACCCAAAAGAGAAGCACCAGCATAAACCTGATCAGATAGGATTTTTGGGATATCCGAGACCTGCTTTCGCTATTGTCCGCGACTGGCGGCGGAGAACGACAGGATTGCCGATCTTCTGGTGGGACTAACCCAGGCTCACAGGAGATGGGCATTTGGACTGTGTTTCCTATATCTGCATAACGTCCAGGGACAAGGCTGGAATCATAAGCGGGTTTATCGGATTTAGCGCGAACTGGAACTTAACTTGCGGATTAAACACCGCAAGCGTTTGATTCGTGAAAGCCTGAAAAGCTATCGGTCCTAGCACTTCCCAATAGGGTCTGGTCCATGGATTTCATGGCGGACAGGTTTTTGGATGGACGTGCTTTTTGGCTCCTGAACATCCTGGATGACTTCAATCGTGAAGGACTGGCGATTGAGGTTGATTTTTCCTTGCCGGCCTGTCGGGTTGTCCGCGGTCTGGAGCAGGTTATGAAGTGGCGTGGCAGGCCAGAGGCTATCCGAATGGATAATGGTCCTGAATATGTCAGTTATACGTTGGTTTCATGGGCCGAAAAACAGGGGATTGCCCTGAACTTCGCGATCGTCTCGCCCTGCGCGGCCAGAAGTGTGGGCAGCACGCAAAGTTCGCCCCAGTAACGTAGGGACGATCCATGCACGACCTGCGCCACAACCATGAAGATCGTCACCACCATGACGCCATAAGCTGGCGACCATAAAAGCCGCATCAGGCCGGACAGGATGGCGGCAAGGAAAAAGATACACAGCACACCGACCAGAAGGAGGCCATGGTGCCAGTTCCCACTGATAAATGAAGCACCCATATGCGTGGTATTGCCTGTCATCGCACCAGCAAAGATGCCGCCCAGATCAACAAAACTCAGAGCATCCACATAGCCTGCGACAAGCGCGAGAATGAAAACCCGTCGGGCGGAAATCGAGACCGGGAGAATGGAGGAGGGCATTATTGCGACCGGGAGGTGATTGACGGATAGAGCCTGCGGGCGACCCGCTCCATGGTCAGCCCCTGCACGATGATGGTGAACACCACGACACCGTAGCAAACAGGCAGCAGCAGGTCGCGCAGGTCTCCGGGTGGCAGGCCAAGCGCCAGAGAGACCGAGATGCCGCCACGCAGGCCGCCCCATGTAAGAATGCCGAGGACACGGCCGCGCTCCCACTGCTGGAGATGAACCGGCAGGGTGGAGAACAGCACGCTCAATGCCCGCACGACAATGGACAGCGGGATCACGGCAAGCGTCGCCAGAACTGTAAACAGATGTGGCCTGATCTCCAGTATTTCAAAGCCGATGAGCATGAACAGCAGGACGTTCAGCACCTCGTCAATCAGCGTCCATGCAATATCGAGTTCCTTGCGGGATACTTCATCGAAAATGGAATGGCTGTAGCTGGTTCCGAAGCAGAGACCGGCCATGACGACGGCAATCGCACCGGACATGCCAAGTTGACTGGCGATGCTGAATGTTCCGGTTGCCAGAGCCAGCGACGTCAGCAGATCAATATGCGGATCACGCTGCGCCCTAAGCACACGAAGCGCGATCCACCCGGTCAGTGCACCCAACAGACCGCCACCAACCGCCTCACGACAGAAGCTGAACGCGATCTCCGAGGCAGTCACGCCCTGACTGTCTCCGGTCGCCAGTCCGATCGTCACACCGAAAATGACAACCCCCACGCCGTCGTTGAACAGGCTCTCACCCGCAAAAACGGCCTGTAGCGGTCCTGGCAGTCCCAGACGTTTCAGCATCCCCACGACTGAAACGGGGTCCGTAGGTGCCAGAATGGCGCCGAGCACGATGCACCATGTAAACGGAACGGCATGGCCCAGCAGTGGGAAAACACACCACGCCGCGACCGCCAGAAAAGCCACGGCCAGCACGGTTCCGAGAATGGAGAGGGCTGTCACAGACATCAGGTTTGCGCGCAGATGTCCGACATTCACCTGCATGGCTCCCGCAAAAAGCAGCAGCGACAGGGCACCGTTCAGAAGTGCCGCAGGCAGATTGATGGCACCGAGCACGGATCGTGGGAGAGCCTGAAGATCATAGGCCGGGATCAGCGGATTCAGGATCATGACCAGCAGCGAGGTCAGCAATGAGAAGACCAGAACACCAATCGTGACAGAAACACGCAATGTGTGGTGGTTGAGAATGCTGAACCCTGCCGAGAGGGTCAGGAGCAGGGCAAGAAGACTGATCGTATCCATGGCCCCATCGCTGGCCGCTCTGGCTCCTCACGTCAAGAAAAACCGGGAATAGTCCGTAGGGGGCATTCGCCTTCTTCCTGGTCTGGAAGACAATATTCCGTTTGCCCGGCAAAAAGTCGACCATAGACCGGTTACCCGGCCTGACGTTTACCCCTCGTATCTCCAGCGATCCTTCCAAGTGCGTCGATAATTCTCGCATGATCATGTCGCTCTCGAATAAAGCGACGCCCGGCCCGAACCAATCTGGCGTGCGTCGTTGAGTCATCATGCAAACTGACGATCAGCGCAGCCAGCGCTGCTGCGGTTTCTCCTGTCGCGTCAGCAAAATCTTTGGGCAGTTCCATTCCCTCGGACGCAATTGGTGTCATCACACACGGAACCCCACTGGCCATACTGTCCAGAACCTTACCCTTCACACCCGCTCCAAAGCGGAGTGGGGCGATGCTGAGACGGACCTTGTCGAATAGCACGCCGCAGTCAGGAACATGGCCGATCACCTCAATGCGGGGCGCTGCGAGCCGACGAACCCTATCAGGCACGTCTGCGCCTGCAATGACACAGTGGATATCCGGTCGTTGTCGCCAGACGAGCGGCATGATTTCTTCAGCCAACCAGAATGCGGCATCACTGTTTGGCGCATGACTGAAATTACCAAGAAAGAGAACCCCCTGACGCGCGTCAAACGATGGCGTCCGTTTTCTAACTGCCACCTCCCAGGGAACGACATGGACTTCCACGCCCGCCACATCGCGCCGGAGGATCGCGGCCTCCACGGTTGAGTGTGTCAGAACGACGTCGGCCTGACGGGCAGCGGCATATTCCGCATCCCGGAGCTGACGGGCCTTCGCCATCAGTTCCGGCCGCTCCTCGACGGCCGCCTGTCGCGCAATTCTCATATGGTGCAGATCGGCGACGGCGTAGATCACCCGGGCTTTTGACTGGTACTGGCGAACAAGCGGCAGATAGCGCGTCGCAATAGACTGCCGGTGCAGATAGACCAGATCGAAACTCTGTGCCTGCCGCCGCAGCAGGTCTTCGACCGATCTGTAAAAAGGCGCTGCATATATCTCGATATGTTCCATTTGTGGCGTTGACCCGCTTCCCATCTCATCCGCTGCTACAAACGAGATGTCATAGCTAAGCGCCCGAAGAGCAGCCATAAGCGACAGAATGGCGCACGAACCGGCGTCACGGCGGGCATCCGGCATGCGGCTGTCGATGACCAGCACGCTTGGAGAACGCTTTTCCGGAGGCGCCAGCCCTCGACGGGAGCGCTCGCGTTGCACATCATTCTGGCGGCGTCCCGACCGATGGTTGGCATGGCTCTGTTTCAGGCGCTCCATCTGCGCGGACAGAAAAGACAGGACTCGGTCGTGATCTTTCGCATCCTGAACGGAGCCGATCGCCCTGTGAACGACCTGTTCAAGGTCCGAATCAAACTGGTCAGCCGCCTCCACAATAACTGGCTGGCCCAGCAGGGCTCCGGTGCGCTCGTTCCGGATTTCAATGATCTGGCGTGTCAGAGGTGAGAGAGATGGGACGAAGAAAAGATCAAACCCACACCGTTCCGGCCCGGCCCCCGCGTCGGCCACATCAGGACGGCGCCCGTTGGCAATGCTTCGTTCTACAATCGTCCCGTTCACCACGACCTGAATGGCGACTGACTCTCCGGGCTGCGCAGGATCACAAATCCAGCCACAGATCCGGTCGCGGGAGGCGCTGTCGATATAGCCGCGCATCGTGGCTGACGATGCGGGCGCTACTGACTGCGCGATGGTATGGTGGCCGATAGTCTGCTGGTCCAGAATCCATGGCGTGTGGCCAAGAAAGTTGCGTGACGTGCCGGGATCATCTGCCTGCGCGATTTCGATGACGTGCCTCATGTGTGGGGCGAAACCACCCGGCACGACGAAACAGAAACCACAGTCCGCGCCGACATCAGGGCGAGGGCAATCGGCCACGACTTCCCCGATGGCAATGCCATTATCAAAGATGGAGAGGCGCAATGGGTTTTCCGATTGAGGGGTTCTGGCCCAGCCCCGGATGACGGTGCGCGTCACTTCGTCGAGATAGCCTTCGATGGATCTTGCTGACATGGAAACTGGCGCGATCCCGGCTTCAGCATTCAGGCGTGTGCGGATGGCTTCAAGAATGGGCCCTTCCTCAATCCGGGGCGCGCAGTAGACTGCCGGAAGCGGCGCTGCATCCGGATAGAGTTTTTTGAACTCGACAGCGTTGTGAAACATGTTCCGGCTGTCATCATCTACGAAACTCTCCGAAGGCGCCCCTTCAGCCAGAAGGATATCGTGCGTTTCAAGCTCGACGTGGAAATAGGTGACTTCATCGATCCGCTCAGCCTGAAGAATGCTGATCCCGTTGGTGAGACAGATTGCCGGTATGAGCACGCCCTCCAGAGCCATCGCATGCAGGGGAGAGACGGACAGATCCCGTCGCGGCAGGCCGTCACCCAGAGCTCCCGTCCGGATGACGACGGGCAGGACGTTCCGGTTCCCCCTGACAAACGGGCCAGAATACGAACGGTGCCCGATCCAGCGAATAGGGCGCAGGGCACCCGAAGCGGTTCGTACCCGATCGCCGATAGCGAGATCTTCCACAGCGGTCTCGCCCCGTTCGGTCGCGATCAACGTGCCCCGGCAGAAGCAGGGCGTGCCGTCATCCGGCTCCAGAGTGGCGACCGTGCCCCCTGATCCGTCATCGCTCAGGACGAAATGCTCTCCGGAGTAATCGCCATTGAGCGAGGCGGAACTCGATACGCCGCCTTCGGTCACTGTCAGGATCGGATCGCCTTCAAGTGTTGCACTGCCCTCTGACTGGAAGGCCATACCGCTGAAATCGACACTGCCGCCGTTCTGGATCGTTACGCCTCCTGCAGATAATATATCTGCGGCGTTAATTGTCCCACCACTGGCGACCGTCACGCTCTCGATCACACCCCCCTCGCCGGGGCGGATGCCAAACGTGCCGCCGGGGCCAACCGTCAGGTTCCTGACAACCCCGGTGGAATCCACCTCGATGCCACCGCCATTGCTCACGGTGACGTTGTGCGCAGTGGCAGCGATCTCGATATAACCGCTATCCGTTACCAGAACATCGTTGATGGAGCCGCTGTTGACGATGCCCCAGCCCTGATTTTCGACAGTCATATCGGTAATCGTGCCGCCGTCGACTTCGAAATAACCGTTTTCATACCGGTCGCCAGTCACGGTCACACCGGAGGCAACACCGCCCGCATCGACGGTCAGATCACCCTTGTCGACCAGCGTATTAACGGCCAGTCCGCCATCCTCGACAAAGAGCTCACCGCCATCGCCCAGTTCCGTGTCCGTCCACACGGCACCGTTGCCGATGGAGACGTCCGAGCTGACCAGATGGACGCCTGACGAGGATGACGAGGTGATATCCGCAGAATCCGACATGATGACGCTCCTGAGCATAGCCGCGCGACAGGCGGCTTTTGTCAGGATGTTATATGCGATATCTCGCAATAACAAGCGGATAATTTACTATTTTTATAAACGATTTTCCGTTGAGCGCTGCGCCAGAGCTCAACTGCGCGGCAATCCTCCCTACCAGACGACTTCGCCTACGACATCCAGTCCTGCGGCGTCTTCGGTCTGAAGCTCCTGCGGCGGATAGCGATCGTTGTCCGCGAGAGCCCGGATTCCGCCACCCAACCGACGCTCCAGACGGCGCAGCAGGATGTCGCCCTCGACCCGCAGCGCGAAGATGGCGCCGCCCTGAACCGTGCGGGTGCCGGTATCCACGATGATGAGATCGCCTTCCCGCAAGGTCGGCGCCATGGCGTCACCCGAGACGCTGAGGAGACGGAGCATTGCCGGGTCGCGCGGGAGTGCGGCTTCCAGCCAGGATTTGCCGACGCGCAGACCTTCGTCTGGCTGAGGCGACAGCCAGGGGATTACGACCTGATGACCGCCACGCACTGGAGCCGATGATTCACCATCCGCGTCGAGACCAGCCCCCACACCAAAGGCCAACCAGTCCAGCGAGACGCCGCAGGCGCGGGCGAGAGACGCCACGGCGGAGAGTTTCATCTCACTGCCATTCATGTAATCCCGCAGCGTCGTGTAAGGCACGCCGGCCGCCTTGGCGGCATGGGTGATGCCAATACTCTGGGCAGCCTGCCGGAGACGTTCGCCACGCTCGCGGAGCAGGCGGGCCTGATCATCAGACATGCGACGGCGCCTCGGTCTGGAACGAATGGTCACAGGCAATCTCTCTTCCGTGATATGGAAAAGTGACTCCTAAGCGAAAACACGCTTGTATGTATATGCGGTTGTGCGTATATATTTGCATCGTAGTGTGAAGCGGGTCTCCGTTGATCCTGGACCCAATCTCGCATGAACCACGTGTTCTGTCGAAGGGTTTGTCATGACCGATGAAGTTCGTTCGCTGTCTCCCGTTCCATTCCGCGATTCCAGACTGGAAGAACTGCATGCCGGTCTGCATGACGTCATCCGCCTGATGGAACTGGAGCATCATCTCCTGCGCGGTCGCCTCGATACGCTGAAGGCCGACAGCGAGGGAGCCCAACTTCTGGAAGGCATTATCGTGCTGGGTGGTGTGCTGAACCGGAAACTGACCCATCTGCTGGGCCTGTGCCGCGATGTGGGTGGGCTGTGACATATGAGCATGCCGCGCTCTCTCGCATTGATGTTTTCCCGGCTGCCGCGTTTTGCGCAGATCGGAAGCGGCGTGGCAGCCCTCGCGGTCGTCGGAGCAGGTGTATCCTCGTTCAGTGGCGGATCCGGTGACAGGGCTGCGATCCGGGCGGTTCTGGCAGCCCACCAGGCGATTGACACGCGTTCCTGTCTGACGTTCCGCTTTGCACCCGGTCTGAATTTCGAGAGCTGGGCGGGGCGGCAGTTCTGGATGGCATCGACGCCCTGGACGGCCCCCGATCGCCATCCGTTCATTTTCTATGCCGGTCCTGCTGACGATACGGCACCGGAGATTGTTACCGAACTGACCCATCGCGGTGTGCTTGAACGGCATCTCGTGCCGGTCAGCTTTCGTGCCGGCGGTGTGGCCTCGGCCGCGATCTATACGACCCCGCGCAACGATCCTGATTTCAGCTACGAGCTTGTGCAACCGAATTTCATGCAGCGGGGCAGTCCGCTGGGGACGCTGGCCTGGCCGAACAGCGTGTCGGTCGCGCGGGGCAATGGTCCGCAGCAGTCTCTCTATCTGCTGCATCCCTATCTGATCAGTCAGGTCAGCGGCGTCTGCGTAGGCCTGCATCTCAGCGCCATTACGGAGATCAAGCCCCATGACAGGGACTGGGCCGGACGTGACGTCATGACGGCTACGGCTGTCTATCGAAGTGAGGGCCTGAAGGAGTGGATGCAGTCACCTGTGTTCCGCAGGACGATCGGGTCCTTTCAGGATTTGGAAAACGGCAAGGATATTCGCCATCGGCTTGTTTTCCATCGGGGGCCGAAGGGTCTGGAACTGGTTAGTAATCAGGAGGAGCAATAGGCCATGCGTTTCCGGACCATGAAATCCTTGCTGTCCGCACCGCTGCTGGCGGCGCTGGTCACAACCGCTTTGACCGGCGCTTCCGTCCCGTCTGCCTGTGCGGCATCGGACGACCGCAAGGCCGCGCAGGTGGCCGATGATATTCTGGCGATGCTGCGGGCTCTGCCGGGTGACCGGGGCGATCTGGATGAGGGGAACAGCCGTCGCGTGTGTCTCCGGTTGGGAGGCGACGCCATCAATAGCGAGGCGGCGTGGCCCATGTCAGCCGTTATCGCCAGTAGATACACAGCTGGGGTCGAGCCGGGTGCGGCCTATAACGTTGGCACCACCGGCGTCCTGCTCGGCGACGGTCCGCGTGGCATGGAACCGACACCGTTCGTACAGGCGCTGATGGCGGCGGGCGTGGTGCGGCGCGTACCAGTGACCTGGGTTGTTCACACGACCCATCCCGGCACGCCCACGGCAGCACAACTGGGGTTGCACGACCTGGACGATAGCTCAGAGCCCAAACCCTCGGAAGCACCAGCAGCGAATGTCGAAGCGACGACACGCTTCGAGGGGGACCTGTTCCTGGGCTCCGGTCCGGAGATCGTCGGGCATCTTGAAATCCCGCCTGATGAACGGGGTCATATAGGGGCAGTGAGGATCCCGCCGTTGCTCGGGACTACATCGCCTCCGTCCGGTGTGACCTCGGCGTCGCGCTACTGCTACGCGCTCAAACCGCAGCGTGTGCTGGAATATGGTCCGCTCCAGATGGGGTGGACGGCCTCCCTGCGGCATCAATGTGC
>NZ_LHZQ01000047.1 GCF_001580915.1 Acetobacter tropicalis | reverse complement strand
CTGAAAAAATGCCACCGCACAAAATTCTACACAGTCTCGGAGATCAACGAGGCGTTCGACCTGATGCACGAAGGCAAGTCGATCCGCACGGTCATTCACTACTGACCCGCCGATCCGAAGCAGCGCGAGGCGCTCGGATCGACAACTCGGCCTTCATCATGGCCCGACCCCGGCCATGATGAAGCGCGCTCTGGCAACTGGGCAACGTGTCGCGATGCGGTAACAACCGCCGAAGTGCAATCGTTACATGCCGATAGCGGCACGGACCAGGGTCGCTTGGCCCAGAAAGCCGCAACCGCATGACACAAGGACACCACGACATGACAGTTTTCAAAAACCGCAATGATGTTACCGAAGCCATTGTCACGACACGGGTCGCCAAGGGGCTTTCGTGGAAAAGTGTTGCTGACTACATCGGTCATAGCAAGGAATGGACGACCGCCGCGTGTCTGGGGCAGATGACGTTCAATGCTGAAACTGCCGCCAAGGTCGTAGCACTGTTCGATCTGGACGCATCCGCCCTTGCATGGCTGCAAGTGCCTCCCAGCAAAGGCTCACTGAGCGGCAATGCGCCAGCCGACCCCCTGCTTTACCGCTGGTATGAAATTGTCAGCGTTTACGGCCCGACCATCAAGGAACTGATCCACGAGGAGTTCGGGGACGGGATCATGAGCGCCATCGATTTTAACATGAACATCGAACGCGAGCCCAACCCGGCCGGTGATCGTGTTCGTGTAATCCTGTCTGGCAAGTTCCTACCTTACAAAGCGTTCTGAAGTCCTGAAGCAGAGGTTGCACTGACCCTGCAACCTCTTTCTCCCGCCACATAAAATTAAAGACAGAGCCAGCACCAGCATGGCGTTTTTTGTTTCGATATAGTAATAAAAAGGAACGGTTCATGCTTTCTTCCCACACAGGCCCACTAGGGCGTGTCGGTGGGACGGCTGCGGATAACCGTCTGTTTATCGAAGCCGTGCTGTATCGTTACCGTGCAGGCATTCCCTGGCGTGATCTGCCTGCCCGGTTTGGGGACTGGAAGAACGTGCACCGGCGGCTGCGTCGCTGG
>NZ_LHZQ01000174.1 GCF_001580915.1 Acetobacter tropicalis | reverse complement strand
TAACCCGATGTACAACCCTTCTGTGAGATTTCCGCGTCGCCCATCATAGGACCCGCTGTGGCACCCTGCCAAAGGCAGCCCCAGAAGCAGAAGAGCCGTAAAAGAAAGAACGCGCGGAACCATGCAAGTCTCCAGAACAAAAAATGTCAGCCCATCCGCCTTTTCCGTCAGAGCAAGGGCTGTATTGTGGGCTGCCGTTTCTAAAAAACCCGTAGAGGTAAGGCAGAAACAGAAGCCAACGCGGCAGACCACACGCCCCACGGAGGCGAACGGGATCATGCGCCAGAACGCCGGACGTGCAGGGACGTTGCCGAGGCTGTTAGAGGCTTCCGTTTTCCACGCCTTGGCTGGCGGCAAGAGTGGCTGCCAGATGCGCCACAATCTGCTCCAGCAAAATCTGATCTGCGGGGGAGAAACGGTTGGGCCGGGGGCTATCCAGATCAAGCACGCCCACAAGCTGACCATGCACCAGCAGAGGCACCACAATTTCCGAAGCCGATGCCGCATCACACGCAATATGGCCGGGAAAGAGGTGAACATCCGGCACCACCAGCGTGGTCCGGTTCTGCGCTACGGTGCCGCATACGCCTTTGCCCAATGGAATGCGAGTGCAGGCCACCCGGCCCTGAAACGGCCCCAGCACCAGTTCGCCCTGCCGCAGCAGATAGAACCCGGCCCAGTTGAGGTCTGGCAGGGCTTCAAACACCAAGGCCGAGATATTGGCCAGATTGGCAATGAGATCTGTCTCGCTCTCAAGCACGCCCTGCACGGCGGGCAGCAGATCATCCGGGGTCAGGCGATGGGTGGGTGCGCTCATGAAAGGGGGCCTTCTGGCAGAAAGCAAAGGAGAGAAAAACGTGCCGTGACACACAGCAACCGCATGGCCTGCGCCGCCCCGCCGGGTTTTCCTTCAGGGCGGTCTCAGGGTATGGGGTTAGCGGCTTTTCAGCAAATCCGGGCCGCGCAGCGCGGAGCGGCTGCACACGGCGGCGCGCTGGTCCCGGTTGAGGGTTGTGACATCAAACATGATCTTGCCGCCCAGTTCCAACTGCCCGGTGCCGCCCCATGCATAGGCCGGGTTGGTGGCCACCCCTTCCCGCGCAGCCAGCTTACGGCCCAGTGAGCGCACGGTTGTGTCTGTGACCAGCTTGTGGCTGTAGCAATAGGCCATCAACCCCGCCACGTTGGCCGGAGAAGCATGTTCCACCGTGGGAATGCCATCATAATCCAGCACGCCTGGGGCTGCTGTGGTAGCTGTCATGGACCGGGGGACGGCTGGCACTTTCAGGATTTTGGCGGCATGGGCCTGCTGTGGAGCCAGGGGGGCAAGAGCCACCACCGCGGCGCAGCCAGAAAGAGCCAGAGTGGCCACTGCTTTGAAAACCGGACGAAATGCCGACATGAACATGCTCCTAACGCAAAATGAAACGCGTGATCCAAGGTGCGCCAGAGTGGGGCAGATACGCGCCGCCAGCAAGAGCAGAGGGAAGATGGCTGGGTTTTGGGGGCATACGCGGTACAGGCGGCATCACATGATCTTCCATCCCAAGGGGGAGGCTTTTATGCTCTCATCTCTCCAGAAAGTGCGCTATGTTTCTGTGCTGCGACACCATACAGGCTTTCAGAATGCACAAGGATAATCAGGCTACGACGTTTATCTTATCGGCTCTGCCTGCGTGACATGGACGCAATATTATCTACCACGCCTGTCATGGGGCGCATTCCCTGTCCATCAAGACGGATCGTGCTTTTTCTTGCAGGTGCAGGGCGGTATTATAACGGATAATCCTGTTGGGATTGACGGTGGCCAAGCAGCGGCTATACCGTTCCGATACAGTTATAATTGAGTGTGTCTTGGTGCGCCCTTTGTTCAGAACATGGCGGAGCATGCATGAATAGATGAGGGTTTTGAGAATGCGCAGGACAATGAAATATATTTGGCCTGCCGCACTGTTTTTTCTCCTCACAATTCCGGTGGTGTTATCCCTTCATAACCCCCACGTTCTGGCGCACATTTTCCACACGTCTTTATCTGGTGGGTCTCAGGCACTCATTGAGCTTATGGATTTCGTGTTTACGGAAATCCTGATGTTTTTGGCCGTGCTTACGGTAACGATCATTTTTGCGGTTTGTGATCGGAAAAATGCCGCGTTCTGTGGCCTGCCCTTAAACAAAACGGGGAGCCTGCGTTTTTTATACGGTTGCGCCCTTTCCGCGGTAGGTATGCTGTTACTGGGCGGTTTTGAATATGCTTTTGGCGGTTTCCATATAACCGGGCTGGTCTGGCCTGCGACGACAACCTTGCTGATCACGCTGGTTTCAGCCTGCTGGCTGCTGCTTGTTGCCATGACAGAGGAATTGTGGTTCCGGGGCTACCCCCTGCAAAAGCTGGAATGTGGCATGGGGTGGTGGGGAGCCGCCATAACAACCTCTTTAGTGTTCGCGCTTTGCCACTTACACAATCAGGGCGAAAACATTGTTGAGATCGTCCTGATTTTCCTCTCCGGTATGTTGCTGTGCGGGCTGCGGCGTCTGTCAGGCTCGCTGTGGCTTGGCATCGGGGCACACGCCACGGCGGACCTTGCTGGCATTATCCTCGGTATGCCCGGGCATGACTTGACGCATAGCCCCATGCAGATTGTCTATCTTTCAACCTCGGGCTCTCCTTTGGTTACGGGTGGCGAAAATGGCGTGATGTTCAGTCTGCCCGGAATTGCCAGCCAGTTTCTGATGATGCTGGTACCGATCCTGCTGTTCAAACCCTTCCGGCAGCGTACAAAGACCACCGTTCTTTCAACATCCCTGTAAGGGCCGCCCGCATAGTTTGAACCGCACGGAGCCAAAGCTTCCCCTTACCACTGGCGGAGTTTCAGCCATTTTGTGGAAAGCCGCCGCTTCTGGTGTGCAAGCCGGAGGAGGCGGCTTGAGATGTCTTGACCATATTGAGGGGTATCTTCTTGCCTTACTGATGCGCGCCTGCCCCGCGTGGCCTTTGGTTGACGCCGGAACAGGGGGTTGGCACAGACGGAAGGGGTAGTCTGGCAGGCGGGGGCATTGCTTTTGAAAACGGCAGGACAGCGTTCCGGCACGGGGCATGTTGGAAAAAAACGGTTCTCAGGTCTGGTGGTCTGTCTGCTTGTGGGGCTGATTACGGCGGGGCTTTGCCGCAGTTTTCAGGTCGCGGCCTTTGTGCCGCCGGATGCCGACCGCGCCACGCCTGCCGTAGTGGCGGAAGCCCTGTTGACCCATGGTCTGACAGCACTGAACGCGTGGCACGGCACACAGGATAACTGGCTCCTTTCTGTCATTGTGCCGCAATTTCCGTTTTATGCCCTGTTGGGGCAGCAACCATGGCTACCTGCCCTGTGTGGGTGGCTGGGGTTTGTGGCAACCTGCGCCCTGTGCGGGGTGCTTGTAATGCTGGCCTCCGCCCCCCGGCCTGCCGCATGGCGAATGGGGCTGGGGCTGTTTGGCGTGCTGCTGTTTCTCAACCCTTTGGCGTTGGGGCCTGTGGGGTTTCTGGCGCATCCGGCCAGCCATGGCATGACATGCTTCTGGGGGCTGGCAGCCCTTGTACCGTGCATGCTGGTGCTCAAGGGGGCCTCCCGCTGGCTGCTGGCGTTGACAACACTGCTGCTGCTGGTGGCCGCGATCTCTGACCCATGGGCACGGGCCGCGTTTGTTCTCCCTCTCACACTCGCAGGGGTAGGGCTGAGCCTTTTGCCCTCCGCCCCGCAACACAGGAAAACCGCACTGTGGCTTATTGCCAGCACTCTGCCCGTATGGCTGGCGGGAGCACATGGGTTTGGACTGTTTCCGGGCATTCCGGGCACGCAGTTTACCAAAGGACCGCTGGCGGACATTCCTCATCATGCCGCACTCGGCTTTTCTGGTCTGGCGATTTTACTGCATATGGTTCCGGGCACCTCTGCCCTGTCGCAGCCATGGGCTCGGTGGGGTGATCTTGCAGGGTTGTGTGGTCTGGGCGTGCTGGCGAGCATTTGCCTTACCCGCTCTTCCTTCCAAAAAATGGTTCCACACACGCGGGTTTTTCTGGCGCTGTTCTGCATTCTTTCGCTGGGGGGTACGTTTTCCGCATTTTGCCTCTCCGCGTTGGCAACGGATTTGAACACCACGCGGCTACTGGGGCAGTTTGCGTTTCTGGTGCCTCTTCTGCTGGCACTTGCCCTGCCTGACGCAGCCTGCGTGCGCAAAACCCGTGATAAAAACAGAAACAACGCAGAAGGCCTGAGCAACCCTGTACCGGAGGAGGCCACCCCCTCTCCCCAAGATGTCGCGCGCCTGAGCACCGACAACGGGTGGGCGATGGCGCTGCGCGCCACATTGGCCTGCGCGGGGGCCGGGTTTGTGCTGGCGGGCCTGTTTCCCGCAGCAGACATGCGGTCAGCACAAGATGAGAGTATGGCGCGGTTCAAAGGGCTTTTTGCCTTTTTGCAAACCAACGGGCTTACGCAGGGATATGGCGCTTACTGGGCCACGCAGGCCAATGCCAGCCGTCTGCTGAGCGCAGGAGCCGTGACCATTCGGCCAGTGGCGCTGAAAGGGGGAAACCTGATCCAACCCCGTGATGAACAGGTTTTTGATGCCTGGTACCGGCCGGAAGACCATACCCAGAACAGCCGTGGGACACAGCCCCCTGCTGCCATGAGAGAGTTTTTTATTGCCCTGCCTGATCAGGAGCTCTGCGCTAACAGGGAGAGCTGCATGGATCTGGCCCGCCGCAGTTTTGGCCCCCCGGATGAAACAGTGATGTGGGACAATACGCCTGTCATGATATGGCACAAAGCCCTGTTTCCCCCTGAACCTCTTGCTGAAAACAGGCAGCGCGCACCAGAACTTTTGTATGATCACGCGCAGAATACTGCCATTGCGGTCACACCTCAGACCGCGCCAGCCATGCTGTGGCGGGGGTGGGCCAGTGTGGGGCCGGATGGTGCATGGAGCGGCGCACAACAGGCTGGCATCATGGTGCGGCTGACAGGCCCCTCTGCCCCCCTGTGTCTGACAATGCACGCAAGCGGGCGGTCTTCTGCTCCGCCCCAACCTGTCACGCTGTTGCGGGATGGAACGGCCGTAGCCCAATGGGCCGTGCATGCCGGGAGGGCTACCCCCTATTGCACCGGCCCTTTGCCAGCGGGTGACGCCTATCTGGTGCTGGAACGTGCGCCCCCACCATATGATAACCAGCGGCTTCTGCCCGGTATTCTGCTCTCCACCCTCAGCCGCCCGCACGGTTGAGCCGTCCCTGACGCGCAACAGATAAATAAGAAAGACCCGCCATGGCCCAGATACCGGCCCAGTCCTTTGCCCCTGTTTCCCGCTCTGCCCAACGCATTGCGCTGCTGGGCATGATTGCGGGTTACGGCAATGCGCTGGGGTTTGTGGAACTGGGCGGCGTGTTTGTCGGCGCCATGACCGGCAACACCACGGACATGGGGGCCGCACTGGCCAGCGGAGACTGGGGGCACGGGCTGAAAGTGGCTGCCATTGTGGCCGTGTTTTTTAGCAGTGCTGTTCTGGCGGGTCTTGTACGACGGCTGGGGGTGCCTGCACGCGGCTTTCTGATTATGGCGGGGCTGCTGGTGCTGACACAGGCTGTACAGGGCCACCCCGCCCAGCGTGTGTGTGAACTGCTGTTTCTGCCCGCCTTCATGGCCGTGCAGGGTGAGACGATTTCCCGTTTTTCCGGCACAGCCATCCAGACCATTGTGGTCACCAGCAATCTGTTGAAATGCGCCTCCGCCGTGGCGGGATGGCTGGCCAGCCTGTGGCCCGGCAGCACTGCCCACCGCCCGGCGCGTGGTGCAATTCTGTTGCCGGGCATGGCATGGGTGGCGTTCTTTATAGGAGCCATGGCGGCAACCTGCGCCTTGCGGCTGCACGCCCCCCTGCCCTTTGTATGGCCGCTGCCTCTTCTGGCCGTTCTCTATGCTGATCTGGGCCATGCCGAGCGCCAGCATGAGCCGGAATAAGAACCCACTTCTGCCATAGAAAAGATCTGGCATGAGAAAGAGGAGGAAATGCAACGCTGCGTAACATTCCTTTCCTGGCGCAAGATGCTACAGTAAAGGGCATATTTTCTTCAGCCGGACATTTCTGCCCCCCATGACGTTCCGCCTTCGCCGTGCCCTGAGCCCCATTCCTTCTGTGCTGCTTTCTGGCATGCCTGCCTCTGTTGCCGCACGGAAGGCCGTGGTTGCAGGGATATTGTTGCCTGCACTCACCCTGACAGGATGCGGGTATTTTGATTCCCGCACTGCCCACCGCGCCCAGCTTTCCCTTATTGGTATGAGCAGCAGTGATGTGCAGGGGTGCATAGGTGTGCCGGACAAGGTAAAAAAGCTGGAAGACGGCACGGAAGTTTATGAATATTCACGCACACTGAATATTCCCGCCACCAATGATTCCACCTTTATCCCGCTGCAATCCATGGTGAATATTGTAGAAACCACCTTGGGGGGTGCTGGCAAGACCTGCATTGCCGATATCCGCGTTGCCAATGGCGAGGTGGTGGACCTGCATTACAGTGGCGACAATGATGAAATTCTTGGCGCGGATGGCGTGTGTTCCGTCATTACGCGCGGCTGTGTACGCCGCCCCATGCCGGATATGCAGAAAGTCTCCAACAGTCCGTTAGGTCCGGTTTCCGGCTTCAGGCAACCGCAGATCAAAGGGCAGACCATCCTGCACGCCTCCACCATGATGAATGCGCAGGGAGCCGCCGCGCAGGCAACGGGTGTAAACACCGGCACAGCCGTTACCGGAGGGGTGCCGCAAGCTACCGTAGCGGGCAGCAACACTGGTGCTTCGGGCACGGTGAGCACGGGCACAAGCCTGGGCAACGCGGCAGCAGGGGGGGCTAATCAGGCCGCCGTCCAGAATGCAGGGGCTGCCAACCCTGTGACCATTCCGGGCACATTAGCCGCGCAACCGGCTACGGTTTCCCATTAACCACTGCTTTTTCCTCATCATTTCCCACGCCGCCCCAGTGTGACACACCGACGCTGCCTTTCCTGTGTCACTCGGGCCACGCGGTATCAGGACGCAGCATGGAAGCAGAGCATCACGGCATGACAGCACACCGCCTCTCCCGTCTGGACGCCTGGGCACAAAACGGCTGGATGGCACTGGTGCAGGCACGCATCCCGCTTTTGCTCACGGTGGTGCTGGGGCTGTGCGTGTATGGCGGGTTTGTCTTTGTGCCCGGCATGCATATTGATGATGAAGTCTATGCCGTTTACGGCTTTGTGGACCACGATATTGCGCTGGGCCGCTTTATCATGGCGTTCATACGGGCTTTTATTCTGCCCGGCCCCTTCAACGGTTATTTCACGGCACTGCTGGCGGTGGGGATGCTTTGCTGTTCCGCCGTGACATTTGCCTGCACCCTGTTCAGGGATCAACTGGCGCGTAACGTGTGCGCAACGCTGTGCGTGGTGTTTCCACAATTCTGTTACCAGATGGAATTCCATTTGCAGGAAGCCATCATTCCGCTGGGCTATCTGCTGTCTATTGGCGCGTTTATTCCCCTTCCCGCCATAGCCCGCGCACGCAGCGCACTCCAAGCGTGTCTGCTGGCAGCGTCCTCCGTTGGGCTGATGGTATTGGCCGCAGGTATTTACCAGCCCATTATTGTCTTTCCTGCCTGCATGAGCCTGTTTTACGCCCTTACCATGCTGCTGAACGGGCGGGAGATCAGGCCAGCCTGTATGCTGATTGGCCTGACTGCCCTGTTATCCGGTCTGGCGCTTGGGGTGTATTATGAAGCCGCGCATCTGGTGTTACGCCTGACGGGCGTGCCCAGCGCCGGAGCGTATTTTGTCGCGCAGGTTGGCTGGCTGCATCTGCCCTTCCGCACGGCGCTGCATTATGTGCTGCATGTGCCGGCAGAGGCTGCAAAAGGCCATAATTATTATGGGGAAATGCTGTATGATACCAGTCTGCTTCCGCTGGCATTTCTGGCCATGCGGGCCATCCGCGCTGGCCTGCTGCGCGGTGGGATGATCCTGATACTGGCGCTACTATTACTCTGTTTTCCCTACATTCTGCCGCTCGCTCTGGCACAGGGGCAGGCAGGCCGCACCTTTATCATTCAGGGGGCGTGTTTTGGCGGCCTTTGGGCGCTGGGGCTGCAAAACCTGCTGAAGAACAGCACCCAGCCCCTGCGCAGGGTAAGCGCGGGGTTGGTGGTGGCGCTGTTCACGCTTCTGGGCAGCCACATTGCCAGTCGACTGGCCTTTGCTGATTATATTCAGTGGCAGGCGGACACATCTGTCTCCACGCGCATTATTGCTGATATTTACAGAAAATATCCAGACTTTGATGAAAACAGGACGCCGGTTTATTTTTATGGTCCCTACCGCAGACATAATTTCTGGCAGCACGACCATTATGATGCCTTTGGCCAATCCTTTCTGGCATGGGATGAGGGAAATACGGACCGGATTACGGCCTTCATGACCATAAGCGGACTGGCCAACCTGCATCCCCCCGATGCCCCTGCACGGCCCCGGCTGGAAGCCATTGCCCGGACCCTGCCCGTCTGGCCGCAGCCGGATGCCATTCAACGCCGTGAGAACGCCCTGATCATCCGCTTGGGCACCCGCCCTTGAGGACGCTTGACCTCTTCGGGCAGGGGAGAATCACCTTCCGGGCGTGAGCGCGGGAAACAGGCGTCCGCTGGCTCTGTGTTTTTTGGGTAATAGAAAACCGTAGGAATTACAATGATGTCTCGGCTCTGACAGAATGGACAAGAGTGTTATCAAACCGTTCTGCTTCTCCATCCCGAATGGCCTTGCGGATCAGGTGCCAGCGGCGGAGCATGCGCAAAGGATGGCGCAGGTGATACCCCACGCTGCGCGGGGTGGCGCAGAACACTTTAATCAGCAAAAAGAGCGCGCGGTTCAGCCTGTAAAGAGCATGGCTGCGCACGGCGCGTTTTTCAAGAATGATGCGGTTTCTGATGGAAAAATAGGGCCTGATAGGGCCGTTTTCCGGTTGCAGCCATGGGTGCAGAATGGCTTTGCCGTCCGTCCATGAGGGTTCAAGATCTGTCAGCGTGCTTTGCTGGCAGAGCCAGATTTTGCCGCCGCCTTCTGTCAGGCGCAGGGTGAACGCATAATCATCAAAATAAAGGTAGAAACGGGCGTCTGGCAGGCCGGTTTTCTGCAACGCATCCTTGTGGAACCACAGGCCGCCATAGCCCGCCATATCCATGGACCAGCAGGCCAGCCCATCCTGCCGCCAGTGGACCACTTTCTGCTTTTGCCACGGGCTTTGCACGGAAAAACCGAAGAAGCTGTTGGGCAGAAGGCTGTTGGGTTTATCGCGCGTAATCAGCTTCTGGTAGGTGCGTTTGTCTGGACGGTAGCTGACAAGCGCCACCTCTGGCCGTGCGCCCATCAGCCGCCAGATTTTTGCCAGAACAGCCAGCGCATCTGGCGCAGGCAGATTGTCATCATCCAACAGCCAGATGTGCCCGGTTTCCGGGCGGGCCGCTGCGGCCTCCACCCCGGCGCGAAAGCCTCCTGCAGAGCCCCTGTTTTCTGGCAAACGCACCACGCTGACACGGTCTGCACCCAACCGCGCAGGCAAGGCCGCCAACCCGGCGGCAACAGAAGATGCGGTGCCGTTATCCACCACCACAACATGCCCAGCCCCGCAGGCCAGTGCGCCCTGCACCACCTGCTGAACCAACGCCAGACGGCTGCCATACGTAACGGTTACAGCGCAGGTCTGGCGCTGCGTGGGCTGATCGACCGGCTGATCTGGCATGGCGATGGTCAAGACAAGGCTCTCCTGTTTTTAAACGCGAGCGGTGCTGGGGTCAGCAAATGGCCGTGGAGCGTTGGCCATGAAGGAATGGGCTATTTGGTGGGGACGCAGTGCCAAACCCTGTGGGGTTGTGCCATCGGAACATGCCTGCTTGATCATGGGCTGAGGCGCGCTGGCAACGCTGGGGACCAGAGCAAAGCGTGAGGTGAACGAACTTGCAAAGACCCATTTGAGCAGGACGCAAATAGCCGCGAAAGAGGCCGCCGGCAGAAGGTATCATTCGGGTGGCCATTCCGGAAGGCGACACAAGGGCTACCGGGCCGCGAGGCATGATGAAAAGGCTGCTCATTGTGTGGTTTGCTCAGCGGCCCTCCTGCATATCGGGCAATCAGATGGCAGCCTGCATCTGTCGGGCAAAGCCGGGCAAGGCGAGAATACGGTCCCGGCACAGGGTCAGATCCCGGTCGGCACGGCCTGCTGCGGGGTGCCATGTCAGATCCTGAGTAGAAAGGCCCGGCTGGGCCAGCCGCACGTAGCCCATCCGTTGCAGCCAGGTGTGCCAGCGCGTGAAATCAGCACCACTGCCAAGCCTGCCCTGTCTGACCAAGCTGTGCCGTATGGGGCGCAGGCCGGCGGCATCTATGGCCTCCTGCAAACGGGTGGAGGCCGTATGCCGCGCAGGGAGCGGAAAGAGCCACACAGGCGCACCGGTGCGGCAGGCATCCGCCACCATGGAGGCGCTATCCGCTGTCACCACAAAGCGGTTGCCGCTGGCCAGCAGATCCTGAAAACGGCACGTGTGGGGGCTGAACAGAGTCAGCGCCACATCTGTTCCCGTTGTGAGGGTTTTCAGCCAGCCGGCTTCCTCCGCTGTGGTGCGGGGGCCGGTCAGCACCTGCGCACGCTCTCCGTTGGCAGCAGCCAGACGCTGCGTGAACAGAATAAGATTGCGGGTGGAAGCCAGAGTTTGCGAGAAATGTTTGCTGGTGGCGCCATACAGCACCACCGTGCCGCCCCGCCGTGCGCCGGGATCAGGAAAACAGAGGCGCGAGAGAGCGGCCCCGTTTAACGGCAGAGCCAGACGCAGCATGTTGGGGGCCAGAGGATAATCATCCTGTGGCAGGACAATAATCAGATCAAACGCATCCGCTGGAATGTGGCTGGGGCGGCCCAGATGCACAATAAAGGGGCGCAGGCCGGTGCCGCCTGCCTGAAGAGAGGCCATGCAACGCGCGCGCAGGGCCAGCGCCGCTTTTGCCGTATTGCCAAAAGAAAGAATAAGCCGCAGCGCCGAGAGGTCTGGCACAACGGGCGGCAGGGTAAACCCCTCCTCCAATGGCAGAAAGGTAAAGGGCATGCCCAGCGTTTGGGCCAGAACGCGGCACTGCGCCATCTCTCCCAGACGGCCAGTATCAAGAATCCAGACTGGGGCTTCAGGATTGAAAAAGGTCACTCTTCTGCCTCGCGGGTTGGGGAGGACGGAGCGGCATCTTCCTGAGCATTTTGGAAGTTTTTGTGGCGGTTCATGACAAGATACGGACCAAGACGCGTGAGGAAAATACCAAGTTCACTCAATAACGTGGCAAGGCCCGCCCCGGTCATGCCCCAAACGGAAGCCAGCCAGTACAGAAACGGGAGGGAGACGCACATGGTGGCCACCCGGCCCAGCAGAAGCTGGTGCGCGCGGTTGAGGGAGACCAGAATGGGCTCCAGCGGAACATCCCACAGATCAAGAATGGCGGTGGTGGTCATAAGCAGCAGCAGGGTGCGGGTGCCGGACCACGGCACCGTAAGCAGCACATGCAACAGCCACGGCCCCACAAAGGCTGCCGCCAGGATGACCACCAGAGAGAACGCCCCCAGCGCTTGCAAAATACGGTTGGTGACCTGCCGGATGGACGCCCAATCCCGTTTATCCCGCAGGGCGACGAGTTCTGGATACAAAGCGGGGGTCATCATTTGCGCGGGGCGGGCCATGCCGTCCGATATCTGCCAGGTGACATTATAAATGGCAGCGCTTTGCGGCCCCAGCACAATGCCCACCACCAGCACCGTAAGCCGTGTGGACAGGCGGGAGAGCGCCTGATCAATACTCACGGAGAATGTAAAGCGCCACAGCCCTGTGATGGGACTAAGCCACGGAACGCCCAGCAGACGGAACCCCTTGAGCCCATCTGTATGGCCCAGCACCCAGAGGGCAATGACTCCATCCAGCGCAAAGGCCGCAACAAAGGACGAGTACCACAGGGCCAGAAAATCCTGGAGGGTCCAGTGCAGAACGAACCCGGCAATACAGCCCAGAAAACGGACGATGCCGCTGAGCGCATCCGCCAGCACGGAAAGCTCGTACCTATTGGTCAGCCGCATGACACCCAGCGCGGAGCCGGTGTTCATAAACAGCACGACTGTCAGATACCACAGCGGCATGCGGCCATAGGATTCCGGCCAGCCAAAAGCATGCCCCAGCCAGAGGCTGCATAACAGCGCGACAGTCAGGGCGATGAGCGCCCCCATTCCATCCAGCACGGCGCAATGGCGCATGAGGGTTTGGAACGCGGTTTTATCCGCCCGTTTGAACAGGGCGTTGCCGTATTGCAGCAGCGGCTGCCAGGACTGAAACCGCGTCCCCACGGAGCAGGAGCTGGTGAAGGAATTGATCAGCAGCAGAATGCCGTATTCTTCCAGCCCAAGGGCGCGCACGGCCAGCGCCGTACTGCCCAGCGCAAGTGCCGCCGTGGCGCCCTTGCCGGTGAGCAGGTACCCCGTATTGCGGAAAACCCGAGCAAAAAGCGCTCTGACCCGATTATTCATCCACCCTCGCGTCCGGCACGGCGCACCATATCCTGCATGGAGCCTTCTTTCTGCCTAATGTTCTGTATGGTCTGCACCATGGGGAGAGACAGCTACGTTCTGCTGTAGTGGGCATGGGTTTAAAAGCCAGAGGCAGCCGTGGCAAATCCTGTATGGCAAAAAGGAGCCTGCCCCCAGCCGTTCCGGCAAGGCGGCGGTGATGGTCACAGTTCCGTGAAGACTCGGTTGAAAGCCAGATTCCGGGCGGAAAAAGGTTGCACTGTGCCCGTTTTTCCTCACACTCCGCCTGTATGCAGCCTGCTGGGCGGCCTGTCCGTGCGGGGGCTGCATTAAACTCTATCCATGACGCAGACAGGGAGAGCCATCATGGCCTGGACCGCACCGAAAATCACCGAAATTCCTCTGGGCGCTGAAATCAACAGCTACGTTTGCGGCCAGAAGAAATAAGTCTCTCCACCGCCAGCAATGCGGGTTCCTTACTCGCGCTGGCGGTCTTTTTTCTCTAAAAGCAGCCCATGCTTGATATCATCGTTCTTGGCGCTGCCGCTGGCGGGGGCTTCCCGCAATGGAATTCAAACGCACCGGGTTGCAACCGCGCCCGCGCAGATGACCCTACAGCCCCGGCCCGTACCCAGGCCTCCATCGCGGTAAGCGGGGATGGCGCTCAATGGTACGTGCTCAATGCCTCACCCGACCTCCGGGCCCAGATCAACCAGACCCCTGCCCTGCACCCCAAAACGGGGTTACGCTCCACCCCCATTGCCGGTGTGGTGCTGACCAGCGGTGAAATTGACACCATAACCGGGCTTCTGACCCTGCGGGAAAAACAGGCGTTTGACCTGTATGCCGCCGCCCCGGTGCTGGCACAGCTTGACGCCAACCCCATTTTTGAAGCGCTGGACCGCACATTGGTGCCCCGCCACGCCATGGTGCTGGATCAGCCTCTGGCCCTGAAACCCGCTGGCTTTACCATCACGCCGTTTGCCGTGCCCGGCAAAGTGCCCCTGTATGCGGAACAGGGCGCCAACCCGGCGGAAGTGAAGACGGATGGCGAGACCATTGGGCTGGAACTGTCTGACGGCACGCACCGCGCCCTGTTCATTCCCGGTTGCGCGGTGATGACAGATGCCCTGCGCACCCGCATGGACGGCGCTGATGCGGTGTTCTTTGACGGCACCCTCTGGACGGATGATGAGATGGTGCGCGCCGGGCTTGGGGTTAAAACCGGCAAGCGCATGGGCCATATGTCCGTTGCGGATGAGCCTGATGGCACCATGGCCGCTTTCCGCCCCCTGCATATTGGCCGCAAGATTCTGATCCATATCAACAATTCCAACCCCATTCTTCTGTCTGACTCACCAGAACGCAAAGAGGTGGAACAGGCGGGATGGGACGTCGCCTTTGACGGCATGAGGGTAACATTATGACCAACCGCCAGCTTTCCCCCGCTGAACTGGAAGCCGCCCTGCGTGCCATTGGTGCGGAACGCTACCACAACCTGCACCCCTTTCACCGGGCGCTGCATGATGGAAAGCTGACCAAGGGGCAGGTACAGGCGTGGGCGCTGAACCGCTATTATTATCAGGCCAGCATTCCCGCCAAGGATGCCACCCTGCTGGCCCGCCTGCCCACGGCAGAACTGCGGCGCGAATGGCGGCGGCGGCTGATTGACCATGATGGCACGGAACCCGGCACCGGCGGCGTGGCCCGCTGGCTGAAGCTGACGGATGGGCTGGGGCTGGACCGTGCCTATGTGGAATCGCTCGATGGGTTGCTGCCCGGCACCCGCTTTGCGGTGGAAGCCTATGTGCATTTTGTGCGCGAGCGCTCCATTCTGGAAGCCATTGCCTCCTCCCTGACGGAACTGTTCTCCCCCACCATCATTAGCGAACGTGTATCCGGCATGTTGCGCAACTATGATTTTGTGACGGAAGAAACGCTGGCCTACTTCACGCCGCGCCTGACGCAGGCCCCGCAGGACTCCGCCTTTGCACTGGCTTATGTGAAAGAACATGCCCGCACGGTTGAGCAGCAGCAGGCGGTATTGAACGCGCTTAAATTCAAGTGCGGCGTGCTATGGTCCATGCTGGATGAGCTTGATTATGCCTATGTCTCTCCCGGCAACATTCCGCCGGGTGCGTTCCGCCCGCAGGAGGATGCATGACAGCACACACCGCGCACGCACCAGAAACTGGAGCAGGAGCAGGAGCGGCCTCCGCCGCGTCCCCTGAACCGCCCCACGCCGCCGTACCGGCCACGGCCGCCCCGGAACAAAAGGCCGCACCTGTAGAAAACGGCACTGGCACTGGCACTGGCACTGGCACTGGCACTGGCACTGGCACTGGCACTGAAGCGGCACAGCAAGAGGCCGCAACGGCAAGCCCCGCGAACGGCAGCGCCGGGACCGAGGGGCTGCCTGCCACGGAGGGAATGACGGAGCAGATAGTGCTGCGTTTCCGCCGTGGCACGCGGCTGCAATATGACCGTGTGCGGGAACAATGGTTTATTCAGGCGCCGGAACGGGCTTTTTTTGCTGACCCGATTGCAGCGGAAATTCTGCAACTGGTGAATGGCAAGCGCACCGTGGGGGCCATTATCAACCAGTTGTGCCAGAAATTTGCCGCCCCGCGTGAGACCATTGCGCAGGATGTGCTGCGCATGGTGCAGGAACTGACGGACAAACAGGTATTGCAGACGGCATGACCACTGCCCCGCCCCCCATGAGTCTGCTGGCGGAACTGACGCACCGCTGCCCGCTGCAATGCCCCTATTGTTCCAACCCGCTGAAGCTGGATGTGCGTGCGGGGGAACTTGAAACGGCAGAATGGAAGCACGTGCTGGAAGAAGCCGCCGCCATGGGCGTATTGCAGGTGCATTTCTCCGGCGGGGAGCCCATGGCTCGGCCTGATCTGCCGGAGTTGGTGGCACATGCGGTTGGGCTGGGGCTTTACACCAACCTGATTACGTCTGGCGTGCTGATAAACGCCACCAGCCTGAAAGCGTTGGCTGATGCCGGGCTGGACCATGTGCAGCTTTCCT
Organism: Acetobacter tropicalis; assembly: GCF_001580915.1. Taxonomy (GTDB): domain Bacteria; phylum Pseudomonadota; class Alphaproteobacteria; order Acetobacterales; family Acetobacteraceae; genus Acetobacter; species Acetobacter tropicalis. The sequence continues at coordinate 4,095 of NZ_LHZQ01000174.1, read as the reverse complement.
TTCAGGACGCAGATGCGCAGCAGGCCGAGCGTATTGGCGGCATGGCGGGAGCACAGGCCAAAAAGCTGGAAGCGGCCCGTCTGATTGTGGAAGACGGCCTGCCCCTGACGCTGAACTTTGTTATTCACCGCCAGAACGCCGAGCGGGTGCCCGCCATGCTTGACATGGCGGACCGACTTGGCGCGCGCCGGGTGGAAATTGCGCACACCCAATATTACGGCTGGGGGTTGCTGAACCGTGATGCGCTGCTGCCCTCCCGCGCGCAGCTTGAAGAAACAGAACGCGCCGTGGCCGCCGCCCGCGCGCATTTTGGCACACGCATTGCGATCGATTTTGTAACGCCCGACTACTATGCCGATCAGCCCAAGCCCTGCATGGGCGGATGGGGGCAGCGGTTCATCAATATCTCGCCCACCGGCAAGGTTCTGCCATGCCATGCGGCCGAGAGCATTCCGGGCCTTACCTTTCCCACCGTGCGGGAGGAAGGGCTTGCCGCCATCTGGCAGGATTCACCATTGTTCATCCTGTATCGTGGCACGGACTGGATGCCAGACCCCTGCCGCAGTTGTGCCTTCAAGGAAGATGATTGGGGCGGATGCCGCTGTCAGGCGCTGGCGCTGGCTGGTGATGCCGGAGCAACAGACCCTGTCTGCCATCGGGCTCCCGGCCATGGGCTGATTGAAAAAGCCATTTCGGAGCGGCCCGCCGTGCCGCCTGCGTTCCGTTATCGCCGGTATGGGGGAGCGGAGAAGGCGTAGAAACGCTTTCTCCCGGCGGGGCAAAGACGCAGCACGTTCAGATGTAAAAAAGACCACCTGTGAACCTGCCGCGCCCTGCTCTACCTTCAAGAAGCCCTATGCTGTTTTATACCGTATCCTCGGCAGGGCCATCGGAGAGAACACCCTCCCACTTAGCGGAGACAGCTGCAGCGTAACCGTTGCCCAGAACGTTGGTGGCGGTGCGGGCCATATCTAGAAAATGATCAATGCCCAGAATAAGCGCAATGCCGCTTTCAGGCAGGCCGAACTGCGGCAGAACAGCCACCAGCGTAACCAGTGAGGCACGAGGCACCCCGGCAATGCCCTTGCTGCTGAGCATCATGACCAGCACCATCAGGATCTGCTGGCTCCATGGCAGATGGATGCCATAAGCCTGCGCGATAAAAATGGCCCCGAAGGACTGGAACATGATGGAGCCATCAAGATTGAAGCTGTACCCCAACGGCAGCACAAAGCCTGCAATCCGGGCAGGCACGCCAGATTCCTCCAGCTTTTCAAGCAGGAGCGGATAGGCGGATTCACTGCTGGCGGTTGAAAAGCCCAACAGAACCGGCTGCACCAGATTTTTGATCAACGGTTTGAGACGCGGACCAAGCACACAGAACGCAAGGCCCGTCAGCACCACCCATTGCGCCATGATGGTGCTGTAGAATTCCAGCAGAAACCGGCCAAACTGTATCAGCATATCTATGCCGCTATGGGCCAGACTGCCCATGATGGAGCCAAACACCGCAAGCGGGGCCAGCACCATGACCATGTCCGTCATGCGCAGCATGATGTGAGACAGTTCTTCAGACCACGCCAGCATGGTTTTACCGGCCTTGCCCGCAGCGGGGAGAGACAGGCCAAACAGCACGGAAAACACCACAATCTGCAGGATGTCATTCCGGGCCATGGAATCCAGAATGCTGGTGGGCACAATGTGCAGAATGAAATCAATGGGCTGGAACGGGTGCTTCAGGCTGGAAATATCGGATGGAAGCGGCGCGGAAAAGCCAGCACCGGGCCGCAGCACGTTGGCCGCCACCAGCCCGATGATAAGCGAGAGGAAGGACATGCAGATAAACCACAGCAGCACGCGCCCACCCACGCGCAGCACCAGCGTATCATCCCCCAGCTTGCCAATACCACTGACAAGCGTTGCAAACACCAGCGGCGCAATGACCATACGGATCAGCCGCAGGAACAGGCCTGTCAGCAAAGACGCGATCTGTTCAGCATCATGAACATAAGCCGGCAGGAACGAGTGAACGGCCAACCCTGAAACAACCCCAAGCACCAGTGCCACCAGAATGGCGTAAGTGCGTTTACGGGTGTTGGCTGGCTGAGCGGCTGAGCCCATGCGCTTCCCCTTTATATCCTATGGTCAATGAGCCAGTGGAACAAAGAGCGACGGTATAAAGAAAATGGCCGTTGAGGTCAAAATCTGAAATTTTGTTCCTGTATCCGATTGCAATATTTTCGATTCTGTCTGTAAAAAGCCGAACTCTTTTCGACAATTACGATGCAAAACCGTATCGTTTTGTTGAGAGACTGTACTGTTTTGATTTTGTCTTTCTGAACTACCGGATTTTTGAACCAGACCATGATGGGTATCCTACAAAAAGCGCAAACAAAGTCTCTTTTTTATTATGGCGTGACTATCGCTTTTCTTGCGTACACCCATCCGGCGCAGGCCCAGCAGCAATGGTATACCGGCTCCCTCGTCTCCCCCGCCAACGCGAAAGATCACGCCGGAGATGCCGGGATTGAGCCCTATTATACCTACAGTCAGCCCATTGGGTATTATGATGCGCACGGCATCAGTCACCCCCAACATCCACGCCAGCAACTGTTCAGTAACTCAACCATGTGGAAGTACGGGATTACCGATTATCTGAGCATTCAGGCGCATACTGTCATCAGCTACGGATGGAAAAGAAACGCGGGACATTCCTCCGGCCCCAAGTTTGGCGACTTCCCCGTTGATCTGATCTGGCGCTTCCTGAATCCTGACCCCAAACGCTATATTCCCGGCCTCAATCTGTTTGCCGGGGTGGTATTCCCTACCGGAGATTACAGCCGCCTGGGCCATGGGCAGGATGGCGTGGGTGCAGGCTCCTACGTGTTCCGCACAGCCCTGCTCAGCCAGTCCACCTATCAGTTGCCGGGCCATCATGCCTTGCGCCTGCGGGTCTGGAACTGGTTCCGGCGCGCCCTGAATGCCGCCGCCCTACGGGATACAACATCCTACGGCACCATGGTGGGATTTCGCGGCAAGGGCCGCCCCGGCATGAGCGGGCAGACCGGCTTTTCACTTGAATATGGCGTCAACCGCCAGTGGGTGCTGGCCGTTGACGTGGCGCGGGACTGGGCCAACGGCTCCCGCGTGTGGGGGCACACCCGAACCGGGCAGTATATGGACCGGACGGGATCTTCCTCCGGAGACTGGCAGGTGGCCCCTGCCCTGGAATATAACTGGAACGCCCGCTGGGGTGTTATTGCGGGGGCATCCGTTTATTACGCCGGGCATAACACCAGCGTAAAAATTGCTCCGCAGGTCGCCATCAATACCGTTTTCTAACAACCTTATGGAACTATTTTTACCAAACAATACCATATGACATAAGGATTTTCCTACACAGGCGCCCACTTCCCGCGCGCACCGCGTCAGACCATGTCAGCAAGTTTTCTGGGAACGTAACTATCCTTGCCACTGGCGATACGGGACACCGTGCTATCACTAATCCCAAATGCATCGGCAATAGATTTGAGCCTTTCTCCCTCCTTGCGCCGGATGACGATCTCGCGCCTTTGCGCCTCTGTAATCTGGCGGGGGCGCCCCATATGCCTCCCCTGCTCTATAGCGCGTGCACGCCCTCCCGCCGTGCGATTACGGATTAAATCACGCTCCACATCCGCCAAGCCACCAAGAACGGCAAGCATAAGGCGGCCTGTACTGGTTCCCGTATCGGCCCACGGCTCAGCCAGAGAGTAAAACTGGGCTTTTTTTTCAGTAATTTCTTTAACAATACCAAAAAGGTCAAATGTACTGCGTGCCAACCTGTCTATGCGGGTTACCACTACGGTATCCCCACCTTTCAGGCTTTTTAGCATCCTGCGGAGTTCAACACGCTGAGCATCCGCGCCACTTGCCTTCTCTTTGAAAATCCGCTCGCATCCCGCGGCTTTGAGAGAATTTATTTGTAAATCAAGGGTTTGCCCAACAGTGCTTACCCTAGCATAGCCAATCTTACGGTCCATATCCCAAAACTGCATGCTTCCTCAACGAGGGGAGGAAGCATGCAGTTTCCTGCAAAAGTCCTGAATTGCGCAA
>NZ_LHZQ01000165.1 GCF_001580915.1 Acetobacter tropicalis | reverse complement strand
AACCGCCATATTTTCCTGACATATAAAGACACTATTCCGCTGGTTACTCAACTTGACCCACCGGAGACAAACCGGGAGGCGGTGACAGAAGCTGAGCGGCAAGGTGCGGTTGATACGTTGGCCATGTTGATGGGTTTGCTACGGCAGGTAAGAGAGACACAGAACTGTGCCATGCAGGAAAAAGTTTTTGACGGATTGCGGCTGACAACGCTTTCCGTGCAGGCGGGAAGCGAGCAGAAACTTCCCTCAAGCGGACCATTGGACTGGGGGGAGGCCGCCCTGCGTTGCAACTTCGTGGGGCAGCAGATCAAGGGGTTCAAGCTCAGCAACGAGCAAAGCAAACTGCGTAACCCGCAGCCGGGCCGGGCTTGGTTTGAACGGATTGGGGCTGCAGGCTTTGTGGCCGTCCGGTTGGAACTCGATCACCCCAAACTGGGCCACATCACGGTGCTGCTGGATGGAGCCCCACGTCAGTTCCCGTAACGGGCAAGGCTCTTCTGAAAATAAAAGCCCGAGTGAAAGAGAAACTCTCACTCGGGCGATATAGAGACGCTTATGACGTCTAGTGTGATGAGTTCGCGGGTTTATTCAACCGTTACGGACTTTGCCAGATTGCGGGGCTGGTCCACATCTGTTCCCTTCAGAACAGCAACTTCATACGCCAGCATCTGCACGGGAATGGTTTGCAGGATGGGGGCAACAAAATCATGCACATGCGGCAGAACCACCATGTCTTCCGCAATGGCGGAAACACGGTCCGCGCCCTTGGTATCTGTAAAGACCAGCAGACGCCCGCCACGAGCCTTGGCTTCCTGAAGGTTGGACAGCGTTTTATCAAACAAGGGCGTGTAAGGCACGCTGGCGACAATCGGCACGGTGCGATCAATCAGGGAGATCGGACCATGCTTCATTTCCCCTGCGGCATAGGCTTCCGCATGGATGTAGGAAATTTCCTTGAGCTTCAGCGCACCTTCCATGGCAATGGGGAACATGCTGCCGCGGCCCAAATACAGAACGTCACGGGCCTCGGCTACAACGCCTGCAAGCCGCCGTATGGCTGCACCTTGCGTAAAGACCTCTGCCGCGCGGCTTGGCAGATCAAGCAGGGCTGCTACCAGTTCTTCTTCTGCAAGCGCCTCTAGCGTGCCGCGTGCGCGGGCCGTGGCAATAGTCAGGCAGGCAAGCACTGTCAGTTGAGCCGTGAAGGCCTTGGTGGAGGCCACGGAAATTTCCGGGCCAGCCACAGTCCCCAGAACGCTGTCACTTTCACGCGCCATGGTGCTGTGCTCAACATTCAGCACGGAAAGAATATGGATGGCTTTCTGGCGCAAGCTGCGCAGAGCCGCCAATGTATCCGCCGTTTCTCCAGACTGAGAAATCAGCAGGCCGAGCGAGCCTTCCGTCAGTGGCGGGTTGCGGTACCGCATCTCACTGGCAACGTCGATATCCACCGGCAGCCGCGCAATGGCTTCCAGCCAGTAGCGGCCAACCATGCCAGCATAGAATGCTGAACCGCAGGCGGTGATCACCGCACGAGGCACAGTGGCCAGATCAAAAGGCATGTCCGGCAAAAATACGCGGCGGCTGGCAGGGTCAACCATGCGCTGCAGGGTCTGGCCAATAACCAGCGGATGCTCATGCAGCTCTTTTTCCATGAAATGACGGTAGCCGTCCTTGCCAATGGCACCTGCGGCCAGAGCCGTGGTCTGCTCCTTGCGCTGAACAGGCGTGCCGTCAAACGTCATGAACTCCGCTTTTTGCGGAGTGATCACCACGCAGTCCCCATCTTCCATGTAGGTGATGCGGTTGGTCAGCGGTGCAAGGGCGAGGGAGTCAGACCCAAGGAACATTTCATCCTTGCCATAGCCAACAGCCAGCGGGGCGCTATGGCAGGCACCAATCATCAGCCCTTCATGACCGGCAAAGATCATGGCGATGGCATAAGCCCCTTCCAGACGGTTGAGGGCTTTTAACGCGGCATCCTTGGGGGCAAGGCCCTGCCCAAGATGGTAATCCACCAGTTGGGCAATGGTCTCGCTATCCGTTTCCGTGCTGAAAACCTGTCCGGCTTCTTCCAATTCACGGCGGAGGTCTTCAAAGTTCTCAATAATACCATTGTGAACAATGGCGACGCGCTCGGTGCCGTGCGGGTGTGCATTGCAGGTTGTGGGGGCACCATGAGTTGCCCATCGTGTGTGGCCAATACCTGTTGTGCCCGGAAGCGGGTCCTGCTCAAGAAGCGCACCCAGATTATCCAGCTTACCGGCAGCGCGGCGGCGTTCTACCCGGCCGTCCACCAACGTGGCGATACCGGCGGAATCATATCCGCGATATTCCAGACGGCGCAGTCCTTCAAAGACGATGGGCGTGGCATGTCGCAGACCGACAACACCGCATATTCCGCACATCAGCCGTTTTCCTTTCGGGCTTTGAGTGTTTCCTTGAAGTGCTTGCCCAGTTCGGGTTTGCTCACCTGACGGGAGCGGCCAAAGGCAAGGGCATTTTCAGGCACATCCTTGGTAATGGTGCTGCCAGCAGCAATCATGGCATTGGTGCCAATGCTGACCGGGGCCACCAGAATGGCGTTTGAGCCGACAAACACGTTGTCACCAATTAGGGTGCGGTGCTTGAAGAAGCCGTCATAATTGCAGGTAATGGTGCCGGCCCCCACATTGGTCCGGGCACCAATATCGGCATCGCCCAGATAGGTCAGGTGGTTGGCTTTGGCACCGTCTCCTACGGTGGTGTTCTTGACCTCAACAAAATTGCCAATGTGGGCTCCCACACCAATATCCGCTCCGGGGCGCAGGCGGGCATAGGGGCCGATCAGCGCATTGGCCTGCACCTCACACCCTTCCAGATGACTGAAAGCACGGATTTCTGCGCCGCTTCGCACGGTAACACCGGGGCCGAACACCACATGCGGTTCGACCAGCACATCGGGTTCAAGTTCGGTATCAGCGCAGAGGAAGACTGTTTCCGGCGCGACCAGCGTTACGCCGTTTTCCATGGCTTTCGTGCGCAGGCGGTTCTGGAGGGCGGCTTCAGCCTCGGCCAGTTCCACGCGGGAATTGATGCCACGCAGTTCATCTTCTGCAGCTTCCACGGCGCGTACACGTACGCCGTCTGCTACCGCCAGATCGACCACGTCCGTCAGGTAATATTCACCTTTGGCGTTTTCATTTTTCACAGCCTTCAACCATGTACGGAAGGTGTCTGCATCCGCGCACAGAACGCCCGCATTGCATAGATCAATGGCGCGCTCCTCCGGTGTGGCGTCCGCCCATTCCACAATGCGGTCCACATTGCCGTTCTGTGCAACCACCCGGCCATATCGTCCCGGTTCCTTGGGGCGCATGGCCAGCAGCGCGAGCTCAACATCGGGCGAGCGGCGTTCTTCCAGAAGGCGGTTCAGAGTTTCAGCCGAAATCAGCGGATTATCCGCATAGAGTACGGCTACATCCCCTTCGCCAAAATATGCTTCAGCCTGCAGGGCTGCGTGGGCGGTGCCCAGCCGTTCATGCTGTACTACCACCGGGTAAGGGGCTGCCAGTTCGGCAACATCTTCCATTTCAGGACCAATGACCACCACCAGCCGATCAAACACATCTGCCGCATTGGCGATCAGATGCGCCAGCATGGGGCGGCCGGCCAGCCGCTGCATGGCTTTGGGGCGGGAGGACTTCATGCGGGTGCCCAGCCCGGCGGCCAGCAGGACCGCAGTGGCAGGACGGGAAGGGAGAGGAGATGTCATGATTGAATTGCGGTAAGCCAACCTCACGCCCCTGTCAAACGCCGGGCTGGAGGAAACCTGAAATCTGGATATCATAAAATTTTTCAGGACTTTACTGAAGAAGGCAAAAGCGGTGATGAAACAGAAACTCGCAGTGTTTGACATGGATGGCACATTGCTGGACTCCCTGCCTGATCTGGCGGAATGCGGGCGGGAACTGCTGGCCAGCTATGCTCTGCCGTCCGTATCAGACGCAGAAGTGCGCCGCATGATTGGCAATGGGGTGCCCATGCTGGTCGAACGTCTGCTTCAGGCCGGGGCAGAAAAAGGAGCGGGTGCGCAGGTGGCGGACATAGATCACGCTCAGGCCTGCCGCCGCTTTATGGAGTTCTACACCCCACGGGCCACCCGGTTATCCCGATTGTTTCCGGGCACAGAAGACACGCTTCATACACTTCAGGCGCAGGGATGGCTGCTTGCAATCTGTACCAATAAGCCGGAAGTCGCGGCACTGGCCATTCTGGAACGGTTTGGCCTTTCTCCCTTGTTCGCCTGTGTGGGGGGAGGAGACAGCTTTGCCGTTAGAAAGCCGGACCCCGGCCATCTTCTGGGAACAATTGCCAAGGCGGGAGCGCAACCGGAGAGCAGTGTGATGATCGGGGATATGTCTCCAGATCTTCTGGCTGCGCAGGGGGCAGGCTGCCCGGCTTTGTTTGCAGCGTGGGGGTATGGTGATGGCAATCTGGCGGAACTGGCGCAGGCCGAAGCGGCAAGCATGGTCGACGTGCCCGAGAAAGCAGACTGGCTACTGCAGAACGTATCCAGGGCTCTATGAGAACGTAGGGAGAGGCGAGGGATTACAGCTCTTCCAAAAGGCTGTTTCAAGAAACCGGAAAGCGAGGGCTGGCAAGGGGCTGAAAGCCGACCGAAAGGCTCGATGCAGGCTCACCACTGTGACGGGAAACATCACTGATCTGCAAAACGCCTTCCAGACCCGCCCTGTCAGATTTTGCAGGCAGCCAGACCAGATATCTGGCTGTTCCTGTCTTTAGGGGGCGATCTGAGCCAACCGCGCGAGAACAGCCTGTCCGGCTTTGGTAAAAGCGTCTTCATTGAAATGGGAGAAGACATAGCTTCGGGCAGCTTGTCCCATCTGATGGAGCATTTCAGGGCGTGCGAGCGCCTGTGCGAGGCAGGCCGAGAGCGCCTCTGTATTACGTGGAGGCACAGTCCACCCTGTTACGCCGGGTTGGACAGAGCGTGTCAGTTCTCCCACTGCTGATGAAATAACCGGAAGACCTGCCTGCATGGCTTCATGCGCGGCCATGCAGAATCCCTCCCAGTGAGAGGGTTGGAGATACAGATGCTGTTCCGCCAGAAACGCACCGGTGTCCGAGCAGAATCCCGGCAAGGAGACCTCATTCTGTAGTCCATGAAGCCGCACGAGCGCTTCCAGTTTCGCCCCTTCTTCGCCTTCTCCGGCAATAGTAAGGTGAAACGGAGGGAGCGCATCTTTTTGTTTAAGCTGTGCCAGAGCAAGGCAAAGCGTGTCATACCCCTTGACTGGATGAAGTCTGCCCACTGAACCCAGCCGGATGGTCTCGCCTGCCTGCCATGGGCGGCTTTGCGGGGCGGAAGCCCGCGCATGAAAAATAGGCCAACACATCAGCCTGTCCGTCGGAATGCCCAACTGGGTGCGGGTAATCTGTGTCACGTAATCGGAATCGCCTATCCATAGGCAGGACGCGTTACGCCGCAGGCGGAGCAAGGTATCATTCGGCGGACGGAGTTTGGCTGAATGTTGCCAGCTTATGACAGGAATACCGCGTTTCTGCCCCACGCTTTGCCCGAGAAGCGTTGCCCGTGTCAGGGAGGTCCAGATATGGGTGGGTCGCCACAGTGCGATCTGCTTTTGCAGCCAGAAAAAGGCGGCCAGATGGTCTTTTCGGCCACCCTCGCGGATAAAAACCTCCAACCCGGCATCGCGCATCGGTTTTTCGGCGCGTCCATCGCGCCGGGTCAGGGCGAAAACAGCGACTTCATGACCAGCCTGCCGAAGCACCCGCGTAATGGCTGGAACAGGAAAGGCCGCACCACCGCCTTCCGTGGAGTTGATGACGTAAGCAATACGCATGGAAATTCAGTTTCAGGCTGGCGCTTCAGCCGCAATCAGTTTTTCTGTCAAAGCCAGATCGGCAGGCTTATCGACATCCACGGCAGCGCGACCATCCGAAAGGCAGATCAGTTCAGCCCGGGCACCTGTTAGCTTGCCAATCCGAGCGCACAAGGCCGCACGGCTTAATTTTTTGCAGAGCGCTTTCAGCAGCACCATTGGCCCCAGAAGCCAGGCAATGCGGAGTGGGTGTTTGCGGTTTTTCTCCACCTTCAGCCAGAGCGTCGCCACGTTTACGGCGGCAGGAGAATTGAAGAGGAACAGATTACAACCAGAGAACGCCAGATCAGAAAGCCGGATAAAGGTGCGTTTGGTGCCCGGCACATCTCGCAGCACAACGGCTTCAGGGGCAACTGCGGCGGCGACATCACACTGTGGGCCGCATTTTTCCAGGAATTCCGTAATCCAGTCGGGGCGCAGCAAAGCACTATCGGCCGTAGTGACAAGCAACGGCGTGCCGAACTGCGCCAACCCCGCCAGAACGCTGGCGCTTGGCCCTTCCGGGCGAGAAGGGATGATGCCGACATCAGGTGGTAAAATACCATTCAGAACCGTCGGTTTATCAATGCAGACAGCAATTCGTCCAACTGCTGGGGTAGCACGGAGGGCGGCCAGAACCCGCAAAATCATGGGAGTGCCTGCTACGGGCAGAATGGCTTTATGAGAAACCCCGGCTGCCTGCGCCATGGGGTCTGGCGCCCCGGGCCGTGTACCGGCCAGAACCAGAACGTTCAGACCCTTGGAAGGAATGTTCATGCGGCGTGCCGGGTGCCACGCGCTGCTTTGGCGTCTGGCCGGGCGCCATCCGGACGGTCACGCGGGGGGGAGCCTGTCAGATCCATCACCCACGGGTAGATTTTGGCTTCCTTGATGTCATAGCCCAGATTGAAAACGGTCGGGCTGCGGGGGCGTGCTTTGGCGTCCTTGTAATAGCTGCCAAACAGGCGATCGACCACAAAGCTGGTGATACCGAAATTGCCGTCTTCATCATGGAAATGATGCAGAACGTGGCGGGCTTTCATGCGCTGGATCCAGGCGGAACGCGGTTTATAGTTCAGGTGCTGGATGCAGTGGAAAAATTCATAAATGCACGTAATGGTAACGCCTGTGCCAAATGCCGTGGCAGATGCCCCAATACCCCCGATCAGATAGCCGATGGGGCAGGTGATGATGGCGATTGTTGGCAGCGTGGTGACGGGCGCACCAAACAGCACATCCAGCAGATGCGGGTCCTGATGGTGGTCAAAGTGGATCCGTTTCCACAAGGATGCGGTCCACTTCATTTTATACAGAACGCGACCATGCAGCACATAACGGTGCAGCAGATACCACACCAATGGATAGACCAGAATAACGGCAACGATGGAAACAAGCGTTGCGCCCCATCCTGCAAAAAAATGCGTGGCGACGGCAATGCAGGCAAAAATCAGAGCAAAATAGAGCAGAATGGTCGGGTAGGTGAGATACGCAACCCAAAGCTGTCTGAGGTTCATTTTGCCCAGATCAAAGCTCCGGCCTGTTTTCAGGCTCGCATTGTTCAGCGTTCCACTCATTTTGCTTCATTCCTCAAAAGCACTGTTGCGGCCCCCAGCGTGAAGATAATCAGGCCAGGAACAGTTGCAACGGGCGGCGGCAGAAGGCCCGCATTGCCCATGGCGCGTAGAAGACCTTGCGCCACGATAAACAGCAGACCTGCCCCCAGACACCAGACCGGAAGCCAGCTACGGGTGCCCGTGCGAGGAGGGATATAGATCACCGGCATGGCAATTAACAGGAGTACCAGCATTGCAGCCGGGCGCAGAAAGCGCTCAAGTAGCCCGGCCTGTAGAAAACCCGGACTGGAATCAGAAGGCAGATGCCCCCGCAACATGCCGATGATGGTGCCGGATGAAAGGGGCGGATTTTCTGTGGAAAGGCGGATAAAATCCCACGGATGCAAGGTTGTCTGCCAGTTTCGCTGCTCTTCTGACGGCAGGCGTGTTGCCGTTGGATCATTGATCTGAATGCGTTTGACGGTGTGAAGAATCCACCCATTGGCATGGGTATAATCAGCGCGATCAGCGTGGATCACTTCTTGCAACAAACCTTTTTCATCGCGTGAGTAGATATCCAGACCGGAGAGCATGTTGCCCCCATCAGCCACGTAGGTCACACGCGCAACCTGTCGCCCTTCATGAAACCAGAAGGCATGGCCTTTTTCCGGGTGGGGATCTGTTCGGTTCCACCAGGCGGCCAACGCTTGTTCCGACCGTGGCGTTACCTGATCATCAAGAACGACTCCCAGCGCACCAATAATCAGCGTGGCCGGGATCAGGCGTTTGTACAGGCCGAGCATGGAAAGGCCCGATGCCTGCAGGATGGCCATCTCACTCGCCAATGTCATTTGGGAGAGCATGACCAGCGCCCCGATCAGCAGACTGAGAGGGAGTGCTCCCGCCATGAGGAAGGGCAGCCGCATGCCCGCGTAGGTCAGAATTCCCGCAACACCCAGGTGGCGTTGCAGGATGGGCGTTGTCTGTTCCAGCAGAGCCAGAATTTCCAGAAGCCCTACAAGCACGGCGCAGCTAAAGAGCACGCGGTTGAGCAGGACACCGGAAAGATAACGTAGGAGAACAAACCGGGGCGGATGAGAGGTTTTGCTCATGGTACAGCCTCTCCCCCGGTGGTTGAAGACGCTCTTCTGGCGGTCCATTGCGCCCTGAGCGCCTGAAACACGCCAGCCTTGTACAGCAGCAACAAGGAGCAGCCGATCACAAAGACCCATGCAGGCCCCCAGATAATAAGAAGGGGAGCCTTTTTTGTGGCAACCATGCTGTGCCCAAACTGAAGCAGGTGGTCAAAGCCCACCATCACAATAAACGCCACCACAAGCCCTGCGCTGCTGCGTTGCCGCTTGCGCATGATGGCAAGGGCTGCCGCCAGAACGGGAATGAACGGGATGGTCAGGCTACGCGCCAGCCGGAAATGGACCTCTGAGCGCATATGGGGGCGGGAGATAGCCGGGTCCCGCTGTATCAGGCGGCTGACCAGCTCTGGAGAGGTCAGTTCCCGTTCATCTTCTCCGCGTTGGCGGAAAGGTGAGAGGTGGGAGGCTTCCGTCAACGTTTTGGTCGCGTGGTCGAACGTGGTGAGGGAGGGGGCACTCTTTCCGTTATCGGTAAGGATGGTGCCGTCTTCCAGATCAATTTCCACGGCGGAATTGTCAGATGCCAGCCGGATGTGCCCCCGCGCGGCGGTAATGTCCCGCTCCTGATGGTCGGAGGTATCGCGAATGAACACCTTTTGCAGGCTGGAGCCAGCATGATCCACATGGTCTGCCACAAGGGTCAGATGGTTGGAGGGGCTGGCGAACATGCGTGATTGCAGGCGGGGGGCCCAGCCTGTGTGGCTGGCAACGTAGAATGCCTCTCGGAAGTCATAGCGGGCATGGGGTTGGACAAAGCCATACAGCAGAAAGGACAGAAACCCCAGAAAAGCGCCGAGCAGGATAAAGGGGCGGGTAATCCTCACAAGAGAGATGCCGCTGCTGGTAATGGCGTCAATTTCTTCGTTCTGACTCATGCGCCGGATAACGGAGAACACGCTCACGCACAGGGCGGCGGGAATGGCCAGCCCCAGATAGTGCGGCAGCAACGTGCCCAGCAGTTCCAAAAATGTGCCCAGATGATTATCGCCTGCCGCCAGCAGGTTGAACAGCACCAGCAGCCGCTCCAGCAGCAACGCCGCCATCACGACGGAAAGTGCAACCAGAAAAGGCGGAATGACCTGCGCAATCAGGTAACGGTCCAGCGTTCCCGGCGTGAAGAACGCTTTCACCCTGCGCAAGAGAGGCTCGTGCTGCATGGCGGCTTCATAGCGCCTTTGTGCAAGAAAGGCGATGGGGGGAGAAATGGTGCAAAAATCCGTCCTGCATCCTGCCGTTAGCGCCTAGTTCTCGCCTTTGAATGCTTATCTGCCAGTGATTGGCCTCAGCCAGAACGGAAATACAGTTCCATCCTGCGGCCTGGGCCGGAGTGGTCGCACTATGTGAGGCAGATGTCGTGCCAACAACCGGAATATGCGTGTGTGGAATGTTAGAGAGAGTCGCACGGTGCGAGTGGCCGTGCAGAACAAGCTCTGCTCCCTCGCGTTTCAGGATGGCCTGTAATCGTTCCATCCCATCCAGTCCCTTTCGTTTGCTTACCAGTCCTTGCACCGGTGGGTGATGGATCAGCACAATCCGGCAGAGTCCTTTTTCTCCCGTTTGGCGCAAAAGGCCGCCGAGAGCGTCAAGTTGGGTTTCTGAAACGCGCCCCGATGCAAAGAAAGGTGGGGTCGGCGTGGCGCTGTTCAACCCGATCAGCGCCACGCTTCCTTTTTTCAGTAAGGACGGAAATCCCGTCTGGCTTTGTAACCAAGGGGCCCACTGTACGCTTTTGCTCTCAGCGTTCTCACGGATCAGTGCATCATGATTGCCGGGCACAAGAAGCGTATCCGGCAAGTCCTGAGCTTGTAGCCAGCGCGTTGCCGCCTCAAATTCCGATGCCAGTCCCAGATTGGTCAGATCGCCTGTAAGAGCCACCAGATCCGGGTTGTGGCGGCCAATATCCTGCATGACAGCCGCCAATGGCGCACCCAGATGCACATGGCGGCGCTTGAGCTGCCAGGAGAGAAGGGACAGCATACGTTTGAAGCGGATTTCACGCAGCGCCGGGAGCCCGACCAGCGGTAAATGCGGGTCAGAAAAATGTGCAATTTGAAGAGAGGGCAAAAACAGGAAACTCCGGCACAAGGGGGGCTGAAAGGACAGCATGTGACAAGTGCATGAAGTCTCACTATACCACCGGCGTATGCCGGGGCAAAAGGCGCTGGCGCATTATCTGCAACCGCATGAGTGTCTGAGTGCCAGATCGTTTCGCCTTAATTCACAATTCCCGTAGCCGACGTAATCTCAAGGCGGATCGTCAATATCTTGCAACCGCGCAGGAAATGCTCGGTCCGATGTTTTATGCGCCGGCTACATCCGAGGCCCTGCAAGAAACAATTGAAGATCTCGCCCGCCAACAGGTGGAGTGTCTTGTTGTTGATGGCGGGGACGGAACGGTCGGCAAAGTGCTGAGCGTTCTGTATGCCTCTTCTTACCCCAACCACAGCTTGCCCATGATTGCGGTATTACCTTCAGGTAATACGAATCTGATTGCGGCAGATGTCGGGTTTGGTCTGCGTGGGGTGGAAGCCCTGCGCCGCCTACAGGAGCGGGCCAGATCAAAACGGTTGCTCTCTGATGTCAAACAGCGTCAGCCTCTGGTCATTTCATGGCCAGGACAGGATCGGGCCGCCGAGCTCGGCTTTTTTGGGGGGCTGGGCGCTTTTACACGCGCGATCGAGATCGCCCACCAGCCCGCTATTCTGAAAAATTACGCCCATGACGCTGCGGTGCTGGCAACGTTTGCTCTCACAGCGCGCCAGTTACTGACACCCCGTCTGCGGCAGGGATGGTTGAATGGCACGCCTGTAGAGCTGGGGCTGGAAGAAAATATGCCAGAAATGCAGGCGTGTTTCCTCTTTCTGTGCACAGGACTGCAGTGTCTGCCTCATGGAATCTGGCCTTTCTGGAAATCGGAGGGAGAAGCAGA
The DNA here is from genome assembly GCF_001580915.1 of Acetobacter tropicalis. GTDB lineage: Bacteria > Pseudomonadota > Alphaproteobacteria > Acetobacterales > Acetobacteraceae > Acetobacter > Acetobacter tropicalis. The sequence continues at coordinate 6,000 of NZ_LHZQ01000165.1, read as the reverse complement.
CCGGGGTATCAGTTATTTGGATGTTGAAGCCCGACCGGAACGATTGACCAAAGCCATCTGGAACCTCGTGCGGGGGCGGGCTCCCGCATGGATGCAGAACAGCCCATTTTACCGTAGCGGTTCTTCCGAGCGGATCCGGTTGTGCACGGAGCAGTCTTTTGTGCTGGACGGGGAGGTGTTGGATACCGGGCCAGGCCAGTGCCTGGACATCACTGCGGGGCCAATCGTGTCTTTTCTTCAGGCGTAAAAAGGCGAGAGTGATGGCGGAACGGCTCTCTGGCGAACAGGTCAATGTCCACAAAATGCTGAGTGAACAGATCCATCAGGAACTGAGCACCCCAGTAGCCTCCGAAATCACAGAATTTGTAAGCGCTATGCTCGGGGCTGCCCGGCCTTTGGGAGTCCTGTTTTATGGATCAGGGCTGCGCAGCGGAGTTCAAGAAGACACATTACTTGATTTTTATGTCATTTTGCGGCGGCAGTCAGATTGGCCTCGGCCTTTTCTGGCGCGTATGGGCAACGTGCTTTTACCACCAAATGTGGAATATCATGAAATCGAGATTGGTGGGCGTTTGCTTCGGGCGAAGGTAGCGCTTTTGTCTTTGGCGCAGTTTCGCACCTTAACGGGCTTGCAGACATGGGACACCACTGTATGGGCTCGTTTTTCGCAACCTGTAAGGTTGGTCTGGGCCGTGGACTCTCAAGCTGCGCATGCTTTGCAGCAGTGCGTTATGCGGGCCACCATCACAGCTGCCTTATGGTCTGCATGGTTGGGGCCGGAGAGTGGGCAGCCGGAAGAGTTTTGGAATGCGCTCTATCGTCGAACGTATCAGGCTGAATTGCGAGTGGAAAAATCAGGGCGAGGAGCTGGTATCGTTGCCAGCTATCAGGATCGCTATGATCGCCTTCTGCTGCCATGCTGGCAGGTAGCAGGGCTGGGCGTGCATGAAAATGGCGGGATGCTTAAGCCGATCCTATCGCCTGCTCAAAAAGAAAAGCAGGAAAAAGCATGGGCACTGAGGAAAAACCTTGGGAAACCTCTTAATATTGTCCGGTTGATGAAAGCAGCGTTTACTTTCTCTGGCGGCGCACGCTATGCCGCGTGGAAAATTGAACGGCATAGCGGCATAACCGTAGTGCTTACGCCATTTGCAGAAAAACACCCCCTTATTGCCGGTCTGCCGTTGTTATGGCGGCTGTGGCGTAAGGGAGCGTTTCAAAAAAGCCGTTAAAGGGCGGACTCAGCAATAGCGCCAGATTCCAGACCAGCCTGACGGAAAATTTCGATCGCCTGATCAATCTGGGCGGGTGTGTGGGTTGCCATCACGGAACACCGCAGCAGGGGGCGATGGTCTGGGGTAGCAGGGGGCAGACTCAGGTTGACATACACCCCAAGGTCAAGCAGCCGGTTCCACATGGGAATGGCCTGTTCCAAGGATTCCAGAGTAACAGCAATAACCGGGCTTACCTGTCGGCTGGCGTTCAGACCAATCCGGTGGAAGCCTGCATGCAGATGGGCCGCATTGGCCATCAGATGCGTCCGCAGTTCAGGGTGTTCCTGCATGTCCTCCAGCGCGGCCATGGTGGCGGCAATCACTTCTGGCGGCAATGATGCCGTAAACATGTAGGGGCGGCAGTTCAGGCGCACCATTTCCAGTTCAGGGTGATCGGAAACGCAATAACCGCCAACAGTACCAAGGCTTTTGGAGAAGGTGCCAACCACAAAATCCACATCGGCTTCAACGCCAGCTTCTTCTGCAACACCCAGCCCTTTTTCTCCCATCACGCCAAAGGAGTGGGCTTCATCAACCAGAAGATACGCGCCCGTTTCCCGTTTGACGGCCGCCATTTCCGCAATGGGTGCCACATTGCCAGTCATGGAATAAATGCCTTCCACAACAATCAGCTTTGCGCCTGGCGTTCCGTCCAGTCGCTTAAGGCGTTTGTGCAGATCTTCGGCATCATTGTGGCGGAAGCGGATCACCTGTGCAGGGCTCAGACGGCTGCCATCATAGATGCTGGCATGGCTGTCCGCATCCAGAATCAGATAATCGTCTTTTCCCACCAGGGTGGAGATCATTCCCAGATTGGCCTGATACCCGGTGGAAAAAACCATGGCGTCTCGGCGGCCAAAATAGGCAGCAATACGCTGTTCCAACTGACGGTGCAGGGACTGCGTGCCGTTGGCAATGCGTGACCCTGTTGTGCCGACGCCATATTTGCCCACCGCGTCCTGTGCAGCCTTGATGGCACGCTCGGACTGGCTGAGGCCAAGATAGTTATTGGTGCCGAAAAGCAGTGTTTCCCGGCCCTCAATCACGCCAACTGTCGAAGAAATCGGCTTTTCAATGACAACAGCAAAGGGGTTGCGTCCGCCTGCCTGGACCAGAGCGCCAAGTGCACTGGCCGTGCCGTCAAACTTGGAAAAAAGTGACGTCATACGCACTCAGCCTTTGTTTTTCAGGTCAACAATGCAGGTTGCAAGATCATTGATGGTACGGATGTCAGCCAGCTTGTCCAACGGAACGGAGACATCCAGCGTATCTTCAACTTCCATGACAAAGTTCATGACTGCCAGAGAATCAAAGGCAAGATCTTCCATGATCTTGCAGTTTCCATCGATATCGCGAGGCACCTTCGGGTTGGCGAGAAGCTTCTGGATGATCAGCGCAGAAACGCTTTCAACGGTTTCGCTCATATCGGATCCCTTCATCCTTATGCGTGTTTAAACAAAATGAGCTTCCGCCCAATGGCGCGACCTTATGGGAGAAAAACAAGGGTTTGACCAGTGTCCGCCTTCCCAAGATCGCAGGGTGGGCTTAGCAGGCTGAGGCTATATCGGGCGGCGGTTCAAACATGCCGCTCAAAAACATGTTGCGCGCCTTGGCCCGTGTCAGTTTGCCAGACGATGTCTGCGGCAAGGCATGAGGTGGAACCAGCACAACAGAAACATCAACTCCGTGTAGGCGTCGGAACAGGTTTGCAGCGTCATTACGCAAGGTTTCGCGTATCTGCGGGTCCGTCGCGCGGCACTGAATCAGAGCTACAATTTCTTCCTGCTCTCCTTTTTCAAGAGAGAAGACCGCCACATCCCGGCTGCGGAGAGTTGGAATATTGGTTTCAGCCGACCATTCCAGATCCTGCGGCCATATATTCCGACCATTGATGATAATCAGGTCTTTTGCACGACCTGTGACAACAATCTGGCCATTCAGCATGTAACCTAGATCGCCGGTGTTCAGCCATTTATGCTCATCAAGCACTTGGTGCGTTTCATCCGGGCGACGAAAGTAGCCATCCATCAGGCTGGGGCCACGCACAAAAATGGTGCCAATCTGCCGGTCTCCCAGAATGTTGCCACGGGCATCCCGAACCTCCAGGCCATGGTCTGGAAGAACCTTACCGCACAGAACAAAGGTCCGGGTCGGTGTGTCTGGATGGGTAGGGGCTGTGGCAATGCCTTTGCTTTCCAGGACTGTCAGGTCAACCGTATCCGTCTGAATCCCAGTGTTCAGGGGAGCAAAGCTGATGGCTAAAGTGGCTTCCGCCATGCCGTAGCTGGCTTCAAATGCTTTTGCGCTGAAACCCGCACTGGCAAAGCGTTCGGAGAACTCTTCTAGAATATGGGGACGGATCATGTCTCCGCCAATTCCAGCTACCCGCCAGCTTGAAAGGTCAAGACCTGCTGACGCAGGACGGCGTGCACACAGTTCATAACCAAAGGACGGACTATAGGCGATCGTGCCCCGGTTCCGGTTGATGAGGTCAAGCCAGACGTGCGGGCGACGGGCAAACTCCCGGGTAGGGAGCATGTCCACCGTTAACTGGCAGGTCATGGGGGTGAGGAAGAACCCAACCAATCCCATATCGTGGTAGAGGGGAAGCCATGAAACGCAACGGTCTCCGGTTTCACGTACCTGCAACCCATCATGGGCAATAGCGGCGACATTGGCCATTCCGGACTGCTGGCTCACACAGACACCCATTGGAAAACGAGTGCTACCGGAAGAAAACTGAAGATAAGACAAGGCTTCGGGCTGAATTTCGGGCAGAGGCACATCAGAAACAGGACGCGCCATCAGATCCGCAGGGGACCCGGCAAAAACCAGCCCTAAACCGCTGACAATGTCATCCGTCCAGCCTTCAATAATCTGCGGAATAATCACGGCGCTTGCGCCAGAACTGGTGATCATTCCCCGCAAGGTTGAGAGATAAGCCTCTTTACCCGCAAAAGCGACAGGGAGGGGGAGCGGCGCGGTAACAAGGCCCGCATACTGACACCCAAAGAATATCCGTGCGAAATCACCATCGCTTTCAGCCACAATTGCAACGCGGTCACCGGGCTGAAGGCCCATCCCCAGCAGGCGCTGGCCGGTTTCAATCGCCTGTTCACGAAGTTTTTTGTAAGGAAGGGCTTCCAGCAGAACCCCTTTGCCAGAATAGATATTAAAACCGGCATCGCCTTGGGCTGCATAATCCAAGGCAGCAGGGAATGTGGCGAAGTCCCCATAACGGCGCGGCTGACCGGACTGTGTTGGAACCGGCTGCAAGGTCTCTTCGTTTGAAGGTAAAGAGGCAGAGTTCATAACGTTCATCAGCTGGCCATTCGAAGAAAATCAACAATTGCATCGGCGCCTACGGGCGCAGTGGGTTCGTCTCCGCTGAGATCGAACGTGTCGCGTATATAATCTTTTTGTAGATTTACGAAAGCATCATGTGAACAAAATGCGTCGTCCACGGCTTCGCCAAGATAGTCGACCGTGTTCACAACGGGGCCAAGTGTCCAGAATCTATAGTTTTCGTCCCCTTCCCACGTCACATTATGGGCGTTGAGAAAGAGACAGGCGCGGGGTTGGACCAGGAACTCCGCTATCTGAGAGCTCGCGTCTCCCAGATACAGATCCGCAGCCGACGTATAAGTCATGTCGATACTGCGCGTGCTGCCGGTGTCTATAATCATATGGGAATGCCCGCCAAAGGCTCTTTCAAGCTGGCGTGCTTCAGTGCGCCGATTATCGAATAGCCGGTAATGAGGCGCAAAGATCAGATTATAACGGTCCTGATTGGCGAAATGAGAAAGAACATTCAGCCCCATTTTCGGCCAGGATGACAGCCGCGCGTTGAAATGCGGGTTGTAGAGGATCGTCGGGCGGTTGTTATTGAACAGGCGGGTGCTCGTGCTCCGCATACGGCGCACCATGTCAAATTTGGCATAAACACCAGTATGATAACAGCCGGGGCGGATGGCTCCCTGAGCCAGCAGTCGCTGCTCCACCTTACGCCCGGCCATCAGAACGTAATCAAAATTCTTTACGTCCCGTGCAAAACCGATAGCACGATCGCCTGCGCCATGGCGGGTCCAGATCAGGCGTGGTTTGCGCACGCCAAACTTCCGCAAATAGAGCGATGTCCGTTCCGGAACGACGATGCCCTGAAATGTTGAGAAATATTTCTTGTTTAAAAACAGGCTCGCAAGCCGGGAGAAAACGGTGTGCCCGTGCCGTTCTACGTGTTCGCGTAGAACGTTTGGCAAGTGGAGAAGTTCAAAACTGGCACGCGATTCCGGATAGTAGGAGGCTAGGGACCGAGCATAATCAAGATGCGCCTGAGTTGTGCACGCAACATGGACTTCCGCCTCTGGGTGGCGGCTGGCCATTTCCATTGCAATCGGCAGGGAATGCAAGGTTTGGTGCGGTTGAGCGATATAAGGGAAAAGAACGCGCATCAGTAGAATGGTACCTCTTTGACTGAAGCTTCACGCCTGCAAACTGGGTGCTTCATGACCGCCTCATCATGTCCTTGCTACGGTGGCCTCTTTAAACCACGTCCATGCACAAATCGCCTCAGCGGCGGGATAGTCAAGATCCCTCACCCGCAGGCACTCACAGAGAGTGCCTAGGTTTCGTGATCAGGGGAGGGGACGGACAGAGAGACCCCCTCACACACCGAATGAAATATTTTTGTCACAAGGTATCATTTGTCTGTTGACGGTGTGTTTGT
>NZ_LHZQ01000128.1 GCF_001580915.1 Acetobacter tropicalis | reverse complement strand
GACCCGAAATTGCCTCAAGTGTGAGAAATCCGCGTCGAGCGCTGTAAATGCATCAGGACTATCAAGAGAGCCATTGCGCCCAATAAAACTCCTACGATCCCCCGATGACGCAGTGACATACCCTCCAATATCCGCAAAAGCGACGCGGGCGCCATAAGTCGGGTTCCAGCGGTTGTGGGCGAAGATAGCGCCCGTTTCATCATCTATTTCTGTTGTAACGAACTGCGCCATCTGTGTGCGGGATGTACCCAGAAGCCACTCCACATACGCGGTCACAGATAACGTGCGAGAGCGTCCGGATAGATTATGAAGCTGGATACGGGAGAGTTTTACGGAATCTTCTGTTGGAACATATTGCAGCAAAGTGCTGGCAATACCTTCAGCAATCCGTTCATAGCGCGTGTATCCGTACCCATGGTGAGCGACATATGTTGCCTCCGGATCTCGCCTTGTCGCTGCTGTCAGGCACCAGAGAATTTTTGTTTCTTCATCCTGAAGATAAAAAACTTCTCCCGCAGGGTTGCTGACTGGATCATTTGACCATGGGGTAATTTGACGCTCCTTACTGTTAAGCGCCCATGTATAACCACTTCCGTCTGCTGATGCCTGAAATCCGAAATTTTCATTTGCTATGACATTAATCCAGGGCGCAGGCGTTGTTTTGCCTGGTCCAATAACAACAACATAGGTCCGACCGCCTTCTGCAAAGCCACCATATCCGTTGAAAAATTCAAGATCTGGAAGAGAGGGAAGAGACAATGATTTTTCTGTCTGTGTGGTTTTGTCCTGTATAATTTTTCTCTTCCGGGGGAACATCAGATCAGAATAAAGGAGCCGCTCTTCAAGAGACTTGGTTGCATCCAGAACAATACGCGCTACTGACAGAAGCTGCGCCTGAAACGCAGGAGTGATGAGATCTGCGCGTAAAATACGGACAGAACCACCACTATCAGAAATTTTAGGAAGAGCGCGCACCTGTTCTTCAAGAGACATTTGTAGTTCTTGCAAATAAGAACTAGGATGCTCATTCAGAATAACAAAATCGAACTCCAATTGTTTCAAGCGTAGATATTCAAAGCCCATAAGAAGCTTATGGACAACAGGAATATCTACGTTATCCTTGATCCGCAGCACTAGGATGGGAAGGTCTCCAGAGATCCCCTGTTCCCACAAAATTGGTTGTGCTGCGGCGCCTCGAACGATGGTATGAGAAGAAGATCGCAGGGAAGAGCCTGCAAAGAGGAGAGAAGATGCCAAAGTTTGAAAAAGATTGGCATCGGCGGAAGAGACATCAAGATGACGCAACTGTATCTGAGCATGTGTCCATGCCAACGTACGGATACGATCAAGGGCTGACGTATCCTGATGTGTGTCAATTAACTCCAGAATTTTGTCTCGAGAAGAAGCAACCATGGTCCAGAATGATATCCTGGCTGTAGCTCCAGGCTTGATAGTGACACGACTGCGAAGAGAGAACGAAGGATCAAGGACCGTTCCCGTCTGGCCAGATAAAGAACGTTTTCCCGTTATGGCAGCGGGTGCTTTTAAGGTGTGTCCACGCCCTATAAAATGGGCGCGGTTGGTTTCCATCTCCACAGATGTCGGACATACAGCGAGGTGCGCCATCCATATCTCAGGCTCATTCGGCTCGCGCCGTCTCCGGGTTGCCAGCAGTGCCTTGGCGCTCGGAACATACTCTGTCTGAACAAAAAGTTTTGTAAATGCAGGATGTGCAAGATCAGCAATTTGAGGAAGAAGAGCCAGTTCCATATAGGATGTAATATCGATCTCAACTACTTCATGACCTGCGTTCGATACCGTTATGTTCCTGATTTCTGCATCATCTTCCGGTGAGACGAGCACTTCCATTGTGGTTGTAAGAGCACCATCCTGACGAGAAAATTCTGCTCGGTCTTCATAAAAAACAGCTGAATAATCGTCCGGTGTTTCTCCGCATGGTTGAATACCAGCAGACCATATGTTCCCGGTTTTTATGTTTTTCAGATAAATATAAGCCCCAAAATTATCGAGAGTGGCGTCTTCCCGCCAGCGTGTCAGTGCTTGACCTTGCCAGCGACTATACCCGGACCCTGCCGCTGTCAGCATGACGGAGTAACGACCGTTCGAGAGAAGATGCGTGACAGGCTCCGGCGTAGAGGCAGTGTGGTAACGACGACCAAAGGAAATGGCAGCCGAATGAGGCTGCGCCTTAATATTTTCTTCCGAAGGCAGAGGGCGGGCCACCACACCTTGCTGCGGTGCCTGCTCCTGAAGGAGAAGTTCGGCCGAGGCTATGACGGGATCTTTATGGAACCGTGCTCGCATAACGCCTTCCAGAACCGTATCTGCCACAGCCAGAATAGACATGCCTTGGTGATGAGCCATGTAGGCGCGAATAACCGCAACATCCTGATGTTCGGGCACCCGCTCTGGCGTATAATCCAGAGCCTCATAAAATCCGTAGCGGCCTCTTGCGCCTGCTTTTTCCAGCACGAAAAGGTTAGACACTGCTTTTTGTGGGTCAACCATAGCCGCCAGAAGGGTAGCATAAGGTGCGACAACCGTATTTTCACCCAGCCTACGCTTTAACCCCAAACCCGGCACACCAAAATTGGAATACTGATAAGTATAATCCATATCACGCGCATTGTAGGCCGATTCAGAAATTCCCCACGGAATGTTACGCGCATACCCGTAATCAATCTGGTGCTGCACAATCAGGGTATTGGTTTCTTCAAGCAAACTCCCCATAGGGGCACGCATGACTAATGATGGCATAAGATATTCGAACATGGAGCCCGACCAGGACACGAGAACGGCTCCATTGCCACTTGCTGTAATGGGGCGTCCAAGGCGGAACCAGTCACGGGCCGGAATATCTCCTTTGGCTATGGCATAGAATACAGCCAAACGTGCTTCAGATGCCAGAAGATCGTAACAATTCTGGTCCTGTGTATCTGCTGAAACCTGGTAACCGATCGAGAGCAATTTTCGTGATGAATCCCGTAAAAAGCCGAACTCCATTTCCTGCGCCATGTTTCGGGCTAGTTGAATTAAGGCCCGCAATCTAACAGGAGTATTTTGCCGGAGTTGGACATCATAATCTCGAAGATGGCTTTCTATTGTTCTAAGGGGAGCAGATATCCAGTACAGTAAATCGGCAACGTCAGAAGGCTCTGAATTGTCTGGAAAAAGGGACGGATGCTGCGCATGCGCAGCAATCGTCTGGGCTTTTTTTTCAAGATTACGAAGACAGGCCTCCGGTTCTTCTTCAGACGCCGTAAGAAGTGCGTTTTTCAACCGGCTGAGCGATCTGATCAGCACTTTTTGCTGCTTGTTAAGAGGAAGACGGATGCCATTATGAAACATCATGTCCATTATGGCGATTGTAACACTATCCAACAATCCGGCCCGCCAAGAGAGATTCTCTTCCTGCTCTCCTAGCCATTCCTGACATGCTGCAGCAACCGCGATAAGATGCCCAGCCAGATTTCCACTATCGACCGTAGAGACATACATGGGAGAAAGAGGGGTAAGATCGACCGTACTATACCAATTATAGAAATGCCCTTTATATTTTTGCATTTTCTTTAGTGTTTCAAATGTTTCCTCCAGCCGGTCCAATGTATCTTGTAGGCCGCACCACCCAAAGTCTCTCGCGCTAACAGTACAGAGAAGATAAAGTCCTATGTTTGTTGGAGATGTTCGCCGCGCAAGAACCTGGCGTGGGTCCTCCTGAAAATTATCAGGAGGCAACATATGATCATCTGAAGTGACAAATGTTTCAAAAAATACCCAAGTGCGGCGCGCGGTAACGCGTAATGTGCGAATATCTGTACGTGATGGTCGGGATTTTGAGGGAAGAACAGGGGCACGGCTGGTCCATAACGCTATGGCGGGTGATAAGCCCCACAAAAACGCTAATGGCCCTGCCAGAAGGAGATCTTCCGGACTGTGCCATGCCATAAAACCAGAAAGCAGCACTGAAAATAGCGGTGCGGGAAGCATTTTGCGATAGTAATCTACCATCCCCGCAGGCTTCACATCTATGGTCTGCGCAGTTGGAACCCATTGTAGAAGGTGTTTATGGGTAATAGAAACACGGGTTAGTGTGCGAATTATTGCATCAAACATGAGGAATGATTGATGCGCAAGAAACGTAATAGTCAGCGCCACAGTGACAAAGGCTTTTGATGCTTGGGAGAGAAGAACGCTGACGTAATTTCGGAATGTTATCCACTCCTGCCTAGGAATGATATCTGGAAGAATTGGCAAAAATATTGGCAGGGAAACAGCTAGCAGGACGAACGCTGTCCATATTCCGGAGCTTTCCGGCATAAAAATCCAGCATGCAAGAAGAGCAAGAATCGTAAAAGGCGCGCACAGCGTTCTGCGTAAATTATCCAGCATTTTCCAGCGTGAAATCCCGGAAAAACGATCACGGGGTAAAGGTTTGCGGATTATACCGGAAAGTATCCAGGGCAGAAGTTGCCAGTCTCCGCGGGTCCAGCGATGTAACCTTTGTGCAGCAACAATGTAATCTGTTGGGAATTCTTCTATGACTTCTATATCTGAAACCAATCCTGCGCGCGCAAAAATACCTTCAAACAGATCATGACTCAAAAGCGAGGCATCTGGAACACGGCCTGAGAGAGCAGATTCAAAGGCATCAATATGGTAAATGCCCTTTCCAGCATAAGAACCTTCTCCAAACATATCCTGATAAAGGTCTGAGATTGCGGAGGAATACGTATCTATTCCTGTCGCTGTAGAAAAGAACTTCTGAAAAAGTGTACTGTGGTGTCCTACAGGAAGAGAAGGCGTAACACGGGGCTGCAATATGGCATAACCCTGTTCAACTCGCCCTGTATCAGGGTTAAAGCGGGGGGAATTGAGAGGATGGGCAAGCTTTCCCACCAAGCGTTTAACAGTTTCAAGTGGAAGACGCGTATCAGCGTCTAAAGTAATGATATATTTGACAGATGCTGGAAGGCGGCGCTCCGGGTCTGCCATAAAAGTGGTATCTGTTGCCCCGCGCAACAAACGGTTGAGCTCATGAAGCTTGCCACGCTTACGCTCCCATCCCATCCATATCCGCTCGCTATCACTCCAAACTCTGCGGCGATGCAAAAGCAAAAACCGGTCCGCATTCTCTGGGGGAAGAAAGCGGTTATTGAGATCTCTTATTCCGTCAACAGCCAACCTCAGAAGCCTCTCATCCTCAGGAGCCTGAAAGCTTTCATGGTCTTTCCAATCTGTCAGAAGAGCAAAATGAACAGTTTCATCATGGGTTGCTAGATAGTGGACTTCCAACCTTTCCAGAAGGGTTCTGATGGTTTTTTCATCGGTCAGGAGAGCCGGGATAACAACCATGGTGCGCATATCGGCTGGAACACCTTCCAGCAATTCCAAGCCTGGCAAAGTACCAACCTTGAGAACACGCAACAAAAAGTGATTGATGCAAGAAACCGCAGCTTCAGATGCTGGAAAAAACGCCAAGACGCTTATTAGCAGAAGCCAGGGCCAAAACGGCGTTTCTGTTATTGAGAAAGCAAGCGGCAGAAACAGAAAAAAAAGAGTGAGAAGAGTAACAATCAAACCGTAGCCGATAATGCCTCTTCTGCAGAAAGCCCGAACCATCCTTGTAGAAAAAGTAGGTCGGAACTCTATTTCCTCTTCCAGAAGGGAGCGTCCTTCCATAAGAAGATAATATCCCGGATCTGTTTTGCGCAAATCAGAATCTTGTATTGATAGACTTCTGGATGCCAAGGAAATGGCAATATTTGCAATATCAATTTCAGATTTTCGGCTTTTTTGTGCAAGATCCTCAATAGCCTTGCGATAGAGATCTGGTAATCCCCCCATTTTTAGTGGGGCATTGAATGAG
>NZ_LHZQ01000032.1 GCF_001580915.1 Acetobacter tropicalis | reverse complement strand
GCAGCCGTCACGGCGGAAAGAGCGGCCTGTCTGATCCGGCCGTCTTCATGATCGAGAAGAACAAGAGCGGTCATGATCAGATTACCTTTGCTTCGTTACGCAGTTTCTCAACCAGCTCACTCACAGAGCCAACCTTCACACCCGCCTGACGCTGCGGCGGTTCCGCCACGGAGACGACGGTGAGGCGACGCGTCATATCCACACCCAGATCAGCCGCATTCAGCGTTTCAAGCGGCTTCTTGCGGGCTTTCATGATGTTGGGCAGCGAGGCATAGCGCGGTTCGTTCAGGCGCAGATCGGCAGTGATGATGGCGGGCAGCGTGAGAGAGACCTCTTCCGTCCCCCCGTCAATTTCACGGCTCACACGCACGGAGCCATCCGCAACATCCACCTTGCCGGCAAACGTGCCCTGCCCCCAGCCCAGAAGACCGGCCAGCATCTGGCCTGTGGCGTTCATGTCATCATCAATGGCCTGTTTGCCCAGAATCACCAGACTCGGTTCTTCCTTGGCCACAATCGCCTTGAGCACCTTGGCCACCGCCAGAGGTTCCGGGCTTTCTTCAGACAGAACCAGAATGGCGCGGTCCGCCCCCATGGCCATGGCTGTGCGCAGCGTATCCTGCGCCTGCTGCACACCAATGGACACAACGACAACTTCCGTCGCGACACCCTTCTCCTTCAGACGAATGGCTTCTTCAACCGCAATCTCGTCAAAAGGATTCATGGACATCTTCACGCCAGCAGTTTCAACACCGCTACCATCCGCCTTAACACGCGGCTTGATGTTGTAATCAACAACCCGTTTGACAGGTACTACAATCTTCATGGCTTCTTT
>NZ_LHZQ01000138.1 GCF_001580915.1 Acetobacter tropicalis | reverse complement strand
GGTACCCCCTGAGTCACCTCAAGCAACGGTTGGTATTACATTCATCAATGCCGTGCAAGGGGGCGAGGTTACGGAGGCTGTGGCAAAAGATGGTGTTCTGGTCAAAAAAGACGATGTTCTGGCCCGTCTGAGCAATCCGCAGCTTCAGCTGGATGTAACCTCCCGCGAGGCGTCAATTGCCAGTCAACTCGGGGCAGTCAGCGCGCAACGCCTGACATTGCAGCAAACCCGCACTACCGAAGAAACGCAGCTTGCTGAAACCCGCTATAATCTTCTCAAAGCGCGGCATGAACTCTCCATACGTGAACAGCTCCGGCAGCAGGGCTTTGAATCTGATGCCAACGTGCAGTCTTACAGTGATGAAGCAGACTATTATGCCCAGCGCCTTAAAAGGCTGGATGCCGCACGCACTCAGGATAGTCAGGTAGCAGACCGGCAGGAAAAAGAAATTGACCTGGAGGGGCAACGCCTCCGTTCCAATCTGGAAGTGGTTGAAAACAGCCTTGGCGCTCTGACCCTTCGTGCCCCGCTTGATGGTCGCCTGACCAATTTTGACCTCCAGCCCGGTCAATCTCTTAAGGCAGGCGACAGGATCGGGCAGATTGATAGTGAGGGCCTGTATCGCCTTGATGCCGATATTGATGAATTTTATCTGGGTCGCGTCGCAACTGGAGAGCGCGCGCAGGCGGACATTGGGGATATCAAAATTCCCCTCACCGTGACGCGCGTCCACCCTCAGGTCACCAATGGTCAGTTTCGGGCGGAACTGACATTTGACGTCCCTCCGCCACCGGGCCTGAGACGCGGTGAAAGCATTGATATCCGCATCACACTGGGGGAGACGCACAGGGCGCTGGTTCTGCCTAATGGTGCATGGCTTGAAGCCAGCGGTGGGTCCTCGGCTTTTGTCGTCGCAGGGAATGGCCGGAGTGCCGACCGTGTGACAATCACTTCCGGGCGCCGCAACCCCGAGCAGGCAGAAATTACAGGCGGCCTGCATGCGGGGGATCAAGTGATCATCTCTTCTTACAATTCCTATAAAAATTTCAACCATCTCGCCATCCACTAAGTGACAGGACTGCCAGCTATGCTCATTCACCTCTCCCGTATCCAGCGCCTCTATCGCTCCGACGAAGTAGAGACAACAGCCCTGCACGATATCGAACTGGAGATCGCTCAGGGAGAGTTTGTCGCCATTATGGGGCCATCAGGGTGTGGCAAATCCACCCTGCTCAATATTCTGGGCACAATCGACCGGCCTACAGCAGGCTCCTATCGTTTTGGTGGTGAAGAACTGACAAAACTCAATGAGGCCGCGCTTGCCCGCTTCCGCCGGGAAAACCTTGGCTATATTTTTCAGAGTTTCAATCTGATTGATGAGCTGACAATCGAAGAAAATATTGAACTAGCGCTTGTTTATCGAAACATCCCCAAACCAGAGCGCCGGAAGCGAGTTGCCCAGGCGATGGACCGTGTTGGGATTGCCCACCGTGCCAGGCACTACCCCTCCCAGCTTTCTGGCGGTCAGCAGCAGCGCGCCGCCATTGCCCGCGCCATTGTAGGAGAACCACGCCTGATTCTGGCTGACGAACCAACCGGCAACCTTGATACCGAAAACGGCACACAGGTGATGGATATTCTCCAAACCCTGAATGATGAAGGGTCCACAATCATCATGGTCACCCACTCCCCCAGCCATGCGGATCTGGCCAGACGCCGGGTTGATATGCTGGACGGACAGATTGTCATTTCCGTGCGCAATGTCATCTGAAAGATACCGTGATGATTGCATCTATTCTCAGAAGTATCGGTCGTCAGGCACGGCGGCATCCCCTGTATGTTGGTCTGAATGTTTTCGGTTTAGCTTTGGGGATTGGCGTCTTCCTCACCCTCGCTCTCGTTGTGCGCTTTGAATACAGTTTTAATACTGGTTTTGTGGATGCGGACAGGCTGGCACGCATGGATGAACACTGGTCCGAGCCGGGCACAACGCCTTATGAAAGTGCCGATGTCAGCTTCAGAGCATTGCCGTTTTTAAAACAGGATTTTTCGGAAATTGAGGACGGTGTAACATTTACGGCAACAAATCTGAATGTCGAGAAAAACGGGCAGTTCACACACTTTTCCGGTCGAATGACAGACCCCGGGTTTTTTCGGATGTTCTCGCTCCGGCTTTTGCAGGGCAATTCTGATACGGCACTGACGCGGCCTGATGGTCTTGTTCTCTCCCGGCAGGCCGCAATGACAGTGTTTGGCAAGCCTGATGTTCTGGGAAAAACTGTAGAAATCAACAGAATTGGGCAGAAAAGCACATATACCGTCACTGGTGTGCTGGGTGATGCTCCCTCCCCCGGCCTACTGGATAATGTGGATATGCTCCTGCCGGTCCCTCCGCAAGACCGGTTACAGCGCTCCTGTTTCCTTTTCTGGGCCAGTAGTTGTGGAGAAATTCTGCTTAAATTCCATAAACACAATGATATTGCTGCCGTAAACGCACGCCTTTCTGATTTTGTGCAACACCGAGCATCGGGCACAGCGGAAGACCAGATTTCCATTGGGGCAGATGGAAAAAGAGTCTACGCGCTCTCCGTTGTTCCTCTGAAGGAAACACATTTTCATGACTCACAGGTTGAGGATACGGCCAATAGTGCGGAACAATACGTTATTGATGGCATTGGTCTGATTGGTCTGCTTGCCCTTATTCTTGGGTGTGCCAATACCGTTAACCTCGCAACCGCCCGCGCTGGCCTAAGAGCAAAGGAAGTTGCTCTCCGCAAGACTCTTGGCGCTTCCCGTTTCATGCTGTTTACCCAGTTTATGGGAGAGGCCATGGTTTTTTCCTGCATTGCGGGCCTGAGCGGACTGGTGCTTTGTGAGATATGTGTCCCGGCTATTGCCAGCGTGACAGGGGAAGCCGTCCGCATTAATTATTATTTTATAGCGCTCTTGCTCCCGCTCGTAATCCTTGGGAGCGGTCTGGCATCCGGGCTTTATCCCTCACTGATTTTGTCAGGCTATAACCCTGCCTCTATTCTGGCAGCCGCCCGCATGCCCGCATGCCCGCAGGAGGGCGGAAAACAGCTATGCTACGGAACGTGCTGGTTGTGGCGCAATTTTCTGTCGCAATCTGCATCGTTATCTGCACACTAGTTATTGACCGGCAGACCAGTTTTCTGCGGCATGCCAACCGGGGTTACATCCAGTCTGGCCTGTTGATCGGCCAGCAGATGCACTCGAAAGATATCGAGGTGCAACGGCACATGCTGGATACGTTGCAATCCCTCCCTAACGTCACCTCCGTGACGTTAGGTGAACTCCAGCCCAATCCACATTCTCTCACCCGCACAGGTTTTGTTTATGAGAGTCCTGCGGGACAGGTTGAGGTGCAGATGCTGCGGGATCGCGTTTCATCCGATTACAGAGAAACCTACCAGCCCCGCCTGCTGGCCGGACGCTGGTTTGATGCCACACACGGGCAGGATGATGGCCCCTCCAACGCTGATTTTAAAAATGGGAACGGCAACTGGAACATTATCATAAACAGCAAAGCCTCCCTGTCTTTTGGCTTTAAAAAACCTGACGATGCTTTAGGGAAAATTATTAGAGAAGGCGCGAAGCACTTCACAATTATTGGTGTTATTGACGATATTCGTTTCGGTTCCCCGCGTGAAACTGTCTCTCCGGAAATTCTGTTCTTTTCCTCCCTACAACGCACCCCGTTTGATGATCCCGTCCCGGCTGTTCGTTTCTCGGGTGTTACTCCCGTTCTGATGTCTGAGCGGCTTGACCGAACATGGCGGACTCTCCTGCCTGATATTCCCAGCCATTTCTCCCCAGCGGATAAGCTCATGGAAGAATTTTATGCTGGAGATGAACAACGTGAACACCTGTTTACTCTTGGTGCAGTTGCCGCCCTGCTGATTGCCTGTCTTGGGCTTTACGGCCTGGCAGCATTTGCAGCCGCGCGCCGGGTGCATGAAATTGGTATTCGCAAAACACTGGGAGCAACCTCGGGCCAGACACTGGCCTTGTTACTCGGCGATTTTCTGAAACCGGTTCTCCTGGCCTGTCTGCTCGCCTGTCCGGCAGCATGGCTGCTCATGCGGCAGTGGCTGAGCGGATTTGATGAACGTATTTCTCTCTCCCCGGCCCTTTTCCTCTTTGCCGTGGCTGGAGCCACCCTTATCGCAACCTGCACAGTTCTGGGGCAGACCGTGCATCTTGCACGGGCCGAACCAGCACGCGCCCTCAGAGCGGAGTAATGCCCATGTCCCGCATTCTTGCATGCTTTGCCCTTGCAGTAATTCCGCCCTATGCCGCGCAAGCCCAGACCCTTCAGGATGCTTTGGCACATGCCTACCAGAGCAACCCGACCCTGCTGGGAGAACAGGCTAATCAGCGTGCCGTCACTGAAAACTCCGTGCAGGCTCGGTCCGGCTGGCGGCCGACTGTCTCTGTCAACATGGATGCCAATTACCAGCAGGGCCCGTACACCAACGCGTTTGCTCTGGGCAGCTATACATCAAACTATGCTGAAGGATATGTTGCGGCCAAACAGACACTTTACTCCTTTGGTCACACAGCCAATCAGGTAAAAGCTGCTGATGCACGCTCCCATGCCGCAGGGCACGCCTTACGCCTGACGGAAGCGCAGGTCTTCACCAACGTTATCACTGCCTACATGAATGTATTGCGGGACCGTTCGATAAAGGACATCCGCCAGGCGGATCTGACCATGCTCCAAAGACAGGTGCAACTGACGACTTCCCGCTATACTCTTGGCGGCGCGCCCTCCGAGCAGGTGACCAGAACTGACGTGGAACAGGCCGAAACACGCCGCCAGTCAGCAGAGGTGGCTCTGACGCAGGCCCGCGCCACCCTGGCTGCCTCCGAGGCACAGTTTCGGGCCGTTATTGGGGAAAACCCCACTCATCTTGTCATGCCAGTAGTGCTGCCCGGTTTGCCGTCCAGCATGCCGCAAGCCATGAAAATCGCCATTCAGTCCAACCCTCAACTTGCCCAGATGCGGGAGACAAAAAGTGCCACACTGGCGGATGTTGATACCGCCCGTTCACAATGGGGGCCGCAAATTCAGGTTCAGGGTACGTTTGGCACCATCGGGCCGGGTGCGCCTTTCCGTGGAAGAGAATACGGGGAACAAGTGACAGGAACGGTCTCGCTGGTTCAACCTCTCTATAATGGTGGCCTTTATAATTCCCAGATCAGGCAGGCACGCGATAAAGATGAACAGGCCCACCAGAACGTGGAACAGGCACGCCGCTCCGCTCTGCAGGATGTTGTGACATACTGGAATGCTGTCGAGAACGGCCTACAGGCCATAAGAGCAGGTCAGGCAGAAGTCCGCTCTGGTGAGACAACCTTAAAAGGCTATCAGCTTGAATATGGCTATGGCCTGCGCAGCACAACGGACGTGCTTTATGCGGACCAAAACCTTCGGTCCGCACAGGTGGAACTGGCCACCAGCCAGCATGACACCATTGTTGCACAAGCCCTGCTTCTGGCTGCCATCGGGCATTTACAGGCGCAGGATTTGATACCCAACGTCCACCCCTATGATGCTGGTGCTCAATTGCGCCACGCCCGCACACGTGACTGGGAGCCCCTTCAGGTGCCTTTGGCAGCACTCGACCGGGCTGGCTGGTGAGGGACAGGAGAACTGCAATGCTTACCGAAATTCTGACCCCGACATTCCGCACACTCTCCCGCCACCGGCTTTATACGCTGATCAATCTGATCGGACTTGCTCTCGGCATTGCTGTGTTTCTCATCATGATGCTCATTGTCCGATACGAAACCACTTATGATTCCTATATTCCACATGCCACCAACCTGTATCAGGTTGATGAACTACTCAAACCGGCAGGTCATGCTGCTTATGAAAATGATTCCGTTAGCTTCCTCAGTTTTCCGTTTTTAAGACAAGACTTCCCTGAAATTGACCATGCCATACGTCTTTTGAGTATCCCACAGGCAGTCCGCGCGGGCGAGATACTGGGGCGTGAGACCGTCACCATGACGGATCAGGATTTTCTATCCGTCTTTGACCTCCCTTTGCTATCTGGTGACAAAGCCACAGCACTTGACGCGCCAGGAAAGGTTATCATTTCCGCAAGCCTTGCCCGGAAATATTTTGGCACTGTGAACGCCTTAGGCCGTAAAATTCGTATAGATAATCATGAAGATGGTATTATTTCCGCTGTCATGGCAGATACGCCATCAAACTCGAGTGAAGTTTTCACTATTATTACTCTTTTCCCGAGCAAATTTTTTACAACACCGCCTTATACTCTTCCCTTTAAAAACTGGGGCAGTACATGGGGACACATCTATATCCGTATTGATAACCCCAATGCTGTTCCCCGTATCCGGAAAGAGTTAATGGCTTATCCGGCCCGCCATCCCGGTAATTATTCACAGAGCGGGATACAAAATATGTTTGGAGCAGGCGGCTTAATTTTAATACCAATGAAAGATATTCACTTTCACAACGCTCATATTGGCGATGGAGGCACAAGCCGTCAGCTTGTCGATATTCTGGCTTTAGTAGGGCTTGCAGCACTTGCAACTGCGTTGGTCAATTATATTAATATGGCAACCGCCCGGGCTGGTTTACGCGCAAAAGACGTGGCAATGCGTAAGGTGCTTGGTGCCTCACGCTTCTCTCTTGTTATCAGGTTCATGTCGGAAGCTATTTTCCTGACATTCGGCGCAGGCCTACTGGCTTTGGCGCTGGCCGAATTCGCCCTGCAATGGGTTAATGCCTTCGGCGGTTGGCAGATTTCTTACGACTGGTCTTTTATACTTCCTGTTGCCGGAAGCATTGCCCTCCTCTCTGGTGCGGCTGCGGGCCTTTACCCATCCTTTGTCCTTTCTGCGTTTCGGCCGGTGGATGTTCTGTCCGCAAGCAGAATGCCCGGTGGCGGGCGGCTTGACCGCACAGTCAGAAACGCACTGGTGACATTACAATTCACGTTTGCAAGCCTTCTGGCCATCTGCACCCTTATTATGGCCCAGCAGGCCCGCTTTGTGCAGGCTCTGGACCGTGGCATGACAAACCACGGGCTTATCGTAATTGATGCGCTCAGTGATGACACGCTGAAAAACCGACAGGCCTCCATCATGGCACGCCTTGCCGAGGTTGCAGGCGTAACGGTTGCAACACGCTCGGACCTCTACCCCCACCATATGTCAGACAGTGATGACTGGAAACGCCCCGGCCAGAGTACCGCCTTCAGCCTCCATTGGGGTTACGCAACGCCGGGATATTTTGAAACTCTTGGCGCTAGGCTTGTTGCAGGGCGATTGTTTGATGACGAGCATGGGCAAGACTACGCGCAGACAAATGCCACATCAGACAGCGGGAAGAATGTTGTCATTTCACGTCTAGCGGTAAAGCAGTTTGGCTTTTCCTCACCCGAGGTGGCTCTTGGGCAGAACATTCAGGAGGCTCAGGTACCCGACAAAAGCATAAAGTATCGCATTATCGGGGTTATTGAAGATATCCGCCTTGGAGGAATACAAAACTCCATCCCTCCCTTGCTCTTTTTTGGAACAAAAACGCCGATCGATTATGTCGCAGGTATTGTGCGCTATCAGGGCGCAAGCGGACAAATCGAAATGAGCCGCCTGCGCAAAGTATGGGAAGAAGTCGTGCCGGATGTGCCGTTTTCCGCCCGGGATGTGTCAGATATTCTGGCTGAGGATTACCGGTCTGACGCAAACCACAGTGCGCTTTTCAGTATAGGGTCACTCGTGGCTGTCGTAATCGCGTGTCTCGGTCTTTACGGTCTTTCTGCATTTACGGTCACGCGTAGGATGCAGGAAATCAGTATCCGCAAAGTTTTGGGGGCACGCTCACGGGATATTTTACGCCTTCTTATCGGCCAGTTTCTCCGCCCGATCATGTTTGCCACGGTCATTACGTGGCCTGTGGCGTGGATGCTGATGCAGACATGGCTCTCAAAGTTTGATCAGAGAATTTCTCTGACACCGGTCCCGTTTATGATTGTAACCCTCCTGACTCTTTGTGTCGCAGCAGTCGCCATTTTCAGTCAGGCTTGGCGGGCAGCACGCCGCCCTCCGGCGGCAGGCCTCCATCAGACCCTCTGAAAAAATTATTATTTAATACTTCCAGTATCCACAGCTTCAACATCAAACATAACGAGTTCAAAATTTCTGAGCAGAAAAAATATTTGGGGCTGGCATAGGTAAGCGAATAAAGG
>NZ_LHZQ01000209.1 GCF_001580915.1 Acetobacter tropicalis | reverse complement strand
TGCCAATCGCCAGAAAAGAGGCTGGTTTTCCGGCGGCACCGGCTGCTGTGAGGCGCCGTTTATCAGGCCGGTCATCAGCAGGGCAGCGAGTAGAAAAGCAAAGCTCTGTGCTACTGCAAAAGCACCACGGGGCAGCGGCGAGAGGGATCGCGCCAGCCCATCGGGCCGGGCGGGCGGTAGTAAACGTGGCAGCCAGAGCAGTGTGGCCCGGCTGAGCAAACCGGCAAGCGCCAGCCCGCCAACAAGGGCCGGGGCGGGTAAGGCCGCAATGGCTCCGGCACGCACCAACAGGCTCAGGCACAGGGCCAGAACGCCATAACTGCCAATGCGGCTGTCCCGCATGATCTCCAGTTTGCGTTCCCGTGCGTGCGTGCCGTAGCTGTCCGCCATGTCGGCCAGACCATCTTCATGAAACGCGCCGGTCAGGGCGCTCTGTGCCGCCAGCGCCAGCCCAGCGGCGGGCAGGGCGGCCACATGCAGGGCTTCCAGCCCCCATGCCATACTGCCGGTGAATGCGCCCACCGCACCACCCACCAGTGGCCAGCACCAAAGGGAACGGGCCAGCGGCCACGGTCCGCTTTGGGCGCGCTGGCGGACGCTGAGCAACCCGTTGATGGGCAGACGTGTCAGCAGCCCGATGCCGCAGGCCAGATCCAGCCGGATACGGCTGAACAGGCTCTCGGCAAAGGGGCTGGTGCGGGTCATGCGCGTTCGGAAACCGCCGCCTGCGCGAACGTGGCCATGCCCGTGTGGCAGGCCAGCGCCGCCCGCACAATGGGCACCGCCAGCGCCGCACCGGAGGCCTCGCCCAGTCTCAGGTCCAGATCAAGCAGCGGGCGCAGCCTTACCGCCCGTGCCAGCCGGGCGTGCCCTGTCTCTGCCGAGCAATGGGAGAGCCATGTATGGGCCAAGCCGTGCTCGGCCAGCCGGGCCAGAGGTGCCACAGCGGCGGTGCACACATACCCATCCAGCATGACCGGCACGTTTTTGTGGCGGGCTGCCAGCGTGGCCCCCAGCAGGGCTGCCAGTTCATACCCTCCCAGTGCGCGGGCGGTTTCAAGCGGGTCACCCAGCAGGGCGGCGTTGTGGGTTAGCGCGGTTTCAATCACGCGGGCCTTGTGCCGCACGCCTGCATCATCCAGCCCCGTGCCGCGCCCGGCCCACAGCATGGCGTCTCCACCAAACAGGGCTGCGGCAAGGGCTCCGGCTGCCGTTGTGTTGCCAATGCCCATCTCGCCAAGGCACAGCAGATCACATTCCTCTGGCACAGCGTTGTAGCCGGTCTGCACGGCTTTCAGAAAATCCATCTCCGTCATGGCGGGGCCGGTGGTGAAATCTGCCGTGGGGGCCAGATCATGCACCGGCACAACACGCAGTTCCGCCTGTGCCTGCCGTGCAAGCTGGTTGATGGCCGCGCCACCCTGGCGGAAGTTGCGCACCATCTGCGTTGTCACTTCCGGCGGCCATGGCGAGACCCCTTGCGTTACCACGCCATGGTTGCCCGCGAACACCAGCACCAGAATATTTTCAAGCCGGGGCGTTCTGCGCTGCTGCCAGCCGCCCAGCCATGCGGTAAGGCCCTCAAGCTGGCCAAGGCTGCCGGCCGGTTTGGTCAGCGTTGCTTCCCGCATGGCAATGGCCTGCTGGCAGGCAGTATCCGGCGTGGGCAAGTGCTGGCAGGCGGCGTGCAGGTCCGCCATGCTGGAGAACAGGCTTTGCGGGGGGGGGAGGGTGGAAAGTGGTGGCATGGCCTTATTGTGTGCTGTTATACGCGCCCATGCAAACGGAAGCAGAAAGCGGATAGCGTATGAACACGCTCAGGCTCAAGGCGGACCCCGGTATGCCATCGGCCAGCCAGACCATGCCCGAGGGGGAGTCTTCTGCCTCCCCCGCGCCGGATGTGGCGGAACAGCCCGCGCAGGAGAAGGGAGGGCTGCGCGCGGCCACACTGGTTCTGGGTGGTGCGCGGTCCGGCAAAAGCCGCCATGCGGAAGCGCTTATTACCGCGTTGCCCGCGCCATGGGTATATCTGGCCACAGGCCGCGCGTTTGATGCCGAGATGCAGGAGCGCATTGACCACCATAAAACCGGCCGTGCGGAAGGGTGGATAACGGTGGAGGAGCCGGTGGACGTTGCCCACGTGCTCCGTGCCCACGCCACCCAGCCCCTGCTGCTGGATTGCCTTACCCTGTGGCTGACCAACCTGCTGCTGGAAGAGCACGATATTCCGGCAGCCACCCAAAACCTGCTGGCTGCTCTGGCGGAACGTCAGGCCCCGACCGTTCTGGTGGGGAATGAGGTAGGATTGGGTATTGTGCCGGAAAACAAACTGGCCCGCCGCTTTCGGGATGAAGCGGGTTTTCTACACCAGACACTCGCCGCACAGGTAGGGCGCGTTCTGTTTGTAGCGGCCGGATTGCCCCTGGTGCTGAAAGAAACACCGCGCGATGAGGGCTAGGGCGGGAGCATGGCGTTGCCGAGCCATTTCAGGGAAAGCGGAGTGAGACTCATTGTTTCCCTGAGCACGGGTGGCGCAATGGCCAACCCGTTTCCGTTCAGCATGTCCTGCCCGAAATGAAAACCGGGCGATGTTTGCGGGACCACATAAAGAGGGATGTGGTCCCGCGCGGGCTTGCCGGAAGCGGGGCGGAGGCGAGGGCGCTCTGTGCTCAGAAGTCCAGACCCGCCTGAAGGAAGACATAACGCCCGATGGTATTCTGAGCATACATTGCCAGATCGGTATTGATCACGCCATCGGGCACAAACGGCGGTTTTTTATCAAGAATGTTATTGACGCCAGCTACAAAGTTCCAGTCCTTCAGCCTGTAGCCCAGCGTGACATCATGTGTGAAGATACCCGGAACATTCCATGATCCCGCAGAGGATCGTGTCAGATCAACCGAGCCATTATTCAGCCGCATGCCGCTGGTGTAGTTCATCATGTAAGACAGGCTGAACGCTTTGTGTGACCATGTGGCCGTAGCGTAATCCGTAATGCGTGGGTGGCCTACACCGGCTCCGGCATAAGCACCGCCCCCGGTGTAGTAGAGGCGGCCTGTGCCGTTTCTGAAGGAAGAACCTGCATAGGGCTGAACATTGTAGCCTACCAGCCCCTGAAGGTTGTTGCTGAGGGTCAGCACATCCACCCGGCTGAGGCGCACACGGTAATCAAGATCAAAATCAATGCCATTTGTGGTCATCTGGCCAAGGTTCTGCGTGGTGGCGTTCACCATGGTAATCTGCCCGTTGCTGTCACGCGGGGAGATGTTGGCGCAATAGCCGGAGGAAGCGCCCGTGTAGCACTGGTCCACAATATACTGGGTGCCTACGGAGCCAATGGTGTTCTTGAGTGACGTATGCCAGTACTCAACCGATAGCGAGAGCCCCGGTGTCCAGCGTGGCGTAATGACGGTGCCAAACGTGTAGGTTCGGCCAATTTCTGGTCCCAGTTTTGGGTTTCCGCCTTGTAGGCTGGGCAACTGGTTGGAATAGGCTTGTGTCACTTTTCCGGGCACGGCTCCGGCTTTCATACAATTGGCAACAACAGTGGCTGCTGCTGCGCCGTAATAGTCAGGCCGTGTGCAGGGGTCTATGGCGGCGGGAAAACCAACTGCCTGTCCACCATAAAGAGAATACACGCTGGGCTGGCGGAAGGAGGTGCCCAGGGTGGCGCGGAAGCGGATATCCTTGATGGGTGCCCAGTTGATGCTGACTTTCCAGTTTTCCGTATCGCCAAACGTATTGTAGCGGGACCAGCGGCCCTGTGCGTCAACAGTCAGATCCTTGGCAAAGGCCACGTTATGCAAAAGCGGCAACTTGCCTTCCAGATACACTTCCGTTGCGTTAAAGCCGCCGCCTGTGTTGGAGGTATAGGAACCTGCAATATTGCCAGCCTGTACTTCCGGGTCCGCGTGGTAGGAAAGCTGTTCGCTATGGTGTTCCATGCCCAGCGCAATGCCAACGTTCCCACCCCCTTTGTAGGGTAGTTTGACGACATCATTGTTGTTGATACGGAGGTTGAAGTCGCGCAACTGGTAGGTGGAATGGTCAATTTCCGTATGCCGTGCGTAATCAACAGCCTCTTTGGGCCAGGTCTGGAACGGGTCAAACAGGGTGCACCCTGCCTGTGATGTGCAGACGGAGGGGTCATACCCGATGGAAGAGCCGTTTTGTGAAACACCCAGCTCCTGCAATATTTTGGCGTAATTCACCAATCCCTGCGTGCGCAGGGTGTTCTGCGTCATGCCGTAGGACATGGAGGCATCGTACTGCCAGTTGCCAATAATAGTACCGCTACCTCCGGCAATAACCTGATAGGAATCATTGGCGGAATCGTACGAACGTGGCCCGAATTCCACCGTCCGTTTGTAAAGTCCTACGTCCTTTCCCCACGCATTATAGGGGTTATCTGCTGGCAGCACGAAGGCAGATGGCAGAGAGTTTGCCCCCACGCTTCCCGTAAGAGGCTGGGCGGAAAGTTGCGCTTGGGATGTTTTGTGGGTGTAGCGGACATTGGCATACAGATTGAGATGTTTGTTGATCTCATAATGCGCATCCCCTGTCAGGGTGCCGCTTTGCATATATTGATACAGCGTGCCTTCCGGCCCGTAATTGTAGCGCTGGGCGGCAGTAAGTGGCGCAAAGCCCCCTTTGCCATCGGGCCGAAGTTGCTGGCCGCCAACAAGGGCTGTGGCGGTGGGCGTAATACCAGACCCATACACAACAGAGCCACCGGGAGCGGGGTTGTTGATCTGCGGGTTATAGGCCCAGTCCCGGTCCCGCTGCATGATGGGGCCCTGGCTCAGATATTGGCCGCCAATGGTGATGTTGCCGCGGTCATGATCGAAATTGAAGCCCTTGATGCCGGAAATCATGCCCGTGCGGTTATCGCCGTACTGGGTGATTCCCCCTTTGACGGTAATATTGCCGGTGGTCATGTTGTGCTTGAGTTTGATGTTGATGACACCGGAAACAGCATCAGCCCCATAAAGTTCAGAGCCGCCATCTTTCAGGATTTCCACACTCTGCACCATGGAAACCGGAATCATGTTCAGATCCACGCAGGATGAGCCTGAACCTCCGTTCTGAACCTGCCTCTTGCCATCTACCAGAACCAGCACGCGCGAGGCACCCAGATTGCGGATATCCGGGCAGGCAATACCGCCGCCGCCATTGGTTGTGGTGTTGTAGCTGCCGCCACTGCCCATGGACGGCAGGCGCTGAAGATAATCTGACAGTGTGGTAGCAGAGGTTCGCTGAATATCTTTTGCAGTAATAATCTGCACAGGGTTGGCATTGGAGTTATTAGAAGAACGCAACATGGAGCCCGTAACAACCACATTTTCAGGAGATGTGCTGCGGGTTTCCTGCTGATCCGCAACGTGAAGCAGGCTTTTCTGCGTGGTTTTTTTGGATGTGGTCGTGCTGTATTGCGTGGCAGGAGCAGTTGGCGTCTGTGCCGTTTCCGCGTGCGCCAGGCCAGCCTGAAGCGGGGAGAAAATAGCAAACAGACTGAAGCTGGATGCCGAATGCAGCAGGATGTTCCGTAGGGTTTTACAGCGCATGATCAGAACATCTCCAGAGAAAGGGCTATGCAGGACGGACAAGTTGGGTACTATTTGTTCCGGGGTTTTAATATATTTCCTGCAAAGCCCGTTTCACGGCAATTTCATATTGTTCTGCGTTACATAACTTTGGGTTATAGTGAGATAGCGGGATAAGTATTTTTGGTATTCGAGAGAATGCGTCAGAATAAAAACAGGCAAAGTGCAGTATTGCGTTGGTCTGAAGGGGAGACCGTCTTTGGCCGTTGAAGGAGCATGTCCACGGCCACTTTCTTGCTCTCGTATCATAAAAAAGGCCACAGAAGCGGTGGTGCGTTCTGTGGCCAGCCGATGGGTGTGAGATCAGATCACATCACATCACATCAGATGCGATCCACAGCCTTGCGGCCGATAGCGGGGTCATCGGTAAAGAAACCGTCCAGCCCCATATCCAGATAGCGGCGTATTTCGGCTATGGAGCCTTCCACATTGCGGGCGGCGTCTCCCTCGTTGTTCCGAAGCTGGCGTGGTAAAAATTTGTTTTCCGGGCGGCAGGTATAGGCATGCACCAGCAGGCCTGCCGCGTGGGCATCATCCACCAGAGTGGTTGGTTCCTGCCATGCCCCTTGTGCATCACGCGGGATAAGGTCTGTCAGGGAGGGGCCGATGACATCAGCATAGATGCGGATGTCTTTCAGCCCATCCGGTTTCATCAGATCACCAAAGGTCGTTTTCTGTCCTTTGGCGGCAAGATCAGGCGGGGTCTGGTTGCGTTCGCCCATCAGGAACATCAGCCGTGCCTGCGGGTTGATGGCTTTTACGGCGTCTTTCAGGCGGCGCAGGTTTGTTGTTTCAAATGACTGCACTTCAAGCGGCGCGAACTGTGTGTAACGGTGTGCGGCAAGAATGCGCAGGAAAGTGGCTTCCGGGTCAAACCCCAGCGCATGGAAATGCGTGGAATTCTTTACTTCGGGTATCAGGCCAATCACGCGGCCCCGTGCGGCGGATTCCGCCGCCACGAAGTCGATCATTTCCTCAAAGGTAGGAATATCAAACTGGCCATTATAGCGGGTGTTGTGCACGCGTAGGGGGGCAAGGCGTTCACGCGCGCGCAGCGTTTTCAGTTCCGCCAGCGTGAAATCTGTGGTGAACCAGCCCGTCTGCTGCCGGCCATCAATGCTCAGGGTGCGGCGGCGGTTGGCAAAGTCCGGCCTGTCTGCAACATCCGTGGTTTCGGCAATATTGCTTTCGTGGCGGCAGACCAGAATACCATCCTTGGTTGGCACAAGGTCTGGTTCTACAAAATCCGCACCATCTGCAATGGCTTTTGCATAGGACGCCAGCGTGTGTTCCGGGCGCTGGGCAGAGCAGCCACGGTGTGCGAACACAAGCGGCTTTGGCACAAGGGCCGGGGCCGCCCAGCTTCTGGTGGCCCCCAGTATTCCAGCCGCGCATGTGGCGGCCAGAACAGAGCGGCGGGAGAAATCAGCCATATAAAACCCCTTAGAACGTTGCGCTGAGTGTAAGGAAATACATGCGCGGCGCAATGGGGAAGGCGGTGTACTGGCCAGCGGCGTTGTTGGTGTTCAGGGTGGACCAGCCTTTCTCGTTTGTCAGGTTGGTGATGTTGCCCTGCACATGCAGGGAGCGGATATGCGGAATACCCTTGATGTCATACCCTGCGTTCAGGCTGAACAGGGCGTAAGCGCTGGCGTGCAGATCATTGGTGAAGGTGGTGTAACGTTTGCCAACCACATCGCCAATAAACTGGGCATCAAAATTGCCCCAGCGGGTGGAGGCCACAAATTTTTCGGTCCAGTTGGGCACGCCCGCAACGTTCCTGCCTGCGGTGTGCACCACGTTCGCGCCGTTCATGTAGTTATCGTTATAAACGGATTTGTTGTAGGACAGCGCGTTATAGAATGAAAAATGCGGCCCGAACTGCGCGGTGAAGGAGAAATCCATCCCATCTGTGGAGACGGAGCCAACGTTGGTCAGTGTGGTGGCGCTGCCCACAATGGAGGAAAGTGTCTGGGTGGAGGCCACGGCCAGCAGACGGTTTGAGAAGTGGACGTGGTAATATTCAAGCTGGCCGCTGATATTTGTCAAAGGCCCGGCGTTCAGGTGCCGGTTGGTCCGGAAGCCTGTTTCATATGTCCAGGATGTTTCTGGTTTGCCGTGGTTCTTGAAGTCTTCAAACGCTGCCTGACTGGTAACACCCCATGGGGTTGCGTTTCCATAACCGGAGGCCGCAAAGGAGCGCATGTTTTCCTGAATGTTGGCAAACCACTGTTCATGCGGCGTGATGTTCCACAACGCGCCAAAGGCGGGCAGAAATGGCCGGACAGAAGCAATGGTACCACCGGGCACGGTTATGGCCGTGCTGGGGGAAAGGGAGCCCGGAAGCCCCGCCACGGGCAAGGTGCCGTTGGTGTAAACCAGTTCAGACTTGAAACCGGCATTCAGCGTGAAGTTCTTTGAAATCTTCCACGTATCCTGCAAATGCGTGGTCCAGGTGTTGGTGTAGAAATAGTTGGTGTACTGGTTGATTAAGGCGTTCTGCTGGCGCTCATAAGGGGTGGTGGGGTTGTTGACATCAAACGGATACCACCGCCGCGCCTGCGTGTTGTTGTTGCGTTCATACCAGCCGCCCAGTTCAATGGTATGCTGGCCAACATGGTAGCGCAGCGTGCTGGTAATACCGCCCCGGTTATCCCAGTATTCCGTGGTGCGGGTGGCCATGCCGGAGCCCCCAAATACATCTGAAAGCTGGGAGGAGGACTGGTTGGGGAAATAGGCAGAGAACAGCGTGGGCAGCCCTGCTGCCGTAATGGGGCCTGCCACAACACCTTCACCCAGATCATGATGATAATAGATGTTGGTGTCCCATTTCAGGTTGTTACTGAAATCATGGTGCCAGTTGGCGTACATCAGGTAATCCTGACGTTGCGCGGCGGAGTAATAGTTGCGGTAGTTCAGACCCGCAGAGGTATAGGCGGGCGAATTCTGATAATATTTGATGGCTTCATTCAGGTTGGGATACATGAAGGGCCGCACGTAAAGGGAGCCCCCGTTGGGCATGACAATACCGTCTTCATTGGGTTCCACTTTTTGAGACCAGTCAAAAAACACACTGATTTTGTTTTTCTCGTCCTGATGCACAAATTTGGTGTTAACCTGATTGCCGCCCTGATGGCCTGCAAAATCCCACGCGCGGGCGTCCTGCCGCGCCCAGGAGACATAGGCCGAGTTGCCGTTGCCAAAATCACCCGTGTCGATACGGGCAAAGGTGCGGAAGGTGGACCAGCTACCAAAGGTCTGGTTCAACTGGCCGCCCAACTGGTGTCTTGGGTCTTGCGATGAGAATTCAAGCGTGCCGCCAAGGTTACTGGTGGAGGCCGTGCCCAGTGCGCCAGCGCCGGTGGAGACCGAGGCAGAGCCCACATTTTCACTGATAACGGCGCGCTGCGGGGAGAGGCCGTTATAGTTCCCGTAATCCTGATCCCCCAGCGGGATGCCATCAAGCGTGTAACCAAGCTGGTTTTTGGCAAACCCGTGGATGAACAGGGAGGAGTTCTGCTCGTTATTGCCCCATGGGTCCGCATTGTTGAACACAACACCGGGCAGAATTTGCAGGGCCTTGATGGGGTTGATGCCGGGCAGGGTGCGCTGCATCTGAATATGGCCCACCGTCTGCTCAGACCGGCTGTGGCGGCCGGTGGCAATAATCTGTTCTTCCGCGCTGGCGTGGGTGGCTTTGCGTGCGCCACCAGTCTTGCGCGGGGTAACGGCTGCGGGTGCCGCGGCCACAGGGGTGGCGGCAGGGGCTGCCGGGGTAGCCGTCGGGACCGCCTGCGCCGCATGGCGAGACGTATGATGCGTTTTGGAGGGGGTAGCCGCATGGGCCACGGAAAACGCCAGTGGAGAACAGAACAACCACAGAGCTGTACGACGGGGAGAAGACAGAAAGTGCATGAAAATGCTGTGCCCTGGATGGTTAGAAGCCCCTGCTTCATAAAAATGAAAGCCGCTGAATAAGAGTGACACTTTTATGAAAAAGGCCGTTCTGTGCGGGTGTGCGGCGTTCGTGTCACAGTCACATCATGAAAAAAATGGAAAAGTCATTCCGGGGTTGACAGCCGGAACGGGTGGATGGCTTGCGCGTTGTGACTCTATCCGGGCCACGTGATGTTGCCGGAGGAGCAGGCACGTCCTGCTTATGGAAACCCCGGACGGTTTCCTGTGCTGCGCCGTGGCGTACCCGCAGACGGGTGCCCGCTTGCATCTGCGGGCTGATGGTGCTCTCTGCTAGTGCCAAAAGGCGGCGTCATGGTGGCTCGCTTGTCCAGATTATGAGAGATGCGCATGTCAGATGAATTCTTGAACGTACAGCTTCTGATATCCGGCAAATGGCGGGATGCCGAGGGCGGCCGTACCCTGCCGGTGCAGGACCCCGCCACCGGGGAGGAGATCGGTAAGGTGGCGCATGCCTCCAAGGCGGATCTGGCGCAGGCGGCTGAAGGCGCGGCCAAGGGGTTTGACGCCTGGCGCGCCCTTACGGCGTGGGATCGGTTTGTGATCATGCGCAAGGCGGCCGATCTGCTGCGTGAACGCGCCCAGAGCATTGGCCGGATCATGAGCCGGGAGCAGGGCAAGCCTCTTGAGCAGGCTATTCTTGAGATCAAGGGCGCTGCCGGTGTCATTGACTATTTTGGTGAGGAAGGCCGCCGCCTGAATGATGTGCTCATTCCGCCGCGTGTGCGCCATGTAGAACAGCGCGTGCTGCACCGGCCTGTTGGCGTGGTGGCGGCGTTTACACCGTGGAACTTCCCCATCAACCAGATTGCCCGCAAACTGGGCGCGGCGCTGGGCGCGGGCTGTGCCGTGATTGTAAAGGCACCGGAAGACACCCCGGCATCTCCCGCTGAACTGCTGCGGGCGTTTCTGGATGCAGGCGTGCCGGAAGGGGCTGTCTCTCTGGTGTATGGCGACCCGGCTGAAATCTCGGAATATCTGATTGCGCATCAGGTGGTGCGGAAAATCTCCTTTACTGGCTCAACGCCGGTGGGCAAGCATCTGGCGTCTCTGGCTGGTGCGCAGATGAAGCCCGTCACTATGGAACTGGGTGGCCACGCGCCGGTTATTGTCTGCGCGGATGCGGATCTGGATGTTGCGGCCGAGCGGCTTTCTGCGGCCAAATTCCGTAATGCAGGGCAGGTGTGTATTGCCCCCACGCGCTTCCTGCTTGAAAAAAGCATTGCCCCGGCGTTTGTGGAAAAGTTTCAGGCCCGCATGAACAGCCTGAAAATTGGCCGTGGCGTGGATGATGGTGTGACGCTTGGCCCGTTGGTCAACCCCCGCCGCGTAAAAGCCTTACAGGAACTGGTGGAAGATGCCCGCGCCAAAGGCGGCAAGATCTGGCAGGCTGAAACGCCTCTACCCAACGAGGGCTGCTTCTTCCCCCCCACGCTGGTGCTGGACCCCAACCTGTCCATGCGCGTGATGCAGGAAGAACCGTTTGGCCCGCTGGCCATTGTGTCTGAATTCACGGATCTGGCAGATGCGGTAAAGGAAGCCAACCGCCTGCCTTACGGTCTGGCAGCCTATGCCTATACCC
This sequence comes from Acetobacter tropicalis, assembly GCF_001580915.1. Classification (GTDB taxonomy): domain Bacteria; phylum Pseudomonadota; class Alphaproteobacteria; order Acetobacterales; family Acetobacteraceae; genus Acetobacter; species Acetobacter tropicalis. The sequence goes on along the minus strand of NZ_LHZQ01000209.1, from coordinate 57,142 downwards.
GTAACGAGCGCACGCAGCGCCTGCTGGGCGAGGCTGTGGAAGCCGGTATGGTGGCTATCAATCACCATGGCATTGGTGTGCCGGAAGTGCCGTTTGGCGGCATCAAGGATTCCGGTTACGGCACGGAAGGGGGGCCGGAAGCCCTGCGCGCCCACACCATTCTCAAGCTTGTGTCCAGCCAGCACGTCAAGGCGGATTTCTGATCCACGCTGCATGCAGTGCAATAAGGAAGGGGCGGTCTTCGGGCCGCCCTTTTTTGTGTCCCCGTACCCACCCTCACTGAAAAAGCAGAAACCTGTTCATGGTTGTAAAGTGTGAGCAGTGCTCTGTTCTGGTGTGCTCGGTGCAAGGCATGCGGTGTGTTCGGATTTGAACCGCAGGCGGCCCCTCGCCATCCCAGGAGTCTCGGTCTAACCCTTCCGAGGGGGTCGAACACGCTTTTCTGTTTCTCAGTTACCGACGGCGCGTATCATAGCGTCATAAGGTCCACCGTCCAGTTGGCGGACTGGATTTTCACATCAAGATCCCGCAATTCACGCGAGAGTTTGTCTGCCTTCTTCTGCAGGGCCGCCACGTTCATGGTGGGCACAAACCGGATTTCAGAACGTGTCTGGGCCGCGCGGGTGACGGTTGCGGCACTGGCAATGTCCTGCACCACGCTCACCAGAGCGCGCAGGCGGTCACGCTCGGCTAGTGCGTCTGTCATGGTGCCGCTTTCAAACGGGGTATGAGCGTTTGTGTGGTTGATGGCGCAGATCAGGGTGCGCAGTTCCAGCGCGCTTTCTTCATACTGGGTCAGAAGGGCGTTGGGGTCTTCTGCCGGGTGCTCTCCCTCCTGCACCAATGTATTCCGTTTGATGCGTGCATGAAGCTGCCCCTGCCGCTTCTGAAGATCTCCACGCAGAACAAGGGCTTCAGCAAGCTTCATCAGGGTATCCTTTCCGTTTTGTAAGCCACGCTATGCTGGGGGTGGTGTCTTGGCAAGCGTCCAGGCTCGTCATGTTGGGGTAGCTTCTCGCGGAACAGAACAGGTGTATGGCAGCCAATTTCCCAGTTGTGGGGCCGTGGGTAAAACTGCCCTATGGGAGACGTGGGATGGTTTCACGTGAATCATATAGGCCGATCCCGCCGCGTTGAGTGCTGTGGCTGAGTTCGTTTTCGGGTGTGGTCCAGATCGACACACGCAGTCCCTCTTTTTGGAGCGCGGAGGTTCACGGTCTTGGCTCCCTGTACCGAGCGAATAGCGGAGAGAGCAACAGTCAGAAACAGTGCTTATGTATGTCAAAGGCAAAGGCAGAAACCGAACCCGAACCCTTACCGCCGCTTCAACGGGGTGGCCGGGCCGGACGCTGCCAGGCAGGTGCGGAGTGTGTAGCGCGGTTTAGCGGGTCTTCCCAAGCGGAAGTGAGGGCTTGGGATGGGGGCAGGGAAGTGTCTGTCCTCTGAATGGCGGAATGGCCTTGGCAGAACGCTGGCAACGCATGATAATCCGCCCGACGAACGCTGATGAGGCACGGGCTATTTTTCTCTCGCTGGACATTTTTGCCACCATACGGGTTGGATTGTAGCATCATGAAACGCACGGCTGATCTTCCGCGCCATCCCCCGCCTGTTGTGGGCTTTTCGGATTGCTATGTTGGCGGCTTTGTGGATGGCTTCCACACGCATGATCGCGGGCAACTCTCGGTGTTTCAAGCCGGGACGGTTACGGTCAATACGCAAACCGGCAGTTTCGTGCTCGGCCCCGGTCAGGGGATGTGGATTCCCGCCAACACGCTTCATGAAGCCACCTGCCGGACCGATCTGGTGTTTCAGGTCATTTATGTTGATCCGTCCCTTATCGGGGCAGATCTTGCGTGCAAGATGTTTGATGTCTCCTCCCTGATGCGCGGGCTTGTGGATGAGATCATTGCCATGCGGTTTGATTTCACCATGGATGAGCGCATGTCCGCCATAGCCCGGCTGCTGGTTGATGAAATAGGCCGCGCACCTCGCATTGCCGAGCGGGTACTTTTTCCGATGGACCACCGCCTGCGCCGGGTGTGTGAGGCTATTATCGCCCAACCGGGGGACTGCCACGATATTGACCACTGGGCGCGGGAGGCGGGCATGGCGCGGCGTACGTTCACCCGCCTTTTTCAGGTGGAGATGGGCATGGGGTTTGCCGCATGGCGGCGCAGGGTGCGTGTGATAGAAGCCGCATCCCGCATTGCGGCTGGCCAGTCGATCGCGGAAGTTGCGTTTGATCTTGGCTATGAGAATGCCGGCAGCTTCAGCACCATGTTCCACCGTACCTTCGGCGTTGCGCCCAGCACGCTACGCTTTGGCTCAGCACCGCTATCGCGCCCCTGAAACAGAGGGGGCGTTGACCCGCGGGCCAGTGGCGGGGCTGTTTCTGCTGAGTCTCCAACCACCATCCCAAACCTGATCTTTACGCTCATACCCCCTTCCGGGTTCCCATCTCGGGCAGGCCCGATATCGGCGATCAGGCAGAATGTGCTCGCATTCGGGCCAAGGACGGGTTCGTTGCTTGATGCACCTTCCAAACGCCGTTATGTGCGCAACTAAGTATCATTCTTAAAAACAGATATCCATCACCTCCCCGCCTGCGGGAGCAGTTGGTCATGAAACGAGTTGGGTATGCAGCGCAGCAGGATCATCTATACGCTTCTTTTTTTCTTCGCCCTGAATGATACGGCTCTGGCGGCTGATCAGGAGAAAAAAAGCAACGAGGTTCAGGAAACGGGAAACGCTCCATCCGGAAAACACGCGACCAGAAAGGCAAAAAAGCGCGGCACAGAGTCAGAACAGGTTGAAGTGCGGGGCCGTAAAAGCTCAACCATTGCCTCTGCCGCCACAAAAACAAATACGCCCCTCGTCGAGACAGCGCAGTCTGTCAGCGTCATCACGCGGGACGAGATGGATACGCGTGGCGTGCTGACCCTCAATCAGGCCGTGCGCTACACCGCAGGTGTCACTGCTGATACACGTGGTGGGGAAGGGACACGCTATGATCTTTTTGATCTGCGCGGCTTTACTGTACCAACCTTTCTTGATGGGCTGAAGTTTCAGGATAGCCCGACGGGTTTTGCTGTAGCCCAGACCGATACCTTCCGCCTTGAGCGTGTTGAACTTCTCAAAGGGCCTGCGTCAGCCCTGTACGGGCAATCCAGCCCCGGCGGCCTGACAGCGCTATCAAGTAAATTGCCGACAGATCAACGGTTTTATGGAAGCGTCAACACAACCGGCGGCATGTTCGACCTCTACCGTGTTGATGCTGATGTTGGCGGTTTTGCAACAAATGATGGTCAGGTGCGCTACCGGCTTTACGGCACCGTGAATGGGCAGCACACACAACTGAGCAAGACGGGAAGCAGACGGTTCAGCATCAGCCCCTCCTTTACATTCGGGGGAGACGGACCAACCACCCTGACACTGTTGGGGAATTATCAGTACGATCCGGAAAGCGGTTCCTATGGCGGTCTGCCGCTGGTGGGGTCTCTCAAGCGGGCATCCTATGGTTTCCTGCCGCGCAATTTTTATGATGGTGACGTGCCTTCAGAAAAATTTAACCGCAGACAGGGGGCCATTACCTATATCTTCAACCATCGCTTCAATGATGACTGGAGTTTCAGCACGCGGGGCCGGTATGATGATATCCGGACCATATACCGTAGTGTTTATAATAATGGCTATTATGACAGTGACGATGGCACCAGTGGCCAAATGCTGTCCCGCTCCGCCTACGGCACGCAGGAGCATACCTATAACCTGGCGTTTGACAGTCAGTTCAAGGGGCATGTGCGCACCGGCCCGCTGAGCCATACGTTGATGTTCGGGTTTGACTACATGCAGCAGAAGGCAAGGGATGCGGAAGCCTACGCCGATGCGCCTGATCTGGACGTGCTGCACCCCGACTATCACATGATCATTCCCAATCTGGACCCTTATCTGAAATACGTGACCAATTCCCACCAGATTGGTGCTTATGGGCAGGACGAGCTTCGCTGGAAACGCTTTATTGTAACAGGCAGTATCCGTAATGACTGGTACCGTTCGCGTCAGATCGAGTCTATTAACCAAACTGATACCCGGCAGAATGCCAGCCAGATTACATGGCGCGCCTCTGGCCTCTATCACTTTGATTTCGGTCTTGCGCCCTATATCAGTTACTCCACGTCCTTCCAGCCGCAATCGGGCAATGTCTCCAATGATGGCGGCACAACAGAGCATCAGGCCAGTCCATCCATTGGCAAACAGCTTGAAGGGGGGCTGAAATATCAGATTCCCGGAACATCTGTTTTGCTGACAGCCGCTGGCTTCCATATTGAACAGAGCAATGTGCTGGTTTCCGTTCCCAACACGGGTTACAGCGTGCAAAGCGGGTTGGTTCATTCGGACGGGTTTGAGTTTGAAGCCCACGCGGAGCCCTTCCGTAACCTGATGCTGACGGCCGCCGTCAGCGTCCAGAAGGTGAAGGATGACTCAACCGGAAAACCCTTGATCCAGTCGGGCAAGGGAAATGCCTCCCTGTTTGCGTTCTACACCATGCCGTCTGGGTCTCTGAAAGGTCTGGGGTTTGGTGGTGGCATGCGCTATTCGGCAAAGGTCTATGGTGGGGAAGCCACTTACGGAAGCGTGTGGCTGCCGCAATATGCCCTGTTTGATGCTTCCGTCAGCTATGATCTTTCAAACCTCTCCCACTCGCTTCGGGGGTGGAAGGCGTCAGCAAGTGTGCGTAACCTCTTTGACCGGCATTATATCGCCAACTGCTTTGCCTATGGGTCTGATGGACAATACTGCTATTACGGAGAACGCCGCAACGCACAGGCCAGCATAGGGTACAGTTGGTAAGTCTCTTCTAAAAACAGCCATTTTCAAAACTATCTTCTAACGGGCAGCGCGCGGTCTTTATGAAGGCCGCGCGTTTTTGCCGTTGGGTGGCATGCTTTTCTGACCATCATGCGTTGATCGTATCGAACCATCATCGAGAGAAAGCATTAAAAGACCATACAGATGATGTGAGGACGCGATGACAGCTACCAGACGCACTCTGCTCGCCCTGTCTGCTCTGGGCGGTGCCGCAGCCCTGATGCCCCGGTCGGGGCAGGCGCAGGGCACCCAGAACCCGGGCGATGTCACACCCACCATGGGGCGCGTGACGCGCAACGCGCTGCCGCTCAATGTAGCGCAAACAGGCCAGCGCTTTCGCCCTCCTACACGTCTGGGCCTTGGTGGGGTGCCGATTGGCAATGGCTTTGCAGCGTGCTCGGATGAGGAGGCTCAGGCCGCACTGGCAGCGGCGTGGGAGGCTGGTGTTCGCTATTTTGATACGTCACCCTGGTATGGTCTGGGTCTGAGCGAGCGGCGTTTCGGTCATTTTCTGCATACGCGGCCACGGGATGAATTTGTGCTTTCCACCAAGGTGGGGCGTCTGCTGACAGCCGCTCCTCAACCACCTGCCGGCACCATGTGGCATGACCCATCCCCCTTTGCCTATCGCTATGATTACAGTGCGGACGGTGTACGGCGCTCTGTGGAAGATAGCTTGCAGAGGCTAGGTCTTTCCCGAATTGATATTGTCTATATTCATGACCTCTCGCCTGAGAACAAGGACATGGCAGACCGATGGACAACCTATTTCGATCAGGCCGCCAAAGGCGCCATTCCCGCATTGACCAAAATGCGGGAGGAAGGACTGATCAAGGCGTGGGGGCTGGGGGTAAATACGCCGCAGGCTGTTCTGCGGACCATTGAGATTGGTGATCCGGACATTGTTCTGCTGGCAACGCAGTATTCGCTCTTCCGGCATGATGAGGCTCTGGCGCACACATTGCCCGCCCTTGCACCGCGCGGCATTTCGGTTGTGGTGGGGGCACCCCTGAACGCAGGCTATGCGGCGGGGCGTGATCGGTATGACTATCAAGCGACCATCCCGACCGGAATGGCGCGTAAGCGGTCAGCAATGCAGGCTATCGCCAAACAGCATGGGGTTGATCTGCGTACGGTGGCGCTTCAGTTCGCGGCAGCGCATCCCGGTGTGGCTGCCGTTATTCCGGGGGCTCGCAATGCGGCACAGATGCAGGCCAACGCACGCTCCATGGAGGTTTCAATTCCACCCGCGTTGTGGGATGACCTCAAACAGAAAAAGCTGATTGCACAGGCCGCACCGGTGCCAGCATCCTCCTAATATCAGGTGGAGGTGGAACCGGGGCGGTGCGGGGCTGCCGTAAAGGCGGTTTCACTCTCTGCCTGCGGGCTCTTTCTCTGCGCAGGCAGGGAAGGTGTGGCTTCAGAACGTGGCGGAAAGACTCACGTTGAAGGAGCGACCCATGCCCGGCAGGGCGCGGGTGGTGCCGATATAGCGTGTATCGCCCAGAGAGAGACCGCCCAGCGGCAGGTAGTAGGGCTGGTTGAGCACGTTATCAATTCCGGCATCCAGCGTCAGCATCTTCCATGTGTAGCTGCCGCCAAGGTTTAGCAGGGCATAGCCTGCGGTGCGGGGTTCGCCGCGCAGCCAGTCCACCGTGTCCTTGGGTTTGACAAAGTTCATCTCCACCCGGCCGGTCCAGTGACCAACCGTTTCATGCACCGCCACCGTGCCGTTAAGCGGCATCATGTGGTACAGGCCGGAATGCGTGACTTCATCCTGCCCACGCACCCAGTTGAGCACGCCGGTGACTTCACCCTTGCCGTATTGTGCTGTGTCCCACAGCGTGTAATGGCCGGAGGCGTTAATGCCGTAGGTCTGGGCATTGTGGTTGGCGAATTGCAGCAGATGGTGCCCGTTGGTGAAGGTGCGAAGCTGCACCACGTTGATGTAATTGTGCACGTAACTGTAATAGGGCTGCACCGTCAGGCCCCAGCGGTTGGCGGCAGTGGGGTCATGCCAGTCCAGCGTCACGCTGGCCGTGTTGGCGATTTCTGACTTCAGATCCATGTTGCCCACATAGCCGTTGCCATCGCCAAACCAGCCGATCATGCTGGAAGACATGGTGCCACGGCCCCACGCATAGCGTTCATACAGGTTGGGCGCGCGGGATTTACGGGCGTAGCCGCCTTCCAGCGTAAAGCTGTCCGTTACCTTCCAGCGGGCCATGGCGGTGACATCAAAGTTCACATCCGTCCGCCCCCGGTTGCGGGCGTTGAAGGCGCGGGCGGCCATGGCGTCCGTCATGTTCATCATGCCGGTCCAGGAATAAGGGGCCACGTCTCCCGTGTTCATCATGATCAGATCATTGCGGAACCCCAGCAGGGTGGAAACGCGCGGCGTCCAGTGGGCTTCCCACTCGGCATAGTGGCCCAGCCGGTCGCGGTGGCCGTTATTGATGTTGTGGTAGGTGTCCGGCCCCATCATCATGCTGCCTTGCAGCGGGGGCCACCAGTCATTCAGCCCCACATGGTCAAACCCGCTGCCCAGTTTGAGCGTGTGGAAACGCCCCAGCGGTATGGTGGCCTTGAGCGAATAACCCGCCAGACGGGAGTCATTGTTCATGGGCATGCCGGTGGTGGCGGAATGGCCGCCCTTGTCCGCCAGCATGTCCATGGCGTGGGTAATGCGCTGCCAGTAGCCACGGGCTTCAAACGTGCCCCAGTCGAACGAGCCAGTATATTTACCGTTTACAAAGGTGGAGCGGTTGTTGGTCATGTCCATATACTGGTTGGCAAAGCCCTCACGCGGGGTGTCCTGTTGCCCCACGGTAATGGCCACCAGATGGTTGTCCTTGTGCAGGCCCACCGTTACGGCGTGATTATAGGTCAGGTAATTGGTGGAGTGCACGGTGCCCATGCCCGCGCCCCCCCGATAATTGCCGGACTGATCATAAGAACCCGTATAGCGGATGCTGAGCAGATGATTGGCAACCGTGACAGAACCTGAAGCCCCGTAGGCCCCGCCATTGCTGCGGTAGGTACCGCGCACCCGGCCTGTCACAAGAATTTTTCCCTTGCGGGCAAAGCGTGGGTCTGCCCGTTCCACATCAATGGTGCCGCCCAGACTGTCGCCCCCGCTGCTGACAGGGGTCAGGCCCGCAATGCTGGTGGCAGTCTGCACGCTGTCCGGATCAATGTAGGAGAGGGCGGGGTTCATGTGGTTGGGGCAGGCGGGAGAGATGCGCACGCCATCCACAATAGTGGCGACGCGATCATCCGCCATGCCGTTGAGCACGGGCAGGTTGGCCAGCCGCCCGCCGCCGTAGGAACTGAACCCCGGCTGGTTACGGAACAGCGAGGACACATCCGGGCTGGAAAGCCGGGACATGCGCTGTGAGCTGGCATCGGGCGAGGACGCTGTCAGCGGGGCATCGGAGAGGGAGGTTTCCTCTTCCTCATCCGTTGAGATATCCAGCCGGGGCAGGGTGACAACAGAACTGCCAGAGGCCGCGTTGCTCTGGCTGGCGCTGACCTGCGCAGCCGTTGTTTGCGCCTGCGCGGCGGAGACGGTGGGGGCCGCGCACGCCGCGGCAATAACCCACGCCCACGCCGGTACGCGGCGTGGGTTGATAAGCGTGATCATAAGAACAATCCTGAAAACAAAGCGTGCAAAACCCTTTTCCGGTCGTGGGGCCGGAAGGGCGCGAAGAGGCTTTGTTCAGGCAGGAGGCCCGCGTGAGGGCGGCAGGCCAAGCGGAACGCTGGGCGGTGCGCGTGGGGTGGAAGCATGGCTGCCGCGCCGCATCCACCGCAGAACGGGCGGGGGCACCAGCAGTACGGCCATGGGAAGCGCCGCTGGCAGCGAGAGCAGCGGGCAGAGCGGACACCCCTCCGCCCCATGATGATGGTGGCCGGAATGCGGCTGGGTAGATTTGCCCGCCATGGCCGCAGCCATCTGCCGGGCCTGCGCCGCCATCATGTGGTGGTGTTGGTTGGCGCTCCGTAATGCTGGGCGATGGACCGCTGTTGATGGAGAAGATGCCTGCGAGGACGGCTCCCATGCGGCATCGCCGCCAGAAGACCAGGCCTGGGGGGAGTGGCTTGCGGAAAATTCTCCACCAGCATGAAGGGCCGAACTGCTCTGGGCCGTGTCTGAGAACGCGGTACCGGAGGAGGCTGCATCCATGTCCTCATCAGGCATGGTCATGGGGGCAGCAATATCTACGCCCAGCAGGCGGGCTATGGTTGCGCGGGGCAGTTCATCCGGTTGTGCAAAGCTCTGAAGCGCCAGCAGGCCGAGAAAGCCTACCAGTGTCACCACCACCAGCGGCCATTTCAGCAGCGTCTGTAAAGAGTGGGTGTGGCGAAACATCAGAGCGGCCGGGACTCCAGTGTGTGCGGTTCTGTAAGGACTGGCCCGTGTGGGCGTGCATCTTTCTTTATTTGTCTGCCGCAGGCTTTGTGTCAAACATGTGGCTGCCGAGAATGTGATCTTTCTGATTGAAGGCGGCTGGCAGAGCGATAAAATTGCACAAAACGCTCAGGCGGACGGCATGGAAAGTGGGCGTAGAACTGGCACTGGTGGTTGATCCGCCAGCATGAAGGCGAGGAGTCGGGGCCAGACTGGCCGTGGTGGGGATCAGCCTTGCAGTTTGGGTATGGGCGGGGCAGGCCCTGAAAAGCAGGGCAACAAAATAAGGAACGCGGACGGGTGAAACCGCAGGCTAGACTGGGGCAGGACAATGGTGGGCTGACGCTAGACGTGCGCGCGCCTGAAATCTGTCCTCCGTTGGCGTTTCCGCAGGGGGCGGAGTTCTCCGCCCGCCAGCGCGCCACCCGGCGCGCCGGGCGTCTGGCCTTTGTGGCGGCGGTGGCAGGGCATGGGGTGATTACCGCCTGCCTGCTGGTGACATTGCACACGCTTCCTCCTCAGGCACCGGGGCAGAAAGCGGTGGAGATGGTGTTTGAAACGCCCGCCAGCACCCCGGCCCCGGCTGCGGCGCAGACAGAGACCGCACATCCGCCCGAACCCATGCCTGTGCCGCCTCACTCATCAGAGGAGCCGAAGCCATCCACGCCAGCGGAGCATCCGCCAGCCTTGCCCCGTGAGGCTCATCCCATGCATCATCCGGCTGAGCAGCCTCAGCACGCTATGGCTATGCCGGAAGAGGCACTTGCAGCCCCGCTGGACGCGGCACCCACGCCCGCGCACCCTCCGCCTGTTCCGCCCATGACAGACGCTTTGCCAGCGGAGGGCGTGCCTGCACCGCTCGCCTTACGGCAGCCGCAGCCGGTGCCTCCACACGAGCATCAGCACCCGCCTCACGCTACGCACATGATGCCAGCCAATAAAGTGCCGCCGTCCATGGCGGGGGCATCACCGCCTGCCCCTGCGGCAAATGCAGCGGCTTCTTCTATTGCGCAGCCAGCCAAGGTGGCGCCCACTCAGGCTCAGGCTCAGGCTCAGGCTCAGGCTCAGGCTCAGGCTCAGGCTCAGGCTCAGGCCGCGCCGTCCGTTGCGGCAGCGCAGGCCTCTCATGGTCCGTCTGCGGCGGCGGCATCTGTTGCGCATGTCGCCAAGGGGAGCGGTGCTCGCACTCTGGTCTGCACTCCACCGCAGACACATTATCCCCCCATGGCCCGCCATCTGCATGAAGAAGGGGAGGCCGTGGTGGAGGTTACCCTGGCGGCGGATGGGACCATTGCCGGAACCCGGCTGACGCAGAGCAGCGGGTATGATGATCTGGATGCACAGGCACTGACCGCCGCCCGTGGTCTCCACTGCGCCGCCCCAGCATCCGCCCCCATGGTGGGGCGTATTCCGGTGGGATTTCACATTCGTTAAGGTGTAAATAAAGTTTATTTTATAGATGTGTGTCCAGTTTGATACATTGAGCGCGTCTGAACCAGTGCAGTATAGTGCCCCAGATTTTGATCAGGGCGACGGGCTCATGGTGTATGTTTTCTCTCACGCGCAACGGCATCAGTATGCTGATGCGTATAACAAGATGATGCAGGCCCGTGCCATGCAGGCCGAGGGGTGGGATAGCGCGACATCTCCTTTTCTTGCCCGCCCGCAGGAAGACACGTTCGACCGCGAACATAACCCGCTTTATATTGTGTCCCTGAATGAGCAGGGGGAACATTCGGCCTCTATGCGGGTATTGCCCACCACCGGGCCGACCATGCTGCGCTGTGATTTTCAGGCCCGTTTTAAACCGTGCCCCGATATTGCCAGCTCGCATGTGTGGGAATGTAGCTGCCTATGCGGTATAGGAGACAGCATAAGCCCGGCAGGGCGTGCCAGCACCATTGATGCCTCAAAAACCCTGTGCCGCACGGCATTGGAAAACGGTGTGCAGCAGATTATCGGTATTTACGGCAAGAACATGGGGCGGCTGTTCCGGCGTATCGGGTGGGAGCCCAGCACGCTTGCACAGACCAGCGAGGAAGACGGGGAGCTATGCCTGGGGTTGTGGGATGTTTCCCCTCTGGCACTGCGCCATATGGCGGAACGCCAGGCCATGCCATTCTAACGCGCTGATAAGGATAACCCCCGGCAGCCGCCATGCAAGGCAGCAGAGGAAACGCTTATGTTGAAACTGAAATCATCCTCCCGGCAGATGCGCCCTGTGGTGTTGCAGGAGATGCTGACAGAAATCACGCAGGCAGCTTCCCTGCCGGAACTGAACACGATTGTGCAGAGCTTGCCGCAAAAGGGCGGCCTGTTTCATATCGTTTACCATTATATGGGAGACCTCGGCCGGGAGGAGGGTAATCTCCAGCCCGGTTTTACAACCTACCCTGAAGAATGGATTACGCATTATCTGCGCAAGGGATACATGGAAGTGGACCCTGTGGTGCATCTGGGTAAGGAAGCAATGCTGCCGTTTGAATGGCGGGATCTGAGCATTGAGAATACGGCCCAGAAAAAACTGTTTGATGATGCCCATGACTTTGGGTTGGGGAAGGCCGCCCTCAGTCTGCCGGTGCGGGGTGTGGAAGGGCAGACCGCCCTGTTCACCATTACCAGCACGGACCCCGCCGCTTTTGCCGGGGTCAACCGGATGGCCTACGTGCGGGATTATCAGACAATAGGCGTGTATGTGCATGAAGCCTTTGCCCGGCTGGCCCATGTGGCGCAGGAAGCCGCGCTGGACCTTTCCCAGCCAGAGCGGGACTGCCTGAAGCTGGCGTCCGAGGGATTGCTGGGCAAGGACATTGCCCGTTCCCTTAAATTGCCAGAACCCGCAGTGCGCCTTTACCTGCGCGTGGCCCGCCACAAACTGGCTGCTACCTGTACCAGCCGCGCGGCAGAGATTGCCCGCCGGCGTGGGCTGATCTAACCCCCGCTCTCCTTGCGGGCTGGCAGGTTTTTCCAGCATTCAAGCGCAATGCCACGGGCCAGTTTAAGGTCCACTATGGGGTTGGGGTAGCTCTTGCCAGGGGTAAAGCCAATCTGGCGGCATAGGGTAGCATCCGCTTTCCAGGGGGTGTGGATCAGCTTGTCCGGCATCTGCCGTAATTCTGGTACCCATGTGCGGATATATGCACCTGTAGGGTCAAATTTTTCAGATTGCCCCACCGGGTTGAAAATACGGAACCAGGGTGAGGCATCAATGCCCGTGCCAGCACACCATTGCCAGTTCATGGCGTTCTGGGCCGGGTCTGCATCCACTAGCCGGGCCTGAAACCACTGTTCGCCTTCCCGCCAGTCTGTCAGCAGATGTTTGGTCAGGAAAGAGGCCACAACCATGCGTACGCGGTTATGCATCCAGCCTGTGGCGTAAAGCTGGCGCATGCCCGCATCCACCAGCGGATAACCGGTCTGGCCCTGCTGCCAGGCAGCAAGCAGGGCGGGGCTTTTCTGCCATGGCATATGGTCAAATTCCGGGCGCAGATTGCGCCATGCCAGATCAGGTTCATAAAAAAGCTGCATCCAGGCAAAATCCCGCCAGCCGAGTTCGCTAAGAAATTTCTCGGCGTTTTCTGCCAGAGCAGGCGTAGTGGCGGCGGCGCGCACAGCATGCCACACCTGCCGGGCAGACAGCAGCCCCGCCCGCAGATAGGGCGAGAGGCGGGAGGTTGTATCCTTGTCCGGCCGGTCATGCTCCTGAATGTAATGGGCCAGATTATCGTCAACAAATGTGGCCAGAACCTCTTGCGCGTCGGCTTCCGTGCACGGCCAGTCGGCTTCCGCAGCATCCGCCCCTTCTGGAAGCGGCGGGACTGACGGCACGGCGTGCGCAGTCAGTGCCTGCGCGGCCTTGGGTAGAGCGGCAAAGGGGATATGCTGCGGAGCGGGCAGGCAGCGGCCAGGTTCCCCCATGGCGCGGGCGGCTTTCCACCACGCGGTAAAGACGCGGTAAGGCGTTCCCGCCCCGGTGCGAATGGTCCACGGTTCATGCAAAAGCCGGGCAGCGGAGGAGTGGACGCTCACGCCCTGCTGCTCCAGATGAGCCTTGAGGGCCGTGTCCTGCGCCTTGCCGGTCGGGTCATAACGGCGGTTCCAGAACACGCTTTCAATACCAGCAGCTTTTACAAACGCGGCGACACTATCCGGGGGGTTGCCGGAAAGGGGGTGCAGTGTGCCTCCTTGTTCAGAAAGCGCGTTTTCAAGGGCTATGCGGGCCTTGGCCAGCCACCAGCCAATGGCGTCCCCGCATGTGGTTTCCGGGTCATGCACAAACGCACACAGAACGGGCTGCCCCGTGGCGCATGCGCCTGAGAGGGCGGGGTGGTCCGCCAGACGGAAATCGTCCCGGAACAGCACCAGGACAGGAGACACGGAGGGGCGGGTTTTTTCAGCACTCATGGGGCCAGAGTGCCCGCAAGTCTGGGCCCTGACAACCGGTGCGGGGCGATGCAGCGATGCGGGGAGCCTTCTTGCCGGAGGGCTGCGCTCCTTCACACATCACGATGGAACACCTGCGGAAGGAGTGCGTTGCACGGGGAGGTCTTGCGTTGGATGTAGGGGGCTTGGGCGTGCCAGTGAGTGACTCACTGGCTGTTGCGGCAGGTGTGTCAGGTTGCCGGGCAGTGGGCTGGCGTTTTGCACCGGGGCCGCGCACCCTATATTGGAAAAGAACACGGGCCATGCGGCATTGCATCGCGCGGCGAGACAAAAAGGATAAGTAAGATATGGCAGTTTCAGAGAAACCGGAAAGCTGCACATCCTCTGGCTGTGGACCACGGGAGCCTTTGACACCGGAGCAGGAGCGTATTCTGCGCCAGCATGGCACGGAACGCCCCGGTTCCAGCCCGCTGAATGATGAGAAGCGGGCCGGGATTTACCACTGTGCCGGATGTGGCACGCCTCTTTTTGAGTCTGATGCCAAATACGAAAGTGGCAGCGGGTGGCCGTCCTTTTTCGCCCCTCTTGAAGGCGCTGTGGAAACCACCCGGGATACTCGCCACGGCATGATCCGCACGGAAGTACATTGTGCCAAATGCAAGGGCCATCTCGGCCATGTGTTTCCTGACGGTCCACCGCCAACAGGTGAACGCTATTGCATGAACGGTCTGGCGCTTGATTTTCATCCTGCCTGAGTAGAGCACGCAGTTTTGGTGTGACAACCCTCGGAAACGCAGGCGGCCGCCTGCCACCCACCATTCCAGCCTTAAGCCGAAATTACGGGCGGACGGGCAGGGACATGGAAACACTGTCGCGCCTCTTGAAATGGACACTGTGTTCGCCCATCTGCATGGGTATGACATACGCTCATGCGACTGCCGGAAACGGTTTTGCTTCTTCTTCTACGGCTGAGACAGCCCAGCGCCTGCGCCGGGTGCAGCGGCTTGCGTGGCTTCTGGATGCGGCCTTTCGTGTGCCGGGAACACGCTTCCGGCTGGGGGTGGACGCCATAGTGGGTTTGCTACCCGTAGGGGGGAGCGTGATCATGGGAATGGTCTCGCTCTATATTGTGTGGGAAGCATGGCGTATGCGCCTGCCCACATCAGTACTGGGCCGGATGGTTGCCAATATCGTGTTGGAAACGGTGGTGGATACCGTGCCTGTGGCGGGGGATCTGTTTGACGCTGCGTTTAAAGCCAACCTGCGCAACGTGGCCCTGATGGAACAGGCGCTGGGCCTGCGTCCGTAACGCGTTGAACACCGGTAAGGGCACTCACCGGAAATCCAAGTGAAAAGAGGGGCTTGTGCAGTATGTCAAGGTAGGCTGCATCAGCCAGAATAGGGGGAGCAGGGCAGTCAGCCATTCTCATGTCACGCTGCTTTAGAAGCCGTCGCTCCTGACTTAAGCGGTCAGGATGCGGCGGTTTTTTTGTAGGGGAACGCGGCTGGTGGGGTGGCGGCTATGGGGCATGTCTCCTGCTTTCCGCCTACAGCACGTAGAAAGAGAGCCCAACCGCGTTCAAAATACTCCAGCCGTTCCACACAGCATTCCAGTGGTTTCAGGCCGAACAAGGCATCTTCCAGAGGTTGGCCGGTAATCAGCCCGCATAGCAGGTTGGCTGTGGTGTCATCTGCATTGCCGGGTTCGATCTGGCCTGCGTCTTCTGCGGCCTTCAGTAGCCGCACCACACAGTTATGAATGGGCATGCCGATGGTGTTGGTGGCATGTGCAATCAGGGACGGATAGCGGTATGCATCTGAAATCAGGATACGATAGGTACCCAGAGATTCCGGCTGGAGAATAAGGTCCAGCAGCAGGCCCATCACGTAGCGCAGTTCCTGCAACGGGTTATGCAGGGGCGTTTCTTCTATGGTGCGCAGCACGGAGGCGGTCAGATTGGTGATAACCGCCTTGAACAGTTCTTCCTTGGAGGGATAGCGCCGGTAGAGGGTCTGTTTGCTGGCAGAGGCCTTGCGGGCAATCTGGTCCACCGAGGTTCCGGCATAGCCATACTGCACAAACAGCCCGGCGGCTATCTCCAGCAGATACTGGTCCAGTTGTTCTGTATCATGCGGGGTAGGGCGGCCACACCGGCGTTTTTTCCCCTCAAGGCAGGGGTTCGCCATATCAAGGGGGGCGGTCGTCCTTTCTGGTTTTGGCATCAGGCATGAACTCGAACAGAGGGAAGGGCGGCTTGCGCTGCCCCTTGGGGGGTAATGTTCGCCATAGCGGGTGCGGATCTCATCCTCAATAGGCGTATCCTGCCTCCTGTATATGGGAGAAGTGGCCAGGGGTTACAGGGGGAGCACACGGAATGGCTGGTCTGATCTCTCTTTCATGCCCGGTTTTCTCCATTTTTTCCAGTGTCCCGATGATGTGAGGCAGGTGTGCGCTGGCCTGGGGCGCTAAACCGGCGCAAGATCACGGCGTTTTCAGCCGGATCGGCCTCGTGCCTGTGGCTGGCGATCATGCAGCAGGAGCGCAGGCATTATGGTGGAGCTATCTCCTCCCCCGGAAGGGGCTGATCCTTCCCAACACACACCATCCCCCCTTAGTCCCACGTCTCAACTGCATGTGGCCACGGCGGCGCTTGTCGCGTTAGAGCACACGTTGGGGCGGTTCTATCGGCTGGCCCTGACAGTGGTGGTGCTGGCCATTCTTTTCCTGCTTATCAGCACCGGCGGGCCTGTGCTGATGGTGGTGTGTGCCTCTGCGCTGGTGGCGGTTGTGCTGCACGGGGCCGCACAATGGATCACCCACCTGCTGCGCCTGCCGGAATGGTTATCCGTGATTGTGCTGGTGATGGTGATTGCAGGCGCGCTTACGCTGCTGGTGCATATTTCCGGGCCGGATATCATGGTGCAGGCCAGCCATTTGCGCACGGCCTTGGAAACACAGATCCGCACCCTGCGGGATACGTTGAACAATGATGCGCTGGGCCATCTGCTTATGGACCATATTCCGCAATCCATGGGCGGAAACCAGACGGGGCCGGGGGCGCGGAGCCTTGGCGCGGATTTTGCCGGGTCCATGACCAATGTGCTGACCTCTACCTTCGGCTCGGTCGGCACGCTGATCGTGATTGTGATTGCGGGTATCTATTTTGCGCTCTCCCCCCGGCTGTACGCTAACGGCGTGTTGCGGCTGGTGCCGGAAGGGCATCGGCCACTGGCGCGCAAGCTGCTGCACACCATCGGCCATACGCTGGGCGCGTGGGTGGCAGGGCAGATGCTGGATATGACAGTGGTCGGCTTTCTCACCTGGTGGGGCCTGTGGGCCATAGGCATGCCGCTGGCGTTGCCGCTTGGGCTGATAGCGGGCATGTCCAATTTCATTCCCTATCTGGGTGCATTTCTGGGGGCCACGCCCGCGCTGTTGATCGGGCTTTCCGTCAGTGGGCGGGAGGCGCTTCTGGTGCTGGGCCTGTATGCCGTGATCCAGACTTTTGAGGGCTATGTCATGTCCCCATTCATTCAGAAACGGGCCGTGAGCATGCCGCCTGCGCTCACCATTTTATCCCAGACCATTTTCGGGGCGTTTCTGGGGGCGTGGGGGTTCATTTTTGCCTCCCCCATAACGGCAGTTCTTCTGGCCGTGGCTACCCAGCTTTCCGCGCCGCTCAAACCCAAGGATGAAATCTGATCTTGCGGGGCGACTGCCACAGGTGCAGGCCGCA
Organism: Acetobacter tropicalis; assembly: GCF_001580915.1. Taxonomy (GTDB): domain Bacteria; phylum Pseudomonadota; class Alphaproteobacteria; order Acetobacterales; family Acetobacteraceae; genus Acetobacter; species Acetobacter tropicalis. The sequence continues at coordinate 39,739 of NZ_LHZQ01000209.1, read as the reverse complement.
GAAAGCGGAAGAAAGGGTAAGATAATTTCCGTTTTCACAAACCCTCTGGCGCGATAGGGTGCGGCGGCAGTAAGCCGCAAGAGGGGAGGCGTTTCGGTCATGGATGCACGCAAGCCGCTGGATATGTTTGCCGTCAGCCTGACGGCTGTCCTGTGTCTGTGCTTTGGGTTGCAGCAGATTGTGCTCAAGGTCGCAGCGCCCGATATGGCGCCCATCCTGCAAATTTCCCTGCGGTCCGGCCTGTCCGCCCTTCTGGTCTGGCTTTACATGGTCTGCGGTGGCGAAAAACTGAACCTGTTGGCGAACGGCATATGGAAACCCGGATTACTGGCCGGGGTCCTGTTTTCTCTGGAATATCTGATGGCCGGTGAGGCTCTGCGCTACACATCGGCCTCCCGCACCACGGTATTTTTATACACATCGCCCATTTTTGCCGCCCTTGGGCTGCATGTTCTGGAAAAAACGGAACGCATGGCTCCGCTTCAGTGGGTGGGGATACTGCTTGCGTTCAGCGGCATTGCGCTGGCCTTTTTCGGCCAGGGGGGCTCGGCAGATGCCGCCCATGGCCACCAGATGCTGGGCGATTTTCTGGCGCTGATGGCCGGTGCGTCCTGGGGCATGACAACGGTTGTGATCCGTGTGTCCCGGCTTGCGTATGTCTCTGCCAAACAGACATTGATGTATCAGCTTGTGGCCGCTTTTGTTCTGCTGCTCGTCAGTGCAGTGTGTTTGCAACAGACCGCCTTTACCCTCACGCCCCGGCTGGTTGGCAGCGTGGTGTTTCAAGCCACCCTTATTTCCTTTGCGGCTTTTCTGGCATGGTTCTGGCTGCTGCGGCATTATCAGGCATCGCGCATTGGTGTGCTTGCGTTCATGACGCCTCTGTTTGGGGTCGTGCTGGGCTACTGGCTGCTGCATGATCCGCTTGAGCCCGGTTTTCTACAGGGTGCTGCGTGCGTGCTGCTGGGTATTGTGCTTGTCAGCGGTTATGCGTGGATCGGGCAGGGGCTGCGCAGGCTTTGGCCCTTCTCCCGTTTTCAGGCCTGAGGGGGGGGCATTGTTCACGGGGCGTTTTTCAACCGGCCCGGTCGTGTGGTTCTCACTCTCGGCTTGCAGAATGCAGTTGCGAAGACGCAAAGCCTGCTCAGGCCTGTTTGTTATGACACATGACTGCTCAGCATTTTGTGGTGGCTTTTTTCGCACCGGAACCCTCTATAGTGCACGCCCGTGTTGCCAGTTCAGAACAAAAGAGGCCAATGGCTATGCCCGCAGAGTACGAGAAGTTTCGCAACCTCAGCCCCTTTGAACTGAAGGATCTGCTCATCCAGCTTGCCTCCGGGCGGGCGCAGCACACCATGCTGGATGCGGGGCGCGGCAACCCGAATTTTCTGGCCACAACGCCCCGGCAAGGATTCTTCCAGTTGGGGTTGTTTGCAACGGCAGAATCAGAACTTTCCTTTTCCTATATGGCAGAAGGGGTAGGGGGGGTGCCCCGGCGTGATGGCATAGAAGAACGCTTCAACGCCTTTGTGGCCGCCCATAAGGATGAACCCGGCGTTGCGTTTCTGCGGCGTGCGCTTTCCTATGTGCGGGATCAGCTTGGCCTTTCTGCCGATGGTTTTTTGCAGGAAGTGGTGGCCGGTATTCTGGGGTGTGATTATCCAACCCCGCCGCGCATGCTCAAATATGCAGAAAAGATTGTGCGCCATTACCTTATTCGGGAAATGGCCGGTGGCGCCATGCCTGAAGCCACAACGGACCTGTTTGCGCTGGAAGGTGGCACGGCGGCCATTAGCTATATTTTTGCCTCCCTGCGGGAAAACGGGCTGATCAAACCCGGCGATAAAGCCGCCATCGGCATGCCGGTCTTCACCCCGTATGTGGAAATACCGGAACTGCGGGATTACCAGTTGCAGGAAGTGGCCATTAACGCTGCGCCTGAATGTGGCTGGCAATATCCAGACAGCGAGTTGGATAAACTGCTGGACCCCGCCGTAAAAGTCTTTCTGGTGGTCAACCCCAGCAACCCGCCATCTGTGAAAATCAATGATGCCGGGCTGGCCCGCATTGCCGAGATTGTCAAAACAAAGCGGCCTGATCTGATTATTGTCACGGATGATGTCTACGGCACGTTTGCGGATAATTTCCGCTCTCTTTACAGTATTTGCCCACACAATACGGTTCTGGTCTATTCTTTCTCCAAGTATTTTGGCTCCACCGGCTGGCGGCTTGGGGTTGTGGCAACCCATGTGCAGAACGTGCTGGACCGCGCATTGGCGGCCCTGCCGGAAGATGAGAAACAGGCGCTGGACAAACGCTATGCCTCTCTGACCCCCGATGTGCGTGGCCTGAAGTTTATTGACCGTCTGGTGGCGGATAGCCGCAGCGTGGCGCTGAACCACACCGCAGGCCTTTCCACCCCGCAACAGGTGCAGATGACCCTGTTCTCCCTTTTTGCGCTAATGGACGGACGGGATGCTTACAAGGCCGCTCTGAAAAACCTGCTGCACCGGCGGGAACTGGCCCTGTACCGGGATCTGGGCGTTTCCGCGCCGGATGATGCTGGCAGCACGCATTATTACACCCTGATTGATATGGCCAAGGTGGCCACCCAGCTTTACGGTACCCGCTTTGCCCGTTGGCTGATAACGCGCGTGGATTATGAAACCATCCTGTTCCGCATTGCAGAGGAAACAGGCGTTGTGCTGCTGCCCGGCATTGGCTTTGCCGTGCGCAGGCCATCCGCCCGTGCGTCCCTCGCCAACCTGAACGAGTATCAATACGCCAGCATCGGCACAGCCCTGCGCCGCATGGCGGATGAATATTACGCCCGTTACAAGCAGGAAAAAGGAGCAGAGGCACCAGAAGCCAGCGTTGCCCCAAGCCCCAAACCGAAAGGTGCAGATCCTATTAACGGCTGAAAGATGAAGGATAGTACTTTCTTCAAATTATGAGAGTGCTTTTCATGTTTTAGGCGGTCTCTCCCCGGCAGGAATTTTATCAGTCATTTGCCGGGGAGGAGGTGTTTTCGAATAAGCAACATTTCCGTGATGTTGGTGTTTTTCTTTTCTGATGCAAAAAATTCCCGCTACACGCGATGCTTATGATGGAAATTACAAACCACGGCAATGGAGGAGTTGGAAAGAAAAGAAGTCTCTTTCATCCAGAATAAACACAATATAATTGACGATCCTGCTGAATTAATCACCATCAAGACTTATGGAAAAGGGCTCTATAATGTTGATCAGGATCAGCAGGGTATAGGTTAAGTATGCTCGCGGCTCTATAGCAGACTTACCATACGGGTGGTTGTTGGGGCTTCCAGCATCTGGGTATTCCTGCTGGGATAAGAGGCACTGAAAGAAGAAATTACTCCACGATTGCAATTGGGCTTTATGCTGCTGCTGCGGGTTATTCAGAAAATGATCTTCTTTCGTAAGAAAATACGTATGCAAAAGTGCGCTCTAAATTTGGAAATGAACCAAGAAGTAGTCCCTATCCTTATTTACCGCCAAGAAGCAGCGACAATACGCTACTAGGATTTTATCATGAAAAGAATTTCAGTCAGTAAATATAATCTGGTAAACAGTTTATGGGAGGCATTTTTAGCATATATCATCTTCTCTTATATATTTGCGAATAGTGGTTTTTTCAAAAACTTCGATAGAATTTTCAGCAAAACTTTTGATTCTTTTCTGGCGTCTTTGGCGGTTTCCGTGTGGATTTTCCCATATTTTTTATTTTTGTTCCCTTTTATTGTTTTAGCATTTTTTCTATAAAGAAAAGTTTGTTTTTTAGAAAATAGATCTCTGGTTTTAAATTTTATTTACAGGTTATTTGTAGATTTTTTTGTTCTTTATAATTTGTATGTTTCTTTTATTTCTTTTTTCTGGTGTATCAACCCGAGTTGTAATTATGACAATGAAAATATTCTCATCACTCCTACCCCTTCCTACTGTACTCATAAATTTTTCCTTCTTAAGGTTTTTGATTCGTTCATATTTTTCTGGGGGCGCAATATTATTGCTGTGTTTGTTTCTATTTTTATGAGTTCCCTACTGGTTTCTGGTTGGGAAAACTTTCGGGCGTGGAGAGAGCACAGAAGATCTTTGATGCGGTCCTTAATGTTGCAGGGGCCAGACGGGGTCCGGTTACAGAGCTTACCAACAGGTAATATGAAATAATGGGTAGAATGCCGCCTTTCAGTTGACAATGATTATCAGTTACAGTTAATGCGCAGCCCCGGTGCAATGTGTAGGGTGCGAGTCAGCAATGTGTTTTCCGTGTAGGACGGGTGGCCTTCTTCTGGTGGTGATGAGCGTGGGGGGCTTGAGTGCAGAAGCATTGGCGGACCCATTGATCGCCCGCAGTGCAAAAGCCAGCAAGGAAACGCAGGCAGGTCTTGCAGCACCCCCCACCGCAGCAGGTGCGGGCGCAGTTTCAACTACTGGGGCTCCGGGCTCCTCTCCTCGCCCATCAGGGGGAGAAAGTGCGGTTGCGGCTAAGTCCGAGGTGGTTACGGTTACTGCCACAGGGCTTTCGCATGCCTCGGCTTCCACCAAAACACGCACACCCATTATTGAATCGCCTCAGTCCATTTCCATCGTGAACCGCGAGGAAATAGAACTGCGTGCGTCCCCCACCATTGCGGATGCGCTGGCCTATACAGCCGGGGTGCAGTCCGAGCCCTCGGGTATTGATAGCCGTGTGGATGAAGTGTCGGTGCGTGGCTTTGGTGCTGGCGGGTTTTCGTCAAACAACAACTTTGTGGATGGTCTGCGCCTGCCTTCTGGCGGGCAATGGACCCGCACATCGTTTGACCCGTTCGCGCTGCAACAGATTGAGGTGCTGAAAGGCCCGTCTGGCGCACTGTATGGGCAGACGGCCCCGGGCGGTGTGGTGAACCTGGCCACCAAGCGCCCCACGGAAAAAAGCGAAGGCGAATTCTTTCTGCAAAGTGCTGGCTTTACCGGCATGGATAACTGGCAGGGGCAGGCCTCTGGCGATGTATCTGGCAAGCTCAACCATCAGGGCACGGTGCTGGGGCGCGTTGTGGCGCTGGCGCGGTATGGCGGCACGCAGGTGGATGATGTCATGCTGGGGCGCTACTACGTCTCGCCCAGTCTGACATGGAAGATCACCCCGCACACCACATGGACGTTGCTGGCCCAGTATCAGCGCGATCAGGGCGGTTCCACCTTCCAGTTTATGCCAGCCACGGGCACGCTGTATTCGTCCAAAGGCCGCCATATTGCCAATAATGCCAATATTGGTGAGCCGGATTGGGATACATTTGACCGTAATCAGGCGTTGGCTGGATCTTTTCTGGAGCACAAATTCAGCAAATACCTGACCGTGCGCAATAATACCCGCTACACCTATATTGATACACTCTACCGTGCCACCGTGCTTTCCGGTGATACGCTCAAGGCCTGTCCCCCTTCCATTACCGGGTGTGTTGCCGGAGAAACGGTAAACCGCCGCGCGGTGGAAGGGCGTGGACGCTCGCAGGGTGTGGCGACGGATACCCAGCTTGAAGGGCATGTAACCACCGGCCCGGTGCGGCATCTGCTGCTGGCGGGCACGGATTATTTCTACACCAACTGGGAGCACAGCCGGGATTTGGTCAACTCCTCCCTTGTGTTGCCCATGCTCAATATTTTTGACCCCGTGAAACGTGGTTCCGCAGGTTACGCCAATGCGTTGGCTCCGCAGATTTACACCTCCACCCTCAGCCAGCAGAACGGCATCTATTTTCAGGATCAGCTCAAGTTCAACCGCCTGCGTGTGACCATTGGCGGCAGGCAGGACTGGGCGCGGGATGAAACCCTGAACATCCTGACCCAGAAGCGCTACAATACCCGTTCAGATGCGTTCACGTGGCGGGCAGGGGGCGTGTATCTGTTTGATAACGGGCTGGCCCCTTATTTCAGCTATGCGCAATCCTTCCAGCCTCAGGTTTCTGATCCCTCAACGGCCCTGAATGGTGTGCCGTTCAAGCCCACCAAAGGGGACCAGTATGAGGCTGGTCTGCGCTACCAGTACGGCAAAAGCATTTATGTCACCTTCGGCGGGTATCAGATCACCCAGACAAACATGACAACGCCAGACCCCAACGGCACCCTATGCGGCAACGCAACCTGCCTTGTGCAGACCGGCAAGGGCCGGGTGCGTGGGCTGGAACTTGAAGGCCGCGCCACCCTGCCGTGGGATATGGCCGTTATTTTCACCGGCACCCGGAGCGATGCCCGCGTCACGCAATCCAACACAGCATCACAGGTGGGCAATTATCTGCCACAGGCCCCCAAATGGATGGCCTCCCTGTTTGTGGATCAACGGTTCCGGCACGGCTTTTTTGCGGGGCTAGGGGTAGGCGGCGGCGTGCGTTACACGGGCCATAGCTATGGTGACACCAACAACACACTCTCCATTCCCGGCTATACGGTGTTTGATTCCTTCCTGCGGTATGATTTTGGGGTGGCGCATCCGCAGTACGATCATCTGTCGTTTTCAGTCAATCTGCGCAACATTGCCAACAAACGCTTTGTTTCAACCTGCACCGGTATTTCCGCCTGTTATTATGGGCAGGGACGCAGCTTGACAGCAAGACTGGAATATCGCTGGTGAGCACGTCTGTTTTCCTGATCGGAGCCAGTGTGCTGGCAGTGGTGGGCGGCATGCTGTGTTATCTGGCATCCCGCAATCAGCTTTTGCTGGTGCGGCCGCCTGACGCCCGCCTGTGCCTGCTGGCCGGGAGTGTGCTGGTGTGTGGAGCACTTGCCCTGTTGCTTCAGGCCAGAAGCCCCGCCACGGCAGTTTTCATGGTGGTGACCCTGCTTATGGCTGTGTGGTCCCTCCTGCCACTGGGTTTGGCGCTGGCCAGAAACAGGAAGAAAAACCCATGAGCACACAATCTGCTTTGTTAAAAGCCGAACCCCTTTCCAGCCGCAACTGGTTCCCCAAGGTCTCGGCTGCCGTTGTGGCTGGCGCGGTGCTGACGGTGGGTATCATGGGGGTAGTGGGGGTGCTGTGCCATGCTGATGGGTCACCCCGCACGCTGTCTGCCCAGTTCCTGCTGTGGTTGGTGCCTCCTGTATGGTGCAGCCTTTTGGGTGCGTGCTTTCTTTTCCGTTCCGGGAGGCAGGCCTGGGGCGTGCTGGCCGTTGCCAATGTGCTGGTGTGGGGCCTGTTTTTTGCCATTCGGGGGCTGGCATCATGAAAATTCGGGGTGACATTGTCCGCACCTATCGGGATGCACACAGTTGGGTGGGCATTATTGCCGGGTTGTTCCTGTTTGTGGCCTTTTATGCCGGGGCCATCACCATGTTTGAGCAACCGTTGCAGGAATGGGCTTCTTCCGCCACGCCGCGTCCGGCTCCTACCCCATTGGAGCGCATGCCTTCCCTGATGGAAAAGCTGTTTTCCGCCCATCCGGAAGCCGCACGCAATTACAGTATTGCCCTGCCAGCCGCCACGCCGGGGCAGGGGGAGTTTTCATGGTCTGCCGCTAAACCCGGTGCCCACGGGCGCGGCGGACCTACGACACAAGTGAGCCTGAGCGAGACGGGTGAACTGATCACGGTTCAGCGCCATCCGTCGGCAGTAGCACACTTTGTGGATGAACTGCACCAGCAGGTTAGCCTGCCGTTGCCCCATATGGTCAGCCGGTATCTGATGGGCACGGTAGCGCTGCTTTATGCCGTGGCGCTGATTTCTGGCGTTATTGCGTTTCTGCCGGGTTTGGCAAAAAACCTTTTTGCTGTTCGTCTGGGCCGCAATAGTAAAAAAATGTGGCTGGACATGCACAATCTTCTGGGTGTGTTTTCCCTGCCGTTTCATCTCATCATGGCGCTGACATCAGTGGTGTTTGCGTTCCATGAGCCCATTTTTGTAACGCAGCATTTCCTTCTGGGCGGTAATCACGCTTCTCACCACACGCAGGCTGGTGCGGACCATGGGGCGCGCGGCCAGCATGGCGGCGCAGACCCTACGGGCGCGCATCCGGGGCGCCCACAAGCAGGATCATCCGATACCGCTCCGGCGGCTCAGGGTGGGCAGCCAAATCTGACACAAGGTGACGCTTCCCCCGAACCTGCCCAGCCTTTGCCGTTGCCTCCGCAGCAGATTTTAGCGGCTCTGGCCCGGCAGGCATCTGGCTTTGTGCCGGATAGTCTGAATTACACGCAGCGGCCGGGGGCGGGGCTTGTGTTGAGTGTGGCTGGGCATGATCCGCGTTACAGTATGCGGGGGCCTGTCAGCGGTTTTGCTGAGGTTAATCCTTATACGGGCAGAGTGACCTCCACGGATTATCTTCCGGGCCATCAATCCACTGGCTTTTCCATTATCACCACATTTTTTGCCCTGCATTTTGGCAGTTTTGGTGGTGTGGCCGTGCGGTGGGGGTATGTTGTACTGGGGCTGGGGGGCGCGTTTCTGTTCTATACCGGCAACAGGCTATGGGTGGCCTCCCGTCAGAAACAGGAGCGTAAAAGTGGCCGCGTGGAAGATACGCGCGGCACCCGTTTTCTGGCCTGCCTGACCTCTGGCTGTGCTTTGGGGTGTGTGGCTGGAATTTCCGCCGTTTTCTGCGCTGTACCGTTTCTGCCGCAAGGGGGAACATACTCGGCGGTTATGCAGCTTTATTATGCTGTTTTCTGTGTGTTTGTTGTGGCCGCTTTTCTGCTGGGCAGTCAGCGGTGTGACCGTGTTCTGCTGGCAGGGGCTGGTATTTTAACCGCACTGGTGCCTGTCTCGGTCAGCCTTGCAGGGCATGGCGGGTGGCTTTCGCCTGTTACGCAGGCTATCGGGCTGACATCTGTGCTGGTGGGCGTTTTTCTGCTGGTGTGCGCTTTCAGAAAAGTCCGTCTGCCGCCACAGGGCAGGGTGTCTGCCTGACCGCTGTGCAGTCTTCCAGCGCGTGTAAGCACAACTGGCGTGAACCGTGCTGGCAGGACTGTTTCCGGTTTCCTGTCCGTAAGGGTAGAACCATTGTCGGCATCAAAAACAGAACCATTGCACAGCATGTAAAAAAGGCGGGAGCCCGAAAGCCCCCGCTTTTTTGATGTCAGATTGTAAAGAAACGTTTCTTGATCAGTCGTTTTTTCCAAAGGCTGGACGGGTGGCTTCAAACAGGAACCATGTGCGGCGCTCTGTTTCATCAATCCAGTTTTCAATCAGGCTGGCGGTTGCCACATCATTGGCATCATCACACAGGGCATGCACTTTGCGGAGCTGCTTGGTGAGGGTGAGGTTATCATCCCGCAGCTCGGCCAGCATGTCTTCCGGGGTGACGTACAGGGCATCATTATCCAGAATCTGTGTGCGACGGCCAATTTCCCCAACGGAGTGCAGGGTGGTGCCACCAATCTTGCGGGCGCGTTCGGCCAGCGGATCGGTCATGGCAAAAATCTGATTGCTCTGTTCGTCCAGCAGCACGTGGTAATCGCGGAAATGGCGACCGCTCATATGCCAATGGAAATTCTTGGTTTTTACATAAAGGGCGAACACATCCGCCAGTGTATCAGCCAGACCAATCGATACTTCTTTTACAGCATCGGCTTTCAGGTCTGTTGGCGTGCCCAGATATTCTTTGACATGAGCGGCCTTGGCATCAATTGCTTTGGTAGCGGGAGCTGATTTACTCATAAAACCCGTCCTTTTTTCACCATTAAAATACCGTGTCATCACGGTCAGGCGTGACGTATAAGGATGTAGGTGGCCTTAAGTTGCATGCAAGGGGCCATGTATCAGCCATGAATATGGCGCAGGGATAGGGCGCTGCGCCTCGGCTCCGTCATTCAGCCTTAAGAGGGCGGTCCAGCAGGCGGCTGCGGGCTTCCTCAAGGGTTAGGGTTTTTGCCAGAAAATCCGACACGGTTTCAATAATGGGCACTGCCACGCCATGGGCGCGGGCCAGCCCCAGCAGGGCGCTGGCGGTTGTTACACCCTCAGCCACGCCGGGCAGGGCGGCGGCTGCATCCTCCGCACCAGCGCCACGGCCCAGAGCCAGCCCCATCTGATAATTGCGGGAGGCTGCCCCCGTGCAGGTGAGCACCAGATCTCCCATACCAGCCAGACCGGCGAGGGTTGCGGGCTGGCCGCCCAATGCCGCCGCCAGCCGTCCGGTTTCTGCCAGTCCTCGTGTGATAAGGGCGGCGCGGGCGTTTTCTCCAAGGCCAGCGCCCATGGCGGTTCCTGCAGCAATGGCAATAACGTTTTTGGCGGCGCCGCCTAACTGTACGCCGGTACAGTCGTCACTCGCATACAGCCGGAATGTGGGGGAGGAAACGGCAGCAGCCCATGTCAGGGCCTGCTCCATGCGGGGAGCGGCCACCACGGCGGCGGCGGGTAGGCCTGCCGCAATTTCGTGCGCAAAGTTAGGCCCGGAGAGGACTGCGCCGGGACATTCAGGCCGCACCCGCGCCAGAACATCCAACGGGAAGGTTTGGGAGGCACGCTCCACCCCCTTGCAGCACAGAATGGCGGGCACGCCTTGCGGTAGCAGCGGCAGAACAGACGCCAGATGCTGTACCGGCACAACAACCAGAATAAGGTCCGGTTTGGCGGGAATGGTGTCAGACACAGTTACGTCAGCAGGGAGAGGCCAGTCTGGCAGGCGGGGCATGGCCCCTGAAGGCAGGCGGGATGCCGGATTGCGCGCCCATACCTGCACACGCGCCCCTGTGCGGTGCATGTGTAGCGCCAGTGCGGAGCCCCACGCGCCTGCGCCCATAACCAGAATATGCCTGTTCATGGCATCAGCCGTGCCAGATGTGGCCCCAACAGGCAAGCAATAGAGCTGTGAAGAAAGCGGGAGGACGGTGTTTCAGGCGGAAAGGGCGGCTACAGAGGCCGTCTGCTGAATCAGGCCGGCCTGCACCTGTTTCATGCGGGCTTCACGCAGAAGGCAGACCACACCGGGCACGCAGTTGCCGCACTGGGCTTTGCAGCCTTTGGAGGCATAAATTTCACGCGGGCGGGTAGCCCCACCAGCAACGGCGGATTCCACATCTTTGTCCGTCAAGCGATTACAAGAGCAGATGACCATCAAGATCGTCCCGTTCTGAGTCTGACATCGTGACCATACACGAATGAGAACTATTCGCAATGCACTTTCTGCAAGTTCTTCACGCGGGGCAAAGAGGCTCCGATGGGCTGAGCATTTCCGGTAGGGAAAGGATGGCTGCGTGCGGCTGTGGAACAGGCAGAAAAAGCAGGCTGGCAACCGCTATGTGGGGGCGGGTGGCAGAAAACCAAGGTGTTTACTGCAAAAAAGCGACTCTTTCCTACAACGGGCAGGTTTTCTACAGGTTCACGCCTTGGAGGTCACAACGCGCTGGGAGGAGCCTGCCGCATGATCATGGCGTGAGAGCACAATAACGAGCGCAAGAAAGGCCATGCATTCCGTGTAAAGCAGCGTCATGACAAGTGGGGGCATAAGAGCCATACCATCAACCGGACCGGGAGAGCGCGCGAGAATGATGGTTACCGCAATTAGCGCGGACGTGGAAAGAATCGCGGTGGTTGCCAGCATCGCCATTCGTCCCTGCCACACGACCTGTTGTTCTGCCGGAGTGCGGTCTGCTCCACCCTTGGCGTAGAAAGCATGATGGTTTTTGACATGCGCTACAAAAACACAGGACAGCACCAGCAGCGCACTGGCTACGGAGTGCACGGCTTTGAATGGGCCGAGAAGTGCTACGGCGTAGAGAAGCGTTTCTGCTCCGGCCACACAGAGCACCACCCAGAGGGGTGGCGCTTTTTTCAACTGCGGTGTGGCGGAAAAGTCCATCAGGCCCAGCCGCCTGAATGGCGCCGTAACGCCCAGCGCGGCTTTATCCAGCACAGCAACAACGCGGTCTGCAAAGGACGCGTGGGGTGGATACGGCATGTGGTGGCCCCGTGTGGCTGGTGTCTTGTAAAAACAGAGACACTGTAAAAGCGTATCCTGCCCGTGTTCAACATAAAACCGTTACGGGAGGGTCACATCCACTCGGGCGCTTTACTCGCTGGCAACGGGCAGAGCAGAAGGGGGCACGCGGGTGGCGGCAACAGGAAAAACCCAGTCATACGCAATATTGAAGAAAAACGCATAAACCAGATAAAACAGCGCGAGCGAAAAGCTCATGGAAAATGCCTGCGGAATACTGACGCGCAGATACCACGCAATGGCGGGCAGCAGCACAACCTGCAACCCGGCCTCAAACAGCAGCGTGTGCAGCACGCGCACGCCAACACTTTTGCGGGCCGAGCCTGTCAGACGGTGCAGGGCGTGATCAAACCCCAGATTATATATGTAGTTCCACGCGGTGGCCGTTATGGCGCTGCCGACACCAATAAAGCCCATATCTTCCGTGTGCAGGCCAAACAGATACGCCCCCACGGGAATAACCAGCGCCAGTGCCACACATTCAAACAGCAGGGCGTGGCGCACACGGTCTGACGGGGAGCGCAGAGGAGCGGGAGCAGAATCGAGCGTTGACATGCGCGCAACCTATCTCCTACCCAGAGAAAAGAAAGATAGAACCTATCTGGAAAAATGATAGATGAGCGTTTCTCTGGATCAATTGCAGGCATTTGTTACGGCAGCGGAAAAGGGATCTTTTTCTGCGGCAGCCCGCCTGTTGGGTAAGGCGCAGTCTGCCATCAGCACCCAGATCAGTAATCTGGAGGTGGATCTGGGGCTGATGTTGTTTGATCGCTCTGGCCGCCAACCTGTGCTTACGCAGGCGGGCCTGCGCCTGCTGCCAGAAGCCCGCGTGGTGCTGGAACGGCGCGAGCACCTGATAGGGGTTGCGCATTCTTTGGAAGAGCAGGTGGAAAACAAGCTGGTGGTGGCCATAGATCAGCTTTACCCCGAACACGCGCTGGGCACGATTTTTTCTGAATTTGCAAAGAATTTTCCCTATGTGCAGGTGGAAATCCTGTTTCCGCTTATGGAAGATGTCGGCCAGCTTGTGCTGGAGGGCGTGGCGGACCTGGGCGTGATGTGGCAGCAGGACCACCCGCAGCCGGAGCTTGCCTTTCAGGCCATTGGGTATGTGCCGCTTAAGCTGGTGTGCGGGCGTACTCATCCGCTGGCCCACAGGCAGGTAACGTGGGAAGACCTGAAACGCTACCGCCAGATTCTGGTGGCCACCCGTGGGCGCGAACAGACACGCCAAAGCCTGCGCGTGGCGGCGGATGTCTGGTGGGTGGAAAGCCACTGGGTTATTCTGGAAATGGTAAAACACAATATAGGCTGGGCATTTGTCTCAGACCATGTGCTGGCGGCCTCTCCCACAGCGCCGGATATTGTGGCCCCCAACCTCCAGTTCGATGCCGGAGAACGCCTGACCCCTCTTGTCACCGTGTGGCACAAGAAGCATCCTCATGGTCCTGCCGCCCAATGGCTCCGCAACCGCCTGCGCCAAGGCGGTATTCCCGGTGTTACGCATCCGTCGCGCGAACCCTGATCACCCATCAAAATCCCGGCAGGGTCGCGCACGCGTCAACTCATTATAAAATAAGAATTTTTTCAAACACGCTGATCCCAAAGCGTTCAGCAGCAGCACTCGCAGCCACCAGTTCGCGCAAAAAGCGCATTCCGCCCAGCCCCAGACAGGTGCTAAACCTACACCGTCGCTCCCCGTGCGGGAGCGTGGATAGAAACTCGAGTGTGGTAAGTAGTATCTTATGACAACATGTCGCTCCCCGTGCGGGAGCGTGGATAGAAACAGCAAACGTATCAGACACTGAGGCTGAGGCTGTTGTCGCTCCCCGTGCGGGAGCGTGGATAGAAACTCCTTCACTAGCCGCAGAAAGCTGGGGAATTGGCCTGTCGCTCCCCGTGCGGGAGCGTGGATAGAAACTTGTAGAGGCCAAGGACATCGTTATAGATTTCCATGTCGCTCCCCGTGCGGGAGCGTGGATAGAAACAGGCGGTTAATCAGATCAAACCGGGCTGCACCCGGTCGCTCCCCGTGCGGGAGCGTGGATAGAAACAATCTGAAAATGGGTAGCCGCTTCCGCTCTTATGACGTCGCTCCCCGTGCGGGAGCGTGGATAGAAACTTCAAACCACGCGATGTCAGCCCCTTCCAGAGACGTCGCTCCCCGTGCGGGAGCGTGGATAGAAACTGGCCTTACTGGATCAAGGATACTCGCGCCGATCGTCGCTCCCCGTGCGGGAGCGTGGATAGAAACCACATGCAGCACAACAGCCTCCCCCTGGATGACAAGTCGCTCCCCGTGCGGGAGCGTGGATAGAAACAAAGGACACAGCGGAACCGGAACCTTTGATTGGGCGTCGCTCCCCGTGCGGGAGCGTGGATAGAAACTGCTCGGCGCTCAGCCTGATCCAGCATCTCGGAGGTCGCTCCCCGTGCGGGAGCGTGGATAGAAACGGGATATCCCCGTAGCCGCCGGTGTCCCGGCACTAGTCGCTCCCCGTGCGGGAGCGTGGATAGAAACTGGACGATGCCTGCTGTAGAGCCGCTTTTGCCTGGTCGCTCCCCGTGCGGGAGCGTGGATAGAAACACGAAAATGATGTCACCCGAAGGGGTCATTATCCGTCGCTCCCCGTGCGGGAGCGTGGATAGAAACCTCCCAATCCAGAAAGGGATGGTCTGTATGCAATGTCGCTCCCCGTGCGGGAGCGTGGATAGAAACTCTGGCCCTCCAACGATGGTTATGGCTACAGCAGGGTCGCTCCCCGTGCGGGAGCGTGGATAGAAACATCTGCCAGCCAGCTCTCCACGTCCTCTGGAGATTGTCGCTCCCCGTGCGGGAGCGTGGATAGAAACTGTCCCGCAACAGCAATACGGCCAACGTCATACGTCGCTCCCCGTGTGGGGGCCGTGGGTAGAAATATGGGGGGAGAGCACGAATTGGTCATGTTCTCTGGCGGGCCACATGCAGGCGCGTTGGCGTAAGCCGGGAGGAGAGAACTAAAGCTCTTGCGGGCTTCAGGGCATCTATGCGCAGAGTGGAGGTAAGGATTGCTTAATAAGCAATGGTGACAGGTCATTCTGAATGATTACATTTTATTAAGAATAAGTGATACCTGAGGGGAAGGGAGGTCAGTGGTTCTTTACGCGCACTCTCTCCCTGCTCCTGCAGACAAGGCGCGATGGGAACCTTTGCGAGAGCATCTTGAGTGTGTCGCGCAAAGAGGGGCGCTTTTTGCACAGCCATTCGGACTGGCCATGCTCGCGCGGGCTGCGGGGCTTTTGCATGATATTGGTAAAGCATCTGCGGCGTATCAGGCTTATATCAGTTCAGAAGTCAGCCAGAAGGGACCAGATCACAGCACGGCGGGGGCACGTGAGGCTGTAACGTTATATGGCCAGCAACTGGGGCGTTTACTCGCCTTTGTTATCGCGGGGCACCATGCAGGGTTGGCCAATGCTGTGAAAGGCCGGTATGAGGACGGCCCTTCAGCCCTGTTGGCGCGGTTGGATAAAGAACATTATCCTCTTGAATGCTATGAGCAATGGAAAACGCTGGCGCTTTCCTTGCCGGAACGCAAACAACTTTTGCCAGGAAATAGCCTGAAAGAGAAATCGGATTATCCGGGGTTCTATCAGTATTTTTTAACGCGCATGCTGTTTTCCTGTCTGGTAGATGCTGATTTTCTGGAAACAGAACGGTTTTATGCTCAGGCAGAAGGCTTGCCGCCACCAGCCCGAGGCGGAGAACTTTCCGCGCGCCATGTGGAGGCCATACGTGCCTATATGGCCAGCCGTCGGAAAACCGATACGCCGCTCAATATCATGCGGGCGGAAATACTGGACCATGCAATCAAAAAAGCAGAGGAAAAGCCGGGCCTTTTTACCCTGACAGTGCCAACAGGCGGCGGCAAAACACTGACCTCGCTCAGTTTTGCGCTGGAACATGCCTTGCGGCACGGCTTGCAGCGCGTGATTTATGTTATTCCCTATACGTCTATTATCGAGCAGACTGCACAGGTTTTTCGGGAGGCGTTGAGCCTGCCCGATGATATTCTGGAGCACCATTCCAATTTTGATTGGGATGGCCCCGGCCCGAATAGTGAGAATGATAGCGAGCAGGAGGGGCGAGACGGGCTGGACAAACTGCGGCGTGATGCAGAAAATTGGGATGCGCCAATTATTGTCACCACGACAGTGCAGTTTTTTGAAAGCCTCTTTTCCGCCCGGACCAGCCGATCTCGTAAATTGCACAATATAGCAAACAGCGTGATTGTGCTTGATGAGGTGCAAACTCTGCCTTTGCCGCTTCTGCGCCCGTGTATGGCGGTTCTGGAGGAACTGGCAAACCAGTATAAAACCAGCGTTGTGCTGTGCACCGCCACACAATCTGCTTTGCGTAAATGTGACGACGCTCTGCCGCCCCAGCGGGAAGGCGCTCCCCGGCAAGGGTTCGCCATAGGCGGGCAGCGTGAACTGGCTCCGCATCCAGAACATTTATATACCCAACTCAAGCGGGTGCAGGTTGAATGGAACCAGACACCCGTAACGGATGAGGAAATAGGCAGGCGGTTTGAGCAGTGCGAGCAGATGCTGTGCATTGTCAATACTCGCGCCCATGCGCAGGAACTTTATGCCCACATTGGCCAGATGCCGGGCGCACGACATCTGACAACGCTAATGTGCCCCATGCATCGCCGTAAAATTCTGGCGGAAGTGAGAGAGGATCTCAAAGCGGGCAGGCCGGTCAGGCTGGTGAGCACAAGCTTGATAGAAGCCGGTGTGGACGTGGATTTCCCAGAAGTATGGCGTGCGGCGGCGGGACTTTCCTCCATTGCTCAGGCCGCAGGGCGATGCAACCGGGAAGGGCGTATGAAAGGGCTTGGGCGGACTGTTGTGTTTGAAGCCCTTGATCCTGCCTTCCAGACTCTGTCTGAGCCTACAGAGCCTCCTGTCTTGCCAAAATTACGTATGCTGCGGTCCACGATACCGTTTTGGGAGGCTACGCGGGCCGTGCTGCGGAGAGGATTGGACCCGCTCAGTTTAGAAGCCGTACACGCCTATTTTCAGGAACTTTACTACAACAAGGGGTATCAGGCTCTGGATGCCGCTACCTTGCCGAACGGGAGAGGACGCAGCACATCTTTTTCCATTCTGCCCGATATTGCTGAAACCGTTGGCAGCTTCACGTTTTCCTTTGCTACCATTTCAGCCGCGTTTCGTATGATTGATACAGCCTTGGAGCCTATTATCATCCAGTGGGATGAAACGGCACGCACTCTGATCTCAGATCTGGAGTATGCGGACTATCCGCCTGCCGGTGCTCTACGTAAACTTCAACATTATACGGTTCCTGTTCCCCAAAAAGTGCGTATGCAGTTTGTGGCGGATGGTCTGTGCCGTGTCTTGCGGCAGGAGCAGTATGGAGATCGTTTTGTGGTGCTGGAGGCGGACAATAACAGCCTGTATAGCATGGAAACCGGCCTTGAACTGAAAGACCCGTCCTACAGAACGGAAGAAAGCAATATCTGGTGATCCCGAAAAGTATAAACCCTTCAGGGTAACTCAGGATCTCATACCATGATGCGCAAATTATGTTTCAATCCACGTTCAAGCGACTAGATAACTTGAACGACAAAGCTTTGGGGGTATTGATAGCTAGGTGGAGCATTTGCTGTCCAAGGGGCGTTATGTCCCGAAGTAAATGTTTGTGGCGCCACATCAACCAAAGCGGAAGGGATAGGAAGCACAAGTGAGATTTTGATGGCAAGAGCGAAGGTGCGAACATATGCACGGGGAGGAGTTTTTTTAACCCACCATGATGGTTTGTTATTCACAATATGTGCTTTATATTATGATGTGTTTTTCTGTGTGACTCCCTTACCAAGGTACTGGGGAGTAAAGCAAGTGTGTTTGTTTTGGCAGATGAGGTGAGGTTGTTTGCCAGTGTGGGTGTGAAGTGATTTTACAAATTCGATACTTGTTTTCCTGATTGGGGGTATAAATCAGCGGAATAAATTAAAAATTTCTATTATTATTAAAGGGGGTATAAAAATATTTGTTTTACAATTTTTCTAAAATCGGTCATTTAATCTTAATGTAATTGTGATGGTATGAGGGCTCTATGGGGGTAAGACTGCATATCTGGGGCGAACGCGCCTGTTTTACCCGTCCGGAGTTCAAGTCTGAACGTGTTAGCTATGATGTGATCACACCATCGGCAGCACGTGGAATACTTGAAGCTATTCACTGGAAGCCTGCCATCCGGTGGCATATTGACCGTGTTCATGTGCTGAAGCCCATTCAGTTTGGCACCATCCGGCGCAATGAGGTTGGGGCCAAAGCCAACGCCCGCAATGCCGCCACGGCCATGAAGGCAGGACGTACGGATGGGCTGGGGCTTTCTGTTGAAGAAAACCGGCAGCAACGGGCGGCAACTATCCTGCTGGATGTGGCTTATGTGATTGAAGCCCATTTTACCATGACAGAGAAAGCTGGTCCGGGTGAAACAGCGGCAAAACATATCAGTATATTCAATCGGCGCGCAGAAGCCGGGCAGTGCTTTCATCGGCCGTATCTGGGTACGCGGGAATTTGCAGCGGACTTCGCTCTGTTGCCGGATGGCGCGCCACTGCCAACATCCACTTTTTTGGCGCAGGAGGATGCGGCGGAGAATATAGATCTTGGGTGGATGCTGCATGATATTGATTTTGCGCATGGCAATGTATCACGGTTTTTCCGTGCCCATATCCGCAATGGCGTGATTGAGGTGCCCTCAGCAGACAGCCCGGAACTGGCAGCATGAAAACGGAAATCCGTCAGGGGCCATTGCAGGCGCTGGTCCGGTTTTATGAACGCATGCCAGATGCGGAAGAGCCAGGCTGGAGCCAGGAAAAATTCGGCTGGTCCATTGTATTGGATAAAGCTGGAAACGTGGTGGATGTGAAGGATCTTCGCAACCATGATGGTAAAAAGCCTTTTGATACCCTTATGAAAGTACCTGCCGCAGTCAAACGCACTGCTGGAATATCTCCCAATTTTCTATGGGATAAATCAGCCTATGTTCTGGGGCGAACAGCAGGCGCGGGCAAACGCACGGCGCAGGAACATGCGGCTTTTGTGCAGGATAACTTGGAAAAGATAGGGGAAACGCAGGACGAAGGTTTACTGGCGTTCAAGGCGTTTTTGCAAAGCTGGTCTCCTGCTCGGTTTGATGCTGCGCCGTTCACACCGGACATGCTGGACGCGAACATCATGTTCGAACTGGATGGAGACAGAAAACGTCTGCATGAACGTCCGGCAGCCAAGAAACTGGTGGCTGAGTTGGCGCAGACAGGAGGAAGCGAACCTGAAGAGAGTTTCTGTCTGGTAACAGGTCAGCATTGCGCGCCTGCGCGTTTGCATCCGGTCGTCAAAGGGGTGCAGGGAGCACAAACTGCTGGTGCAGCGCTGGTCTCTTTCAATAATGATGCTTTTACATCCTATGGTAAGGCGCAGGGGGAGAATGCCCCTACATCGGAACTAGCGGCGTTTCAGTATGGCACCGCGCTGAACCGCATGTTGCAGAAAGGGAGCCGTAACCGCCTTTCTCGCCCCATAGGTGATGCCACTCTTGTGTTCTGGGCAGATGCCGCAGATGCAAAGGTGGCGGAAGAGGCTGATGAACTTGGCTGTCATCTGCTGGCCATTGAAAATCTGGATGAAACCGAAAGCCGCAAAATTGGTGATGCACTCGAAAGTATTGCCAGAGGCCGCAGGCCAGATGAGGTTTGGCCATTTTTGACCGAAGGAGTGCGCTTTCATGTGCTCGGTCTGGCTCCTAATGCCGCGCGTGTTTCGGTGCGTTTCTGGTTGTCTGATTCCTTCGGGGCTTTTGTGCGCAATATTGCCCTGCATTATCAGGATATGGCGTTGGAGCCAGCGCCATGGCGCAAATTGCCGTCTCCTGCACTTCTACTCGCCAAAACAACTGCCATGCAGGAAAAATTTGAGAACATTCCAGCGCATCTGGCAGGAGATCTGATGCAGGCCATTCTTTCGGGTGGCTTTTATCCGCGCACATGGCTTTCCGCCACCATCATGCGGTTGCGGGCAGGCGATAACCCCGAAAACGGCTGGCACGCCGCTGCTATCCGCGCTGTATTGCAACGGAAAAAGCGCAAAACCAACCCAAGCCTTTCAGAAAAGGAGAGCATACCCGTGAGCCTGAATCGGGATTATCCGAATGTAGGATACCAGCTTGGCCGCCTGTTCGCGGTGTATGAACTGGCGCAGAAGGGCGCATTGGGTGGGCTGAACACCACCATGCGCGATAAATATTTCGGGGCAGCATCCGCAACGCCTGCCAGTATTTTCCCTGTTATTATTCGCAACGGGCAGAACCATCTGGCAGCGTTGCGGAAAAAACTGCCGGGGTGGGCAATCCTGATTGAAAAAGAGTTGGAAGAAATATTCGACCGTATTCAACCGGCGGAGCCTCTTTCCTTTCCGCGCTCTCTGCCGCTGGAACAACAGGGGGAATTTGCTCTGGGGTATTACCAGCAGCGTAAGGCCAAACTGGCCGGACAGAAAGACGGGCAAGCCCTTCCCGAACAGGGTGTTGAAGAAGAGGAAGACAACGCATGAGCACCGCAGCACCCGTTACAAACCGCTATGAGTTTGTCCTGTATTTTGATGTCACCAATGGCAACCCGAACGGAGACCCGGACGCAGGCAACCTGCCGCGGCTGGACCCGGAAACCAACAAGGGGCTGGTGTCAGATGTGGCGCTCAAACGCAAGGTGCGGAATTACATTGCCGATGTTCAGGGTGATAAAGCCGGCTTTGAAATTTACGTCAGTGAAGGGGCCACGCTGAACGTTCAGAACAAGCGCGCGTGGGCGGCCATTGTTCCGGAAGCCAAGAAGGATGAAGAGCTGAAAAAGCTGCCCAAAGATGTGGAAAAAGCACGCGCGCTGACCCAGTGGATGTGCGCCAACTTCTGGGATATCCGCACTTTTGGCGCAGTCATGACCACGGGGGTCAATGCAGGACAGGTGCGTGGGCCGGTGCAGTTCACGTTTGCTCATTCTGTAGAACCTGTTGTGCCGCTTGAAATTTCCATCACCCGTATGGCTGCCACAACCGAGGCCGATGCTGAGAAAAAAGGTGGTCGCACCATGGGCCGCAAGCATATTGTGCCTTATGGGCTGTATCGGGTGCATGGGTTTGTGTCCGCACCGCTGGCGTCTCATCCTGTAAAGGGCACCGGGTTTTCCGAGGATGATCTGGAACTGCTGTGGTCTGCTCTGAGCAACATGTTTGAAACGGATCGGTCCGCCGCGCGGGGTGAAATGGCCACCCGCAAGCTGGTTGTTTTCAAACATGCAAGCGCTCTGGGCAACGCCCGTGCGCAGGATCTGTTTGATCGGGTCAAGACTTATCGCACCTATCAGGGCTCCAGCTATCAGGTGGACCATGCGTCCAGCCACAACCCGGCCATGGATAACTGGCCACCCGCCCGCTACTGGAATGATTACCGCATTGAAATAGACAGCACGAACCTGCCTAAGGGTGTTGAGATTATCGAGCGGTAACGCAGCATGATGCCAGAGCCGAAAGCGCAGGAGGAGGAAGACCGCCTTGTTCCCATTTCGGCTTTGCAGCACTACCTGTTCTGCCCGCGCCAGTGCGCATTGATTCACGTGGAACAACAATGGGCGGAAAATGGTGCCACGGCGGAAGGCCGTATCCTGCATGAAACGGTGGATGCCGGATTACCTGAACGCAGGCGGGGTGTGAAGATCCTGCGGGCCGTGCCTTTGCGCTCTTTCCTGCTGGGGGTGTTTGGCAAGGCGGATGTTGTGGAACTGCACGGCAAGGGAGAGATGGCCCGACCTTACCCGGTAGAATGCAAACGGTGCAGCCTCAAACCGCATCGGGCGGATGAGGTGCAGCTTTGCGCGCAGGCCCAGTGCCTGGAAGAAATGTTCGGCTGTCCGGTGCCGGAAGGGGCGCTGTTTTATGGCAGGCCGCACAGGCGCACCATTGTTGTGTTTGATGAGAACTTGCGCGCTTTGACGCGGGATATCGCGCAGACCGTACAGGCTTTGTTTGCATCCGGGCAAACACCGCCGCCCGTGTGGCGCAAGGCGTGTGGGCAGTGCTCTCTGGAGGAAATGTGTCAGCCGCGCCGGTTGGAGAAAAAGGCATCTGCTCAGGCCTGGTTTCTGAAAACTCTGGAAAGCTGAAGGCTGATGCGTAAGCACCTGAACACCATTTATGTTACCACTGAAAATGCCTGGCTGAAAAAAGATGGGGCAAATGTTGTGGTGGAGGTGGAGGGCAAGGAGCGTGGCCGCGCACCATTGCATCTGTTGGAAGGCATCATGTGTTTTGGCCACATAGGGGCTTCGCCCGCATTGCTGGCTGCCTGTGCGGAAGCAGGTATCGCGTTTTCCTACCTCTCGCCATATGGGCGGTTTCTGGCGCGGGTTGAAGGGCCACGTTCTGGCAATGTGCTGTTGCGGCGCACGCAGTATCGTGTTGCAGATGATCCTGCACGGAGTATCGCCATTGCCCGTCATGTGGTGGCGGCAAAGGTAGCCAACCAGCGTACGGTGGTCAGGCGAACCTTGCGTGATTACGGGGCCTCTCTTCCGGCGGAGGCGACGCAAGCTCTTCAGGCAGCGGAAGCATGGTTGACAGATACTACACGGCGCATTGTGCGCGTGACGGATATGGAAACTTTGCGTGGTGTGGAAGGTGAGGCTGCGCGAGTATATTTTGGCGTTTTTCCGCGGTTTGTGCGTTCAGATAATCCGGCGTTCCATTTTGGCGGGCGGTCGCGCAGACCACCGCTGGATCGGGTGAATGCCCTGTTGTCTTTTTTATACGCCTTGCTGGGGCATGATTGCCGTTCCGCACTGGAGAGCGTGGGGCTGGACCCGCAGGTGGGGTTTCTGCACGCTGATCGACCAGGCAGAGCCAGTCTGGCGCTGGATATTATGGAAGAACTGCGTCCTGTTCTGGCTGATCGGGTTGCGCTGAGCCTTATCAACCGGGGGCAGATCAGGGCGGAAGATTTTGTGTGCCATGAAGGCGGAGGCGTGACCTTGCAGGATGACGCGCGTAAAACGGTGCTGACAGCCTGGCAGGAACGAAAAAAGAAGGAAGTGCGTCACCCTTTCCTGAACGAGAGCATGACGTTCGGCCTGGTGGCCCATGTGCAGGCACTGCTTCTGGCCCGTCATCTGAGGGGAGATCTGGATGCCTACCCGGCGTTTATCTGGAAATAAGTCATGCTGGTTTTAATAACCTATGATGTGAACACTCAGGACGCAGCAGGCAGAAGGCGGTTACGGCGTGTAGCCCGTGCGTGTCTGGATTACGGGCAGCGTGTGCAGCATTCCGTGTTTGAGTGCGAGGTTGACCCGGCCCAATGGGCGGAGTTGCGGCACCGTCTGCTGGCGGAGGCAGATGAGAGCAAGGACAGCCTGCGGTTTTATCAACTGGGTGCAAAGGGCAAGCAGCGGGTGGAACATGTGGGCGCCAAGCCGGTGCTGGATCTGGAAGGTCCATTGGTCTTTTGATCTGTCCATCATTCCCTGATTGTCAAACAGCGGGTGCGGCCTCTACCATAGCGGCATGACGGGAGCGTAAGAGCATGACCAGACTGAGCGTTTTAGGGGGGTGTCTTTTTCTGCTGGCCTCTAGCGGCGGGGCTGCGTGGGCGCAGAAGCCGCCACCGGCCTCCAGCGCGCAGCAGGCGGAGCCTTCTCCCAAAGTGGTGGTGCCGGATGCCGGGACGTGGGACGTCAAACAGTCTGACAGCAAGGATGGCGGCGCGTTCTGTCAGCTTGAAGGTACATTCAGCGATGGGCGTAAACTGGCGTTGCTGACAGGCCAGCGCACCTACCCGCACCACACGCTCATGGTGGAGGAAACCAGTTGGCCAGACATGACGGGCGAGAACATCAAGCTGATCTTCCAGAGCGCAAAAGCCGAAAAATGGCAGCAGAGCTATACCATGTTCGGCGCGAACGACACGCTTTCCACCACGCTGGATATGGATGATCTGCGTATCCTGTTTACAGGTCTCTCACATAGCGGCTGGCTGGTGATTGGCTTTCCCACAGGAGATGAGGACACATGGGTCATCAGCATGGTGGGCTTTATGGAAAAAGCGAAGGATTTCCGCGAGTGCGTCTCCCGAGTGACCGAGATTGAGGGCGCGATCTAGGCATTAGCTGGGGTTGAGGGAATGGGGGCGCTACTTTTGTGGTCATACCCCATAAGGTTCTTTCAAGGTCGCTTTTGGCCTGACAAGAATAGAACGGTGTTTAAGAATATGGAGATAAGGGCGACTAAGGCGTTCCATATGTGAAAAGCCAGCGTTTGCCCGGCACAACGAGCGTTTAAGCCTGAAATGCCGGTTCTATCGGCTTCCAATGGGACTATCTGAGCGAAATCCACCCTGTTCCGCTGTTGAAAGATAACCGGACTGATATCCTCAACTTTTCAAAAAGTCTTTTAAACGGCCTCTTCTGGCAGATCTTAGAAGTCTGCTTTGGGTGTGCTCAGTTCCTGCTTCAGCAGGGTTTCAACGGCGTCCACCAAGGCGCGGCCGCTGGCTTCATCTCGTGCCGGGGCGGGAAAGCGGGGGCCGAGGCGCACGCGGTAGCGCATGGGCAGGGGCGGGCGACGCAGAAAGGGCCAGCCCTGTGACAGATACGGGGAATTGGTTTCAATCAGCAATGGCTGCACGTTTGCCCGTGTGCGCTGGGCAATGGCGGCAAAGCCGGGTTGAAACGCGCCGGGTTCCGCACCGGGGCGGGAGCGTGTGCCTTCCGGAAACAGCAGCAGTTGCCCCGCTTCTTTCAGGCTCTGGCTGGCGGGGCCAATCAGGCGCAAAAGGCTGTCATGCCGGGGGTAGCCCGCCGTGCGCAGTGTGCTGCCCAAGGTGGGGCGCTCCCAGATGGAGGCTTTGGTGACGCAGGTCATGTTGGGCAGGGCGGCAGCCAGAATCAGGCTATCCAGCCGCGAGGGATGATTGGCCACCAACACAAGGTTGTGCTCCGTGCGCAACGGGGCCAATGCATCCATATCACACGCTACAATGCCCGCTGCCTGAAGATAGCGGATAGCCAGCCGTGCGACGCCGTGCAGCCACGCCCGCCCCAGCCTGCGGCGGCGGGGGCCGTCAGGCAGAAGGTGGCGCAGCACGAAAGACCCAGCATCCAGCGCCAGAAAAATGACGGCAATCACCATCAGGGAACTGTAAAAGCGCAGGCAGGCACTTAAAGCAGAAAAGCGGAACATGCGGGCTCAGGCTTTCTCCGGCAGGCGCAGGGAAGCCCCTGCATACTGGCCCTTTCAGTCCGCCGCCAGTGGAAAGTGACACGCGACCTGATGGCCGGGGCGCACCGTATGCAGCGCAGGGTCTTCAACGCGGCAGCGGTCCTGCACCATGGGGCAGCGTGTATGAAAACGGCAGCCGGAGGGCCGGGCCACCGGGCTTGGAATATCGC
Organism: Acetobacter tropicalis; assembly: GCF_001580915.1. GTDB lineage: Bacteria > Pseudomonadota > Alphaproteobacteria > Acetobacterales > Acetobacteraceae > Acetobacter > Acetobacter tropicalis. The sequence goes on along the minus strand of NZ_LHZQ01000209.1, from coordinate 14,305 downwards.
CGCGCAGGGGCGGGTGCCGGGACGCGCCCACCACCGGGCGGGGCACGGCCTGCGTCAGGGCTGCGGTGTAGGGGTGGGCCGGATGATGCAGCACGTCATCCGTTTCACCCAGCTCCACCACAGCACCCAGGTACATGACCGCCACGCGGGTGGAAATCTGCCGCACCACCGCCAGATCATGCGCCACAAATACGTAGGTCAGCCCCAGTTGGGCTTGCAGATCAGCAAACAGGTTCACAATCTGAGCCTGCACGGACACATCCAGCGCGGAAACGGGTTCGTCCGCTACCACCAGCCGGGGGGAGAGCGCCAGCGCACGGGCAATGTTGATGCGTTGCCGCTGACCGCCTGAAAACTCATGCGGGTAGCGGTCCAGCGCGGTAACCGGCAGGCTGACAAGGTCCATCAACTCATGCAGGCGGGCGGTGATGGCAGCGGCAGGCCGTTTGCGCCCGTCTGGGCCGGGATGCACGCGCAGGGGCTCGGCCAGCAGATCACCAATGCGGCGGCGCGGGTTGAGCGAGGCGTAGGAATCCTGAAACACCATCTGCATCCGCTGGCGCAGGGGCCGCAACGCGCGCTCGCCCAGATGGGTGATGTCCTGCCCTTCAAACGTGATCTGGCCGGAGGAGACATCCGTCAGCCGCAGCAGGCATCGCCCCAGTGTGGATTTGCCACAACCGGACTCACCCACCAGCCCCAGAACCTCACCAGGCAGAACATCAAGCGAAACGCCATCCACCGCCTTGAGCGTCTGCCCCCGTGGGAGGGAATAGGTCTTGCGCAACGCCCGCACACTCAGCAGCGGCGCGCCACCCTGTTCAGGAGAGGACACGGGAAAAGCACTCATGCCGTGTGCTCCTGCATGGAGGAGAGAGTGCGGGACAGCATACTCATGGGGAGACCTCCCCATGAGACGGCGGGGGCGTGGGAGCAGCCTGATGGCGTATGGACGCAGCGGCTGAAGCACACGCCGATATCAGCCGTGGGGGCAACGGCGTGCCCTCCGTGGACAGCACGCAGGCAGCGCTCTGATGTGGGCCGACGGGTACTAGCGGCGGTGGAGGGGCGGGCAGGCATGCCTCATGCACGTAGTGGCAGCGGGGGCTGAAGGCGCAACCCGCGGGGCGTTCCAGCGGAACGGGCGGGGCACCGGCAATGGCGGGCAGGCGCTCTGGGCGCGGGCCATCCAGCGGCGGAATGGAGGCCAGCAATGCGGCGGTGTAGGGGTGCCCCGGCTGAGCAAATAGCGCCTGTGTTGGCCCGGTTTCCGCCACCCGGCCGGAATACAGCACCAATGTCGTGTCACACGTTTCCGCCACCACGCCCATGTCATGCGTGATCAGCAGGACGGAGGACCCATAGGCGGTGCGCAGACCACGGATGAGGTCCAGAATCTGGGCCTGCACGGTCACATCCAGCGCGGTTGTGGGTTCATCAGCAATCAGCAGTGCCGGGTTGCAGGAAAGCGCCATGGCAATCATGGCGCGCTGGCGCAGGCCGCCCGAAAGCTGGTGCGGGTAGCGGTCTGCCGTGCGGGCAGGGTCCGGCACGCCCATTTCCGCCAGCAGGTCCACCGTGCGGGCGCGGGCCTGCTTGCGGGAGAGGCGTTCATGCGCGCGGATCTGCTCATCAATCTGCCAGCCGATGGTGTAAACTGGCGTAAAGGCTGTCATGGGGTCCTGAAAGATCATGGCAATCTGCCGCCCGCGCAGGCGGCGCAATTGCTTTTGCGGCAGGCCCACCAGTTCCTGCCCCCGGAACAGGGCAGAGCCGGTGATCTGCACGCCGGGGCTGTCTATCAGCCCCATCAGCGCCATGGCGGTTACGGATTTGCCGGAGCCGGATTCCCCCACCAGCCCCAAGATGTCCCGCTCCGCCAGCGTGAAGGAAACATTCTCCACAATGGGGATCATCCTGCCGCCAGAGGGAAAGCTGACGCACAGGTTACGCACCGCCAGCAGCGGCGCGGCGGTGTGCTGCGTGGGGGAGGGCTGAACGGGTGCGGAAGGAAAGTTATCTGGCATCACGTACCCTTGGGTCCAGCAGCAGGTAAACGCTGTCCACCACTGCATTGGCAAGCACAACAAACACGGCGGAATACATGACCGTGGCCATGATCAGCGGCAGGTCCAGATTGGTGAGCGCCTGATAGGTCAGCCGTCCCACGCCCGGCAGCCCGAACACCACTTCCGTCAGCAGGGCGCCGCCGCCCACAAGCTGCGCGAAATCCAGCCCGAAGAGGGAGACAAATGTGACCATGGAGGTGCGCAACCCATGGCGCAGCAGCACACGGGTGGGGGAAAGCCCCTTGGCCCGTGCCGTGCGCATGAAATCCTCGCCCGCCAGCGCCACCAGATCAGCCCGCAGCACGCGGCTGTAGATACCAATGAACATCACGGCCAGCACCACCCACGGAATGACCAGCGCCTTGAACCAGCCGAGCGGGCTTTCCGTAAACGGCACGTAGCCCAGCCCCGGCACCCAGGAGAACAGCCACGTATCATGGTAGCGGCTCTGGGTAATAAGGTTGGTCACCTGGCCCAGCCAGAACACCGGCATGGAAATGCCAATCAGCCCCAGCATCATCAGCCCACGGTCCACCCATGACCCCTTCATGGCAGCGGCCAGCGTGCCCATGGCGATGGAGGCCACCACCCAGATCAGCGCCGCCCCGCATACCAGAGACACCGTAACCGGAGCCGCACGGGCAATTTCCGGCACAACCAGTTCGCCACGGTCCACGTAGGAGGCCAGATCGCGCGTGATGAAGAGTTTCTTCATCATGGTGGCGTACTGCACGGGCAAGGGGCGGTCGAACCCGTATTCCTTGCGCACTTTCTCCATGGTCTGGGGGGAGGCGTTGCGCCCGGCAATGCGGGCGGTGGGATCTGCCCCCGGTGTTGCGAAGAACACGCAGAACACCAGCGCGGAAATACCGAACAGCACAAAGACTGTCTGCCCAAGGCGGCGCAGCAGGGCGGTGATCATGGCGTGCGCTCCTTCATGAAGACCGCCGTGCGGCATCACGCACATCCAGCGCGTCCCGCAGGCCATCGCCCAGAATGTTCAGCGCCAGCACCACAATCACAATGGCAAGGCCGGGGGCCACGGCCACCATGGGGCGCGTGTAGATCAGCCCTTCGCCATCCTGAATGATGGTGCCCCAGGATGCCGCAGGGGCCTGCACACCAATGGAGAGGAAAGAGAGCGCGCTTTCCGCCAGCAGGGCCAGCGCCATCAGCAGCGGGCCGAGCACCACCAGCGTTGTCATCACGTTGGGCAGGATATCAAACAGCACAATGCGCCAGCGGGGCACGCCAAGGCAGCGCGCCGCCGTAACAAATTCCGCCTGCCGCAATGCCAGCACACGGCCACGAATGGGCCGCGCGGCATAGGGCACATATACCAGCGCGATAATGACAATGGGGATCAGCAGATTATCTGCCTCGATCACGAACGGCCCCAGCTTGAGGCCCTGACTGACCGTAACAATGGAAAGCGAGATAGCGAACAGATAGACCGGCACCGCCCACATGATATCCATCAGGCGGGAGAGCACGGTATCCATCAGCCCGCCAAAAAAACCGGCGGCAATGCCTGCGGTGGCGGCCAGCAGCAGGCACAGCACCGCTGCACAGGCGGAAATCAGCAGCGAGTTACGGCCCCCATACAGCAGACGGGCCGCAACATCGCGCCCCTGACTGTCCGCCCCCAGCAGGTAAGCGGCGTGGCCCGTTGGCCCGATGGGGCTCAGGCCCAGATGCAGCGGGTTATCATTGGGCTGCATGATGTCCACCTCATGCCCATCAAGCATTATGCTGCCTGCCACGTTGGAGGTGAACGGGTCCACCCGCGCCACATCGTGCGCATAGAGGGGGGCCAGCAGGCAGGCGATGGTCATGCACACCAGCACGCCAAGCGCTGCCATGGCGGAGCGGTTGCGCAGCAGCGTGCGGCCCGCCTTGCGCCAGGGGCCAGGCGGGCGCGCGGGTGCGGGCACCGGAACCCCCGTGCCGGAAGCAGAAGAACAATCAGCCGTCATTGGATCTGAAGCTGGGAGAGCAGAATTTCATCATTGAGTGTTACGATGACGTTACGCGCGCGTTTTGACAACAGCGTAACCCGTTTGATCTGCACCAGCGGCACGGCGGGCGCCTGTGCCATCAGTGCCCGGTCCACTGCTGCCCATGCCTGTGCGCTGGCGGGTTTGTCAGTCAGCGCAAGGGCGGCGGCGTGCTGCATCTGGTCTTCAATGGTGGGGTCACAAAAGGCGGACATGTTCAGCGAGTTATCGGAATGTGGGTGGATGCTCTCGCACGAATACAGCGTGTGCAGGATGCCTCCGGCGGAGGGATAATCCGCCTGCCATCCGGTCAGCGCGACCTGCACGTGGTTGTCACTGTTCTGAACGTAGGGGAACTGCACTGTCTGCGTCATGCTGCGCACCACGGCATCATACCCGATGGCGGCAAGCGTGCTGCGCAGCTCCATGGCCATGGAGCCGTAGCGCCCATCCAGCGGCGCGACGATGGTGACTTTCTGCCCTGCCGTGCCACTCTCCCGCACCAGCCTGCGGGCGGTTTCAGGGTCCGGGGCCTGCCACCGCGCGGCGGGATGCTCGGGTGAGGCTCCTTTGGTGTAGGCGCAGGACGACTGATGAGCCGGCGCGCCTTCGGGCAGAAGCTGGCAGAGCGGCACGGCTACGGCAGGGCCACCATGATAGATCACCATGGCATGGCGATTGACGGCGTAATTCAGCGCCTGCCGCGCCTTGAGGGAATTGAACGGCGGCAGTGTGGTGTTCAGGGCCGCGTAATAATACAGCAGCAATGTATAAAGCTGCACCTGTGCGGCATAGCGTGAGCCAACTTCGCCCAGCCTGTCGAGCGGTACGTCCTCATACATCCAGTCATACTGGTTGTTTTCAATGGCCGTGACTTCAGATTCCGGCTCCAGCCCGAAGGTCAGGCGTATATGGTCCGGGTAGCCCGCGGGCTGGGCTTCATGTGCCCATTCCTGAAAATACGGGTTCCGTTCCATCTCCAGATGCTGGGTGGGGTCATAAGCCGTTATGCGGTAGGGGCCGGTGCCGGGTGGCGCGCTATTGCCCATGTCATGCGGCGGGGTGCTGGCGGGCAGAATGGCGGCGTGCCCCCATGCCAGATGTTCCAGAAAATCCGGATCTGGTGTGCTGAGGTGAAACACCACGCTGCGGGTGGTGGCATCTGTTTCCACACCGCCTGCCAGTGTGCAGTGGGCGGGGTCTTTCAGGCAGGCGTCCGCCCCCACAATGTGGCTGTAATACGGGCCAGCGGTCGGGCTGCCGACCTTGAACACTCTGCGGAAGGAGGCCGCAACATCCTCCACCCCCAACGGTTGGCCGTTGGAGAAGCGGATACCCTTGCGCAGTGTGAGCCGGTAGGTCAGGCCTCCTTCTTCCGGCGTGGGCATCTGTTCTACCAGATTGGCAATAACCGGCAGCGCGCCGGGGCCGGAGAATTTGGGATAAGCCAGCAGCGTATCATACACCGGCGTTTCAATCTGCCGGGTGAGGGACATATACGCCACCTGCGGGTCCAGCGTGCCGCCGGAACTCTGGGCCGTGAGACGCAAGGTGCCCCCACTGTGGGGCAACGGAGCGGAAGCAGGCGCGGCCGAGGCCACAGCTTCCCCGTTTGAGGCCAGCAGCATGATGCCCGTAATTGCACAAAGGGCGGTTTTATTAACCCACCGCCTTCGGCCATGAGCGCGGAGCCGAGAGCCACACGCTGCCTCAATGACCGCTGATAAAGGCGAAAGTCCCACAAGGGAGACCGAAGCCCGTGCATTATCTGAAATAAGACGCCGCTGTATCATGCTGCCGTTTCTGTTTCCTGCGGACGGTCCGGTGCTCTTGGCAGGTTCGGAAAACCCCTATCCGGGCCTTTCTGTCACGAGCGGTATCAAGGCGTTATGATTCCGTCGTGACTGAAAAAGGTGGGTTTTTCGAACCCTCAACTTTGCTCCTTTAGGGAGAGGCGTGGCCCGTAACCCCTTTCACCAGAAAGACGGCTAACAGCCTAGTCCTGCGGCTTCATGATGGTGGCGAGGTGCTCGGCCATTTCATCCGCGCTCTGGTTGGCGTCCACAGTGCCCTTATAGCGCGTATCCGGGTCCATCACCACAAAGCGGGGCGACATGCGCATGGTGTACTGCCATTCAGGGTCATCCACTTTTTCAATTTTTGCGTGATATTCCTGCGTCAGCGCTTCCAGAGAGCGCGGGGCGGCGGTGCCAGCAACCACGCGCGGGCCAATGGCCGCACCGTACTGGCGCAGGCGGTCTGCATCATCACGGTCCGGGTCAAGGCTGACAAAAATGATTACAGCCTTGCGCTTGCCGGGGTCCACCTTGTCCAGCGCGGCGGACATGTTCCGCAGGGCGGGTTCACACGCATCCTGTGCGCAGTGGGTGGCGCCAAACAGCACCAGCATCCAGCGGCCACGGAAGGTCTGGTCCGTCATGGTGCCGGTTGTGGCGTCCATCAGGCGGAAAGACCCACCAACCTCATTGCCATAGGTGCTCAGGGTGGGGCCGTGGTGCATGGCAAAGCGGGTGGCCATGTAGCTGCCCGCACCGGCAACGGCCAGAATGGCAACGCCAATCAGTGCAAAGCGTTTTTCAGAAGGAGTCATGTCTTAATGTGCCTCTGCCCAGTTGCGGCCAATGCCGGTTTCCACCACCAGCGGTACGGAAAGTGTTGTCGCGGCTTCCATGACCTCACGGGCCAGAGCGGCCACGGTTTCCGCTTCGGCTTCATCTGCTTCAAACAGCAGTTCGTCATGCACCTGTAGCAGCATGCGGGCGGAGAGCCCGGCGTCTTTCAGGGCGCGTGGCAGGCGTACCATGGCGCGTTTGATAATATCCGCAGCCCCCCCCTGAAGTGGGGCGTTGATGGCCTGCCGTTCTGCATACTGCCTGCGGGCCGCGCTTTTTTCCTGAATACCCGGCACGTAGCAGCGGCGGCCAAACGGGGTGAGCACATAGCCGTGCAGGCGCGCTTCCTCGCGCATGCGCTCCATGTAATCCCGGATACCGGGGTAGCGGGCGAAGTACGCATCAATATAGGAACGTGCTTCCCCTGCCGGAATACCAAGCTGCCGCCCCAGCCCGAAGGCCGAGATCCCGTAGATGATACCGAAATTGATGGCCTTCGCGCGGCGGCGGGTGAGGGCATCCATGCCTTCCAGCGGCACACCAAACACTTCGGATGCCGTGCGGGCGTGAATATCCTGCCCCAGCGCAAAGGCTTCCCGCAGGGCCGGAATGTTCGCCACATCCGCCAGCAGCCGCAGTTCGATCTGTGAATAGTCGGCAGACACCAGTTTCTTGCCCTTGGGCGCAATAAATGCCTGCCGGATACGCCCACCTTCTTCCGTGCGGATGGGAATGTTCTGCAAATTCGGCTCGTTGGAAGAAAGCCGCCCTGTGGTGGTGATGGCCATCTGGAAGGACGTATGCACGCGGTCTTCCGTGGTGGTCTGGCGCAGCAGGGCATCCGTGTAGGTGCTTTTCAGCTTGGCAAGCTGCCGCCATGCCAGCACCTTTTCCGGCAGGGCGTGGCCCTGATCGGCCAGATCCTGCAACACGGAGGAATCCGTGCTCCATGCGCCAGCCTTGCCGCGCTTGCCGCCTTTCAGGCCCATCTCGTCAAACAGGATTTCCCCAAGCTGGCGGGGGGAGCCCACATTGAACTCCCGGCCTGCGGTCTCGTAGATGTCCTTTTCCATCACGGCCATACGGGCCGCAAAATCTTCGGACAACCGGCCCAGTTCCGCCCGGTCAACGGCAATGCCCGCTTTTTCCATGGCCGCCAGCACCGGGGAGAGCGGACGTTCGATCTGCTCATACAGCGCCAGCGCCTGATTGGTGCGCAGGGTGGGGTGCAGCACATGCCACAGCCGCAGCGTGACATCCGCATCTTCCGCAGCATATTGCGTGGCGCGGCCCACGGGCACCTGCGCAAACGGAATACGGTTGCGGCCGGTGCCGGTTACGCTGTCATAGCTGATGGGGGAGTGGCCCAGATGCAGGGTGGAAAGTTCATCCATGCCCTGCCCATGCAACCCGGCGGACTGCGCGTAGGAGATCAGCATGGTGTCATCCACCGGGCCGATGGTGCTGAAGTCCAGCCCTGCGCGGTCAAACACCAGCAGGTCAAACTTGGCGTTCTGGAACACCTTCAGCACGCTCTCATCCGTCAGCAGTGGGCGCATGATGTCCAGTGCCGCGTCTGCCGTAAGCTGTTCGCCTGCTGGTTCTTCCAGCGTGCCTTCATGCCGTAGCGGCACGTAGCAGGCTTTGCCCGGCGCTGTGGCAAGGGAAAGCCCCACCATGTTGGCGTGCAGCGGGTCCAGCCCATCGGTTTCCGTATCCACGGCGCACAGGCCGGCTTCCTGCGCGGCGCTAACCCATTTTTGCAGGGCTTCTGCCGTGCGTACGGTTTCATACGGGCCATAGGCGGCTGCCATGGCGGCGGTTGCGGCCTCGCTGGGGCCAGCAGCAGCAGGGGCTGCGTCTGGTGCCGCAGCCCCTTTGACAGATGCCTGAACCATGGCGTGCGCCGCCCGGTGCGCATGGGCGCCCGAAGGATGCCCCATGCCCAGCCGTTTCAGTACGGAACCAAAGCCCATGTCTTCCAGCCAGTCAGCCAGAACGGGTTTATCCAGCTCCCGCACGCCCAGTTCTTCCACCGGCATGGGCAGGGGCACATCACACGCCAGTTCCACCAACCGGCGGGAGAGGCGGGCGGCATCCGCGTGTTCGATCAGCATGTCCCGCCGCTTGGATTTTTTCATCTCCGGCGCGGCGGCCAGCACGGCTTCAAGCGTGCCGAATTCATTGATCAGGGCGGAGGCTGTTTTGGGCCCAATGCCGGGCACGCCGGGCACGTTATCTGTGGAGTCCCCCATCAGGGCCTGCACGTCCACCACCTTTTCAGGCAGCACGCCGAACTTCTTTTCCACTTCCGGCAGGCCGATGGGGGTCTGCTTGATGGGGTCCAGCATGCACACGCCGGGGCCGATCAACTGCATCAGATCCTTATCGGAGGAGATAATGGTGCAGGTGCCGCCCATCTTCCGGACCGCCGTGGCGTAGGAGGCGATCAGATCATCTGCCTCCCAGCCCTGTAGCTCAATGCCGGGCACGTTGAAGGCCTGCGTGGCATCACGGATCAACCCGAACTGCGGGCGCAGATCTTCCGGCGGTTCCGGCCGGTGCGCCTTGTATTGCGGGTAAATGTCTGAGCGGAAGGTGTGCCGCCCGGCATCAAACACAACCGCCAGATGCGTGCCAACATGTTCGCGCAGCAGCCGGGCCAGCATGTTGGTGAAGCCATACACGGCGTTTACCGGCACGCCGTGCGGGCTGGTCATGGGGGGCAGGGCATGGAAGGCGCGGAAGATGAAGCCGCTGCCATCCACCAGAACCAGATGAGGTGCGTCAGATTGGGTCATGATAAGGCTACCGGCTGAAGGGCTGCCGGACACGGCCGTGCAGGGAAGAAAAGCATGCGTTTGGGATATGCGTCCTTCGCCCCGATGTCCAGCGTTCACACAACATGCGCGCATGCCTTCGTCCACACAGGGCAAGGACAGCCGCTGCACTGCACGCGGAGGGAGAGGACCTATTGCGCCATCAGAGAGACGTTGGCGTGAGGGGGAGCGGAGCGTCTGTGGTCTTTCTGTATCGGGGCTGGCTTTGGTCGGTTCCTGTTGCCGTTGTGGCGTCTGTTCCACAAAGCAGCATAGCGAAGCGGCAGGACGATCCCTTACTGGCGCTTAAGAGCAGACCGGAAACATGAGCAAGAACGATCTGAGGATAGACTTTGTCCGCTGGCTCTGATGACAAACAGGTGCAAGGCGAGGTTCGAGCATATGAGGTTCAAGAGGCTTTTATGAAGTCCCCACAACGCAGCGATGTTCTTGCGCATAAGAAGGATGGGCTGGAGGGTTTCCAACCCCTCCATAGTTACTTTTCAAGCTGCCTTTAAAAATCTGTCGAGACGGAGACGACCCCTGCAAAACCACCGCCGACAAAATAGGTGGGGGCTCTTCCGGCAATGGGGGTGCCGTAAACGCCCTGCGTGGTGCGGGCATTGGCGGAAACGCTGTTCACCCCGGACAGATAACCCGACTGGCCAAGATTGATCAGATTGAGCTGGATCTGGGGAGACCGCGCAAAGCCCACCTGCCGTAACCGGTAACCCATACTGAGATTGGCCGTAACAAAGCCCGGAATACGCTCATCATTCATGAAGGTGGAATAGGTGGGCCCCACGTAATTGAGCGTGAACTGTCCAAACAGATGCGTGTCATCATAGGACAGGCCAATACTGCCGGAAAAATCGGGTGTACGAATAGCTTTTTTGCCGCGTGTGGGCAGGTAATCCATGCCGGATTTCAGGTTGTTGTCTATGGTAGCGTGAATATACTGGCCCGACAGGTATGGGCTGAAATGGTGCCAGGGCTTGAGTCCTACCTCAAGCTGCGCGCCGCGGGCCGTCTGCCCCCCTCCATTGAGGGATTCCGTCACCAACGCACCATTCAGGTTGCTTGTTGTGCTGATCTGGCGATTTGTGAAGTTGTAATTGAAGAGAGCAGCGGAGACGTTCACCAGCCCGGTGTGGCGGTAGCCCACTTCCTCGCCAATGGAGTATTCGGGGCGGGTGTCACTGGTGGCGCTGCGGGTCTGCGCACCGGTGGCCACGCTGAAGCGGTCATTATAGCTGGAAATGCCGGAGGGGGCGCGGAACCCTGTTGTCCCGTTCAGGAAGATCTGGTTATGCGGTGTCAGATCATAACTGGCGGAAAGCTGTGGCTGGGGCGAGAAATAGCTGGCCCCGTTGCGGTAACGTGCACCAGCAAGCTGATTGCTGATGGTGCGCGTTACCATAATGGCGCGAAACGTGGCGGAAAGAGTCAGCCGGTTGGACAGGGCATGAAAACGGTCCTGCACAAACAGGGCATTCACCTGTTGCACCAGATGCGAGTTATAGGATGTCAGCGGTTCTCCTGATGCCGTGAGAATAGGGTAATAGCCCCGCATGTTGGAAACCCCTCCATTTGCATCCACGGCAGCATACCGGGAGGGGTTGGAGTAATCATAATAGGAATACCACGCGCCGCCTGTCAGGCTGTTGCGGCCAGCATCCCAGCGCAGGGAAGCCGTGATGCCGGAATGCGCCTGCTTGAAGGTATCCGTTGCAACAGCAGTAATCTGGCCTGTCTGGGGGCCTGTACTGGCCTGTAGCGGCCCGGCAGGCTGGTTGCCCTGATAGCTGTGCTGCGGGTCAAGCGTGGCGCCAAACCCGTCATACCCCGCGACATAAATGAAATAGGGCGTAAGCGAGAGATGGAAATGCCGGTTCAGCCTGAATTCCAGTGGGGCTGTCAGCAAGGTTTGGGCACGGGCGTTTTCCTGCAACAGGTAATAGGAACTGTCACCTTCCGTATAACGGGATGCATAATTGAAATGGGTGCCACTGGCATGCCACTGCGTACGTGTAGGAGCCCGCAGGTAATATTGCCGCTGCCGGTTGAAGGAAAAAATGAGCGAGGCAGAACTGCCCTTGCCCCATTCCCGTAGCAGGCGGCTGTCCACATGGTAGCGTGGGCTGTCTCCGGCCCCGCGCCACTGGTTGGCGTTGCGGTAGGAAAAGGAGGCAAAGCCGGTTACGCCTGTATGCCCTATTTCTCCACTGTCTAGCCGCAGGAATTCACGGTTGAGCGCATAGGACCCGTAAGAAAGATCCATAAAACCGCCTGCTGTTTTGCGCGGTTTGATCATGTGCACGCTCAGTTGGCCGCCTACCGCGTTGTAAAGTGGTGCCGTGGCTTCCGCCGCGCCTTGTGTGAGGGTGACGGAACTGATGTTTTCCGTATCTGCCGTGGCGGAGGTGTAAGGCATCAGGAAAAGCGGCGGGGCAGCGGGTACGCCTTCAAACAGATACCCGATTTCCGTCTGGTCCAGCCCGCGGATGGAAAGCCCCTGCTGGTCATCATTCGTGCCGAGCGGGTCATTAGCGGAATAGATCACCCCGGGCAGGGCCGCGATCATGGCAGTCGGGCTTTCGGTAGGGCTCTGGCGGGCAATGTAGTCCCGCGTCAGGCCGCTTTGTGCGTGGGGTGCACGCTGTTGCGGCATCAGGCCGCCGCCTGCGGTGCGGCCTGTGGTGCCATCTGCGGTAGTGTGGCTTTTTACGGTAACATATTCCGGGTGCGCAGGCGCTGTGTCTTCTTTTTTCTGCTCGCGCGTTGTTTCTTCCTTAGTCGTGCTGGATGTTTCTGCGGCGGCATCTGCTTCAGGCGTGCCACACAGGCCGGAGAGCGCCGTAGCCAGCACAAGCACGGAAGCCAGGGCACGATCGGGAGGAGAAGACAGGGAACGCGGCATGCAGATCAGACTTTTCATCGGATTTTATTGAGTTTTTTATAGACTAGCGAGATTTCCAAAAGGCTCAAATGTTATAATATAACATTTTTGTTAGAATGGATTTGCAACCTCAGCCGTAACCGGTGGGGAAGGGGGTGTTCAAACGCGAACGTTCACGCTTCAACCGGTTCCAGCCAGCGTGCCTGTATGAAGGGCAGCATGCTTCTGACGTAGTAAAAAGAGCATGGAAAAGGGAAAAAGCCAGTCTTTTTGGTATGTGTCCCTGCGCCATCTGCGTGGCGTGCGGCGGGTAGGTTGCACGCTGCTCCGTGAAGGCAAGGTAAAGGTTTTTGTGGTTTTCAGGGCGCTTGTTACGGTTACTGAATAACATATACGCACAGAATGAGGAGATCAAAGGCCGTCTGCCTCTCTTCCGCTACGCCATAAACGGACACGTGATGCCAAGTGACAGCAACCGCTGTGTACCCTGTTCCCGCCAAGGGAGAAGAGAGATGTCCGTAAAAAGCAGGGTCACAAACCATAGTCACAGGCGCATTTTTTCACAACAGACGTCAAAAAGGGAGGAGAGGCTTCCTTTCTCTGCCACGTTGCAGGTCGGGCGGGCTGGTGGTGTTCTTACGGCATCTTTCTTTACGATCTGGGCAGGCTTGGCGTCTGCTTTTGCTGCCACCGCTGCACCTGTTGCGGCCACATCTCGCACAGCGGCAGCCGTTGCGGCTACAGGCAACCAACGGCCGGTAGGGCGTGCATCCGCTGCCAGAGGCACGACGGTGTCCCTTCATCCGGCAACGGAACAGCCTGCTTCGGCGGAAGATGGCGCGGGTCAGCCTGATCCGCTTTCCTTCAACGCGCTTTTTGATGGGCAGAGAACGTTGGGCACCAGTGGGCTGAGTTCTTTGGAAGGGTCAAGCGGTGGTGGTATTGCAAGCTGGGCCACCATTGGGGGGTATGGCAGTAAAAAGAGCATGGGTATGGCGTTTCACTACAGTTATGTGAATGTCACCAACTATACGGACCAGAACGTGGGCGCGTTGATGGGGTTTTATGACCGCGTTGAACTCTCCTATTCTCACAATTTCTTCCAGACTGGCGGCACGGGCGCCAAGCTGGGTATTGGCCGGGGCTATCAGTTTGATCTGGATACAGGCGGCATCAAGGTGCGTCTGTTTGGTCATGTTCTGGATAAAACACTTCTGCCGCAGGTGTCAGTCGGGGCCATGTACAAACATGATGGAGACGCCAAGGTCATTCATGCCGTGGGGTCCAAACATATAGATGGCGCGGATGTTTATGTTGCTGTTACCAAGCTTTTTCCCAAAATAGGGATTCTGGTTGATACCACCCTGCGGCTGACCAAAGGCAACCAGTGGGGTATTCTGGGCTTTGGGGGGGACAGGAACGATAATTATTACCCGCAGTTTGAAGGCTCCCTTGGGTATCTGCCGTCCTTTATTCCGGGGCTTGTGGTTGGGGTGGAATATCGAACCAAACCGCGTAACCAGAACTTCACGCCGGAAAGCAACTGGTTTGATGTGTACGCCAGCTATTTTGTCAACAAACACCTGAATATCACAGCCGCTTATGTATCACTGGGCACCATCGCAACCTACCGCACCCAGACGGGGGCCTATTTCTCACTTCAGACCGGGTTTTAAGGGAGGCGTGCCAAGCTGCTTGAAGGTGGTGTCTGGCCCCTCAGGTGTATCAGGCCGGTCTTCTTGCGTTTGAGATCATCTCTTTTGCAAGATGCTTTTTGATAATAGTTGTGGAAGAAAAAGCAGTTTTTACGCCCCATCACTTGCTCCGACCGGGCGTGACCACTAGCGCGGAGTGAAGAGTGAAGAGTGAAGAGTGAAGAGTGAAGAGT
>NZ_LHZQ01000102.1 GCF_001580915.1 Acetobacter tropicalis | reverse complement strand
ATGGGTACCCCCTGAGTCACCCCAAGCAACGGTTGGTATCAGATATCAGCCGGAGGAATGTCCGACAGCTCTTCTGGAGTAACTTCCTTATCCTCCACTTTCGCGAGTTCAATCAGATAATCGACAACCTTGTTCTCGAAAATCGGACCGCGAAGGGATTCTATGGCCTGCGGATTGTTCTGGAAGAACTGGAACACCTGCTGTTCCTGACCCTGGTAACGCATGGCTTCTGCCCGCATTGCCCGTGCCAGTTCATCCTGCGTGACGGTAATGGCGTTTTTACGGCCAATTTCTGCCAGAAGCAGACCCAGCTTCACCCGGCGTTCCGCAATCTTGCGATAGTCGGAACGAAGGGTTTCTTCGTCCTTATCTTTATCTTCGTCGTCAAGCTCACCGGCCTTGCGGTCTGCATCAACGCGCTGCCAGATCTGGTTGAATTCCGCATCAACCATTCCCTCCGGAGCGGGGAAATCGGTCTTTGCAGCCAGAGCGTCCAGCAGTTCACGCTTGATACGCAGACGGGAAAGCTGATCGTACTCGCCTTCAACCTGCTTACGCACCAGATCACGAAGCTGTTCGAGCGTTTCAAAGCCCAGCTTCTTGGCCAGTTCATCATCAATCGGCGCATCAACAGCTTTTTTCAGCTCACGCACCTTGATGTCGAACGTCGCTTCCTTACCAGCAAGTTCTTCAGCGCCGTAATTTTCCGGGAAGGTCACGGTGATGACTTTTTCTTCACCGGGCTTCATGCCTTCAATCTGCTCGGCAAAACCGGGGATAAAGCCTTCACCACCGATTTCAACGTTCACATCTTCAGCCGTGCCACCGTCAAAGGGCACACCGTCACGCTTGCCAACAAAATCAACGCTGACAACATCACCCTTTACTGCGGGGCGATCTTCCTCAAGCGTTTCAAACGTGCGCTGACGCTTGGCGATATCTGCCACGATCTTGTCAATGGCTTCATCGCTGGCGGTCGCCTTCAGGCGCGTCAAGCTGAGATCGGAGAGATCCGGAACCGTGATGTCAGGCAGGATCTCGGTTTCCACCTTGAATTCCAGGTCTTTGTCAGCATCTTCCTGACCGGAAACCAGATCAACCTGCGGCTGACCAGCCGGGCGCAGGCCACGCTCATCCAACGTGGTGCGGAGCGCTTCAGACACGGCCTGTTCAAGCACTTCAGCGCGAACGCCTTCACCATAACGCTGGCGCGCAATGGAGACGGGAACCTTACCCGGACGGAAGCCCGGAAGCTTCAGGCTGGCGGCCACTTCCTTGAGACGAGCATCCTGCTTCGTCTTAAGATCCGCTGCCGGAATCGTAATGGTAAAACCACGCTTCAGCCCTTCGGAAAGGGTCTCGGTAACCTGCATCGGCCAGGCCTTCCTTTCGGTACAAACTTAAACACCCCGCATCGTGCCGAAAGGCTGCTGCGGAAGCTGCTGCGAAACAGGACGGGGGCACCAAATAATTGGTACGGGTGGAGGGACTTGAACCCCCACGGCTTGCGCCACCAGAACCTAAATCTGGCGTGTCTACCAATTCCACCACACCCGCACGGTCAAAACCCCGTCGTGAGTTGCGAGCACTTAGCCCAGAGCGTGGCTCACGGCAAGATGCCCGATGCATATCTCTTGTCCTGAGACTGCAATCTGGTCGCTTTTTCCCGCGCAAGGCCCAGATAACGGTCCAGATCCTCGGCTATGGGCCATGTTCCAGCCTCCAAACCGGCTTCTCCATGCAGCCACACACCCGCACAGGCAGCGTCCCACGCGGGCATACCTGCCGCCAGCAAGGCGGCAATCACCCCAGAAAGCGTATCACCAGAGCCCGCCGTTCCCAACGCCGGACTCGCGTGATCATTGATCACCAGTCGGCCATCCGGGGCAGCCACAAGGGTTGACGCCCCCTTCAGGACAACAACCGCATTAAGCCGCTGAGCGGCCGCTCGCACGGCTGCTGGAGGATTATCTCCGGGGGCGCCAAACAGTTTTGTGAACTCTCCGATATGCGGCGTAATGACTGCAACGCCGTGCAGCACCTCAGGCTTGCCCGCAAAAGCAGAAAGTGCGCCAGCGTCGGCCAGAACAGTTTTTTTCGCCTCCAGCAATACAGGCAGGGCTTTGCTTACTTCCTGCTCTGTCAGCCCCGGCCCACAAACCCAGACAGCGCGCCGCTTATCTTCCAGAAGTTCCGGCAAGGGGCCATCATCCACCACCAGCCCCGGTGCCCCGAGCCTGTAAGCCGGCGCTCCAGTTCCTGCGGCAACCCGCACCAGCCCTGCGCCTGCCGCCCGTGCCCCACCCGCACATAAGCGTGCTGCTCCAGGCATGGTCTCACCCGCACAGATACTGACCACCCCGCGGCTGTATTTATGGCTTTCCGGCCCCGGAATGGGCAGAGTCCACAAACCGGGTGCGTTCTGCCACGCCTGTGGCGCGACCTGATCAAGCGCGGAAGCAGGCATACCGATGTCAGCCAGCACCAGCCGCCCCATATGGGCACGCCCCGGATACATCAGATGCCCCGGCTTGAAGCGCACGAAGGTAACGGTCATCTGCGCGTAGGGGGCATGGCCCCGCACCTGCCCCGTTTCACCATCAATACCGGAGGGGATATCCACCGCCACCACTTTGCGCGCGGCAGCCAGCACTTCCGCAGGAAGGCCAGTCACATCCCGGCTCAACCCCGCACCGAACACCGCATCTATAACCAGATCTGCGCGCTGCGCTTCCTCTGCGGTAAACGGCACCCGTATCCCGCCAAAAAGTGCGGAAGCCTGACCGGCGGGCGAGTCTGCATGTGGGGACGACATCTCTGCCACAGTTACTGGCCACCCTGCATCATAAAGATAACGAGCGGCCACATAACCATCGCCCCCGTTATTGCCGGGCCCGCACAGCACCAAGACCCTGCACGGCTTAAAAAAACGCCGCACGGCACGCGCAACGGCACGCCCTGCGGCATCCATCAACACAGCCACCGGCACGGAAGCAGACGCCAGGCGGTCAATCTGCCCCATCTCTTCGGGGCTATAAAGAGCGAGAGAGGAATGAGAAGTGAACGCCATTAAAGCCCTCCTGTGCGGCATGAACGGGAAGCCAAAGCCAGAATACTGACTTGCACCTCGGCCACCCCCTTGGCAATCAGGCTCCGAGTTGCACGCCCATGACCATTCGCTGGCCTTGAGGCATAGTGCGTTTTGAAAGCCATCTTTCATTTTCTGTGAGCGGAGTCTGCATGCCTCATTCCATTCTGTGGAGCCTAATTCTCGCACTCCACATCATCAGCATTGTCGTATGGGTTGGCGGTGCTGCTTACGCGACCATCATTCTGCGCCCCAGCCTGAACCTGCTGGACACCACGCAGCGTAATTCCGTCCATCTGCAA
>NZ_LHZQ01000198.1 GCF_001580915.1 Acetobacter tropicalis | reverse complement strand
GAAGCAGAAGCAGAAGCAGAAGCAGAAGCAGAAGCAGAAAAATTACCCGACCCGATGCTGGAGCCATCCTTCACGGTGCCGGATGATGCCGTAAGGCTGGCGGAGGCGCTGATCTTTGCCGGAACGGAGCCTGTCAGCACCCGCCGGGTGGCGGAGTTGCTGGAAGCCCGGCAGCTTATTCCTGATGGGGTGGACAATCTGGCTGCGTTTGTGAACGCCGTGCTGGCCGCCCTTGTGGCCCGGTATGAAGGCCGGGGCGTTGCACCCGTTGAAGTGGCGGGGGGCTGGCAGTTCCGCACCGCGCCAGATCTGGCCCCGGCGCTTACCCGTGTGCTGGAACGTCCACGCCGCCTGCCGCGTGCGGTGATGGAGACACTGGCCATCATCGCCTATCATCAGCCCTGCACCCGTGTGGAAATTGAAGAAATTCGTGGTGTCAGCCTTGGGCAGAACGTGCTGGATACGCTGATTGAGGCTTCGTTGATCGCGCCGCGTGGGCGTAAGGAAGTGCCGGGCCGCCCGGTGCTGTGGGGCACCACGCCCGACTTCCTGCGTCATTTTGGTCTGCGTGCTCTCTCGGACCTTCCCCGGCGTGAAGAATTGCTGGTGGATGTGCCCAATCTGGAAGCAGACCCGCGCCTGCCGTCCGCTGATGCGCCCGCCTCCGCCCCGGACGATGAGGAAGACGCTCAGGCGGCCGCTCAGCAGGACGGGACACCCTCAGGCGATCAGCAGGAGGATGCGCCCGAGGCGGAGGGACAGACTTCAGATACACGTGGTCTGGCCTCCGCAGCGGCGACGGCATTAGCGGAATCCTCCGAGCCCTCCGGCGCGACAGCCGCTGCCAGCGGACAGGCAACGGAAGCACCCATGGGCGAGCCGGACTCAGAAGGCACCGACCATCCGGAAGCGCGCGATGAGGATGACGTTTCTACCGCTCAGTCCGATACCTCCGCGCCGCAGGTGGGAGACCTTGTGGAGACAGACCCGGACCTGAGCGCGGTCGACGAAAACACGGTGGAGGACGATGCGTTCTCCGCCTTTGAAGAGCCGGATAGCCCGCGTGAGGCCCCCGATGGTGGCACCAGTGGTCCCGCCGATGCTGGGCCGGAGGGGAGTGCGCAGGATACGCCTGCGGAGGGAACGGTTTTCCCGCCGGAGCGGTCGTGATAGACCAACGGCGTCTGTGTGTCAGACCCACCAGCACCCGGCAGGGTGGGGTGGGCTGTTGCATGCGTGAAAACAAGAGCCCTGCCTGTGGGAAGAAACTCCCTTCTTCCGGCGTTATGCTGCTGAGTGGTCCTGCCGATGTTTGATTTTGCCTGGTCCGAGATTGCCCTGATCGGTGCGGTTGCTCTTGTGGTGATCGGCCCGAAGGATCTGCCGGTGGCTATTCGCGGGCTGGCGAAGGCGGTCAAGAAAGCCCGTAATCTGGCGGGAGAATTTCAGTCCCATGTTGATGAAATGGTGCGCGAGGCCGATCTGGGCGAGGTGCGGGAGCACATGCGGGACCTGCGCAACCTGAACGTGCGCGGGCGGATCATGAAGGCCATTGATTCCGATGGCTCGCTGAAACGCACATTTGAATCCTCCCCGCTTGATGGGCCAGTCATGCGTGCACCGGCTGGCCCGCGCGCGCTGGATGCAGCACCTGCGCACACATCGGGGGCTCCCGCGGGCTCTTCCGCCATGCTGGAGGAACGCAGCGTCGGGCTGCCCAGCCTGCCGCCCGTGCCCGGCGGCCAGAGTGCGCTTTACGACTATGATAGCCCTTCCGTGCTGGAAGAGCTGGAAGATGCGCCGCCAGAACTGCCTCCCGGTATTGTGCGCCGCATTGTGCGGGAGCGGGAGCGACTGTTTCCGCCCGCCATTCTGCCACCCGTGCGTGTGCTGCATGGTGGCCGCAGCGTAGCACCCGGCCCGGGTGGCCCCGCGGCAGGGGATCATACAGGTTCAGATGCCGCCATTGCGCAGGCCGCAAGCGGTTCTGCCCCTCCGGTCACTTCCACCGAAGTGGAGGAAAAACCCGCTTACATGCCGCCAGAAGCCCACGCCGCCATGCACGCCACCCCCACCGCTCATGGAGCGGACGCCAGCCCGAGCGCCCAGCCGGATAGTCAGTCATGACGGAGAACGAGACCCTGCACGACGATCCGATTCACGATCAGCCCATGCCGCTGATTGACCATCTTCTTGAACTACGCCGCAGGCTGCTGTGGTCCGGGGCTGCGTTTCTGGTGTGCTTTGCCCTGTGCTACCATTATGCGGGCGATATCTACCTGTTTCTGGCCCGCCCTCTGGGTGAGATCATGCGCCAGCAGGGCGAGCAGCCGCATCTGATCTACACCGCGCTGTATGAAGCCTTCTTTACCTATATCCGGGTGGCATTCTTCGGGGCTGCGTTTCTGTCCTTTCCGGTTATTGCCATTCAGGCTTGGATCTTTATTGCCCCCGGCCTTTATCGCTCGGAAAAACGCGCTTTTGCACCGTTTCTGCTGGCAACACCCGTGCTGTTCGTGCTCGGTGCAGCGTTGGCCTATTACTTCATATTCCCCATAGCATGGCGGTTTTTCCTGTCTTTTCAGACACCGGGTAACAGTGGCGGGGTGCAGATCGAACTTCAGGCCAAGGTGTCTGAATATCTCTCACTCGTCATGAAGCTCATCATGGCGTTTGGCGTGGCGTTTGAACTGCCGGTGGTGCTTACGCTGCTGGCCCGCGTTGGCATTGTCACGTCTGACATGCTGCGGCGCTTCCGCCGGTACGCCATTGTGGCGGCGTTTGTCATTGCCGCCATTCTCATGCCGCCAGATGTCATTACCCAGATCGGGCTGGCCGTGCCGCTCGTTCTCCTTTACGAGATTTCCATTCTGTCCGCCCGCCTTGTGGAGCCCAAACGCCCGCTGGATGCTCCACAGCCGGAGCAGGACTGAAGCAAGACGCAACCAACTCACCAAGGGGCTTTCTGACCCATGCATGACATCCGCGCCCTGCGCGCAGACCCTGCCGCTTTTGATGCCGACCTGGCCCGCCGGGGGCTGGAACCCGTAGCGCAGAAACTGCTCTCGTGGGATGAGGAACGGCGGCAGGCCCAGACCGCGTTGCAGGAAAAGCAGGCCCGCCGCAAGGCGCTGGCGCGTGAGATCGGCACCCTCAAACGCACAGGTGGAGACAGCACCGTGCTTGAGGCAGAAGGCACTACCCTGCGTGAGAGCATGGAAGAGCTGGAACGCCGCGTAACCGATCTGGAAGGCCAGACCGCGACCCTTCTGGCGACGCTGCCCAACCGGCTTGACCCCACCGTGCCCGATGGCCCGGATGAGAGCGCAAACGTGGTGCAGCATGTGTGGGGCACACAGCCGGACTTCGCCTTCACCGCCCGCCAGCATTTTGAACTGGGCGAAGCGCTGGGGCAGATGGATTTTGCCACCGCAGGCAAGCTCTCTGGTGCGCGCTTTGTGGTGCTGCGCGGCGCGTTGGCCCGGCTGGCCCGTGCACTTGGCCAGTTCATGCTGGACCTGCATGTGGACCATCACGGCTATACGGAAACACAGGTGCCCGTGCTGGTGAATGATGCCGCCATGTATGGCACGGACAAACTGCCCAAATTTGCCGATCAGTCCTTCCGCACGGAGGATGGCCGCTGGCTGATCCCCACAGCGGAAGTGCCGCTGACGGCCTCCGTGAGCGGAGATATTCTGGACGGCAAGACGCTCCCCCTGCGCATGACGGCGCTAAGCCAGTGTTTCCGTAGCGAGGCCGGGTCTGCCGGGCGCGATGTGCGCGGCATGCTGCGCCAGCACCAGTTTGAAAAAGTGGAAATGGTGTCCGTCACCACCCCGGAAGACAGTGTTGCCGAGCACGAACGCATGACGCGCTGTGCCGAAACCGTTCTGGAAAAGCTGGGTATTCCCTACCGCCGTGTGCTGCTGTGCGCGGGAGACACCGGCTTTGGTGCAGCCAAGACGTTTGATCTTGAAGCTTGGCTGCCGGGGCAGGGCGCGTGGCGTGAAATCTCCTCCTGCTCCAACACGCGGGACTTTCAGGCCCGGCGTATGAATGCCCGCTTCCGCCCGCAGCAGGGTGAAGCTCCGGTGTTTGTGCACACGCTCAACGGTTCCGGTCTGGCTGTGGGCCGCACACTGATTGCGGTTATGGAAAACGGCCAGAACGAGGACGGCTCCATCACCGTGCCAGAGGTACTGCGTCCTTACATGGGTGGTCTGGAACGCATCAGCGCCTGAGGTAAAGTATCCGGCGAGGCCAGAATGGGGTGAACCGGCGCTCCTCTTTCCGCACTGGCGTGGCAGGCGTTGCTTGCCACGCCAGTGCAGAGGATGGCCTGAAAATTCGTTGCAGTGGGGAGCGTGGAGAAACCCGTTCCAAACAGGCCGAAAAGCGTGCGAGGCAGAAAAGGTGCGGACGTTTGGCGCGCCGCACTACCAGCAACCCAGTTCAGCAAGACCGTCAGATCAGTTTGGTTACGTTGTGCTAAAAAGGGTGATCTTTTCCACCCAGATGTCCCGTCCTGGGCGTCGCCTGAGTCTTTTCAGTCCTCCATTGTTCCCGCCAGCCTTGCACCGCTGAGAGGCCACGTCGCCTTCATCAAGAAAGAACGCCAGATATGATGCTGCTTCCCCCACATTCCACAAACCACGCTCTTGCTCGTAAACGGGTGCGGTCCCGTTCCGCGCGGCGGCTGTGCTGTGCGCTTCTGGGGGCTGTGGCGTTGGGGGCTGTGTCTGGCACGGCGCTGGCGGAAGACACCACGGTGCATGGTTGGAACACCACCGGCAACCTGACCGTGGTAGACCGGTTTGCGGATGAACAGGCGTCCGGCATTGCACGCCTGCCAGATGGGCGGATTGTGCTGTCCTTCCCCACCAGTGCGCAGCGTCATAAAGGTCCGGTTCTGGCCACATGGACACCGGGCCAGCTTACACCGTTCCCCAGTGCGAAGGCGCAAGGCAAGCTCATTTCCCCGCTAGGCATGACGGTGGATGGCAACGGCCAGCTCTGGCTGCTGGATGAAGGCGTGCGCGCTGGCAGCAAGGCCAAGGCAAAACCCGCCCTGCTGCATATTGACCCCACCACCAACACCATTGTGCGCCGTTATGCGCTGACCGCGCCCGCCGTGCGGGCAGACAGCCACGTGAATGATGTGCGGATTGACCTTACCCACGGCAGCGCAGGTACGGCGTTTATCAGTGATACCTCGCAGACCACTCACCCGGCCCTGATTGTGGTTGATCTGGCCAGCGGGCAGGCGCGGCGTATTCTGGCTGATACGGTTTCCGTCAGCCCCGTGCCCGGTTTTGTAATGGAGGCCGATGGGCGTCTTGGCCGTTTTGATGCAGACCACCCCACCGTGCCGCAGGGCGGGGTGGATGGCGTGGCCCTGAGCACGGATTCCACACGCCTTTACTGGTCTCCGCTGTCCTCCCGCCGCCTCTATAGTGCCCCCACCGCTGTGCTGGCGGACAGCGCGGCCCCGGAAGCCACGCTTGAAGGCGCGGTCAAGGATGAAGGTGAAGTGGGTATCATGGATGGCATGGCCACCGCCCCGGATGGCAGCCTGTATGTGACAGACATTGAACGCCACGCCATTGTCCGCCGCGCACCAGATGGCACGCTTTCTCTCGTGGCGCAGGATGCCCGTCTGATCGCGCCAGACAGCATGGCGTTTGATGGCAATTCCATCCTGCTGACGGTGGGCCAGTGGGCCCGCCTGCCTGCCTTCCATAATGGCAAGGACATGCAGGAACGTCCCTACATTCTGGTGCGCATTACGCCGCCAGCACCCGTGGCCCAATAAGAGCGCCAGATAACGGACGAAAAGGGTGACGTGAGCCCTTCTTCAGGCAGGTCCGCGCCGTTTTGCGCCTGCGGTCGGAAGGGGGCTCTGATGTTTCCTCATCAGGGCTTCACATCTCCCTTTTTCCAGTCAAAAGTTTTCAGTTTTCAGTTTTCAGTTTTCAGTTTTCAGTTTTCAGTTTTCAGTTTTCAGTTGCCAGTTTTCAGTTTTCAGTTG
Source organism: Acetobacter tropicalis (assembly GCF_001580915.1). Taxonomy (GTDB): domain Bacteria; phylum Pseudomonadota; class Alphaproteobacteria; order Acetobacterales; family Acetobacteraceae; genus Acetobacter; species Acetobacter tropicalis. The sequence goes on along the minus strand of NZ_LHZQ01000198.1, from coordinate 39,715 downwards.
CCAGTTGCCAGTTGCCAGTTGCCAGTTGCCAGTTGCCAGTTGCCAGTTGCCACGGCACACGGCACACGGCACACGGTTCTCGGTTCTCGGTTCTCGGTTCTCGGCTCACGGTCATGGGGCATGGGCTGTACAGGCGGCTTTCTGACCACGAGACAGTATTCCCACTCACACAGGAATGCCGCCATGCGTGGCAAGAGCGTTCTGTCAGCGGCGTGACGCCTTTTCAGGCGATTCTCTGCCGCCTTTCTGTCAGCTACTGCCGTCCTGATGAAGGAAAGCTGTGTGGAACTGACCTACGCCGCATCCTGCGGGAAAATCAGTTGCACCATAAAGCCGTCTTTCTGCCCCGGTATGGGGGAGGCAAGCTGCATCGGCACGTTCATATGTCTGGCGATGGTGCGGGCAATGGCCAGCCCAAGCCCGCTGCCTTCGGCCTGAGAGCCGCCCCGCACAAACGGGTCTGTCAGTTTGCTGAGTGTGGCGTCCGGCAAAGCGGGCGAGGCGTTCTCTACAGTCAAAATAACAGCGTCTGCCATTTCCGGCTGTTGTCGTAATGCCGCCAAGCTGGAACCCGTCGTGCCCTGAGCCTGCGTGCGAGAAATGATGTCCTTTCCCATAGGAGAGTCCGCCAAAGCGAGACTGACGCGCACGGGAGAATCCGGCGGACTATGGCGCAAGGCGTTCTCCAGCACATTGCGTAGCAGGATTCCGGTAGCATCCATGTCTCCCCGCACGCTCAGATGGGTGCAGCAGCCGGTTTCCAGAATCAGGCGCGGGTTATCACTGTTCTGGGGGCGGTCCAGTTCATCCGCCATTACGTGCAACACGGGCAGCAGATCAAACTTGTCCCGCCGAAACCCCGTTCCAGCCACCGCGCGGGAGAGTTGCAGCAGTTTTTCCACAATGCGGCTCAGGCGCTGAATCTGGCTGATCATGGCGTCCAGCCGGTGTGTTGCGTCCTCCACGGCGGTTTGCTCTGCTTTTTCGCTTGCAGACAACGCAGTTTGCGGCATCACGCCAGTGCCAGTGCCAGTGCCAGTGCCAGTGCCAGTGCCAGTGCCAGTGCCAGTGCCAGTGCCAGTGCCAGTGCCAGCAGGGGAGAGTGTGTCAGCGGGCAAGGTGGCAGGCGCGATTTGTCCCATTGTGTTCGCAGGCAGGGGAAGCGTGGCGGTGCTCGCCTGTCGCGCCAACTGACCACGGAGCATCTGTGCCTGCGCCAGCAGGGCGGCTATGGGGTTGCGCAGTTCATGCGCGGCGTTGCCGGCAAAGGCGCGCTCGGCGGCCAGTGCCTTGTGCAGTCGTTCCAGCAGAAGGTTGACGGCAGCCTGAATGGTGGAAAGCTCCACCGGCAGATCCAGTTGCGGCACGGGGTTCAGGTTGCCACCGCCTCGTTCCCGAATTTCACCCTGTAGCCGCACCAGCGGGCGCAGGCTGCGGCGCACAATCCACACCACCAGCAGCCAGATGCACGGTATGGCGCCCAGAATGGGCAGAACCGCAATCAGAATGGCATGGTGCGTGGCCTGCGCCCGGTGCACGCGGGGCTCTCCCACCATAATGAAGCGGTCAGGCTGGGCTGCCGGGGTGACATACACCCTAAACCGATGCTGCATGAAAAAACCCGCCTGCGGCGGCGTGACAAATCCGCTCTCCGGCGCGTTGGAGGAGCGCAGCAGCACATGGCCCTGCGCATCCGTAATCTGATATGCCAGAGAAGTGGGCATGATGTTGGAAAGATGGGCGACATCATGCCCGCTGCCCTGCTGGTTGAGCACCAGAACGGCAAACTGCAACCGCTCCGCCACTTCCTGAAGGGAGTCATCCAGCCGTTCGGTAATCTCGAATTTTGTAAAAGCCCCGGTCAGAAGCACAACAATGGCAAGGCAGCCAATCACCACACCAATAACGCCACGCACCAGCCGGGTTGAAAGCCGCCATTGGCGCACGGAGGCTGGCGTGGTGGCGGCAGAGGAAGGGGGCATGGCGTGCGTCATGCTGTTTGTGATGGTTCAAGGCAGTAACCGCGTCCGCGCACGGTGCGGATCAGGTCCGCCCCCAGTTTTTTGCGCACCCGGCTGACAAACACTTCAATGGTGTTGCTGCCCACTTCTTCTTCCAGACTGTACAGCGCATCTTCTATCCGCTCGCGGGAGCAGATGGCCCCCGGCCTGCGGGCCAGCAGTTCCAGCAGGGCCCATTCCCGTGCGGTCAGATCTATGGTCTGGCCAGCGCGGGTCAGGCGTTTGCGGTCCAGATCAATTTCAATGTCTCCCACCGCCAGCCGGTTATCCACCAGTGGCCGGTATCGCCGTGCCACGGCGGCAATGCGGGCCACCAGTTCTTCCAGATCATACGGTTTGGCCAGATAATCATCCGCCCCTTCTGAAAGCCCGGCAATCCGGTCACTGATCTGGTCTTCCGCCGTGGTGATCAGAATGGCCATGGGGGAAGGCGTGTTGCGGATCTCGCGCAGCAGGGTGCGGCCGCTGCCGTCTGGCAGGCCCAGATCCAGCAGCAGGCAGTCATACCGTACGGCGGCAAGGGCGGCGTGTGCGTCATCCAGTGTGGTAAACCAGTCCACCGTATGGCCTGCCTGCCGCACGCGCTCCTGCACGGCAGCGCCCAGATGGGGTTCGTCTTCCACAATCAGAATACGCATGGCGATGGTCTCCGTACGGTCCGAGCACATTGTGCCCTGTGTGCCGGCAGGCAAGGCGGCATCAGGGCAGAAAAAGGTGAGGGTGGGTTTCATCCCACGCCTTGATGACCCAAGCCTGTATCTGTGGCTGCGGGCTATACTGAAACGTCTGTATCAGCCTGTCCAATGTGGCGTTTGCCGCGGCAGGTTTGCCCAGCGTTTGTAACAACCGGGCTTTGCGGTAGAGCACCCGCGCCATGGTGCGGGGCACCGGGCTGGCATGCATGGACCAGAAGCGCGTTATCAGTGTGTTATATGTCGCCAGAGCCTGTTCCGGCTGTTTCAATGCCTGCTGGGCATCGGCCATATTGTCCAGAACCGAGGCAAGATAGCGGAGGTCTGGAGAGAACCGTACAGGCTGCATTTGGCGCAGAACCTCCTGCCCAAGGGCGACAGCATCCTGTGGCCTGTGCAGATGGTTGAGCGCATCCATCCTGTTGCTGGCGGCCAGAAGATAATCGGAGCGCGCAGAAGGCTTCTGTGCCTCCCGCTCCATCAGTAGATCAAGAGGCGGTATGACCTTTTCCCATTGCTTTTCTTTTGAATATAAAAAGGATTTTGCAAGCAGGATTCTGTTTGCCGCCACGCTAAGCTCTGGGGTTCCCAGTAGGGCGGGGTCAGCCAGAGCCTGATCATAAACGGCCATGGCGGCATCGTTCCTGTTCTGGTGTGCCAGAATAACGCCCTGCCTGTGCAGGGCAAGATAAGGCAAAATCTGGCTGAACTGGTCAGGCTGCGCTCTGAACGTGGTTATAAAGCTGCCAAACTGCTGAAAGGCATCCGCTTTTCTGTTACAAAAATAGGAAAGTGACGCTCTGGCATAGAGCGTTTGCAGAAAAAGCGTGTGGCGCGTTGGCGCAGTATCCTGCTCGCCTTGTGCCAGAAGATCATCAAACAGGGCTTGGGCCGCGTTACAGTTATCGGTGCCAGATGCGGTCTCGTAAATATCCTTCAGTGTCCAGAGAAGCGTGACATTGATGCGGGTGGGAAAGCGGTTGTAAAAGGCGCGGAGAAGGTCGATCTTCTGATAAAAAGCCTCGGTATTTCGGCCAAGTTCGCGCAGGTTTTCCGTTTTTTCATACGCGAAGGAAACCTGCTTTTCTCTATCCTCCGGTGCTTCCCCGTGGGCCATCAGATCCAACCCATAATTGAGTAGGTCCAGCGTCCTCTGTGTATGGCCCAGTGCATGTTCAGACCACGCCGCAGCATCCACCGCCGCCAGCCGTGTCTGTTGCACAAATGGCTGGGTGTTCTGCCCCATGGTACGATCAAAAACGGAGAAAGTCTTTATGGAATCTTGATATTTCCCGGCATTTCTCAGGAGGGAAATTTTCCGGCCATACGCGTCTGCCACGGCGTTCTGGAGTGCGGAGTCCGGATTGCTGGCAAAAATGGTGATGAGGGTATCAAGAGCCGCCACCGCCTGGTCAGGTTTTTTCTCCAGAACAAGCAGTGAGGCTTTTGTGCCCAGTGCAAAAGCAAGCGTATGCTGTATGGCCAGATCGTGCGTGTGCAGGAAGGTGGTCAGTAGCGTATCAAGCGTGGTCAAAGCCTGCGTACTTGCTGCCTGTTCCGCCGGAGCATCCGTATGGGCGCGGTGCAGTAGGGCAACCTGTCTGGCCAGAAAAACGGCTTTGTAATACAGCGCAATGGCATAACGTTCCTGTGCGGTATCATCCTCGGCAGGGTGCGGGGCGGCAATCACGCTATCACACGCTGCGCTACCTGCTGCCGCGTTGTTCTGTGCCAGAAAAACGCGCATCTGGCCTTCAAAGGCTTCCACCCATAGGGTCTTTTCTACCGGGTCTTGCGGAAATGGGGCATCAAGCAACTGGTTGAAGAGGCGTTGCGCCTGTTCCATCTGGCCAGTCTGGGTAAGGAGAGACGCTTTGCGCAGCAGTGTGGCCTGCACAATCCGTTCTCCTGCAAGAGACTTTGCTGGTATGGCCATTTTCAGAATGGCATCATAATTGGCGAGTGCGGCCTCCGGTGTGCCTGCTTGAGCCTGTCTGCTGGCCAGAAAGGTAAGGGCGCGTAATTTGCACAGAAGCAGATCTTCGTTGGCTGGGTGCACCAGTTTTTGAACAAAGGATGTATAGAAAAAAATCTGGTTATCAGGCGGTAGCTGGTCAGAAATCTGCCGGAGCATGGCCTGACAGCTTTCCGGGTGCTGCCGCGCAAACGCCATGATGGCGGCTTCATTCAGCGGATGCCCCGTTGTAAAGTGCGGCGCTATCTTCGGCTGGATGACCGTAATATCAGGAACCAGAGAAGCCAGCGCCACCCCCGGCGCACTGATAACCAGACACAACGCTGCAGCAAACAGTTTTTTCAGGCAGGGGTGGGGCATTGATCCGGTGCAGCATGGAAAGAGGAAGTGGCCAACGGAGTATAGAATATTCCGCCTTTCCGTAAAGCTGGTGGCCGCTTATTCCCCTTCCTGCTTCCGGGCTGCCTGTGTCGTCTCACCGGCATGTTCACATCGGTCTTCCGCAGGCTTGTCGGGCCGTTTTTTGCGGGCTTTCGGGTGATCCTGCGCCAATTTGGAAGCTTATCTGATACCGCGACAAAAAAGCTTCCATGTGCAGATTAGGTTTTATGAACTTCATTTTTTTGCAAAAACCTGAAACGCATTTGAGGAAACGTCACACAGTATCGACAGAATATCCTTCTTTCGCTCTCGTTTTCTCTGCCGCAGGACCAAACCGGGCATAAAGCAGAGGCAGTACCAGCAGGGTCAGCATTGTGGAGGAAACCAACCCGCCAATAACCACACTGGCCAGTGGCCGCTCCACCTCCGCCCCGGCGGAGGCAGAAAACGCCATGGGGAAGAAGCCAAGGCTCGCCACAAGGGCGGTGGCCATAACCGGGCGGAAGCGTTCATGCGCAGCGGTCAGGGCTGCACGGGCAGGGCCGATACCCCGGCGGCGAATGGCCTCCGCCGTGCTGATCAGCACCACACCATTCAGCACCGCCACGCCAAACAGTGCAATAAAGCCAATGCCTGCGGAAATACTGAACGGCAGGCCCCGCAGCACCAGCGCAAAAATACCGCCAGAGGCCGCCACGGGCAGGTTGCAGAACACTAGAGCCGCCAAACGTGCGGAGCCAAGGGCCGCTACCAGCAGAATGAAGATCAGCGCCAGAGAAATGGGCACCACCACCGCCAGCTTTTTGGAGGCAGATTCCAGATTCCTGAACTGACCATCCCACTGAATGGTGTAACCACGGGGCAGCGGAACAATCCGTTTGACCGTTGCCTGTGCCTCCGCAACAAAGGAGGCCAGATCCCGCCCGCGCACATTGGCTTCCACCACCATGCGGCGGTGAATGGCATCCCGGCTGATGCGCGGCGGACCATCCTTCAGCACAATATCCGCAACCTGTGAGAGCAGGACATCCCCTTTTCCATCTACCCGCCGGAGTCTGAGCGCCTTTATAGCATCCAGAGAGCCGGTTGCCGTAGAGGCGAGCCGCACCTGCGTGGCGATCATGGCGTTGCCCTGCGTAACAGGACGGCCAATATGCCCGCCTATGGCTTCCACCATGTCCAGAATATCCTGCTCGCGCACGTTCAGGCGGGCGGCGTTTTCCCTGTTGATGAGAACCTGCACAAAAGGAACACTCCCTTCATCCCCGGCCATAACATCCGCAGCGCCGCGTACGCCCTGCATGGCTTTGACCACCAGCTCGCCAAGATGGGAGAGCGTGCGCAGATCTTCCCCATAAATGGAAACAGCAATCTGTGTACGTACGCCAGAGAGCAGATCATCCATGCGCATCTGCACGGGTTGCGTCCAGGAATACAGGGCATCTGGCAGAGCCTGTTGCAGACGGGTGTTCATGGCGTCCACCAATGCAGCTTGGCTTCGGCCCGCAAAATGCTCTTTTAACAGAACAAAAGTGTCTGTCTCGTTCTGGCCCATGGGGTCAGTCGGGATGGCGGCTGCCCCCGTGTTGCTTATAACGGTTTTGACTTCCGGAAAGCTTTTTAAAATACGCTCTTCCTGTTGCACACTTTCCAATGCGGCTGGAAGGGAGAGGCTGGGCAGGCGCAGGCTGTGCACCACCAGCGCGCCTTCTTCCAGTTGGGGTACAAACTCGCTGCCCAGATGCCACGCCATAATGGCGGCCGCGCCACAGGTGCCCAGCATCAGGCCCGTTACCAGCCGTGGCCTGCGCAGACAGCGGCGCAAAAGGGGGTGGTATCGGGCGCGCAGGCGGCGGATAAGCACCGTTTCCGCTGGAACGGATATGCGGGAGAGAACCAGAGTGCTCAAAAGTGGCACCCACAGCAGACAGTATAAAAGCGAGGCCGCCAGCGCCATGATCACCGTTTGCGCCATGGGGCGGAACATGTGGCCTTCAATATCTTCCAGTGTCAGCACCGGCAGATACACCATGATGATCACCAGAATGGCAAAGCTGACAGGCCGCGCAACCTCCCGCGTGGCGGACACCACAAGATCAGCAAACGGAACATGCCCCTCACGCTGGCGGCGGCTGAGAATATGCTCCACCACCACAAGGGAGCTATCCACAATCATGCCGAAATCAATGGCGCCAAGGCTCAGCAGATTGGCGGAAATACCAAATAGCCGCATGCCTGTCATGGCGCACAGCAGCGCAAATGGAATGACTGAGGCAATCAGCAGCGCCACCCGCAGGTTGCCCAATACCGCCAGCAGCACAATCACCACCAGCGTTGCCCCCAGAGCCAGATTTTCCTTTACGGTGGCAATGGTGCGGTGGGTGAGGGAGGCGCGGCTGTAAAACGGTTCCAGTGTCACCCCGGCGGGCAGGGAGTGGATAATGCCGGGTAGCGCAGTGTTCAACGCGCGTAAGGTTGCGCCGGAACTCGCGCCGCGCTCCATCATTACAATGCCTGTAACAATTTCGCCTTTTCCGTCACGGGTGACTGCGCCCAGCCGGGTACGGGGCTGCGGGTTGATCCGGCCCAGATCCCGCAGGCGGATGGGCGCGCCACCCGTATTGGTTTTAACGGCAATGGCTCCAAAATCATCCAGCGTGCGTAAAAGCCCACGGCCCACCACAATCTGCTGTTCGGCATGGTGTTCAATCCACCCGCCGCCAGAGGCCGCGTTGCTGCTCTCAATCGCCTTGTAAACATCTCCAACGGAAAGCCCATACGCCAGCAGACGGGCGGGGTCCAGCGTTACGGCCCATGTTTCCTCAGCGCCGCCACCAATGTTTACATCCACAACGCCGGGCACAAGTTTGATCTGGGGTGCGACTGTCCATGTCAGGATACGGTTGAGATCCATCAGGGAATAACCACGCCCTTTCAGTTCAAACTGAAAAATCTCGCCAAGGCCCGTGGTCAGTGGCCCCATGTTCAGGGTCACGTTGGGCATGCTTATCAGCGCACGGGCTTGCGTCATGCGTTCACTTACACGGGTGCGGTCCAGATTGATGTCTGTGCCATCGTCAAACTGCACATAAACAACAGACACGCCAGAGCGAGAAACTGACCGTAAATCCTTGATGCCCGGAATACCCGCCATGCTGCTTTCCACCGGGAAGGTAATCAGCTTTTCAACTTCCTCCGTGGCCAGGCCGGGGGCGATGGAGGTTACCAGCACCTGTTGGGGGGAAATATCGGGCACGGCTTCCACCGGCAGGCCAAGCGTTGCGCCAATGCCACCAGCCAGAATCAGCACCAGAAGGATCAAAAGCAGGAAACGGGCTTTCAATAGGCTATGAAACAGATTTTTCACAGTATCAGTCCGCATCCATGCCAGCCAGAACCACCATGCCTTTCAGGGCAATGCTGCCGTGGGTGACCACCTGATCCCCCGCCTTCAGGCCGGAGCGTATAAGGGCCTGCCCGTTTTCTTCCATGCCAAGCGTTACCGGCGTGGGGCGAAATGTCCCTTCGGCTGTTTTGACAAAAACCGTGTCCTGACCATCAAGGGTCTGTACGGCCTCGGCCGGGACAACAAGCCCACTGGCCTGCTGGGTGGTTTGCAGCAGGCTGTTCAGCACCATGCCGGGCCGGAGCGTGGAGTTGGTGTTCGGCACACGGCTGAGCACCCGTACCAGCCCGGTTGCGGGGTCTGTGCCGGTATCAATGGTTTCCATACGGGAGATCAGGGCTGGCGGCGGCTCGCTTCCGTCCTGGGCGGGCAGAAGCGTGTGCTGAACGCCCCCTGTGGCCAGTAGGGCTGCATCCTGCGGGGCAACATCGGACACAATCCAGACATGCTGGGTATCACTGACCGTCAACAGCACAAGGGTGGGGTCCACATCTGCGGCAATGGCTGCGTTCAGGCTGGTGACTGTGCCATCAAATGGCGCCACCAGGGTGGATGTCTCATCTTGTGCCGCATGTTCTTCTGTAGCGGAGGTATATTCTTCCTGAAACCTGTGTTCCAGCACACCAAGTTCCGCCTGCCGTGCCGCCACGTTCTCCCGCGCAAGTTGCAGGGCAGCCTGCCGCCTCTGGCTTTCTCCGGCGGAAACGGTGGTGCCTGCCAGCGCACGGGCGCGGCCATAGGCTTCAGCAGCTTCCTTCTGTGCAGCCAGAGCGGCCACCAGCGCCGTGCGGGTCTGGGTTTCCTGCAAACGGGCAATGTGCAGCGCATGGTTTTGATACTGGAGCAGCGCCTGCCCTTTTCGCACGGGTTGCCCTGGCAATACAGCAATGGAGAGAACTTTGCCGCTGCCCGCCGGATGAATGGCAACCGTATGCGTAGTATCCGGCACCACCCGCGCCATGGCAGGCAGCATATGGGCCAGCGTACCGGGCATAGCGGCAACACAGCGTATTCCCTCATTCCGGACAGCCTCGGCAGAGAGTGTCAGCGGTTTTTGGGCGGCATCTTCCGTTGCAGTGGGTGCGTTGGGCGTGGCTTGGCTTCCGCCTGATGCGGTGGGAGCATCTTCAGCATGGGCAGGCATGGGGGCGACAAGCCACACTGTGGCGCACAGGGCGGCGGCACAAACAGAACGCATCCAGCCTGTTCCGTCTGTTGGGTCTGGCTTTCTTTCTGGCAACACGCTTCCTCGCAGCAGTAGGTTACGTAAGGAAGACAGGCGTGCAAGACGCAAGACGCCAATGCATACGGGTTGAACAACGTCAGGGGTGCGGCCTTCTGACAGTCTGCCCGTTGCTCCGCTTCGGAAAAGTGGAAAAACACCGAGGGGAAAAGCACACATCAGAAAAACCCGTGTTCATGGAAAAAGCGCGGAACCGTGCGGCAGCAGGTTGGCGTTGGCGAAAAGATGAGAACTGGTGTGCCGCACATCGTGCCGAACCGGTTGGGCATTGTCAGACGGAAAACACTCATGGGGCGGCGGCATCATCAGGCTGCGGCGTGTCCAGAGAAGCGGGAATACGCAGCCCACCGTTGCGCTGGGTGGCGCTGCCCGCAGCTTCCGTCACGCCACTTGCGTTTTCCGCCCCGTAGAGATCATTTTCACCAGCACCAGCACCAGCACCAGCACCAGCACCAGCACCAGCACCAGCACCAGCACCAGCACCAGCACCAGCACCAGCACCAGAAGTTTGCGCGGACCAACCTGCCTGCTGTGGCATGGCCCCGCCAATGGTCGAAAGGTGGTGCTGTGTGGCGCTTGCGTACGCCAACCCCGGCAGATCACCCGTGGCAATCAGGGCGCGGACAATGGCGGCGTGCCAGAGAATTTCTGCTCTATCCCGCGCCATGGCGGCGGTATAGGCCGCCTGCCGGGCACGGATGGTTTCATCCAGTGGGGTTTCCTTCAGCCGCCAGGAGCGTTCCAGCAGGGTGGCCCGGTTTTCCAGCGCCTGCGCGGCGGCACGAGCGCTTTTCAGGCCAGCGAGCGTGGCTTGCAGGCGGGCGCGTGCCTGCGCCACTTCCTGCCGCACCATCCGGCGGGCCAGAATATCCTGCCTGTCCGCTGCTGCCTGCCGGTTGCGTGCCGCCGCCAGCAACGGCGCGCTATGCACGGCGCTGGGCAGGGGCATGGTAAAGTTCACGCCTACGCGGTTGTCCCACGGGCTGCCGTACTGTTTTTCATGAATACCCCCAACCCCCAGTTCCGGGTTGGGCATGAAGGAGCGGCGGGCAAGCTGCATGGCGGCGCGGGCGGCGTCCCGCTCCTTGGTGGCTGCCTGCACGCGGGGGTCATTTTCTTCTACGGCGTTGGTGTTGGCCAGCCGCAGGGCAGCACTTTCCGTTGCGGTATAGGCCAGAATGTCCGGTATTTCCGGGGTGCCCAGCAGGGCTTCAAGGGCTGCGGCCGCGTTCTGGGCTTCTTCCTGCGCCATGGCGTAATCGGTCCGTGCGGTGTCCCGTGTGGCATCCGCCATCTGCTGGTCTGCCTGCGTCATTTCCCCCAGGCGGGCGGCATGCGCCACATCGGCGCTGATCCGGCTGGCGGCGGTATGGAAGGCGGCGGTGGTGGCCACGCGTTTCTGGGCCAGCAGGGCGGCGGCTGTGGCGTCCAGCAGGCGCACGGCCAGCGCCATATGGGCCACGGAGGCCTGTTTTTCCGCCCCCTCAGCTTCCGCCTGCGCCACGGATCGCGTGGCGCTGCCTTGCCCCGGCAGCCAGAGCGGCACGCTCACTTCCCCCTGATAGGTCGTGTAGCCTTCATTGCTGCCAATAAAATGGTCATCAAAGTAGGAGCCAGACACAATCGGCCCCCCCGCAAACCATGACCCTGCTGCTTTGGCACGGGATTCCGCCGTTCTGCGGTTTACGGTCAGTTCATTGCGGTTGGGGTCCAGCCGCCATGCCAGCGCCAGTGCGGAGGGAAAAGGCAAAGCCCCACCAGCATGCCCGCTCTCCTCCGCCAGCGCAGGCTCAGCGTTGGTTGTGTTGAACGCATGTGTGGTATGCGCCTGCCAGCTTGTGTGGGAAGGAGCCTGTGCCCGCCCGTTCTGCAAGGGCACACACACCAGCGGCACGGAGACCATAAGGGCAGAGCAACAGGCAGAAAGCCTCATGTCCGGGTTGAACCTCACTCAGCAAATGCAGCCTTCCCGCCATTGTGGCGGGTTAAGCAACAGGGCAGGCATACCCCGCCAACCTGACAGGAAGCTGAACAGCCCCCGTCCTTCTGCGTTAAGACAGGCAAGGCAAAGTGCAGTAGAGTACCGCCGGGCACAGGCAGCGGTAGGGATAAGAGTGGCGGCAGACAGATATTTCGGGCGTACGGGTAAGGCGGGCTGCAAATCGGTCGTGGGTGTCTGCCTGTTGGGAAGTACGCTGTTTGTCTCGGTCCCACAGGCGTTGGCGCAGCCGGTTGATCCGTCTCAGGTTCAGCTTGATCAGGAATGGCTGGGGGATTCCGGGCCTATGGTGCAGCGCATCGGGCCAGCTTCCACCCGCATGCGCCGCCAGCCCGGCGCGCAGCGTGGTGTGGGCATGGCGCCTGGCAAGGCCACGCACCCGCGTATTGGCCGGGGCAAGCACGCCGTGCCTACGCCGCCACCCACACCGCCCGATACGGATAATGACCAGATTACCGACACGGATTCCGACATGGATGATAACCTGCTGGGCCGGATGGGCGGGCTGCGCCCTTGGCTGGCCCGGTATGGTGTCACATTCGATCTGCAGGAAGTGGATGAATTGTGGGGCAACCTGACAGGCGGCGTGCCCGGCGCAGGGCAACGCGGCCCCGGCACCGGCCCATCCTTCAATGGTGTAACCATGCCCACCCTTACGGTTGATCTGGAGAAGATGATCGGCCTGAAGGATGCTGTGTTCAACGTAAGCGCGTTGCAGATCCATGGGCGTTCCATCACGCAGGATCACCTGAACACCTATAATCCCGTAAGCGGCATCGAGGCTGACCGCTCCACCCGTCTGTTTGAACTGTGGTATGAGCAGGCCTTCTGGGATGACACGCTGGATATCAAGATCGGCCAGCAGGATCTGGATACCGAGTTTCTTATCACCACCTATGGCGCATTGTATCTGAACGCCAATTTCAGTTGGCCCATGGGGCCTTCATCCAACCTGTATGCCGGGGGGCCATCCTGGCCTCTGGCCTCTGGCCTCGCCCGCCATAAGGCTGCGCTATCGGCCAGCGGAAAACGTGACGCTGATGTTTGCCGCAGCGGATGATAACCCGCCGGGAAACCAGTGGAACTCCTTTACCGTGCAGAATCAGGGGCAGGGCAACGTGCATGACGCCACCAGCCAGACCACCAATGATGCCTGCGGCTGCCGCTTCAACATGAACACCGGCGCTTTGCTGATTGGAGAGGTGCAATACGCCCTGAACCCGGAACCGGATGAGGACCACCCCAACCGGAAACGCAGCGGCCACGGCCTGCCCGGTGTGTACAAACTGGGCGGTTATTATGATACCGCCCGCTTTCCCGATTGGCGGCATGATGTGCAGGGTCAGTCTCTGGGCGCAGCCTATGCGCGAGGTGAGGTCACACAGCCGCGCATGGTGCGGGGCAACTGGCTGCTGTACGGCATTGTGGACCAGATGGTCTGGCGCCCGTACCGTAAATCACCCACCTCGCTGGGCGTTTTTGCCCGCGCCACCGGCAATGGGGGAGACCGCAACATGATCAGTTACGCGGTGGATGCCGGGGTGAACCTCAAAGCACCTTTTGCGGGCAGGGAGAATGATACTCTGGGGCTTGGCTGGGGGCTTGGCCGTGCCAGCTCCGGCGCGCGGGCCTATTACCGCGCACTGGGCCAGCATGCGCCCGGAACGGAAAACCATATGGAACTCACCTATCAGGCCGAGGTCCAGCCATGGTTCGTGCTCCAGCCGGATTTCCAGTATGTTTTCAACCCCTCCGGCGGGCTGGAAAGCCAGAAATGGCCGGGGCATAAAGTGGCGGATGAACTGGTGTTCGGCCTGCATTCCCGCATATCGTTCTGAAAAATGCCGGGCGTGTCTGGCGGGTGTCTCAACAGCTCTGTATGGAAGCATAAGGCCGAAGCGAGGGCGCGTGCGTGATTGATAAATCTTACCTGTATCTGATGGGCGCCATTGTGTGCGAGGTATTTGCCACATCCTGCCTCAAGGCGTGTGATGGCTTTACCCGCTGGGTTCCAGCGGCCCTGAGTATTGCGGGCTATTGCTGCGCCTTTTACCTGCTCTCCCAAACCATGCGGACCATTCCCACCGGGCTGGTTTATGCCATCTGGTCAGGCGTGGGCATTGTGCTGATTTCAGCCATAGGCTTTGTTTTTTTCAAGCAGTCGCTTGATCTGCCCGCCATTATCGGGATCGCTCTGATCATGCTGGGCGTGCTGGTGATCAATCTGTTTTCCAGATCAACACAGATCTGATCATGCCCCCGCCTGCCGTGCGCATCAGGCAGGTTTTTATTCTGGCAGACACAAAAAAAGGGAAGAGGGCAACGCCACTCTTCCCTTTTTGCTGTAAGAGCTATCAGCCACCAATACCCTGATGGGTCTGGATCTGTGAATCCGCAAGGGAGTGGTGCCAGACAACCTGATCCGTGAAGATGATGGACAGTGTCTTGGCTTTCCCATGTGTTCCGGAGGCGAATGCGCCGTAATAGGGAATGAAGTTGGTGCCGTTCGCGCGGGTTTTGGCGAAAACGTATTTCCAGACTTCGTGCCCGCTATCCGTGAAACTGGTTTCAAGAGGGTCCCCGTACAGGGCTTTGACTTCCTGCTTGGTCGTCACGCCGTCCTTGATTTTCTGATCAACGGTTTCCGACGTTTCATTCTTGATGGACTCATTGCCGGAAGAAGCGCAGGCAGAGAGCAGCAGGAGTGCAGACAGGCACCCAGCAACAGAAGACATCTTCATTTTAGACGCAAAATCCTTACTAAAAAGTAATGCATTACGCTTATTATAAAAAATGCCTTTTTTGTAAAGATCTTAATTTCCGGTTTTGTACCGTTGTGATCGGCTTTCTTTATCCTTCAGCAAAACCACCATATTTTCACAGTACAGTGGACGGTCATTCCTTAGCTGGCACAGGGTTGCGCGTGGTGCTCGCCCTCATCCCCACAGGAAACTGGTATGGCAACATCTCCTGTGGGGTGGGGCACTCAGAAGGAGAGGTCTTCCTCGTTCTGATCACTTTTGTCTGATGGCTGTGGCGGCTTGGGTGGGGTGGGAGGTTCCGGCGCGCCTTGGGGCAGAGATACACTGCCAATGCCATCAATCTCCTTGCTGAAAGACTGAGGCACTTTTGTCAGCTTCACGGAACCTGCACCGTCAATGGAGATTTTTGCCCGGCCGGTGGGGCCAGCTTTTACAGAGCCCGCACCATCCATGGAAAGATCAAGATTGGTTATGTCCATATCCGCCATGTTGACAGAGGCTGCGCCATCAATGCTCAGCGTCACATTTTTCGCCCGACCATGGGTTTTGACACGGGCTGCCCCGTTAATGATCAGGTCCAGTGTTTTCTGATCATAGCCCTGCCAGTCCACGGAGCCAAAACCGTTCAGGGTCAGTTTGGTCAGGGCTGGCGCGGTAATGGTCAGCGTTACCTTGGCATCGCGCAATCTGTAATGATGGTTGGGGGTGTTCTCATCCGTATCCAGCGTGGTGCCGTTCAGCACAATGTGGTTTACCATCCGTTCTGACCCGCTAACGGTAATTCCCGCTTTTGGTCCCTGCCGGATGATAATGCTGGCAGGCAGGTTGATGGTAAGGTCCGGCCCGCCCTCCCACGCAAGCGTGCGGGAAATCTGCGGGCCACGGGGGGCGCTGTCGGCCCATTCAATATCCGCAAAGGAAAAGCTTGTCGGCCCGCGGGAGGCGGCAACGCCAAAGCAGAGTGCTGAAACAACGGCTCCGCCAACGGCAATCATGGTAAGGCCACGGATCATGGGAAACTGTCCTTATATTATATCTCAGGCGGTATGGGTGGGGGCAATCAGGCGGTAATGGGCGCGGCCATAGCCCACCAGCAGATTGACAATGCCAATGGTCAGCAACACGCAGAACGCCACAACAGACGCCCCGCCAGAGGCCAGCCCAAGGCTGAGCAGAACCCCCTGCAACCAGTCCGCTCCGGAAAGCGGGGTCAGGTCTATCAGGGCAAAAGGCAGTAGCAGGCTACCGGCCAGACACACGGCGGCCCCTGCAATCACAAATGCAAACACGCAGGAGCCAACAGCCAGCAGAACGGGCAGGACTACCAGCAGATCAAGGGCGGCCAGCCCCATAATGCCCAGAATGGCCCCCAGCGCGTTGCTCAGGCTGCGTTCATCCTCCCACCGGCGTACGCCAGCCTCTGCCCGTAATTCCCGTGCAAGGCGGGCGGGGTCACCAAGGCGGCTGGCAATATCGGCTTCCGTGCGGCCTGCGGCGCGTCCGGCTTCAAAATGGGCTTCATAATCAGCAACAGTTTCTTCAATCACGGAGCGCGGCAGGCCTTTCAGCCCGGCCCGTAGCTGGTCAAGGAACATCTGTTTGCTTGTAGGTGCCTGTATCATGGCTGGGTGTTCCTGAATGTTTTCTGTACGGTAAGGGGGCTGTGTCCGGTTGTCCCGGCAGGGGTGGAAGAAGCAGCATTTTGGTTTCCTGCCGCGCTGTTTGCATTGGGGGTGGGTTCCCCCTGTGCAAGGGGGGCCAGAATGGCGGAAACTGCCTGCGTAAATGTCACCCAGGCTGAACGCTGTGCTTCAAGGCTGTGCCGTCCGTTTTCTGTCAGCGTATAGTATTTGCGGGGCGGGCCTGAGGATGATTCAACAAAATACGTTGAAACAAGACCATCTTTCTGCATGCGCCGCATAAGGGGGTAGATGGTGCCTTCCCCCATGTCTATGGCGTCTGAAAGGCGGCTGGCAATGTCATAGCCGTAAGAGTCTGCGCGTGAGAGCAGGGCCAGCACGCACAGTTCCAGCACGCCTTTCTTGAATTGAACAAGGTTGGGTTCCACGGCTTTTCCTGTCAGGAGCCGCGTGCCCATGGGGCCTGCGACTCTTATTGAGTATCCAGTGACAGCTACTGAATACACACCAGAACCATTCAACGCAAGGTACCTGTTTTAAAACCAAACAAGAGCCAAAGGTTAACAAACCATGAAGAGAAAACCGGGAAAGCCCTTGAAAATTAAGAATTTTCTTACAAATAAGCCTATTGCTTCAAAAAAATACCATTCTGGCCAAGAAAAGATTTTTCTCTTCAAAAAGGGATGATACGCCAACTGTGTGACTGCCAAGCAAAGAGAGAACAGCGTGATCCCGGTGCGCATCTTTGCGTTTTGATACAGGGAGCCTGTCATGAAGACCGTGCCGGAAACCCGTTTGCCCCTTACCACAGCCCAGCGCGGCGTCTGGATGGGGAGCCTGCTGCGCACGCAGGGGGGCACGTTCAACATTGCAGAAGCGGTGGAAATTCTCGGCCCGGTTGATCCTGCCCTGTTTCGCACAGCCCTTGCACAGGTGGCGCAGGAGGCAGAAACCACACGGGTAAGCATCCGCATGGGGGCGGATGGGCCTTATCAGGTTATCCTGCCCGCACTGCGCTGCCCGCTGCCGTTTATGGATTTCTCCACCCGGCCAGATGCTGCTGCCCAGGCGCAACACTGGATGATGGAGCGCATCAGCCAGCCGGTTGATCTGGCTGAAGATCCGTTATGGACCTGTGCTCTGTTCAAACTTTCTGCTGACAGGTTCATCTGGTTTCACTGCTGCCATCATATTGCGCTGGATGGTTTTTCAGGTGGCCTGATTGTGGCGCGCGTGGCTGAACTGTACAGCGCCATGGCGGACGGACGACAGCCCGCGCCCTGCACGTTCCTGCCGCTTGAGCGGCTGGTGGCGCAGGAAGCAGCCTACCGCACCAGTCCGCGCCGGCAGAAAGATCAAGCCTATTGGCAGCAGCAGCTTGCCGCACCGCCGGAGGCCGTTACGCTGGCGTCCCCTTTGCCCCCCGCATCGCCGGAGGCCTCCTTGCAGCGGCTGGGGTTTGTAGAGCGCAGCGCCCTTATTCCTCCATCCACGGCGGAGCGGATGCAGTCTCTGGCGCAGCAGGCCGGGGTGACCCTGCCGCAAATGCTGACAGCCCTGCTAAGCACATATGTTTTTCGCCTGACAGGGCAGGAAGACCTCACACTGGGTATGCCGGTGACGGGACGTACGGACCGTGAAATGCGGCGCGTGCCCGGCATGGCCGCAAATGCCGTGGTGTTGCGGTTTGCCATGGCTTATACACTGGGTTTTTCAGATCTTCTGCTTCAGGTGCGGCGCGCTTTGCACGGAGCGCTCCGGCATCAGGCCTTCCGGTATGAGGATCTGCGGCGCAGCCTCGGCTTTCATGATACGCAGCAGCATCTCTCACGTATTGGTATCAATATTGAGCCATTTGACTATCACCTTTCCTTTGGCGGTAGCCCGGCACGGAACCGTAACCTCAGCAACGGGGTAATGGAAGATCTGACATTTTTTGTTTTTGACCGTCAGGATGGGCAAGGGCTGGCGCTGTCTCTTTATGCCAACCCGGAGATGTATGATGGCCCGATGCTGGCGCAGCATCTGCGGCATATCATGCGTTTGATAGAAGCCATTCTTGCAGATCCCACCCAACCCATCGGGGCCTATCCTCTGGTTGATGCCGCAGAGCGCACCGCCCTGCTGGCGGATGAGGCCGCAACGGCCCGCAACTGGGGGCCGCAGGCTCTGGTGGCAGATCTGGCGCGCCACGCAGCCTACACCCCGACAGCCCCGGCGGTAACAGACAGGCTGGGCTCCGTGCCGTACGCGGTTCTGCTACAAACCGCGCAGAATGTGGCGGAGCGTTTGGCGGCCTGCGGCATTGGCCCCGGTGATGTGGTGGGCCTGATGCTGCCCCGAGACCGCCGACAGGTGATCGGCATGCTTGCCGCCATGATAACGGGCGCTGCATGGCTTTCGCTTGATAAATGTGGTCCGCGTGAACGTAATGCGGCCATTATTGCCAATGCCCAGCCCGCCCTGTTCCTGACCGAGGACAGTCTGCCAACAGGCCTGCCCGATGGAGCCGCCGTTCTGGGGCTGGCGGAAGATGGTTCTCCTGCAACACAGTTTTCCATGCCAGATACTCAGCGGGTGCCTGTGGTGGCGCAGGGCACGGCCTATGTCATTTACACGTCTGGCACTACCGGCACGCCAAAAGGCGTTGTGGTGCCATGGACAGCGCTGACCAACCTGCTGTGCAGCATGCAGGAGAAACTGGCGTTCAGCACGCAGGAGTGCTGGTTATCCGTTACCTCTGTCACGTTTGATATTTCCATTCTGGAACTGCTGCTGCCGCTTCAGGCCGGTGCGCATCTGGTTATCGCCAGGCGCGAGACGGTGACAGACCCGGCACTTCTGGCTACTGCTGTGCAACAGCATGGCATCACCTTCATGCAGGCAACGCCAACCTTGTGGCAGATGCTGGTGGGGGCAGGGCATGGCGGCAGTCTGGCGCAGGTGCGGGTGCTTTCCGGTGGTGAACCTCTGCCTCTTCCCTTGGCCCGAACACTTCTGAAACAGGCGCGTTCTGTCTATAATGTTTACGGCCCTACCGAGACTACAATCTGGTCCAGCCTTCACGAGGTTACGGCAGAAGATGGCGTGCGGGGGCAGCCCATTCCGGCGGGCAGACCGCTGGCCAATACGCAGTGTTATGTTCTGGACCCGGCGGGCAGCCTGCTCCCTGTGGGTGTGGCTGGGCAACTGGCAATTGGCGGCGCAGGCATGGCCACCGGCTATCTGCACCGGCCAGATCTGACACAGGCTGTTTTCCGGCCAGATCCCTTTCATCACACACTGCAGAGCCGCCTTTATCTTACCGGAGATCGCGCCATCCGGCAGGCAAATGGCGTGATTACCGTGCTGGGGCGCACAGATGCCCAGATCAAGATAAAAGGCGTGCGGGCCGAGCCTGCGGAAATTGAAGCCGCGTTGCTCACGTTGCCGGGAATTGTACAGGCCGCAGTACGGGTTTGGCCTCGTGCACAGGGACCGGTTCTGGTGGCCTATCTGGTGCCCGCGGCCTTCGCGCAGGCGGAGAGCATCACGCCAGAGGAAGAAGCCCGAAATTTCGCTCTGTTTCGCACGCATCTGAACGGGCGTCTGCCTGCGCAGATGGTACCCTCCCGCTTTGTGGTGCTTTCCGCCCTGCCGCTTACGGCTTCTGGTAAGCTGAACCGAAAAGCTCTGCCGGAGCCAGAGGAGGCTGCGCATACGCCGCAGCAGGAAGTGCCGCAAACCGCGGAAGAACAGCTTCTGTTCACCCTGTGGGCTGAAATTCTGGGGCGGAAAGATTTTGGCATTTCCGAAAATTTTTTTGATCTTGGCGGAGACAGTCTTGCTGCCGTGCAGGTTGCCACGGCCTTGACGGAGCAGGGGTATGAACTGCCCGTGGCATCCCTGTTCGGTGCGCCAACCATTGCGCGGCTGGCTCCCCTTTTGCAGCAACAGCATGCTGTAGAAGACATTTTTCAGGAAACAGTTGTACCCTTGCGGGCTGAAGGCACAGGCCAGCCGGTGTTCTGTTTTCCGCCCATTCTGGGTGTGTCTCTGGGTTTTACTGCCCTGCTGCCACATATTCCTGCTGAAAGACCCGTTTATGGCTTGCAGGATATGGGGCTTTTACGTGGCCTCAATCCTCCTCAAACCATTCAGCAACTGGCTGACCTCTATCTGGAGCAGATCCGCGCTCTTCAGCCGCACGGGCCGTACAGTTTTGTCGGCTGGTCTATGGGGGGACTGGTGGCGCATGCCGTGGCCGCCCGCCTGATGGCAGAAGGCGAGAGCCTTTCCGCGCTGGTTATGCTGGATACGTATCCATTGCATGATCTGGCTGCGCTGGAGGCAGGGCAGGGCCTTGTCCGTATGGAGGATGCATGGCTTGTCAAAAATGCTATTGCCATGCTGGGGCTTGATTTTTCTGAGACTATGCCAAACACGCTGGAAGATCTGGCTGACCGGATTGTAGAGATCATGCTGCCGGAAGCACAGGCTTTTGCGTTGGATGATGCGGCCTTTGCAACCATCCTGCAAGCCATGCGGCATGTGGTCAGCCATAATCTGGAAATGATGCGCAACTGGCAGCCCCAACAGGTGCAGGCAGATCTGCTGTTTATGCGAGCCACGCAGCGCGGCGCGGAAGATGTGGTAGATAATCCCGCTTTCTGGCAGCGTTACATAACAGGCAGGCTGGTTGTGACGGATGTGCCCTGCACCCATATGGCAATGCTGGACGCAGAAAATGCAGCGTTTATTGCAGAGCATTTTCTGGAACATGAGCAGCAGAACCAGAGGAGAGCCAAAGGCTGCCTGAACAGTCAGCCGTGAAACCACACAGGCGAAGAGTTTTTCAAAAACCCTTATAGAACATTCCATTTCTCAAGCTGTGTGATGGCATTCTGCACACCATTTTCCGCCCGGACCTGCGTGCCAAGGCGGCTGGCATTGGCCACCATGTGCGGGGATGTTGCCTGAAGCATGGCATCACCCAGTGTATGTGCGGTCAGGCTGCGCAGGTTCTGCGTGGGGGTGGCAACGCCAATGCGGTGTAATTGCCAGCCCCAGAAATACTGGTCCCCCACAAAGGGTACGGGCACGGTGGGAATACCGGCGCGCACTGCGGCGGCGGCCGTGCCTGCTCCGCAATGATGCACCGCCAGCCGCATTTGTGAAAAAAGCCATTCATGCGGAACATGATCCACGACATGAATATGTGCGGAATTTGGCAGAAACCGCCTGAGGTTGGACCAGCCACTCCCTACCACAGCGCGCAGGCCCGCACGCTGCACGGCGTCCCGCACTGTGGCGGCCAATGTTTCAGCTTCTCCGCTCAGCATACTGCCAAAGCCGATATAGGCGGGTTTGTCTCCCGCCTGCAAAAACCGGGCCAGATCTGTATCCGGCGTATAGTCAGCATTTTTTGCAGATACAAAATACCCAGGCATGGCAATGCGCGCAGGCCATTCCGGCTGGCGTGGCACCACATGCGGGCTGAACCCAAACAGGATACGCCCGCCGGTGGCCTTGGGGTCATGCCATGGTCCTTTCAGGGGGTAAGGGGGCAAATCCAGTGCTTTGCGCATGTCATTTGCTGTATGGCGCAGCAGAAGCCACGCTGTCTGGCGCAGGGTGCGGTGCAGCGCAAACGTAACAGATGCGGGCAGGAGGCGGGGCCTGAACCACACAGGCGGCAGCGCATGGCTGGCTTCCAGCGGTTGCAACTGGGTTTGCACAAAAGGTACCTGCAACCGCTCGGCCAGACTGGCGGCTAATAACGAGACATTGCCAGAGCCAATCAGCAAGGTTGCGCCTTCAGCTGCTTTCAGCCCCTGAGCGGGCCAGTCCTGCGCCATGCGGCGTGTTTCAGCCACGACTACACGTGCCGCCGCCAGGCCGCTGCGGCCATCCAGAGCCTGAGGGTTATGGCGCATCATTCCGGCAAAATCGGCGGTCAGGGGAGCAAACTCCAGCCCTGCCTTGGTAATGTTGGCCTTGAAACCGGGGTCCGCCGCCAGCCTTACGGCATGTCCACGGGCCAGAAGCCCTTCACCAAGGGCAATGTGGGGGCGCACATCCCCTTCCGTGCCAACGGTCATGATAACAATTGTCATACTCTGCGTTGCACCTGATTGCTGTGGGTCAGACCGGCTGTGTCCTGAAGTCTCTAAAAGCCAGTCAGATTTTACCAGTATCTGGCGCACAAGATAAGGGTGGATAATCCGGCATAACGTGAAGAAAGGGGCACCTGTCTCAAAACTTTCACATAGAGGGCGCGTTCACATGCTGTAAAATCCTTTCGCCACACACCCTGCATGTATGAACCCCAAGGGGTTCGGAAATGATGGGAGGGCGGCAGATAAAGGATGTGAGACGTTCAAACGGCTGCCCGTACTGCCCCGGCAGGATCAGCCGCAGGGCGGTAGAAGAGGAAGCGCGGTTTTGAGAACAGGAAACGGACAGTCAGCCCCCGTGCCAGTCAGGCAGACTCTTTTTAGCGTGGTGCAAGGTCACGGTGTCAGGGCAAGGGTTCTTATTCTTTCTCTGGTTTCTCTGGGAGCGCCCTTGTGCACTTTCGTCCCGGCACAGGCAGATTCTCTGCATTCCGCACAGCCTCACCCGTCACCAGTCACACGGCAGACGCACACTGCGCTTCCGCACGGGCATGGCGCCGCGCACTCACAGCCGCAGGCATCGCGGTCCTCGCCGTATCTCACGCCAGATACGCAGCCGGACCCCACACAGTATCTGCCGCCGCCGCCTCAGCCGGGGAGCCTGCGGCATCAGACGGACGAAAAAGCTTTTGCTGTCACCCGTGGTTGGAAGAATGATGCGCGTTGGGCGCTGGCAGCCTCCGATGCAAAATTGCAGCTTCCTGATCTGCTCAACAGTTTTTCCTGTGCGGCAGGCTTTGTGATTGATGCCGCCAAAGCGCCGCATCTGGTCGCGCTGCTGCGGAATATGGGCAATACGGAAGTGCCCGATATGTGGAAAGGCAAGGATTACTGGCGGCGCACCCGCCCCTTTGTGGGCACGGATAACGCCATCTGCACGGAAGAGGATCGGGAAGATATTGCCAAGACCGGCGCTTATCCTTCCGGCCATACCATGCTGGGGTGGAGCCTTGCCCTTGTGTTGACCGAATTGCTGCCAGACCGCAGCACCGCCATTCTGCAACGCGGCCGCGTATTTGGTGAAAGCCGCATTGTGTGCGGTGTGCATTGGGAGAGCGATGTGCAGGAAGGCTATCTGGCAGGGGCCGCCGAGGTCGCGGCCATGCATGGCAGCGCCGCTTTTCGCGCCGATATGGACGCCGCCCGCGCGGAACTGGCCGCCCTGCGCGCCACGGCCCCTAAGCCCGATACAAAGCAGTGCGAGATTGAGCACGAAGCCGCCATTCACTCTCCGCTGTAATGGCGGAGACGGTTTGGGGGCGCTTCTCCATTTTCAGCACGTAAACAGATTTTATAACGCTAGACGCCGCCATTCCTCTCTAGAAAATATCAGCCGTCTCCCTGTGGAAGGACTGGTGGTATAATAAGAAACGGGACCGGTGATAAATTTTTATAAGTCCATATTATTATTCATAGGGTGAGGGGCTTTTCAGCGGTTCTAAGGCGTGTTTTCCACTGGTCGGCACATCATTTCTTGAGCTGGTTTTTCTTTAGCGACCTGTCGTGAGGTTGCGACATTCGCTTCAAGTAATACAAAACCACCAATGGTAGACATCACAACGCAAGCGCACTGGAGTGCCACAAAAAACTTGCTGCCTGTCCAGTTGCCAGACGCATTGCTGGTCAATAGACGCACATTTTTAGCTCGTTCGCGTGCTATAAAAAGATCTATCTGCTTTGAAACAAAGTCTTTTGCTGGTTTTCTTGATAATATTTCATCCCATTTTTCTTTTGTCCGATCCATTATTTGCGGATTGAAAGTTGCGGTTGTGTTGGCAAAAAAGCGTACCATTTCCAATATGACAAACATCACACTCCCGCAAAAAACCAGACCAAATGCACGATCGACCCATACGATACGAGAGGTAAGCCAGTCATCTCCTGCATGATGTGTCGTCCAGCTACTTATCGCAAAGACTATCAAAAACAGCATGCCACCATTGGATAAAGAAATAATCTTTCCTGACTCAATCCCCACCTTCTGGGCATCACTCTCTACAGAGCTAATAAACGACATGGTTTTTTCAAAGGCTTCTGGATATTTTCTGTGAGCTTCGCCAAGCCAATCATAATCACGCTCGCTTCCACGTGTATGACGAGCCTGTAGCTCTCGTGCTTTCCACTTCGTTCTAAAGCTCATTAAATCTCTCCTTAAATTATTATGACGGGACATTACGTGAGTAAATGGGATAAAATGATCGTGTGGCAACAGCCCGCACTTTCGTGAGTCTGGTCAATAGGGTTCCGACTGTCTCCAGTTCATCACAAACAGCTATGCAGTCCGTCCTATCATTCAAAGCCTGCCAGTTCCCTAGAACCTTTCAGGGTACAGGCCTATAATGGTGAAAGAAAACGTTCTTGCGGAAGATTTATTGAAAATAGAAGGTATTTTTTTGTGAAACAGAAGAAAGATAATTTCGTTTTCAAATTAAAAAATATAAAAATCATAATCTTATATTTTCTGGTGTTTTCATTTTTAGTTTTGAACCATTCAGAGGCCGCAGATTGTCATTGGGAGAATGCTGTTTATTCGTCTGAGGGCACAGAAAATATCGGTCTTAAGGTGGTGCCTCAAAGTATCACCCAATCAGGATACTACAACGAGATAGAACTCTATGAAAAAGATGGGAACAGGAAAATCCTGATTCTCGATCAGGGATCAAGCGGGAGAGTTTTTGCGTATTCCCTGCCCGATAAAAAAGCGTTCACAGAGCTCATATTTCTGAAAGACGGGCTGCATATTACAGCTTTTACGCCGGAAAAACGGAAACCAGCGCCAGATGCGGTTATTGTGACTGATCTTGAAAATATCCTGCTGCCTAAAGGGCGCATTCGCCCGGATATTCAGTTATTTCACCTGACGAAATGTGTGCGTTGAAGTCGATTTTTCAGATCATTCAAATGGTGTGAGCAATGCCTCTTTACCCAATGGGGCAGAAGCATTGCGCACATTTTTCATTCTGGTCTGCTGTTGAGAGTAGCTAGCCGCCTCAGCCGACTTTGTGCACCCAGCCATGTGGGTCTGGCGCACGGCCAAACTGAATATCACACAGCGTCTTGCGCAGGTCAGCCGTCACATCGCCCGTCTGGCCGTTGATCACATGCGTGCCTTCGGCGCTTTTCAACGTACCGATGGGCGTGACCACGGCTGCGGTGCCACAGGCAAACAGTTCACGCAGGCGGCCAGATTTGGCATCCGCGTAAAGCTGGTCAATGGCGTAGGGTTCTTCCTTCACCGTCAGCCCCTTGTCCCGTGCCAGTGTCAGCAGGGAATCACGGGTGATGCCGGGCAGAATGGTGCCTTCCAGCGGCGGGGTCTGCAGGGTGCCATCATCCAGAACGGCCATGATGTTCATGCCGCCCATTTCTTCAATCCACTTGCGTTCTGCGGCATCCAGAAACAGCACCTGATGGCAGCCGTGTTCCTTGGCTTCCTGCTGGGCGGTCAGGCTGGCGGCATAGTTGCCACCACATTTGGCTTCACCCGTGCCGCCACGAGAGGCGCGCACCGTGCGTTCTTCAACCCACACGCTTACTGGCCCCGCATCTTTGGAGAAATATTCCCCAGCAGCGCAGGCAATCACAATAAACTTGTATTCAGAAGCGGGCTTCACACCCAGCGCGGCTTCCGTGGCAATCATGAAGGGGCGCAGATACAGCGTGCCCACTTCCGGGTCCGGAATCCAGCCAGCATCAATTTTCACAAGCTGGTTCACGGCGTCCAGAAACAGTTCTTCCGGCACTTCCGCCATGGCCATGCGCTCGGCAGATTTGCGGAAGCGGCGGGCGTTGGCGTCCGGGCGGAACAGTTGCGCATCCCCGTTGGGGGCGCGGTAGGCCTTCATACCCTCAAAAATTTCCTGCGCGTAGTGCAGCACAGAAGCAGCGGGGTCCAGCACCAGCGGCTGGCGGGGCAGAATCTGCGGCGTGTGCCAGCCCTTGCCCTCGGTGTAGGTCACAACGGCCATATGGTCAGAAAAGACACGACCAAAGCCGGGGTTCGCCAGCAAGGCAGCGCGTTCTTCCGGGCTGACAGCATCGGTCTTAGGGGTGATCTGGAAGACTGTCTCTCTCGTCGTGCTCATAAGTTCTGGCGTCTCCGCGGCCTTGGTGTGCTGGACGTGTGGTGTCCGTCTGGGTCTGTGTCGTGCAGGCGTGTTGCTTACGGGCAAAAATCAGGCGGGTAAGAAACAAACCTGCGCGGCTGCGTTCAAAGTGGGCATTTACCTACCATGTTCGCACAGACAGGGCCAGAGCACGCGCCGTCAGTCAGACTCGCCCCATCTCCAGCGCCATCCCCCTTGCGTGTGGGAGCGACAGACCCAGAAAAAGAGGGCCGTTGCAATAATATCAAGCAAAATAACGCCAACCAGTAAGGAGGTCGTGTGGCGGAAGGGCAGGAAAGGAAGCGCAAAAGAGGAACCCAGCGTCACGGCAAGAAAAAGGCCCAGGGTAGCCCATCCCTGCCATGTAATAGGGGTGCCTGCGCCATAGCCGAAGCGTTTGGGGGCAAACCATGCAGCGCGTGGCGTTGGCTTGGTTTCAGTGTGTTCAGAAACCATGTGTCCTTCCTTATCTCATCCCAGCCTTTCAGGTCAGGCGGCGGATGGCTTCCACAACGTCCCGCTGCACCCGCTCAGCCAAAGGTGAGGGGAGTAGATCAAACGCATGCACGGCATTGGCGTACACAATCAGATCTGTCGGAACACCAGCCTGCCATAACCGCTGCGCAAACGTCACGTCCTCATCCCTGAACAGATCAAGCGCTCCCGTTATCAGGAAGGTTGGCGGCAGGCCGGACAGATTACGCATGAAGGCGGGAGAGAGATAACCAAATGCCGGATCATCCGCTGCCAGTGTGCCCCGCACCGCAGACCACGCATGCTGGTTCTGGGCTCGTGTCCAGACAAACTCGCCTGTTGTCGGGTCATCCGTTAGGGCGTCCGGGCCGCCCGTGCGCAGGTCCAGCATGGGATAGATCAGGATCTGCGCCCGCAGCGGCACCTGTTTCCGGTCCCGCGCCAGAAGCGCTGTAGCGGCAGCCAGACATCCGCCTCCGCTATCCCCCATGATGCTGATACGGCTGGAGTCTCCCCCTAGGTCCGTGGCATGGGCAGACAGCCACAGGAGCGCTGCATACACATCCTCCAGCCCGCCGGGAAAAGGCGTTTCAGGTGCGAGCCGATAATCAACGGACACAATCAACGCCCCTGTTGCGGCGGCCACTCTGGCATGGGTGCCAGCCTGCATGTCCGGCGTACCCGCAATCATGCCGCCCCCATGCACGTACAGAATGACCGGCGCGGGACCATTGGCCTCGGGCGGCCGGAAGATCAGAACCCGCACCGCAGGGGCATTGGCGGGGCCGGGTATCACCCTTTCTTCATACGCCACAGTATCAGACCCCAACAGAGCAGTTGTGCCTTCCGCAAGATCACGCCGGAAGACCTCCAGATCTCCTCGCGCAGGGTCAAAGGAGGGGAATGACCCTACCCTCTCGCGCTGATGGGCATCGACCAGTTCAAAGGTGGTCATAAAAATCACTCTCCCTGCTCGCCGGGCCGCTTGAAAGGGAGAACGATCCCATCCAGTAGCGCCTGCATGATCAAACTGAACAGGGATCATAAGCAGCACTCAGATGAGAACAACGCATACCGCGCTAAAGTGACAGGCTAGGAGACCCGGATGGAGTCACAAATGCGTGTCTGTGTGGTGTGGCAGAATGGGGTAAAAAGTCAGGGATGCAAGAACCTGAAGTGAGATGGATATTGATAACTATATTATTTTTAGTTATTTTTTAGAGAATGTCTTCGGGAAATGGTGTTGAGTCTGCGGAGCCAATACGCACATTCGCAGTGTTGGTCTGAGTGTCTTCAGCCCATAAAAAAGATGTAAACCATGCCGCGTGGTGCGGAGCTCTTTGAAAGGTGTGAGCTTCCTCTGGAAGGGAGGAATATTTCCGTAAAGAAGCGTGCGTGCTTTAGCCTTGCTTAAAGTCGCGTATCAACTATGCCCGTGTGATCAATTTATGAGGGTGTCACGTGCCTCGTAAGAGGCAATATTTGAAGAGTATTGCTTCCTGCATGATTGTGTGTGTCAGGAAGAGAATATTCTAAATTTTTTTGAAAGCGAAAGTATTTTCAGATGTTTCTTGCACAAATCATGCCCACCTGAAAGAGGGGTGGGTTTCAGGAGCTTGTCCTGAAACCCGGGTGGATCATGCCGCCGTGCGTGCGGTTACCCCAAGGCGATAGCCTTCTTTCTGAAGCACTTTGATGGCTGCCTCTGAATATTTTGCGACCAGAGGGGCAACGTTTCCGGGGGCGCACCAGAACCCAAGTGTTACCTGAATATTTGCAGCTTTTGGTAAAAAGGAAACAGAGGGGGCGGGGCTTTTAAGAACCAGTTCATCCTGCTCTGTCAGGCCAAGCAGCAGGGCTCGGGCTTTATCAATATCATCATTGTAATCAATCAGCAGTGTGACCGAACCCAGAAGCCTGTCAGTTTCAGAACTGTTGACCACAATGTTGTTTGATAATGTTCCGTTGGGAACATAAATGATCTCATTATTTGCATCACGCAGAACAGTGCGGAACATTTCAATGGATGTCACGGTGCCTGAACTGCCACCCGCTGTAATGGAATCCCCAACCTTGAAGGGACGGAACAGCAGGATCAGCACACCGCCCGCAAAGTTGGCAAGGCTACCCTGCAACGCCATGCCCACGGCCAGACCAGCGGCACCCAGAACAGCAACAAAGGATGTTGTCGCAATCCCGACCATGGAGGCCACGCTGATCAGCAGCAGGGCCTTGAGGAACAGCCCCACAACACTCAGCAAAAACCCGCGGAGTGTGGGTTCGATATGGCTTGCCTCCATCATGCGGCCCATGGCGCGCGTGACCGCGTTGACAAGTTTCCAGCCAACAAAAAGAACAAGCAGCGCCAGCGCAAACTGACTGACGTAACCCAACACAATAGGCAGCAACCCATTCAGTTGCGACCAGATTGAATGAACCTGATTTTCCATGACCATCCTTGCGTTATCTTTTGCGTCCACTACGTGGCAGTATGCACCGTCCGCTTCTGCAAGATATAATAGGATATCTTGCCCCCATCCGTCACGCCCTTGCGCTTACAAGATAACTGAGGGGGCTTTTTGTTGCGGCTCTACAAAGCGGAGCTATGCGGTAATCAAATGACGGGATAAGGGAGCTTGTTCGCCTGAATGGATTTAAGAAGGTTTATGACTATTTTCAGAAAACTGAGAAAAAACGTGAAGGAACTCGGATGACAGGATGTTCTACCCGTTCACTATGAAGAAAGTTGACGGGCATTGTGGGGCTGGAGGGAGGCGGCTGTCTGCGAACATTAACTCAATACCGGAGCAGGATTGTAAAATCTTTCCCGGTGGAAGCAATGAACGATGATGGGATATATAAAAACATTAGATTTCACGTAAATTTTCCAGCTATAAATTGCCAGTTCCATTTGGCATCTTTGCCTGCAGCTTCGAGACCTGAGTCCGCTTCAAATTTTTGCCCTAGTATCGTCTCGAGACTTTTCCTGCGATCTTTGCACTCTTGGTGCGTGTCGGTGAGCAGAACGCCAAGGTACATTGCAATTCTTGTCTGTTCCGATAATCGATTCATTTTTTCAAGATCAGCGAGCACTTTCCATCCGCGGCGATCTCTTTCGTCGCAAATCTTTAGCTCAACGATAGCAATTGGTTTTTCTTCCTGATAGAGTGCAACGTCTGCTCTTAAACTACCCATACTCTCAATGCACTGGTCGTCTATTGTGCCCCCTAGCTCTTTAATAATTGTGAGATATGGTCTTTCGACGTGAGCCTGAAAATTTAAATCACGGTTCAGTCCAATCGCAATTTGTCCGCCGAGAAATATCTCAGGAACCTCGTTGTCCTGCCTGATCCCAGAGACAGTGCGATATGTTTTAACTGCCTCAGCTCCATGACGTGCGATACTCTGACTAAGTTTCATATTTTACTCGGTGTTGGTGAGAGGAGCAGAATTGGAACGACCTCTAAGAATACTAGAGTGGTCATATGTGAGCGGAAGAAACAAAATATTGGTGTTATAGAAGGTGTCCATCTGTGTTACCTTGACGGAAGAAATAAATCATTTTCGTCAATAAATAACAATATAAACTTATGATTTTTTGAAGGAATGTGAAGAAATACGGTGCGCGGAAAGTCTGCTTCAAAAGCCATGAATTTTTCATATGTGGTGCCTGTTGGCAGGGGACGATAACATGCCAGACCCATCTCAGGATTGTGAAAGTTATAGGCAGCTCTGTTTGCAAATGACGCATTTATTATCAAAGGTTTTCTTGGTGTTTTGTGGCTGCATGTTTGCTGCAATGGCGCACGCTCAGACAAAAGAAGTGCTTGTGCCCACAATGTTTGAAGCCGGACATTTCTATGTTACACCGACTGCGCGGACGGGCTACACACCCCGGTTGATTGTGGATACGGGAGGGGCCGGATTTGGCGGCCTGTATGCTCTTCGTAGAGACATTGTCTCCCGTCTTGGCGGGACAGTAACAACCTGCAAACAGCCTGATTTCAAGGTGGGTCTTGTCGGCGGAATTTCATTTCGCACAGGTGCCGGTTTGCCCTCCGTAACGCAGCCGCGTCCTTGCGGGGCAGATGCTGTTATTCTTGATGCTGATGCAGGCGTGAAGGCTGCGGATGGTATGCTTGGGGCGGGCTATCTTTCCCATTTTATCTGGACATTTGACTATCCCGCCAAAAAAATTCTGCTCGAACCACAAGACTGGCACCCAGATCCGCATGCAGTGCGTGTTCCCCTCTCGTTTGTGCATAATCAGAACGGTGAGCGTGGCAGTGATTTTCCTGAGGTGACTCTCATGATAGATGGCGAACCCGTTCCTCTGTTGTTTGATACGGGAGCAACAGCGTTTCCCACACCTGCCGGGCTGACTGCACAGCATATCCCCACCGTAAAAGGAGAGGGTGTAAAATCATATATTATAAAAAGTGTTTTTGAAAAATGGCATGCCCATCATCCAGAATGGCGGATTGTCGAGAACGGTGACAGCCTGATACAGGGGACGCGCCTGATTGAGGTGCCGGAAATCACATTGGGCACACAGCGCGTTGGCCCTGTGTGGTTTACGGAACGGCCTGATAGAAATTTCGGGCTGGAAAGGATGAGCCTCTGGATGGGGTAGACGGTAGTAGGTGCTGCGGGGGCAAAGGCTCAAGAGCCTAAGTGGCCTCACGCCCTACGAATATGTCTGCCAAATCTGGACTTCAGAGCCAGAAAAATTCATTATCAATCCAACCCGTCAAATCCCGGGACTAAACACCTAATGCAAGGCTCGCCTTTTCCTCGTTTACTATGATAACCTAAAAGCAACCTTAACTACAGTATGGCCTAGGTCACTGTAGATGGGGCTGATCGTAAAAATTTGGGCACATGAAATCAAAATGAAAACGCATCATGTCATAATGATATTTTTTTTTCTCATTTACAGTAACAACAACAGATATTAATGCAGCCCCTAAAAATAAAGATTACTACAATTCTTTTTTTAGAAAAGAAAAAATTATGAATGATCTAAACTTTATTACCCATGATCCTGAGACCATTGATGTTTATGGGAAAAGAAAAAAATATTATGAATATGAAAATTATCACGATAATTATAACGAAAATGGAAAAAATGTTAAATTTCCCATTATCGGTGATGTTAATATCCGACTAGGAAATGGAGATGATAGACATGATCATCAAACTGGGAGTTATATTGCTCCTTATGGGGAGGCTTATTCCATAGATACAAATCATATGTTTGATCGATAAGACTTCAACATAATATATGAGTATATAAAAAAGAAAATATAAGAATACAATATGATAAAATATTTATCATAATCAAAAATTATATTTAGACATAAAAATAAAAAAGATGATGCTATTATCTGCGGGCGCTTCCGTATTACGATTGATTACCCGCATGAGGCATTATGGATCGATCCATAATGCCAAACCAGTGGCAGCACTTACATCTGTCAGCACGGATAACGTCTGCGTTGCTGTGCGCCAACGGTGTACCGGGTATCGCTTTTCTATTCCTCAACTGGTGTCTGGCTGAAAAATTGTCTGCGTGTCATCACGCTGCGCGCTGTCACGCACCAGCGGAGGAGGCTGAGATGAGAGCATCAGCAAAAACCCGCAGTTCAAACATAGGCGCATCTCGTGCGTTCGGGGTTTCAGGGCAGGCGTTGCGGCAGTAGGGTAGAGGCTGTGCAGCCCAAGGGTGCGTGCAAGCAGGACACAACGCTGGGTGGTCAGAGTCATGAACAATTTTTCTCTCGAACAAACGTACGCCAGCCTGCCGGAGCGGTTTTACGCTCAGGTAGAACTTTCCCCCGTGGCAGCGCCACAGCTTATAAAGCTGAATGAAAAACTGGCGGAGGCGCTGGGGCTGGATACCGCATGGCTGGCCAGCCCGGCGGGTATCGCCATGCTGGCGGGGCAGGCCATGCCGGAAGGCGTGCAGCCGGTGGCGCTGGCCTATGCGGGCCATCAGTTCGGTAACTTTGTGCCCCGGCTGGGGGATGGTCGCGCCCTGCTGCTGGGGGATGTCACGGATAGCGCAGGCAAAACATGGGAGATCCAGCTTAAAGGCTCCGGCCGCACCCCGTTTTCCCGCCGGGGGGATGGCCGCGCGGCTCTGGGCCCCGTGCTGCGTGAATATGTGGTGAGCGAGGCCATGGCTGTGCTGGGCATTCCCACCACGCGCTCTCTTGCCGCCGTGCGCACGGGCGAGACCGTGCTGCGCGAAACACCATTGCCCGGCGCGGTGCTGACCCGTGTTGCCGCCAGCCATATCCGTGTTGGCACCTTCCAGTTTTTTGCCGCGCGGGAGGATGAGGCCGGCCTGCGCCTGCTGGCGGATTACGCCATTGGCCGCCATTATTCTGATGCCGCGCAGGCTGAAAACCCGTATCTGGCCCTGCTGGAAAGCGTGATTGCTGCACAGGCCCGGCTTGTGGCGCAGTGGATGCTGGTGGGCTTCATTCATGGCGTGATGAACACGGACAACATGTCCATCTCTGGCGAGACGATTGATTACGGCCCCTGCGCCTTTATGGAGCAGTATGATACCTCAACCGTGTTCAGCTTTATTGATGAACGGGGCCGCTACGCTTACGGCAACCAACCCAGCATGGCGCTGTGGAACCTGACCCGTCTGGCTGAAGCCCTGCTGCCTCTTCTGGCTGAAAATGATGACACGGCGGTCGAGATAGCCCAGACCGCGCTGGGGGCTTTTGAACCGCAGTTCCAGACCGCCTATCTGGCTGGCCTGCGCGCCAAGCTGGGGCTGAAGACAGAGCAGGAAGGGGATATCGCCCTCGCGCGCACTCTGTTGGAAACCATGAAGAACGACCAGCTTGATTTCACCCAGACTTTCCGCGCACTCAGCCAGACAGAGCTTCAGGAAGGGTTGGCCAATACGCCAGATGCCGTGTTGCTGCCCGATACGCTCACCCCGCTGGGCGCGTGGCTCAAACAGTGGCAGGCCCGGCTGGAACAGGAACCGTCATGCACGCCAGCGCAACGCGCCGCCACCATGCGGCGGGTGAATCCCTGCTACATTCCGCGCAATCATCTGGTGGAAGAAATGATTGTGCAGGCTGTTACCGAGGACGATTACACCCTGTTTGAGACATTGCAGAGCGTGCTGGCCAATCCCTATCAGGAGCAGCCGGGCCGGGAACGCTACGCCCTGCCTGCAAAACCTGCCGAGCGCGTGCGCCATACCTTCTGCGGCACGTAGGTTGCTTTTTCAGCCTTACGCAATGCCGTCCACGCTGACAAAGCTGCGCTCATCCGTACCGTGCTCAATCCGGGCACGGATGCGATAGGTCTCGCGCAGCAGGGCAGGGGTCAGCACATCCGCTGGCGGGCCGGAGGCCATGATGTGCCCCTCGTGTAAAACCGTTACGGTATCTGTCAGGTTCAGTGCAATATTCAGGTCGTGCAGCACAATAACCGTTACAAGCTGGCGGGCGGTGGTCTCCCGCCGCAAAACGGTCATCACGGCAAACTGATGGTGCAGATCAAGCGCGCTCAGCGGTTCATCCAGTAACACCGCTTCCGGAGTGCGGCTGAACGCCTGCGCCAGCCCCACCAGTTGCCTCTGCCCACCAGAAAGCTCATCCAGCGGGCGTAACGCCAGCGGTGCAATGCCAAACTGGGTCAGCCGGTCCAGCGCGTCCCGCACGGCATCATCGTGCTGTGGGGCCTGAAACCCGCCGCCGGTATGGCTGGCGGCCATCAACGCTTCCAGCACCGGCAAATGCACGGGGGCTGGCAGATCCTGCGGCAGATACAGACATTTGCGCGTGCGTGCGGTGAGGGACATGGCAGAAAGGTCCTCGCCATTCAACGTCACGCAGGCAGAAGACGGCAACAGCCCAGCCATGGCGCGCAGCAGGGTGGATTTACCACTGCCATTAGGCCCAAGCAGGGCGTGAATGGTGCCGCGTGTGAAGGGTCCCGCCGTAACATCATGCAGCACAGTGCGCCTGCCAAACCGCACGGTCACATTCCGCGCTTCAAGCCCATTGCGGTCTGATGCCCCCGTCTCTGGTGCCCCAGCCTCTGGTCCTTCCGAGTTCGGGCGTGCCGTATCCACGTTTGCTGTGGCAGCGTCGCCAGTGTTTGGCGAGGTGCTCGCGCTGTGTGCTGTGCCCGGCTGTGCCTCAGCAGACGTGAACGCAGCAGGGGCGGAGAGAGCGGCCTGACAGTTCTCCTCGCCCCCAGCCCCAGTTTCTGGCGAGCGGGAGGATGATTGCCTGGGCGCGGGCGGATGTTCCGGGGAAGGACGCATGATCAGGACATCCCCTGCCGACGCAGCACAATGGCCACAAAAAAAGGAATGCCCACCAGTGCCGTCACAATGCCGGTAGGCACCACAACCCCCGGTGCCAACACCCGCGCCACAGTGGAAGATAGCGAGAGAATAAGGGCCCCCGCCAGCATGCTGCCCGGCAGGTAAAATCTGTGGTCTTCCCCCAGCAGACGGCGGGCGATATGCGGGGCAACCAGCCCCACAAACCCGATAATCCCCACAAACGCCACGGCCAGCGCGGAAAGCAGACTGATGCGCAATAGCGCCGCCCGGCGGATCTGGGGCACGTTCACGCCAAGGCTGGCTGCCCGTTCTTCCCCCATGCGCAGGGTGGTCAGGCTCCATGCGGAGCGAAAGGAGAAGACAGCCACCACCGCGCCCACGCCTGCCAGCAGGCCGAGTTTGGGCCATGTGGTGCGTGTCAGATTGCCCATGGTCCAGAAGACCAGCTCCTGCAACGCGTCCTCATTGGCGACAAACTGAATAAGGGAGACCAGCGCCTGAAAGGTGAACACCAGCGCAATGCCAAACAGCACCACCGTGCCCGTGCTGGCGTGGCGGCGGTGGCTCACCACATCCAGTAACCCTACGGAGCCAACAGCAAACACAAAGGCATTGGTGGCAATCAGCCAGCTTTCTCCCACACCGGGTAGATGCCAGCCCAGCACAATGGCCAGCGATGCACCGAATGCGGCGGCAGCCGAAACACCCAGCGTAAAGGGGCTGGCAAGGGGATTGGCCACCACGGTCTGCATTTCCGCCCCCGCCAGCCCAAGGGCCGCGCCCACACATACCGCCATCAGTGCGTAAGGCAGCCTGATCTGCCACACAATCACCCGCTCCATGGGCGGCGCAGCCTCCGGGTGCAGCAGAATATGCAGCAGATGCCACGGGCTCAGGCCAGAAGGCCCCACCGAGAAATCCAGCGCCAGAGAGACGAGAATGGCTACCGCCAATACCGCCAGCAGCAGCACGCGCCTGCGCACCATGGCGGCATAGGCCACCTGCAGGGCTTCCACCGGGTCAGGCGGGGCAACGGCAGGGGTGGGGGTGGGCAGATCACTCATGCCGGGAGTGTATCCCATCAGACATGGCCCAGCCATAGCCCCCTGCCGCAAATGCTTGACGTCGCCCAAGTGAGTAGGCTTTGTGCAGGACTCCCGCTTGCTCCTTAGGACAGGATGAGTTTTTGAAGAACCCCGGCACGCCTGCTCCCACGCCAGACCAGACACCCGATAAGACAAAGGCCTCTCACCCTGCCGGGGCGGCGCAGCCCGCACCCGGCGGCGCACGGTCATCCCGGCGGCGTACGCACGTGCAGGCAGAGGATGATAATGCAGATGCAGGCATGCCCGGCCCCAGAAAAGCAGGCCGGAGCAAAAAAGGCGGCAAGGACGCAAAGCGCGAGGCCCCCGCCCGAGCCGAAACCAGCCAGCCAGCTTCTCAATCACAGGAAGAGGGCGCCCCGCCGCAAGATGCGCCACCGTCACGCGCCAGCCATGCTCCCCATCCGGCGGGTGGGTCTATGCTTACAATTGTCGTGCAGCCCGAACAGGCAGGCGAGCGTGTGGACCGCTATGTGTCCGCACAGTCCGGCACACTCTCGCGTTCCCGTGTGAAGGGGCTGATAGAAAGCGGCCATCTCCAGTGCGGCGCAAAACAGATTACGGAACCAGCGGAAAGCGTGCGGGCCGGTATGGAACTGGTGCTGCACATTCCCCCCGCTACCCCCGCCGTACCGCAGGGCGAAGCGGTGCCGTTCGAGATCTTTTATGAAGATGATGATCTCATTGTGCTCAACAAACCTGCCGGGCTGGTGGTTCATCCTGCGCCGGGCAATGAAACCGGCACATTGGTGAACGGCCTGATCGCCCATTGTGGCGAGAGCCTGAAGGGCATTGGCGGGGAGCGCAGGCCCGGCATTGTGCACCGGCTGGACAAGGATACATCCGGCCTGATGGTGGCTGCCAAAACAGAAAAGGCACATCTTGCCCTTTCGGATGATTTTGCAGCCCGCCGCATAGACCGCGCCTATCTGGCGTTCTGCTGGGGCTGCCCCAACCCTGCGGAGGGCGATTATGAAGGGGATATCGGGCGGGACAAGCGCGACCGCAAACGCATGACCATCACTACCCACGGCGGCAAATGGGCGCTGACGCATTACCGCACCTTGCAGGCGTTTGAGATGGGGGCCGCCCTTGTCACCTGCAAACTGGCCACGGGCCGCACCCATCAGATCCGGGTGCATTTTTCAGCCAACGGGCACCCGCTGATAGGGGACCCGGTCTATCTGCGCCGCGTTCCTGCCGCTGCCAAACTGCTCACGCCGGAAGGCCGTGCCGCCGCGCTGGATTTCCCCCGGCAGGCGCTGCACGCCACCCGTCTGGGCTTTACGCACCCGCGCACAGGCGAGGCCCTGCTGTTTGAAGCCCCCATGCCGGAGGACATGCAGGCGCTGGGCGAAGCCCTGGGCATGACACCGCTGAAAAAGGCGGTGTGAAAACTCTGAAAGGCTGGTCGGGCGAGTCTGGGAATGCAGGCGGAGGTTTGGTTTCGCAGCCTGATGGCTTTTCCTCACGCGCTCCCAAGCCTGTTTTTTCAGGCCACTCATCCCTTGTCAGCCCCGTAGGCTGAAGGGTCAAGCAGCCGCTGAAAAGCTGGAAGAGCGAGCAGGCAAAGAGAAGTCTTTCTGCGGCCACGAGTCCCGCGTGGTCAGGCAGGAAACGCATAGCTCACATTTGCGTTAATCAAACAGGATCGTCCGATTTTCTTGACAGTGTGGTGATTCGGGCGCACCCTAGCTCACCATTCCCGTGCGTCTATCATAGGTGCCGGAGCGGGCGTCTCTTCCCTCGTGCTGCTCATTTCGGGGGGCGAAGGAAGAGGATGTAAGTCTTTTTCACTTGTTGGCCGGAACTCGCCTCTTTCCAAACGGTTCTTTAATGGGCTGCCCCCAGTCCACTGCACCGCAGGGAGCTTTCCGGTTCAAGGGAGTGCTGACCCATGGTTTCTTCTGTTATCAATGTTCGTCCTGAAAACAATCTGTCAAGATACCTTCAGGATATTCGTAAGTACCCTATCCTCACACCGGAAGAAGAACTCCGTCTTTCCCATCTGTGGAAGGACAAAGGAGATGTGACCGCCGCGCACAAGCTGGTCACATCTCATCTGCGTCTGGTTGCCAAGATCGCCATGGGTTATCGCGGCTACGGCCTGCCGGTGAACGAGCTTATCAGCGAAGGCAATGTGGGCATGATGCAGGCCGTGCGCCGGTTTGATCCGGACAAGGGCTTCCGCCTTGCCACCTACGCCATGTGGTGGATTCGTGCCGCCATTCAGGAATACATCCTGCATAGCTGGTCTCTGGTCAAAATGGGCACCACTGCCGCGCAGAAAAAACTGTTCTTCAATCTGCGCCGCCTGAAAGGGCAGATGCAGGCCATTGATGATGGGGATCTTCAGCCGGAACAGGTGAACAAGATCGCCACCACGCTGGGCGTGCCCGAGCAGGATGTGGTGAACATGAACCGCCGCATGGCGGCACCCGATCACAGCCTGAACGCCCCCATGCGCACGGATGAAAGCAGCGAGTGGCAGGACCGTCTGGTTGATGATCAGCACAATCAGGAAGAAGTCTACGCCGAGAACGAGGAGCTTTCAGGCCGCAAGGCGCTTCTGGCTTCTGCCATGGACACGCTGAATGACCGTGAAAAACATATCTTCACGGAACGCCGCCTGAAGGATGAACCGTCTACGCTGGAAGACCTTGCGCATGAATATGGCATCTCCCGTGAACGGGTGCGCCAGATTGAAGTGCGGGCCTTTGAAAAAGTGCAGGCAGCCATGAAAAAAGAAGTGGAAGCCCGCCGCAGCGCCGCGCAGGAAAGCTGATAAAGCGGCTTTTATCCCACGGTTTGCTCAGCAGGGCCGGACACAGTTCCGGCCCTGTTTTTGTTTGGATGACGCTTGCTGTCAGGGAGAAGATGCGCTCCGCGTAGCCCCAAGCCCCAAAGTCAATCAGGGCGCGGGACCTATTTTCCAAGCAGTCCTTTTCGGAGGGGGCAGGGAAGCAAGTGATCGGTATTGCTCAGATGATGAGCTTGACCCGGAGGGGAGTTAAAAGCCTCCAGCGCGCCTTTTCTATCCGCGGCACTCTCAATGAGGTGTGATTCTGATGGGACAAAAAAGGAGGGTTTCGAGGACCCTCCTTTTTATAAAGGCTTGAAAAAGGCATTCCTGCTTCAGCCCAATAAAATACATTGGCAGGCAGGAACGCCCCGTCAGAAAGCCTGAGGGATCAGGCGTATTGGTTCATCATTGTGGTCTGAGCGTCTGGTTCCACAAGATACGGGCCTGCGGCGTGAATGCTCAGGGAGAGGAGCGCCATGGTGTCAGTGGTCAGCAGATCGCCCAAGGGCAGAACGGCGTTACCGTTGGTCCAGGCATGGGTTTTGCCTTTAGTGTCAGCATGCCAGCCTGCGGGTTTGCTGTCTTCCACGCGGATTTCTCACACTTGAGGCAATTTCGGGTCATTT
>NZ_LHZQ01000038.1 GCF_001580915.1 Acetobacter tropicalis | reverse complement strand
CCTGAAGGTGATGACACGGCCCATTCTGCTAGTCTGTCCCGCTGCTGAGCCTCTTTCTGACCGTCAGCGAGACCTTGAGCGTATCCGGGGTCACGACACGAAAGTGTACTTTGCGTACGTTTAGAGTGAATCCGACAAGAACATTGAGGCTGTTCTGCTGAGAGTTCGATAGACTGTCGGACGAGAGATGGAAAAGACTTCGGCTAGATCTCTGATGGAGTAATCGCCGGTATCATACATCCGGCGAAGTTCCTTCTGCTGACGTTCAGAAAGCTTGGGCTTTTTGCCGCGCAGTTTGCCTTTGGAGCGAGCAACGGCCATGCCTTCACGGGTACGCATCCGGATCAGATCGGCTTCAAACTCTGCGAAAGTCGCGAGAATATTGAAGAACAGCTTGCCCATTGGATCAGATGGATCGTGAACACTGCTCCCAAGTTGAAGCTTCACACCACGGGATGCCAGGCTGTCGCCAATAGCCCGCGCGTCAGGGACAGATCGGGCCAGTCGATCAAGCTTCGGCACCACCAGAGTATCGCCACTGCGAACAGCCGCCAGTGCCTGGTCAAGGCCGGGCCTTTCCCGGTTCGTGCCGGTGAAACCCTTGTCAGTATACACGCGATCAGCCGCCACCCCCAGTTTGAGTAGAGCGTCTTTTTGAGCGGCGAGGTCCTGTTTGTCAGTCGAGCAACGGGCGTAGCCGATTAGCGTTTGTGTCATATGCAAGAGTGTAACGCATATGGCCCCCTCATCGCAAAAGATATGGTACCATTTAAATGAGACTCGGCTTTCGGCTGTTTTTCTGTCTCAGCAGGTCAACCGGCGATCGTCCGTTCAACGATCCCCTTCCGGACACATGAAGGAGACATCCGATCAT
>NZ_LHZQ01000187.1 GCF_001580915.1 Acetobacter tropicalis | reverse complement strand
GAGCCAAGCGCATCAACCAACGGTTCTTCGATCCCTCCAGGTTTCCATTCTCAAATTCGCACAGTTCCATGGACCACGTTTTTTAACGAGAACGAACCCGCCAATAAGCAAACGGCCGCTGCCCTCCTGTCCGGCACGATAGCATGGCCTGTTTCTATGCCGCACAGGCGGACAAACGTCCGGGATCGTTTTTTAGGAGCCCCTTCTCCTCCTGCAACAGAAAGTGCTCACGGCGTAATCTTTCATTCTCACGCAATAGCGCCTATGATCTGTTGTGTCAGCGACTACAGTGTCAAGCTTCTGCGCATCACGGATCCATTACTCCAACGTCGAAGAGCCGATACCCAGATCTTGGGCAATACGCTCACGTGACAGACCGCTGCTCAGAGCTAAACGCACCGCCTCGTGCCTGAACTCAGCCTTATAAACTCGTCCCATTCCAAATCTCCTTCATGACCATCTTCGCTCTTAAAGAGCCCGGAACTAAACCGTGACACCTTCCAACAACTATTAGTATAAAATGTTCTACCCCTAACCATTACCTCCCACTAAAGTAATAAACTTTTCACTATTCCTCTTAGCATACTTAATATTTTGCCTAGAAGGCTCCTTCTCCGCCATCAGCACACTTAGCAACGCAATCTGATCGGCTTGAGCCAGTCGAATAACGTCCTGTGGCGCAAGGTCGCCTGACATCACCCTTCCCCGTGCCATGCCGTGGGCGATGATATAGCTATATATCAGAGTGGTTGGTGTGGGGGTGATTTTGACCGTTGCCATAGGGGCTTGGCACCCAGCCAACAGGCTTACGCCCACCATGGTGCAGCATAGGCTGCGGAAACGGCGCAAAAAAAACGGAAAGGCAGACATAGGGCGCTTCATATAGGAAGCGTAGCCCATATCCGCCTTTCCGGGAATAATCTCTTCACGCAGGAATGCGTGTCAGAAATCAGACCTTGCGGGTTGCCAGTTCATCACGGATCTGCTCAAGCAGAACTTCCGTTTTGGTGGGCGGCGGCGGTTCAGCCGGAGCAGCTTCTTCACGCACATGCAGACGGGTCAGCGCCTTCACCACCCAGAAGATCACCAGAGCAGTAATCAGGAACTGGATGACCGTGTTCAGGAACAGGCCGATGTTAATGGTAACAGCGCCAGCCTTCTGGGCTTCTGCCAACGTAGCCAGATGCGGCCCCTTGAGGGTGACAAACAGGTTGGAAAAATCAATCCCGCCAATCAGCAGACCGATAAGGGGGTTGAACACATCCTTCACCAGACTGTTGACAATGCCGGTGAACGCCGCACCCACAATCACACCAACGGCCAGATCAACCACGTTGCCACGCATAATAAAGGCGCGGAATTCGGAGACCCAGGTAGGGGTATGCACCCGAGATTTAATGTCAGCCATACAGCAGTGCTTTCCTTCACATCTACAATAATGCGTGTCTGTACCAACGTTGCGTGGTATTTCACAAGAAAAAAGGAAAAATGCGGTAAATTTCCGCCTGCCCCTGATACCTTTTTGCCATGCTGTTAAACGTTATAACACCAAAACCCCCTTCACCACAGCCAATATGCAGGTTTCTGCGGAAGAGTTGTTGATCCCGCCCGCACAGATGGGTATATGCACTCGCACGCATAGCCCGGTCGGCATCGGGACAGCTTTGTTTGAACAGAAAGACTCATCATGAAACCCGGCATTCACCCTGACTATCACGAAATTAACGTCATCATGACCGATGGTACCGAATACAAGACTCGGTCATGCTACGGCAAACCCGGCGACACCCTGCGTCTGGACGTAGACACCAAGTCTCATCCGGCATGGACAGGCGTGCAGCGTATGCTGGACACCGGGGGTCAGGTGGCAAAGTTCAACAAGCGCTTTGCTGGTATTGGTACCCGCACGAAGTAATACGCCACCTTCTTTCAGGTCGTATGAAAAATCTGGAGCCCCGCCCCTTGAAACAGGGAGCGGGGTTTTCCACGTTTAGCTGGGATGAAAACGCCCGGCATGGGGTTTCGTCACACCACCAGATCCGCCGGAAAGGCCTGCCGTAAGGGGGCCAGTTCAAACTCCGGCATGACCTTGCTGAACGAGGAGGTTTTCTTATGAGCTATGATTTTGCACCGCTGTTCCGTACCGCTATCGGCTTTGATCGACTGGCGCAGGTCATGGATACCGCAGCCCGGAACACGGCTACCCCCAGCTACCCACCCTATGACATCGCCAAGACAGGAAATGACAGTTACGCCCTGACAATGGCTGTGGCGGGCTTTGGCCCTGATGACATTGAACTTGTTGTGCAGGACAACACGCTGGTTGTTTCTGGTCGCGTCAGCGAGCCGCAGAATGAAGGGGAAATTCTGCATCGAGGCATCGCCCGTCGCGCGTTCGAGCGTCGGTTCGCACTGGCTGATCATGTAGAAGTAACCGGCGCGGAAATGAACAACGGTCTTTTGCGGATATCAGTCAGGCAGATCATGCCAGAGGCCCTGAAGCCGCGCCGTATTCCGGTTCAGTCCGCAGCATCTGCTCCCGCTCCTGTTGTGCACCCTCCAGTAGCGGCGGAAGGAGCTAACACATCAGGCCCTGCGCCGGAGCTTCCCGCAGCGGCTGCGTAATTTTTCCATCAGGAACCAGCACAAAAAGGAGGGGCTCAGGCTCCTCCTTTTCTGTTTGATGCATTTGCTTCTTGACCTATGCGGGGCGGTCCGCCCATATCGTCGCCAACTCATGCGCGCCGGCAGGCACGCGGGCCTTCGGACAGGTTTCCGAACCGTCACTTTCTCCGGTGCCTGCGCAAGCGCCGCCCGACGACAGGATGGAACCAATGACGACCCTACCGCTGATGCCCAAGGCCACCGCCGTGTGGTTGATTGAAAAGACAGCCCTGAGTTTTACGCAGATTGCCGAATTCTGTGGCATGCACCCGCTGGAAGTACAAGCCATTGCCGACGGTGAGGTCGCGCAGGGAATTGTCGGGTATGACCCAATTGCCAACCGCCAGTTGACCCAGGAAGAAATCAGCCGGTGTGAAGCCAACCCGGACGCAAAACTGAAAATTCTTTCCTCTGGCAATCCGGTCAAGCGTCGCTCAAAAGGGGCACGCTATACACCTGTTGCCAAACGGCATGATCGTCCGGATGGCATTGCCTTCCTACTGCGTAATTTTCCGCAGTTGGGAGATCAGGAAATTGTCAAACTGCTGGGCACCACCAAGGACACCATCGCCAAGGTGCGCAACAAGCAGCACTGGAACACTCCCAACATCAAACCGCGTGATCCGGTTACCATTGGTTTGTGCAGCCAGACCGATCTGAATGCTGCGGTAACAGCAGCCACGTTGCGTCTGGAACGTGAAGGGCAGGAAATTCCGCAGCCGCCGCCCATGCTGGACGAACCGCATGAGCATGAAAGCAAGGTTGAAGACTGATCATTCCTTGGTCTGGTCGGCTTTTAAGGCCGACCAGATAGCTCTTTTATGGAGCCTAAGCCTCATCAGGAAGAAAGACGCTCAATTTCTTCCTTAAGACGAAGTTTCTGGAGTTTGAGGGTCATGAGGACCCGAGCATCAGGTCGGGGTCGTCCCCCTTCTGCAGAGATCTGCTGATCAATCCGTGAGTGGCGAGATTTAAGACTTTCAATCCTCGACAGGAGCGTCATCGCTGCCTCCATTCGGTTGATGGTCATAATACCGTAACGCACGCTCCGGCGAATTTTTCATGTTTTTTTCATGAGGCAGGCATTTTAGGTATGCGCTATGGTCATATCTGTTTTTTTGCTTTTTGCCGCTGGTTTCCATTCTGAACATGCGCAAGACTGAACCCAATACGGCTGAAGCGCCCCACACTGCCCTATTCATCGGCACATGATTCGTCGTGCAGGAGACCAAGTAACATGCTGAAAGACCGCGATTCACTGCTCGGCCAGCTTCATGAACTTCGCAGTGAACATCGTGATCTGGACACCATCATCAGTCGGTTAACGCAGGACCCCGCGCCAATAGACCAGCTTCATCTCCAAAGACTGAAAAAGCGCAAACTTTTGCTGCGTGACCGGATCGCATGGCTTGAAAGCCAGCTTATCCCCGATGATATTGCCTGACCGTTTTTTCCTGATACTGGACGCAACCCCACCGTGAGCGAAACCTCTCCCCTGCCCGCAGCCACCAGCCAG
This sequence comes from Acetobacter tropicalis, assembly GCF_001580915.1. Lineage (GTDB taxonomy): Bacteria > Pseudomonadota > Alphaproteobacteria > Acetobacterales > Acetobacteraceae > Acetobacter > Acetobacter tropicalis. The sequence continues at coordinate 24,515 of NZ_LHZQ01000187.1, read as the reverse complement.
ACCACCACGCCCGAACCCCAAGTGGGCATTATCATGGGCAGCCAGTCAGACTGGGACACCATGCGTCATGCGGATGCCATTCTGACTGAACTTGAAATTCCGCATGAAACCCTGATTGTCTCGGCGCACCGCACGCCAGACCGTTTGGCTGATTATGCCAAAAGCGCAGCCGGGCGCGGACTTTCGGTTATTATCGCTGGCGCTGGGGGCGCTGCACATCTGCCGGGCATGTGCGCGGCATGGACACGCCTGCCGGTGCTGGGTGTTCCGGTGGAATCCCGTGCCCTGAAAGGCATGGACAGTCTGCTCTCCATCGTTCAGATGCCGGGTGGTATTCCTGTGGGAACACTGGCCATTGGCTCTTCGGGCGCCAAAAACGCTGCTCTGCTGGCAGCCGCCATTCTGGCGTTGCAGGAACCGGAACTTGCCGCACGGCTTGAAGCCTGGCGTGCTCTGCAAACGGCCTCCGTTGCCAACACTCCCATGACAGACGAAGAATGACCCCGTTTCCCTCCTCTTCCGCCAGCGCTCCTCTTGGCCCTAATGCCGTTATTGGTATTGTCGGGGGCGGCCAGTTGGGCCGTATGTCCGCCATGGCCGCGGCCAAGCTGGGTTTCAGAACGCATATTCTGACCAAAGACCCCAACAGCCCTGCCGCGCAAGTTTCGCACGGCGTTACCCTCGGCGCGTATGATGATCTGAAAGCACTGGACGCCTTCGCCCGTGGCGTGGATGTGGTGACGTTCGAATTCGAGAACATCAGCGCCGACGCCATGGACTGCCTCTCCCAATACTGTCCCGTGCGGCCCTCCGGCCACATTCTTCGCATCAGTCAGGACCGGCTGGCGGAAAAGACGTTCTTCACGGAAAATGGTATCCCGCTTGCACCATGGCATGCGGTTACGGATCGTGCGTCTCTCCATGCGGCGGCAGAAACACTTGGCCTGCCCTTTATCCTGAAAACCACCCGCAACGGATATGACGGCAAAGGCCAGAGCCGCATTCATCACCCTGCGGACCTTGAAACTGCTTTCAATACACTTGCTCCGCATCCGCTGGTAGCAGAAGGCATGGTGGATTTTGCGTGTGAACTGAGTGTGATGGTCGTGCGTGGTGTAGACGGTACCGTCCGTTGTTTTGATCCGGGCATGAACCGTCATCGTGATGGGATTCTCGACCTCACATTAGCTCCGGCCCCCGTTGAACCTGCCATCAGTGCCCAAGCGCAGGCTTTGGCCGTGTCCATTGCCGAAAAACTTGATCTGGTGGGTATTCTGGGTGTGGAAATGTTTCTGGACCACACCGGCGTGCTACTGGTGAATGAAATCGCACCACGGCCACATAATTCGGGCCACTGGACCATGGATGCGTGCCCGGTCGATCAGTTTGACATGCATATCCGCGCCGTAACAGGTATGCCACTTCCTCCCGCCATCCGTCATTCCGATGCTATAATGAAAAATCTGATCGGGCCTGACGACATGGCGTTATGGCCGCAGATTATCGGCGCCTCCGGTCTGCTGCCCCATTTATATGGCAAGGAAGAAGCACGGCCCGGCCGCAAGATGGGCCATGTGAATTGCATTTTCCCGTTTGGGAGCCTGCCCGGAGAACTTGGTATTCAGGATGCATTGGGCCCTCTGGCTACAAAGTCCACTCCCGATGAAGTGACCGAAACATCGGCAGAAACGGTATCGTCCTGACTGTTTGAAGGAAGTTGGGCCTTAGAACAGTCTCTCTTCCTTCAAACTGACCAGACGTGAGCCGCCAACAATCACATGGTCCAAGACGGTTATGCCCATAAGACTGGCGGCCTGGGCAATGCGATGCGTCATGGCGATATCTTCCTGCGAAGGCGAAGGATCGCCGCTGGGGTGATTATGCACCAGAATCAGACCCACCGCCTTTAACTCCAACGCCCTGCGTACAACTTCCCGGGGATAGACCGGTGTATGGTCCACCGTACCGCGTCCCTGCATTTCATCAGCCAGAAGGCAGCGGTGCGCGTCCAGAAACAGAACCCGCACCTGCTCCACCAGTTCCTGCGCCAACATAGCCCGCAGATAGGCGTAAAGCTGATCTTCATCCGCCAGTACGTTGTTGCGCATAAGCCGGGCACGTTGCAGCCTGATACCTGCTTCATGTGCCAGCAGGAAATAAACCTGCAAAAGACTGTTCCCGCCTGTGGCTTCCTCCATATCCGGTAAGGACGCACCGATGGTTGCCGCCAACGATCCAAAGCGCTGCAGGAGTGCTGCGGCGAGATCATCCGGGTTGATAGAGCGCGACGCGACAGCCGCAATCAGACGCGACAGAATCTCCCTGTCAGCAAGGGCTGGAGCATCTGGTGTGTCACCATCAGGCTCATACCTCATAAGGCGCGAAAGAAAGGGCAGTTCCACGGGCTTCATGCCGTGTAACGCCTGACCCATATCAGCAAAGCCAGTGTCCTTAGGGGTCACAGACTTTGTGTTTCCTGTCTTCCTGAAAGCGGGCGTCTTCTTCACCACTCCTGCCCTACCAGCCGGAAGCTGCGCCATTCCCCCTTTTTCAGAACCAGATGATCGTGCACATCCACAGAAAACAGCGGGGCCTCTTTCAGCAACATCTGCACAAACGGTGTATCCGCCGCCATTTGACGATCGGGCTCCAGCGTTACTGGCGTCAATCTTATGGTAATCACGGCAGATGCGTTCACTGCGAGAGCTCGCTGCAGAAGGAACGCAACAGCAGACCGTAATGCCTCTTCCATCGCCTTGGCAGTCTGTGCCTTGCTTACAGCAGGCTGAGAAGCAGACGTATCAGGCTCATCCAGCACCTGTTCATCGGCCAGAAGCTGATTCCGGCTATCCAGAAACAAGATCCGCATCTGGCCTGCAGGTAGTCTAGCGTAATGCACATCACAATATTGCAGCAATGCGTCCCAACTGCCCAGAACAACGCGTACCTGCTCTTCAGGCTTGGCCATGCTGTCCGCCACGGCGGGCATAAGTGTCAGCAGCCTTGTGGAAAGTGGACCAACACCCTGTTTTTTCAGACTCTCTGCCGGAGCCTCCAGCACAGCAGCCAGAGACCCGAAATGATTGATCAACGCCTTGGCCTGCGGTTTGGTATCCCGCCGCGGCACACCGGGAAACAGCAGCATTTCCAGTATTTCATAATCAGCGAGTGAGTCCGCCCCCCTTTTCAACACACGTTGGCGCATGCGCTGCCGGTGGCCTTTGGGGCCAGTGCTGGCAAATGCAGGACCATCCGCAGCCCCAGCCGCTTTTTCACAGGGTGTTCCTGCTTTTTCTCCCGTAAACGGGCCGTCCATTCTGTCACTCCGATTGGCCTGAGGCGTGCAAGACTATATAAGAGCCAGGTGACTACATCCGAACACCCCTCCTCACCGCTTTTTTCATCGTCCTCTGGTGAAGGCGAGTCCTATCTGGCGCGCCTGAACCCTGAACAACGCACGGCGATTGAAACAACCGATGGCCCCCTGCTGGTTCTGGCTGGTGCGGGAACGGGAAAAACGCGGGTGCTTACCACCCGCTTTGCCCATATTCTGCTCACTGGCCGCGCCAAGCCTTGGCAGATTCTGGCCGTGACCTTCACCAACAAGGCCGCGCGTGAAATGCGCGAACGGATCGGGTTTATTCTGGGCGAGCCTGCGGAAGGCCTATGGCTGGGCACATTCCATGCCCTGTGCGCCCGCATGCTGCGCCGCCATGCGGAATATGTAGGCCTGACACACAGCTTCACAATTCTGGATACAGATGATCAGTTACGCCTGCTCAAACAGGTGATGGAGCCGTGGCGCATTGATATCAAACGCTGGCCGGCACCGGGCCTGTTAGGCGTGATCCAGCGCTGGAAAGACCGGGGCCTGACGCCCGAACGCGTAACCGACACCGAAGATTCGGATTTTGCGGACGGTCATACCCGCGCCATCTATGCCGCGTATCAGACCCGCCTGCGCCAGTTGAACGCCTGTGACTTTGGCGATCTGATGTTGCATGTCACGGAAATTCTGCGCACACGCCCTGATGTGCTGGACCAGTATCACCGCCTGTTCCGCTATATTCTGGTGGATGAATATCAGGATACCAATACCGTTCAGTACCTCTGGCTGCGGTTGCTCGCCAAACGTTCCGGCGCGCCCTCCAACATCTGCTGCGTGGGGGACGATGACCAGTCCATCTATTCCTGGCGCGGTGCGGAAGTTGAAAACATTCTCCGCTTTGAAAAAGACTTCCCCGGCGCGCAGATTGTGCGGTTGGAACGCAATTATCGCTCCACCCAGCATATTCTGGGGGCCGCCGCCGGCCTGATTGCCCATAATGGTGAACGGCTGGGCAAGACCCTCCGCTCCGGCAAGGAAGACGCCCGCGGCGAGAAAGTCACTGTCACCGGGGTGTGGGATTCTGATGCAGAAGCACGTGCCGTGTGTGACGCAGCAGAAAAATTCAAGGCTCAAGGCCACTCACTGGCAGAAATGGCCATTCTGGTACGCGCTGGTTTCCAGACGCGCGCTTTTGAAGAACGGCTGGTGCAGATTGGCCTGCCCTATCGCATTGTCGGTGGCCTCCGCTTTTATGAACGCGCGGAAATCCGGGATGCTTTGGCCTACATGCGCGCCGTGCATCAACCCGCGGATGATCTAGCGTTTGAACGGATCATTAACACGCCCAAACGTGGCGTTGGCCCTGCCGCTTTGCAGAAATTCCACGCCGCCGCACGTGCCAGAGAGGTACCGCTGTCAGCTGGAACGCAGGCCCTTCTGACCGAAGGCGGCGTAAAAGGTAAAATGGCGGATCAAGTCCGCAAACTGCTGGACGTGCTGTCCACCACGCGGGACATTCTGGCGCGTGAAGGGCATGTGGTGGCCGTGGAGCATCTGCTTGAAGAAAGCGGCTATCTGGATATGTGGCGGAATGACCGCTCGCCAGAGGCTCCGGGGCGGCTGGAAAACCTGAAAGAACTGGTGCGCGCTCTGGCCGATTTCGGCACGCTTGGCGAGTTTCTGGAACACGTCGCGCTGGTGATGGAGCACGATGAAAACGCAGGAGAAGCCAAGCTCTCGCTCATGACCCTGCATGGGGCCAAGGGGCTGGAATTTGATATTGTCTTCCTGCCCGGCTGGGAGGAAGGCGTTTTTCCCTCCCAGCGCACGCTGGATGAAGGCGGCCTGAAAGGCCTGGAGGAAGAACGGCGTCTTGCCTATGTGGGCATTACCCGCGCCCGCAAACACGCCCTGATCTATCATACTGGCAGCCGCCGTATTTACGCCAACTGGCAGCCTTCCATGCCCAGCCGCTTTCTGGACGAACTGCCCGAAGAGCATGTGGCCCGCCAAAACGAAGGCGCGACCCAGCGTCGTGGCCTGAATCTGTCTGATTCGGTTTTTGAAGGTGGCATGCCTCTCACCAGCCGTCGGCGGCAGGACCCGCTTCTGGCGGAAACAGCCCCCGCCTTCCAGCTTGGTGACCATGTGCGCCACCCCCGGTTTGGCGTGGGTATCATTATCGGTGCAGACCGGCACCATCTTGAGGTCGTCTTTGAAAATGGCGACACCAAGCGTCTTCTGTCCTCCTTCATAGAGAAACTTTAATGGCCGCTCCTCCCCGCAGACACGCTACCGCACTTGAAACGGTTACGGTCACTGTTCCTGAAGCGGCTGTTGAGGCCTATGAAAACGCCATTGGCAGCGTGTGCACCACGGTTGGTATTTTTGAGGCCAACCCGGAAGGTACGTTGTGGCGCGTAGAAGGTGTGAAAGACGTTGGGCACCGGGATGATGACCTCGCCCTTGCCCTGACCCTGGCAGAACTGACCAGCGGCGTAAGCGCGGACCTCAACCGTGTTCCGACAGAAGCCGATGGATGGCTGGCGCGTACCTATGAATCCTTCCCCGAACAGGAAGTAGGCCAGCATTTTGTTGTTCGCGGCACCCATCTGCCAGACACCCCCAGCCCCACCCGCATTGTGCTGACACTGGATGCCGGCGTGGCCTTCGGGTCTGGCGAACATGGCTCTACCCGGGGGTGCCTGCGGGCTCTGGAACGCATTGCTTACCGCAAACCCCGGCGTATTCTTGATCTGGGCTGTGGCTCCGGCATTCTGGCCATGGCTGCAGCCGCCCTGTTGCACCAGAAGGTTCTGGCCGTGGATATCGAACCATGGTCAGTGCGGGTTTCTGCCGAGAATGCTAAACGCAATGGCTTGAGCCGCTCGCTCATATGTCGTCTGGGCAATGGCTGGAAAACGCCGGAAATCCGGCATAATGCGCCGTATGATCTGGTCTTCGCCAACATTCTGGCCCGCCCCCTGTGCCTGATGGCCAAGGATCTTGCCCAGAACCTGGCTCCCGGCGGCACGGTCATTCTGGCAGGGCTGCTCCGCACCCAGATCCGCATGGTTCTGGCCGCACACCGCAGGCAGGGGCTGGTGCTGGAACACACTTTCCTTGAAGGGGATTGGGCCACGCTGGTGCTGCGTCGTCCCTATGGCGCGTCCGCCTGATACGCTCCCTTCCCGGCCTGTGCGCTCTTCCACCGCATGGGCCTTTCTTTATCGGCTCCCACATTGTTCCCTGCGAGGTTCCTTATGCCCTCTTCTTCCGCCACTCGCCTGAGCGCCTTGCGTAATCTGCTCAAACAGAACGGTCTGGATGGGCTGATTATTCCGCATAGTGATGAATTTCTGGGGGAATACACACCAGCCTGCGCAGAACGGCTGGAATGGCTGACCAATTTTTCCGGCAGTGCGGGCGCGGCAGTCGTGTTGCCAGAAACTGCTGCGGTGTTCTCTGATGGCCGTTACATCACCCAGATGGATCAGCAGGTGGATAAAAACTGTTGGGAGCGGCAGCATATCATTCAAACACCGCCTTCTGTGTGGTTGGCCAAACATGCAGCGGCCGGTAGCCGCATCGGGTATGATCCGCGTATCATGAGCAGTGCGGAACTGCGGCCTTTCCAGAAAGCCGCCAAGTCCTTCTCTCTGGTGCCGACAGACGGCAATCTGATCGACCGCCTCTGGTCTGATCGACCGGCCTTTCCTGCTGCTCCCGCTGTTGTTCACCCGCTGGCCTATGCAGGTGAAGACTCGCACAGCAAACGGGTCCGTCTTGGTCAGTCTCTGGCGCAGGCCGGTCTGACTGCGGCCGTGTTGAGCGATTCCGCATCCATCGCGTGGCTTCTTAATATTCGTGGCTCGGATATTCCCTGCACACCTGTCGTCCTGGCATTCGCCCTCCTTCATGCGGACGCCACGGTTGATCTGTTCCTGCAAGCCAGCAAACTCCCTGCGGATGTACGGGAATGGCTTGGCCCCGATGTGCGAGTGCATGACCCTGCAAAAATGGAAGCAGTTCTCGCTACTCTTGCAGGCCGGACTGTCGCCGTTGATCCCGCTACCAACGCGGTATGGTTCGCTGAAACCCTCACCCGGCACGGCGCAATCGTGCAGGAAAGTTCTGACCCATGCCTGCTGCCCAAAGCGTGCAAGAATACCGTAGAGCAGGAAGGCACACGCAAGGCGCATCTGAAAGATGGTGTCGCCCTGTGTCGTTTCCTGCACTGGCTGGATACGGGTGGTCAGGGCACCACGGAACTGAAAGCCGCCACTAAGCTGGATGCGTTCCGGGCCGAAGGGGCAGACTACCGGGGTGAATCCTTCCCGGCCATTTCAGGGGCAGGCCCAAATGGCGCCATTATTCATTACCGCGTTACGCCGGAAACGGATCGCACGCTGAACGCCAACGAGGTCTATCTGATCGATAGCGGTGGGCAGTATCCTGAAGGCACAACCGATGTCACCCGCACGGTGTGGACTGGGCCGGACGCTCCCCCAGCCCCACTGAAAGAAACCTTCACCCGGGTGCTGAAAGGCAATCTGCGCCTTGGCCGCGCCCGTTTCCCGGTTGGCACAACCGGCAATGCGCTGGATACGCTGGCACGATTCGACCTCTGGCAGGCCGGGCTGGATTATGACCACGGCACGGGCCATGGCGTGGGCAGCTTCCTCTCCGTGCATGAAGGGCCTGCCCGTATTTCCAAGGTTCCGAACCCCATTGCCCTTCAGTCAGGCATGATCCTCTCCAACGAGCCGGGTTATTACGAGCCCGGCGCTTACGGCATCCGGCTGGAAACACTGGTTCTGGTGCATTCCGTCCCCGCACAGGAAGGCGCACGCCCTACTCTGGGGTTTGAAACGCTGACACTGGCGCCATTCGACCGTCGCCTGATTGATCCGGGGATTCTCGGGGCGGAAGATATGGCCTTACTTGATGCCTACCATGCGCAAATCTTGGCCCTGATTGGCCCACATCTGCCTGAAGACGCCAGAAAATGGCTTGAAATGGCCTGCGCCCCCCTCAACAGGGCGTGAGGCAGAGGCGAAGTTGCGACTGGTCACGCAATTGGGAATCGCGTCACCAGCCGAACAGGCGCAGAAAAGCTGCGAAGTGAAGGGAGCTTCTAGAATGACGACAGACAGCAAAACCATCCCCGCTACTCTTATCGCCGGCGACGGTATCGGTCCCGAAATTGTGGAATCGGTGATCGAAATCCTTGATACGGTTGGGGCCCCGTTTGAATGGGACCGTCAACTGGCCGGTATGGCCGGGGTGGATGCGGTCAATGATCCGCTGCCAAAACAGACCATTGAGAGCATTCGCCGCACAGGCCTGGCACTGAAAGGCCCGCTGACCACTCCGGTTGGTGGCGGCTTCAAGTCCATCAACGTCACACTGCGTCAGGAGTTCGGCCTGTTCGCCAACCTGCGCCCGACCAAGACCATTGTTCCCGGTGGCCGGTTCGACAAGATCGACCTGGTTCTCTTCCGTGAGAACCTTGAAGGCTACTATGCCGCCATGGAGCACTACATCCCGGTGGGTGAAGACCCCAAGGGCATTGCACTGAGCTCCGGCTTCAATTCCCGTGCGGAATGCCGCCGCATTGTGAAGTTTGCGTTCGAATATGCGGTCAAGAACAACCGCAAGACCGTAACCATTGTTCACAAAGCCAACATTCTGAAGCTGCTGACCGGCCTGTTCCTTGAAGAAGGCCGTAAAGTTGCTGAAGAATACAAAGGTCGCGTTGCCTTCAACGAACGGATTGTTGACGCCTGCGCCATGCAGCTTGTCATCAACCCGTGGCAGTTTGACGTGATTGTCACCACCAACCTGTTTGGTGACATCCTGTCTGACCTCACGGCCGGTCTTGTTGGCGGTCTGGGCATGGCTCCGGGCGCAAACATTGGTGAAAAAGCCGCCGTGTTTGAAGCCGTTCACGGTTCCGCACCGGATATTGCCGGCAAAGGTATTGCCAACCCGCTGGCCCTGCTGCTGGCTGCCGTCATGATGCTTCAGCACATTGGCCGTCAGGATCTGGCTGACCGTATTGATCTCGCCATCAAGAAAGTCATCACGGATGGTGGTCTGCGCACGAAGGATCTGGGTGGCGATGCCACAACCAAGGATCTGACCGCTGCCCTGAAACAGCAGCTCGTCTGATTTCAGGCTGACAGAACGGGAGGCAGGCTTTTCTGCCCGCCTCCCATTTCTGGGCCATCTGTAATTTTACTTTTAGATTTCACTCTTTTTACAAATTTCCGATCAGATTGCGTATCATGCCCGACATGATACCCAGCTTTTCCGGTCTGTGGCCGCTCCTCCGGCTTTCCCCTGCCTGTACCATTCGCGTGTCTTCGTCCACGTCTTCGCTTTCGCACGCACTCGAAACGGAGATATCCACCCTCGGGGCACAGGCTCGCCAGAAAACGCCCGCCTTGTTCAATGGCTGCGTCTTCACGGCTGACCATGTTACCACCACCACCATATCCGGGCACTGGACAGAATACCGGCGCGTTTTTGCCCAGATGAAAAATCCCGCTCTTTTTCCTCATCTGCGCCTGCAATCGTTGGCCGTGATCGGTCTTCTTGAAACGCCTGATGGATACGTTCTGGGCCGACGGCACCCTTCCTCCCTCTATCAGGGAAATTTCTGGCAAAGCCCCCCGGCAGGCAGCATTGAAAAACGAGAAGAATGCGCGGATGTCTCTCTGCCAGAGCAAATCCTGGCCGAAGCAGAGGAAGAACTTGGGCTAACAGCGCATGACCTTACCGTAGGGGCTCCACAACTGATCTGCCGCCATCCGGGCACCCGCATTCTGGATATCGGCCTTTCCCTTCACACCTCTTTACCTTTCAAAGAAGTGGAGGAACGCTGGCAAAGCTGCGCCAATCAAGAATATGACCAGCTTGCTCTTGTTCCCAAAAGGGAGATTGCAAGCTGGCTGCAACGCCCTGATCTCCTCCCCACTTCCCGTGCTCTGCTGGAAGCCGTCTCTCCATGAACCAGCCCACTTCGTCTCCTGTTTCTTCAGAGCATCCAGAGCAGGAAGGGCTGACGCCTCATCTGGTTATGGTGATTGCCGCTGCATGCGGATTGATTGTGGCCAATCTTTATTACGCGCAGCCACTGGCTGGTCCGATCAGCGCCGCGCTGGGTATGTCCGCAAGTCAGGCAGGCCTGATCGTGACCATGACACAGATGGGCTACTGCCTTGGCCTGTTACTGATTGTCCCGCTGGCTGACCTGCTGGAAAATCGTAGCCTTATTGTCTGGATGACGCGGCTTGTCATGCTGGCGCTGCTGGTTCTTCCTTTTTCCAGCCACCCTGTTCCGTTTCTACTCGCAATAGGACTGGTCGGGCTGCTCTCCGTCGCCGTGCAGATTCTGGTGCCATTTGCCGCCCATCTTGCACCAGAGGCAATCCGGGGGCGCGTGGTAGGTAACGTCATGAGCGGACTCATGATGGGCATCATGCTGGCACGCCCCGTTTCCAGCTTTGTTGCTCAGTTTTTTTCCTGGCAGACCATCTTCCTGTTGTCCGCTGGTGTCATGCTGGCTCTATCCATTGTGCTCCAGCGCGTCTTGCCCCAGCGCAGCCCCGTAACGCAGAGCAGTTATCGTGATCTCCTGCTCTCCATGGTGCATTTACTCACTCATACGCTGGTACTGCAAAGACGGGCCTTTTACCACGCCTGCATGTTCGGAGCGTTCAGCCTGTTCTGGACCGTTACCCCCCTTCTTCTCGCCAGGGCGCCCTATCTGTTTTCCCAAGGGAAAATAGCGCTTTTCGCATTTGTTGGTGTAGCAGGAGCCATTGCTGCCCCCATTGCAGGACGCATTGCAGACAAAGGCTGGACCTGGCCCGCAAGCCTCGCCGCTATGGGAATAGCGTCCCTCGCCTTTCTCTCAACCTGGCTGTTTCAGCAATCTGGTCTGTTTGTTCTGGCGCTCTGCGTTGCCGGTGTGGCGATTGATTTTGGTGTCACCGCAAATCTGGTATTGGGGCAGCGTGCCTTATACGTGCTTGCACCGGAACACCGCGCCCGCCTTAACGGCCTATATATGGCCATCTTTTTTCTGGGCGGAGCCGCTGGCTCAGCTTTGGGAGCCTGGACATACGCCCACGGCGGCTGGATATGGACTTCAACATTAGGAGCCTCTCTACCTGCCCTAGCCTTCCTTGTCTGCCTGACGGAAAAACGCACCTGACAGCAAGAGTAAGCGAAAACTTCATTCACAGGGAAGGAACTAGCACTACTTTGGCAGAAAATTTGGAATAAGGATTCCCAACGGGTGCGATCGGTGATTCATGGAGGACCAGCTGTAGTGGGAGCTGGCGATGAACACCGACTGGCGATCGGATCTGGAAGTATGGCTTGCGCCATTTCTGGCTGCCCTGGGTCACAAAGCGCAGCGGGCGATGTGTCCGGCTTATATTGCAGGCCTGATCGGACCTGGTGACCGCAAGAGCGTGCAGCCCATGGCTGCACGCAATGGCGATATTCCTTTCAAAACTCAGATCGAAAGCCACCCCGGGAACCTTCAATCAGCACGCCACAACCCTGAAATCAGGAGCCAAGCGCATCAACCAACGGTTCTTCGATCCCTCCAGGTTCCTTATCCCACTTCGCCCGCTTTTCTACACCGGACTAACGGTAATCAACCCAAAAACTCTTCAAGCCTGTTAGCCCCATAGCCCGCCAAAGCGAAAGAAAAACTTTATTATCGCCTACCCATCTGCTGAATAACTTCCTCAAATTTGGACTGATCATAGAGTTTGACCCGTTCCTCATTAGGAATACCCTGCAGAGCACGGAAAGCCGTGCGAGAAAGTGCACGATTAAAGATGCCTGGCCCTGTTTTATAAGCAATATAAAGATGTTTATGCTTATAACAATTATTATACAGGATACGCAGGCACTCTTCCATAATACTGCTTTTGGCGACCGTGCCGTAAAAATCATTATGGGTGACAAAATTCTGCGTCAGAAACAGAACAACATCATCTTTCTGATCCAACATGAACTGTAGAGCTGCTTCATCCCGAATGCGGGCATCAGCATCCAGCCACCAACCGCCAAGTAGGTTGGTCACATGCACCCGCAGGAAGTCAGCAGCTTCCGCAGGATGACGCATGCCAAGGAAAAATTCACGTGCCTCAATGCCATAATATTCATACAGCCAAGAAGCCGCTTTTTCCTGGTTAAAAACCTCAATTTCCATATCAGGAATACCCTGATGGAAATAGATATTTTCAGTAATTTCTTCTGGTGGCTCTTTATCCCAATACATAAAGAGTTTTCTCGGGATAGTTTTCCCAGTTTCTCTATCCCCTTTGTCGCTATTGAAGAGGCTTGGTTGAATTTTCCTGGCTATTTCCAGATAAAGCCAGTCAATTTCTTCCCCACTGAGAAATTCTTCAAACGCATTTCCGATATGAACCAGAGCATCCTTATTGTCTCCCCCGCGCCAAGCTGATGCAATCCCTTCAATGTAATTGGCGTAAGGACGGCACAGGCCCGCAAGCGTTTGCAAATCATGTTCAGGCAAGGGTTTGCCTGCTTTGAGAAGACACAATAAGCGCACTTGCATCAAAGACTGCGGAAGCGGGTATTGGTCCCTGTTTGTAGAACGAATACGAAACGCTAATCCGTAAATACAGGCTGCTTCAAATGGTTTTTGGTTACGATGAAGAATATTGGCAACAGTGAAAGCATGCTCCAGCACCGTTCCGCCATGATGGCCAAAATACTCCATGGCCTGATGGTCGCGCTCAATGCACTCAATTTCGAAGGGCATTGGTTCGGGAGGATAAATATCCAGTGTATTTTCTGCTACCAGCGCGTCTAATGTTTTTTCAGTCATAAAAAACTGCCTAACCTCGCATTGTTAAGACTACACTTAATCCAGAATTCCTCATTTTCAAAGTAGCGATCATAACCCTGACGAGACTAAATAGACTGAATAAAAAGCACAGCAAACATTTAGCCCTTCCATCAAAAAAGGAGAAGGGAAACAACAGCAAGCATATTTTGAGACTATACCTGTCTCGCCATGCACCATCTTGATGTAACCCAGCTTCCGACCAGAGAATATCCCTCAGTGCGAAGAACATTTTGCTCTCGTCGACCTAAAGAAACACTCAAAATATCAGGAAAAGGAGCCTCTGATTGGGTAAGCACAATCAGAGGCAAGCCCTTCTGCCCTATCAATCCTATTTAATTTCAATCCCGATCTGCTTGATATCGTGAAAGGTGATATCCGGGTTCTGTTCCTGGGTACGGCGCATCATGAAAGCCGAGGTAGCCAGGAACACAGGGTCATCATCCAGATCATCCGCCATGGCGCTTCGGTTGATTTGGGCGAAGGTTTCAATTTTATCACGAGGCCCGGTAATCCAGCGCGCCAAAGAAAACGGCGTGGCATCAAAACCGATCGCCACGCCATATTCCGCCTTCAGCCGTGCCTGAAGCACATCAAGCTGCAGGGTACCCACAACCCCGACAATCGGTTGCGCTCCATCCTGTGGGCGGAAGAGTTGCACCACTCCTTCTTCAGCAAGCTGGGTGAGCGCCTGCTTTAGCTTTTTGGCTTTCATGGCATCATCCAGCCGCACACGACGCAGGATTTCCGGCGCAAAATGCGGCACGCCAGTAAAGCTGAGGTTTTCGCTTTCCGTCAGTGTGTCGCCAATACGCAGGGTGCCATGGTTGGGAATACCCACAACATCACCTGCAAAGGCTTCCTCCGCCAGTTGCCGGTCACGCGCGAAAAAGAACTGCGGTGTATGCACGGCAAAATTCTTGCCCGTGCGCGTATGCAGCAACCGCATGCCGCGCGTAAGCTTACCTGAACAGATCCGCGCGAAAGCAATACGGTCCCGGTGGTTCGGGTCCATATTTGCCTGAATTTTGAAGACCAGCGCCGTCATGGCTGGTTCATCTGCTTTGACTGTGCGGGTTTCAGCCACCTGATTTCGAGGAGACGGCCCAAAGGATACCAAGGCATCCAGCAGGTCTGTCACGCCAATTTCCTTCATGGCGCTACCGAAGAACACGGGGGTCAGATGCCCGGCGTCAAACGCTTCCCGATCAAACTGTGGCAGGGCTGCCTCAGCCAATTCCAGTTCTTCTGCAAGCTGAATCATACGCGGGTCAGACTGCGGAAGCTCTTCCTGAGTATGCAGTTTCTTGGTGAGCAGATCATACGTGCCCACGAACTTCGCTGCACGCCCTACCGGCCATGTGGCTGGCGAGGTATCTAGCGCCAGCGAAGATGCCACTTCATCCAGAAGCTCGAACGGGTCCTGCGCTTCACGGTCCATCTTGTTGATGAAGGTGACAATCGGGATGTCGCGCAGGCGGCAGATTTCAAACAGCTTGCGTGTCCGGTCCTCAATCCCTTTGGCCGCGTCAATCACCATGACGGCGGAATCCACTGCCGTCAGTGTGCGGTACGTATCTTCGGAGAAGTCTTCATGTCCCGGGGTATCAAGCAGGTTGAAGATGCACCCGCCATATTCAAACGTCATCACGGAACTGACGACAGAAATTCCACGGTCACGCTCAATGCTCATCCAGTCCGAGCGTGTCCGGCGGCGCTCACCTTTGGCACGTACGTTCCCTGCAAGCTGAATGGCCCCACCAGCGCGCAGAATCCGTTCCGTCAACGTGGTTTTACCGGCGTCCGGATGCGAGATGATTGCAAAAGTGCGGCGACGGGCAATTTCCGTGCTCAGTTCGGTAACGGGCGCATCAGACATGGGGAACAATCCGGCTGGAAAAGACAAGGGACTAAAACGGCAAACGCCGGGTCAGGAGGTTGCCCTCCACCCGGCGCTGCACAGATCGGGCCGAAGCGCCGATTAACGGGAGTAGTATTCCACCACCAGGTTCGGTTCCATCTGCACCGGATACGGCACGTCAGAGAACTTCGGACCACGGATGAAGGTGCCCTTCATCTGGCGGTGATCAACTTCCATGTATTCCGGAACATCGCGTTCGTTGGTCTGCGTTGCATCCAGAACGATCGCAAGCTGCTTGGACTTTTCGCGGATTTCGATCACGTCGCCATCTTTAACCAGATAGGACGGGATGTTCATCTTGCGGCCATTCACCAGCACGTGGCCATGGTTGATGAACTGACGCGCAGCAAACGGCGTGATGGCGAACTTCATGCGGTAGATAACCGCATCCAGACGACGCTCAAGCAGGTTGATCAGGTTTTCAGACGTATCACCCTTGCGGCGCACGGCTTCCTGATAATACCGACGGAACTGCTTTTCGCTGATGTTACCGTAGTAGCCCTTAAGCTTCTGCTTGGCCATAAGCTGCACAGAATAGTCAGAAGGCTTGCCCTTACGGCGCTGACCGTGCTGGCCGGGGCCATATTCACGACGGTTAACCGGAGACTTTGCACGGCCCCACAGGTTGACGCCAAGGCGACGGTTAATCTTGTACTTGCTCTCGAGGCGCTTGCTCATTCTGCGCTCTTCTCTTCCACTACTACAAAACAGGCCAGCCTGCGCCACCCTGCCTGTCATTGCGCCGGTAGTCTCTGTCCCCCACGGATCAGAGCGGGCGCAGTCCGTATCACCGCCAGATGGGAGCATAGTCCATCTGTCAGCCGTCCTGTCCACATTCCCGGCAATGGGGGCAGCCATTACGGAAAGACTGGCTTTGTGTCAATCTTTTCCGCGCGGAAAGTCCTCTACTGCCGCCTTCTGCGCCCCAGAATTGGTTTAAGACAGCACGCCCCGAACCAAGGGCCTGCGGTATTTGTATCAGTCCTTTCGCAATTGGCGTATCGTGGTCATATTAAACGGTCAGAAAAGGATATTCTGCCATGCCATTCGCCAAAAAATGGGGGCTCTTTGTAGCACTCGGCGTTGCCCTGATCATTCTGGGCTTTATTGCTGCCATTGATGCCGTCTCCGTAACACTCGCCAGCACCATCTTCATCGGCGTGCTGCTGATTATTGCCGGCACCATGCAGATGATCCACGCCTTTGCCGTGCGGGACTGGGGCGGGTTCCTGTTCTCCCTGCTGGCAGGGGTACTCTATATCATCGCCGGGGTGATGATTATTGAAGAACCGGTAACGGGTGCCGGTATGATCACACTGTTTGCAGCCGCCTGTTTTATTGTAGTGGGCATCATGCGCTGCATTCTGGCCATCCAGTCACGTGGCCTGCCGGGCTGGGGCATTATCCTGTTTGGCGGCGTAATCAGCCTGCTGGTCGGCCTGAGCCTCTACTTTACGCTGCCGTGGTCCGGGCTGTGGCTGATTGGCACCTTCATTGCCGTCGAACTGATTGCCAGCGGCATTGGCTGGGTGCAGATCGGGCTGGCACTGCGCCAGAGTGAGAGCAACCAGTTTCCTCCCTCCAGCGGGTTCTGACAGTCCGCAGGAAAACAGAAAAAGGGGCGTCCGGCCATGTGGCGGACGCCCCTCTTTTATCTTCATATAACCGCCAGAATCTTTCCTACAGTCATTCCTTCTCTGCGGAAGCAGCGGGAGGTGGCAGCCGGTTACGGTCCATGCTCAAAAGCGCCTGAGCGGCCATGCCGGGCTGTTCCGCCCCTTCACCGCCCCCCTTGTCACCCGGCACCAGCTTGATGGCCCGGTCACCGTCTTCGCGTTTGCGCCGCAGCTTCTCAATATTCTCGAGAACAATCGGATATTCTTCCACCAGACGACGGAAGCGGGACGCGCTGATCACCATGAAGTGCCCGAACTGCACCGCGCGGATACTCGCCGGACAACGCTCATTCTTGTAAGCGCCCAGAGCGCCTATCAGGTCGCCCGCTCCATACAGGATATCCCGCTCGGCAATATGAGCCTCAGCCAGACCCGCGCTAATGAAATAGACATTCCGGATACGCCGCCCGCGCCGACAGATCATTTCCTGCGGGGCCACAAACCGAAGGGATGTGGTGGTGGCCAGATCATGCAGCTCAGCCCCCGGTAGCCCGCGGAACACAGCGGCATGCTTCAGACGGCTTTCAATGCCGCTTTTGAGGTCAAAACTCAAAGGCTTGTCCAGACGGCTGCGGCGGCGTTCCAGTTCCTTCATCAACTCACGGTTCAGTTCATCACTGATGAGCGATTCAGAGAGCAGGGAATCATACTCCTCCCCTTCCAGCCGCAGAACAATCTGGCGGAAAATCCGGTTTTCCAGCGCTTCTGAATAGCCGTGATAATGCAGCCGCAGCGTTTCCAACGCCTCGTTCAGCAGTTTGCGCTGACGCTGCAATACCTCGGCCACAATCTCGCCAATACGCGGCCCAAGCGTTGGCTCCAGTCGCTCCCTCATGAAACGGGTCAGCGAGATGGACACGAAATGCGCCACCATCAGCATTTCAAACCGTTCGGCCATGCACAGCATAAGAGGCCGATCAATCCGCAGATGGTTGTGGATCCATTGCGCGGTCTTGAAGCGCAGTGAGGGGCTGAGCCGCCGCCGCAAGGCGCGAACATAACCCAACCGCCCTTCAAGCCGTGCGCCATCAATGGCCGCCTCGGCACTCCGTAGCAAGGTTTCCATCACCCGACGGGAAAGCCCCTGAATGCGGAACAAATCCAGCAGAAGCGAGCGTTCCTGGCTGGCAATGGTAATCAGCGCCAGGTTCACACGCTGCGTATCACCCAGCGCCGTATCAAACTCATTGGCGGCCTGCTCTTCATCCGCCCGCCGATCAATCTGTTGCAAAACAGGGCGTGTGGCATCGGTGGAGAACCCAAGTTCGTCCCCCATTTTCTCCGCCCGTTCCTTTACCTTATCCAGACCAATGCTGAGCACCTGATGCCGCATGGCTTCATCAATGGGTGAAAGCTTGTCCAGCTTCAGGAACAGCACCAGAGACCGCAAAGTGGTCCCATTGAGCAGAAGCGTGATGAGCACAAACCCTGTGGCGATAATCCCGATAAAATGCGCCACGGGGGTAGAAACCCGTTCGTTCTCCGTCACAGCCAGCGCCAGCGCCAACGTGATGGCGCCGCGCAAGCCGCCCCATACCATGGTGACCTTGAACGGTGTGGGCACCGGTGGAGAAAGTTTGGTCATGGCCAGAAAAGGCAACAGCCCGAACACCACGGCTCCACGTGCGGCCAGACCGGCCACGCTGGCAATCAGGATGAGCACACAATCCCAGCGGGTCATGCCCACCAGCAGATGGGGCACCAGCATGGAGGCCAGAACGAACACCAGAGAACCGGCCCAAAACACAAGCTGCTGCCACAACTGGTTCAGGAACAACCATGTCTGCGGCCGGAAGGTAGATGGCCCATAGACGGAAAGCGTCAGCCCGGCAGCGGCCGTGGCCACCACGCCCGATACTCCCAGAAATTCATCAGAAACGATATAGGCCACATAAGGCAGCGCCACCGTAAGCGTAATTTCCGCCGCCGGGGAACCGCCCAGTGCCGTGATCATCATGAGGGTCAACTGGCCGAAAACCACCCCCACAATCAGCGCGCCCACAAAGGAAATCACGAAGGAAATCACGGCCTCGCCGGGGTGAATGGCGTGGTGCAGCGTGACCGATGGCAGCAGGATGGAGAAGATGGAAATGGCGGCGGCATCGTTCAGAAGCGCTTCCCCCTCCACAAGCCGGGTCAGGCGGGTAGCGGCCCCGATGTCACGGAAAATACCAGCCACGGCGGAGGGATCGGTTGTCGCCACAATGGAGCCAAGCAGCAGGCAGACCACCAGCGGCATCTGGGCAAAAGGCAGCAATGCAAAGCCAATGGTGGCCGTGGAAACCACAACCGCCACAACAGCCAGCAACAACACGGTTGCTGTTTCATGCGCCAACCGCCGGACATCAATTGCCAGCGCCCCCTGAAACACCAGGGCAGGCAGGAAGATAAGCAGGAAGGCTTCACTGTTTATAGGGAAGTCCAGCAGCATTTCCGCCAGACCGTTCAGCGCCGCCAGATGCGAATTGCGCAGCGCAAAATCCGCCAGACTGCCGATAATGATGCCGACAATAGCCAGCAGCACTGTTTCTGAAAGTTCAAGCCTGCGCGCTATGGGTTGTACCGCGCTTACAATAACAAGAAGAAGCCCTATGGCGAGCAGTACCGCAGCCAGACCCGTTACCGCCATGCTCTTTTAGCCTCTCCGTCCAGAATCGATCTTATTCTCAGCAGCCTCCCATATCGTGCTGATAAGGCACCAAAATGGCGGAGGCTCCCGTCTATTTTGTTTTTGCTTCTAACACGTGACCGATCGGTCAGACCACACCCGTTCATGATATTTCGCAAACCAGACAAAAACCTTATCACCTCATAGCTGCCTTCATCCCTAACGCAGCGGAAGCGAAATGGTCTCTTACTTGTGACCTGTCTTCTCAGAGTCTTCACCCTGCGGCGCACGTTAAGCGCCCCATATTGCTAAGGGCGCGGCACGCCCTCCGGGGTCTGGGCCAGAACAGCAAGGGGAAACCAGAACAATGACTTCAGCACCCACGATCACATCCTGTCCCATCGGTATTCAGGCCGAAGGCACCCGGAGGGAACGGGATTCCATGGGAGAAATTGAAGTCCCGGCCAATAAATACTGGGGCGCGCAGACACAGCGCAGTCTGATCCATTTCTCAATCGGCACGGACCGCATGCCGCTGCCCCTGTATCATGCTTACGGCGTTGTCAAAAAAGCGGCAGCACTGGTAAACGCAGCCGATGGCCGTATGCCGCAATGGAAAGCGGACCTCATCGCCCGCGTGGCGGATGAAGTCACGGCTGGCAAACTGGATGACCATTTTCCGCTGTTTGTATGGCAGACCGGCTCCGGCACCCAGACCAACATGAACGTGAACGAGGTTATCGCCAACCGCGCCATTCAGCTTGCGGGTGGGGAAATAGGGTCTAAAAAGCCCGTTCACCCCAATGATGACGTGAATATGGGGCAGTCGAGCAATGACTCCTTCCCCACCGCCATGCATGTGGTCACGCTGCTGGAAATAGAAGACCGGCTGATACCCAGCGTTGAAAAGCTGATTGAAACCATTCACAGCAAGGCGGATGAATGGAGGGATGTGGTCAAGATCGGCCGCACCCATTTGCAGGATGCTGTGCCCCTTACCGTAGGGCAGGAATGGTCGGGCTGGGCCAGCCTTCTGGAAGACGCCCTGAAAAACCTACGCCACGCGCGGGAAGCCCTGTTTGAACTGGCGGCAGGCGGCACGGCCGTCGGCACAGGGCTGAATGCGCCTCCGGGCTTCAGCAAAGCCATTGCCCGCAAGATTGCGGAGCTGACTGGCCGCCCCTTTGTCACCGCCCCCAACAAGTTTGCCGCCCTGAGCGGGCTGGACGCCATGGTCCGCGCCTCCGCCGGGTTACGCGGGTTGGCGGTGCCCCTGCTGAAAATTGCCAATGACATGCGATGGCTGGCCTCCGGCCCCCGGTGCGGACTGGGTGAACTGAGCCTGCCGGAAAACGAGCCCGGCTCCTCCATCATGCCCGGCAAGGTCAACCCGACCCAGTGTGAGGCCATGGTCATGATTGCCACACAGGTGCTGGGCAATGACAATACCGTGGCCGTAGCAGCCAGTCAGGGCCAGCTTGATCTGAACGTGATGCGCCCGGTCATTCTGGCCAACTGCCTGCACAGCATCCGCATTCTGGCCGATGGCTGTCACAATTTCCGGGTCTTTTCGGTTGAAGGGACGGAGATCAACCGGCCAAAACTGGCTCAGTATGTCAACGGGTCCGTCATGCTGGTCACGGCTCTCAGCCCGGAGATCGGGTATGACAAATCTGCTGAAATTGCCCATATCGCCATTGAACATGATCTCAGCCTGAAAGACGCGGCTCTGAAATCCGGCTATCTGGACAGCGCCACATTTGACCGGCTGGTAAACCCGCTGGATATGGTGGGTAAAGGCACGGCTGGGGCCTGAACATCAGGCATCTTTTCCGTCGGGAAGAATACCGGTATGATCCCAGCATGAAACGTTTTGTATGCCGCCTTCTGGCTTTTCAGAGCTTGATGCTTGTCAGCATGCTGGGACTAAGCGCCTGCGCGGATGATTCTCGCCCGCAGCACGTCTATCATCCCCGCACCCACCATGGAGAAGGCACGCCGCGCTGGTATCGTCCTCCAGCATCTTCTCCCTCCTCTTACCGGTAAGGGGCGTATTTCATGCCTGGTAAACTGGTAAGGCTCGGAATTATTATCGTCACCCTTGCTCTGGGCATTTACGTGCTCAGCGGTGTGTACAAAAATTTCTCTCACCTCATGGTGCCGGATCAGGACACGCCGCCTGCTATGGATACGAATGCCCCCAAAAGCCCATAGAGGCCGGAAAGGCCTCTGGCCGTTGGTTGGAAGGCCTGCCCATCGTCTTCTTCTGGGTGGAGGGTGTGCGCTTGGGCTGCTCACAGCAGGCAGCCTTCACGCCCAGACACCCCAACCGAGGAAAGAAGGGCAACTGATCTCCCCGTCCCTTCTCACGGCGCATCGAGGAGGCACCTTACGGTTGGTCGCCGCAGCGTCAGGCGGAACGCTTGATCCGCACATTAATTACTCTGCTAAATACATCAACCTGTTTGCTGTCGTGTATGACGGACTGACCACTTTCAAAAAAGTACCCGGCCCAGACGGCAATACGGTTGTGGCGGATCTGGCGGAGACCCTGCCTGCCCCGCAGGACGGTGGCCGGACCTATGTGTTTACCCTCCGTCCCGATATCCATTTTTCCAATGGCCGGACTGTGACGACTGCGGATGTCGCCGCCTCCATGCGCCGTATCTTCCGGGTAGGCTCTCCTACCGCAGGGTCATTCTATTCTGCCATCGTTGGGGCTGATCTGTGCCTGAAGGAACCTGCCACCTGCACACTCAGCGGTGGCGTGGTAGAAGACCCGGCACACCGAACCATTACCTTCCACCTGTCCTCACCCGATACTGAATTCCTTCAGAAGCTGGCTTTTACGCACGCTGTCATTGTGCCAGCGGATACGCCTGATCATGACATCGGCAACACGCCCATCCCCAGTACGGGGCCGTATGCCATAGCGTCGTATGATCCCAACAAATCCCTTGTTCTGAACCGTAATCCTACATTCAGGGAATGGAGCGCGGAAGCCCAGCCTGAAGGCTATCCCGACACCATAACCTACAGCTTTGGCATTCCGGACGAAGCTGCTGTCACAGCGGTAGAAAACGGCCAGTATGACTGGATGGAGGGAAGCATTCCCATGGACAGGCTGGGCGAGCTGGGCAGCCGCTACACGGCGCAAACGCATGTCATGCCGCATGCAGCCATGTATTTTCTGCCCATGAACGTCAATCTGCCACCCTTCAATGTTCAGAAGGCCCGGCAGGCCGTGAATTATGCCCTGAACCGCAAGGCCATGGTCATTTTCTATGGCGGCCCCGGCATCGCCCGTCCCCTGTGTGGCATGCTGCCGTCTTCCCTGCCGGGTGCGACAGATTTCTGTTTCTACACCAAAGGCGCCTCTCCCGCCGCACCCGCTCCACGCTGGAGCACCCCTGATCTGGAAAAAGCGCGCCAGCTTGTGCGCGAAAGTGGCACTGCCGGGCAGAAAGTGACCTTGATCACGGCCAACACCAGTGTGGACATGGCCATGGGCACCTGGGTGCGGGACATGCTGCAAAGCCTGGGCTATCAAGCCACACTGCGTCCGCTCAGCAGTTCTGTGGCCTTTAATTACATGCAGAACACGTCCAACAAGGTGCAGATTGCCCTTAAAGACTGGTCTGCCGACTATCCTTCGCCATCCAATTTTCTGGATGATCTGCTGGGGTGCGAGAATTTCCACCCCAATTCAGACAGTTCCATCAATATTCCCGGCTTCTGTGACAAACGCATTCAGGCGCTGATGAACCGCGCCAAGACAGACGTCTCCCTCACCCCGCAGCAGAGCGAAGCTCTGTGGCGTGAAGCGGATAAACTGGTCATGGAACAAGCCCCCATTGCGCCCCTGATTGAGAAAGACACCGTTCTGCTGACCTCCCCACGGTTGGGCAATTTTTTCTACACCACGGTAAACCAGCTCTTTTTCTCACAGGTGTGGGTTCAGTAACCTCCGCTCCGTGCGTTTATCCACAGAATCTGTGGATGAAAGACGGGATAATTACGGGAGGACACCGGGATGAGAGCGGGATAACAAAGCACGCTCTCCTCCACCCCTACCTGATCAGACACAATGTTCCCTCTCATAATGCCCAAAAGAAGGGCAATTACGTCCGCACACTCCCTCCTGGGCGTTATCCACAGAATCTGTGGATAGACCTCCGGACAACAGCGGGACGATTACGGGATGAGGCGGGACAGTTCAGCCCACAATTTGAAAAATTTCTTTTTGTAAAATAACAATTAGAAAGCGGCGATGTTGGAATAACCTTTCCCCTACACTCCATCACCCCAACGCGTCCTCCACGCACAATCTTACAAAACAGCGAGAAATCCGATTTCACTCGCCTCAGATATTGCAAATAAGTCGCAAAACAAACATGGTGACTTACCCATAGGAGTGCGGCACGCGCTTTCTTGCCCGTTTTCACCTTTTTCCTTTCAAGGCTCTGCGTTGCCTCGCGTGACAGTTTCTCTTTCATGATCTTGTTTTTAGCCCCCCGCACACAGGTTGCTCTGGCCATTACATCCCGTGTTCTTGCAGGAGTGGGTGGCGGTTACCTGTCTTCAGCACTTCTGGCCATTGCAGCAGCCTCTGTCCTGCCTCTCTCTCGGTCTGATGCCACCATTGTGTCCACGCTTCTGGCATTGCTGTGCTGGCCCGTCATGATGATGATGTGCTTCAGCACCCGCACCGCCACACGGGCATGGGGGCTCACCGTAATGGTCTGCCTCGCACTGGCCGCCATTGCTCTCCTTGCAGGATGGCGACCATGAAGCCCACCTTTCGTGCCTGCATGGCCTGGCTGCACACATGGTCCGGGTTGGTCATGGGATGGTTGCTACTGGCCATAACTCTGGCAGGTACACTCAGTGTTTTTCGGCCGGAAATCAGCACATGGATGCGCCCGGAACTCAAAGCGCATATGGCTGTCAGCCCGGATGCAGCAACACAGGCGGCCATACAGTGGCTTTCCACGCATGCGGCCCATGCCCCCACATGGTATCTTGAAGCCGCGAATAGCCGTGCACCTTATACCAATTTGTTTTTGCTATGACCCATGAGCCCA
>NZ_LHZQ01000141.1 GCF_001580915.1 Acetobacter tropicalis | reverse complement strand
AAAAACTGAATTCTGGCTTCAGGCTCGCTCCGAACACATGGCGCCTGTACAGCATGGGCTGCGTCAGGAGTTCATTCCGGCCTGCTATGCTGCGGTTTATAACTGTCCAGTATGCCAAGAATTTTTTTGGGAAGTGGCGGAAGAACCAGAACAGGAGGTTTCATGCACGCAGGTTTTTCTTTTTTTTCCATGTCCGTTGCTACAGGGGAGACATCTGGAGAAGATAAACCGGGAGCAGCGATGCCTGCCGTGTCGGCGACGTCCTCTGTCCAATCATTAGACAGGTGTGGATCATAAGCGTAGCCATAGACCGGGTCCCGCCGTGCAACAGACCCGTCATCCCGAATGACATCCAGTTCGTGCCCGATCACCTCTGGCAGAGAAAGATCACTCTGCAGCCACGCGATATCTGAAGCGCGGAGCAGAGCCCGGCTTCCCGGGGCGAAAGGCTTTTTCAGACCCCAGTCCTGAAACCACAGCGCATAACCAAGCGTCGCCCGGGTCATACCCCCATCCCGCGGATCGTCCATGAAACTCCGGCCCGCTGTCAGATAGCCAGGATCAGTTTCACATGTCGGGCGGTAGGGAGGCCACACGTCGTCCGTGGGATGTATCGGCAGATAGGCACGGCAGGCCAGAACATCCATGGCGGCGAGAATATGCGCGACGGGTCTGAAATACTTAATCATCTCCGCAAGCGTGCGTTTGCTGAGATGATTCTTTTCTCTCTCGTTGTTTTCCTGTTCCTCGCTGGCTTCCCGTTTTCTTTTTCTCAGCACGCGCGAGGGGGTGGAGGACTCCATCACATAATCATCAAGAGTGCTGAACGGATCAATTCCCCTGCCGCCCGCCTGAAACACGGACAGGCAACGCTCCCACGATATGGGTATGTCGGGATGATGCAGCGAAAGACGGGCGGCGATATGCACCGCCCGGCCAATGTAGCGGCAGCCCTCTTCAATGATGGTGGTCCGGATCCCACTGTATTCTGAAAAACCGTACCGTGGCATGGCCGTTTTCAGCCTCGTTCCGATATCGGCAATCCGCATCTGCAACCGCCAGAGACGATGCTCCCGATAGAGGTTCTGGAGTTCGAGAGCCTTGTCGAGACTGGAGAGCGGCTGTGCATGAATCTGGTCGTGCAGTTTCCGCCTGACCGATCCAAGATCATCCAGCGTCTGGAGGTCGAACGGCCTGAGAAAATCCAGGAACTGCCGCCCCGATGTGCGCTGGCAGGCCAACAACTGCAGATGCTGCCGTTCCAGAAGCATCATTTCCAGATGGAGACAGTCGTCCGTGACGGGAGATGACCTGTCACGGCTATCGGAGCACATGGTGCTGTGTTTCTGCACCCTGCTCCGACGCCCGGCCGTAAAGTTCCTTTCGGCTGCGACGAGAAGACCCTGAAGAGCAAAATTGTCGCTCTCGCACAGTCGATCGGAATCGAAGAAAACCGGAATTTTTTCTGATGTCTTTCCCGTTTTGCTCATGGACAGAACCGTTCCCTCGCAGCCCGGTCAGTCCGTCGGATCCGGCCCACTTCTCCTGCGTGATGACTCCCGTGCGACCATGTGCGGTTCCTGCTGGTATATCCTGATGCTGTCATGATCCGCCGGCCGCGTCCGGCGCGCAAAACGCGCCAGCAGAAAACGGTCGCACACTGCGCAAACAGCTTCAACGTCAAAAGCCGCAAGTGCCTCGGACAGTTCCTCCTTTTTCAGGTGAAGAACGTCAGCGTCACGGCCCGCATCGATTCCCATATCATGCAGATCATCGCGGAGAGAATCAAAAACCCCCGTTCTGTCGGAAGAACGCGTAGGCAGAATGATGGACAGGACATTATCCGGGACTGTATTCCCGATACCTGCCAGCTGGAAAAGCCGGTCGACACGGCGCGATGCAACACCGCTTCCCGCCGGAGCCATCCGCCGGGCATCCTGTCTGCGCCACATCTCGCCCTCGTGGAGAGCGGCGGCACGCGCCATTGAAAGAGAGCCATCCCGTTCCATCTCCGCCTTCGCAACGGGACCAAAATATGCGTCGGAGCCCCATTCCGGGATATCCTCTTCCGTCAGCTCGCGTTCGACCCGGCGCCAGAGGGGCCGCGCGCCATTCTCTGCCCGGCGCTGCGCTTCCCGGAGCGCCCTGCGCAGACGCCACTGGCGCAGGCTCTCACGGAATTTTCCGAAGACCTGCCGCATGCCCCCGGTCAGATCTTCTCCTAAGGCTGAAGCCACCGTCTCTGTCCTGCCGGTTGCAGCCTTTATGGCGGACAGTCCATCCCTGATGGCATCCGCCAGCGGGAGCACAGGCCCAGCGGACTGGTTCCGGCGATGACGGGCAATAGCCGGGGTCAGGGTGGGAGGGTTTCCCGCCGCGCTGCGCCGTTCGACCGACAGCATTGCCCCCTGAAAGTCGCGAAGTGTCTGCTGGCGAACCTCACGCACGCGATCAAGCAGTCCCAGAGCGGATGATCTCTGATCCCGTCGCGCCATATTGCGCGCCATGTTGTCAAGAATATCGGCCTGCCTGATGGGGCGAGAATCTCCCAGCGGGCGACGACCGGCGATCTCCCGGCGCTCCGCCCCTTCCGAAGTGACCAGCCAGGTCCGCTCCCGGTGCCGGCTCCCCTGCGTGTAGGCACGATGGGCATCAACGGCCCCTGAACCACGAGGCATGGCCTCGATGTGTTCTGTGCTCGTCAGCCCCTGTGTCGCGTCGATCGAAAGCACATCTCCATAGCCGAGGCGGATATGGCCGCTACCCGGATCAGCCAGTGTCTTCCACGTCACGAAACCTTCCGTACCCAACCCGTTGCGCAGTGAGACTCCCCCGGAATGGACAGCGATCACTGTCAGCACGCTGCCATTATTTCCAAGGATGCCCCGTTTTCCGTCAGCACGACGGCAGTTCGTCCGGGCAAACAGTCTGACGCGATCTCCCACAGCAAGGCTCATGTCATATGTGACGCCGTGCTGATCGACTGCCTCGATCATGGTAGCATCCTCACCAATTTCCCCCATCTGGCGGCGGCGCTCGCGAATGGCGCGCGCAAGATTCCGCGCATCTTCATTGGTCGGCGCACTGACCGTCAGCGAGAAACCCGGCCGCGCCCGACCGGACTGATAGCGTTCCAGCCAGAGATCCGCGATATGGGATATGACTGCCTCACGGTCTCCCGATGCCATCAGAAGTGTCTGATCCTCCCGTTTCCGCTGCAGGGCTTCCCGTGTATTGCCGTCGCGCAGCATGAGAGCCGTGGTCCGCTCGCGTTCACTCTGCTGGCGGACACTCGTGAGCAGTTCCGGCAGGGCGTCAGCGCCAAGAGCGCGCCGAAGCAGATCGACGACTGGTCCGGCCTCCACCGCCTGACATTGCAGGGGATCGCCAATCATCACGAGACGAAAGCCAGTTTCATCGCGGACACGCAGCAGATCCAGAAGCTGGGTCGTACTGAGCAGGCTAAGCTCGTCAAGAACGAGCACGCTGGCAGCATCCAGGGTGATCCTGCCTTCCTCGATGTCTTTTAAAAGAGGATGTGTTGCACGCAGATTCTCCCGGTCGATCCCTGCATCGGCCAGATCTTCCGCCTGACGCCAGGCTACCGCCGTGCCCCAGACTGTGCGACCCGCCTGACGCCAGGCCTGCACGAGAGGCCTGAGAAGCGTGGTTTTGCCAGAGCCCGCGACGCCGACCAGAACCGACAGCCTGCCCTCTGTTCCCAGAGCGAGCATGGCGCGACGCTGGCCTTCCCCATGCTCGCCACTGAAATCCAGTCCCGTGGCAGTGATACCTGCCTCAATCTGTGGGGCAGACAATGCGCCGTTCCGCTCGGACGCAGCCTCACGCGCCAGTCGGATCAGTTCATTTTCCCGATCGACATGCAGTTGTGTTGTGACGCGCAGGCGTCTTTCTCCCGCAGGGTCTATGTCCTCCACCCAGATCAGGGATGTCTCCGCCCCGTCATGCCGGAAACGACGCGCTGCCAGCATGGAGATCACGGCATCGACATCTCCGGCGTCACCGATGCCGGTTTCGATCAGCGCCCGCGCCGCGCAGATGCGGGCATCACTTTCTTCCAGCACGGCTTTCTGCCGGAAGCGTTCCGCAAGCAGATCGCAGGTCAGAGCGAACGCTGCTTCCACATGATCATGTGCGACGGATGCCTGTATTGCGGACCGATCGGGTTTCCTCACGAAAAACGGCGCTTTCCAGCCGAGCGTGTCTGCCTGGCGTCGCCACACTTCAAAATCAGCAAGATCATCCTGTTTGACCTGACGTGGATCACCCTGCGTCCCCTGTTTCAGCAGGGCGATACGGCGGGACTCATCAAGGGTTTCCCAGTCGAGGCCCTGGACCTCTGCATAAGTGCGAGCCGCGGACAGTCCGCCCTGTGTGCGCTTTGAAAATGCCTCACGGACAGTTCCCGGAACTGCCGTCAGACGTGCGGCTCCCGTTTTGCGATCAAGTTCGACTTCCGCACCAAGCGCCCGCAGATTTTGTGCAAGAAAGGCCTGATACAGCGCCCCAAGTTCCTTGACCCGTCCTGAAAGTCGTTTGAGATCCAGTCCGCCGACACGGCCGCTTTCGGTGAGCACGACGTTGGGAACGACCGTATGGGTATGAAGCTGCGGGTCTCCCGGCACGCGAAGGGTAAAGCGCCGCGTGAAGGCTTCCCCGGATACCGCATCAACATCGGACAGTTCGACGGTCGGACGACTTGTGAAATGATCGAAGCGCAACCAGCCGATCTGTCCGGCCTCATATCCTTTTTTGCCAGCCTTGCCCTTGCGGGCACGACCGATTTCATGGCGTACCTGTCGCATAACGGCATCCACGGCATCACGGTGGGCCTGCAGAATCATGGCCCGCTCGGCTTCGGTCCGGGCAAAAGCCCAGGCAAGCGAAACGGACTTGTCGGCAGACCACGTCAGATCAATATAACCGATCCTGGACTTCGATGCGGTGATGGCATCCAAGAAACTGCGTCTGTCGACAGATTGTCCTGCAAAATTCTGACCCGAGGCCAACCGGAAGCAAAGAGCCTTGTCAGGCTGGAAGTCAGCGGGAACATCATACAGGCTGAAAAGGCGTTTCGCGGCCTTTACCGCCTGACTCTGCTCACCGGAGGCACCGTCTGACGCAATTCCGGCAACGAGTTCTGCTGCTGCCTGAAGCATTCTTTCATCTGGCAGGTCATCACCCGGCAATCCGAGAATCTCCGCGATACTTCTGCTGCCTGCCTGAATCTGCTTGCCCTCGACCGGCTCTCCATCCGTACGCAGGCCCGCCAGAAGGCAGGCGATCCCGTCGCGCTTGACAGCACGGCCGGGCGTCAGGCCCAGAAGGCTCAGCATGTCGGGGTCGATATCGTTTCCGATTTCTGCTGTAGAAAAATCGATACTTTCAGCAGAAGGAGTCTGGTTATAGTAACGCGCAAGGGCCGCCTGCGAAGCCGGGACCGTCTGCTCCAGAAGATGATCCGCCATAAACACGGCAGCAGAAGGCACGCCCGCGACACCGGTGCGGTAGGTCAGCACTGCTACAGTCCTTCATCCAGAATGCGGGGCAGTTCGGCTTCAAGAGTGTGCATCATCAACGCGGGTAATTTTTTTAGGCGGTCATTGAGTGCTTCTACACTTTGACATTGATATTTCAATGCAACTGAAATATCTTTGAGAACTGTGACAAGTTCACTTTCTCCCGTTCCGGGGCCGTCCAGTGCATGCACCAGAGCGACGAGCATCTTTCCGTGAAGTTCCTGTGTTTCGCTGATCGTACGCAGACTCTCGACAAGAACCTGAAGTTCACTCTGCCCGGGTTTCATCGCCAGACATCCTCCGACAACGGTGGCCCTTTCGGAGCGGGTAGCGGGATCGGCATATCTCGCGGATGGTCCTGTCGGACCGGGATCCTGACGGGAAGCCAGCATCCCAGTTGATCCGCAAAACCACCAAAATTAAAAAACGTATTTTTATAGCAATTATCGAGACTGTGCGTGTCACCTAGCTGGTTAAGGCGAATAATCGGAGCCCATAATTCCAGTTCCTTCGGCTTGCCAAAGAACAGTTTTCCAGCGCCTGTTGCTGTGGATCGAAATTCAGTGAGCGTGAGTTCGGCTTCACGGGCTTTATCCGCGGCCCCGGCGTTGTATCCGCGCCGGTGGCCGATTGAGTAAGTTGCAATGCCTCCGACGAGTAACATCGCTGCAAGAGTGCAGATAGTCCGGGATTCAATGAGTTTTACCCGTTTCGTCAGTGCTTTTTCACTTGCTCTTGCGATTGTATTGCCGATATCTGAAACCATCCGGACCTGAAGTGTCGCTGCCAGAGCATTCAGCCGCTCGGCCTCCTTGTCAGAAAATTCAATTCTTTTTTGCAATGCATAAGTTATTTCTTTTTCTGCCTTGATATAAAGTTTACCGAGATGGCTCTGTTGAGCACGCAGTGCTTCGAGCGAAGCCTGCCACGCAACAATAAGTGGCATAACAGGATCATCGTCTCGCATGCCGTGATGACGCGCCACTTCAATCAGTGACTGTCCTGTCAGGGATGTTTCATCATTCTGCGTCCGGAGAGAAGAGGTGGAAACGGGCATATCCATGTTCTCCATTCTGCACTTCACGGAAGCCAGTGCTGCACTGTTGCAAAAGCTTTTTTCATATTGTCCCGCCACATTCTTGTTCTTTGGCGATCGATCAGACCGAGGGGTGGCAGGCTACCTTTTGTCTGCCCTTCGACCGCCCCAATGAAGCTGATCCGGCGGCGTTCGATTTCGTGTGCGCATCCCAATGTCGGCATTACGACGATGTCACCACCACGATCAAGAATCTGTCGTATGATCTCACTTTCTGCGATCGAGTCAGAAAATGCCGTCGCTTGTGGTATGTGCGGTGGAACACAGAACTGATTGAAAACGATGATTGTTGCATCGGGGGCAAACAGACTGTCGGTTTCGAACGACTGTAAATATGCGAGATCGTCCGTATCCGGGCCGACGAAATGGATGGCGACGGGTTGTACCCCAAAATTTTGCAGGAAAGAGACAAGAGATAATTCATGCGCTACGTGCTTGAGCGTCCGGTCGCCAGCTCCGAAGTCGACAATCAGTGATTTTCGTGATTCAATCTGTTTTTGCACCAGACTCTCAAACCATTTCGTAATCGAAACTTGATCAGCCGACGGTGGTGAAAATGCATCCGGAAAATACGTCGCAAGGGTCTGATTTGTGCAGTCACCATCTGCAACAATCACTTCGCGTCCTGCATTCCGCGCTTCTTCGACAGCCCATCGTGTGAAAAAGCTTTTTCCTCTGTTGCCACGCCCTGTCGGGAAGAGGAAAATCTGACTGTTTACGGATCTTTGATTTTCGTAGTGTGATAGCAAGCTGTCATCAGTGTCGTGCTGTGCATCAGATTTCATGAAAGCGTTCTTCCGTGTTCTGTAATCTGTCTGCACAGACATCATAAAACACAGCATACAATCAACAACAATATTTATAAACTACACTATAAAATCGAAATGAAAATGAACTGATAAATTCTATACTTCCATTTCTATATGTGCCTGCGCATGTCTCATTGTGCCAGAAAACGACCGGTTCGGATGTGAGAAAGATTATCGAAACAAACATCACATCACTGTGAAGTTCATTTGCCACCTTTGACCGGACCTATCTGGAGTGGCAGAGGCAGTGTTCCTGCACGAATCCTCTCCTGTGCCCGCCGCAGTTTGTCTTCTGCGGAACGGGAACTGCCAGTGGTCGACGTATCCTGGCAGGTTGCGGCATGGCTGGTGGTAGCGTTGCCAGCCGGACGAACTGACACTGAAAACGATTGCGCCGGGGGCGTAATCGCTGGAAGGGCATCGGCGTCAGGGAACCGTACTTTCGGCGATACAGCCTCACGGGTGATATGCTTTTCTTTCGCCAGTCTGCGGCGCAGGCGATACCAGGTCTGACGGGCGGTGTCCGGTGACGGGCTCTGGCCAGAGGCATCCTTCAGCCCGCGGGAAATGAAAAATTCCGTCAACATGCGCCAGTCAGCCCGGTTGCCGATCTCTTTCTGGAGATCGGAAAAATGATCTTTCATAAAAAGTGCCAGCGTATTCCGCCCAGATGCGCGACGGGCGCTGCGGATCAGACTCCGGATATCATCGTTGGCCTTCCTGGTCATTGCAGCCTCCCGTAGCATGTGTCGTCCAATATCCATGACTGCGTGCTGCGCCAGCACACATTTCGCACCAGAGCAGACAGATGTCCCGCATATCCCCAACCGCCGTTACCGGAAATCCGAAACGGAATCTGATGGTCTTCTGATACGGCACTCTATGACATCTTCCATGAAAACCGTCCCTTTTCATGCGAACTGAGGAATCTCTCCGGATCCGACGCAATCACCTGCCCTTCGGAATCAGATCTTTCTTCCCGCCTGCTTCAACCGACGGAAATCGACGCTGAAACCCGGATCATGGGCGTTACGGAAACGCCTCCTGTCCGCG
Source organism: Acetobacter tropicalis (assembly GCF_001580915.1). GTDB lineage: Bacteria > Pseudomonadota > Alphaproteobacteria > Acetobacterales > Acetobacteraceae > Acetobacter > Acetobacter tropicalis. The sequence continues at coordinate 52 of NZ_LHZQ01000141.1, read as the reverse complement.
TCAGATCCGTGACAAAAATCCTGCATAAAAATGACTACAGACCAAGGCACCC
>NZ_LHZQ01000152.1 GCF_001580915.1 Acetobacter tropicalis | reverse complement strand
TCTGCTTCTGCTTCTGCTTCTGCTTCTGCTTCTGCTTCTAAAGCCGTGCTGGTTTGGGTTGGGGCGTCAAGCGAAGATGAGGTAGGGGCCACTCTTTTTTCGGCGTCCCCTGCTTCGGGTTGCGCAGGGTCTTTCAGTGCCGCGAGGATGGGTGCGGCCTGCGTGTTATCCGCCATATCGGGGTGATCCGGGGTGGAAGGGGTGTTCTGCTGCGAGGTCTGCGGCATGGGGGGAACATCCGGGTTGGTGGTGGTCATGTGTTGTGTCTCCCCCGTTTGCCTTTACGCCGCTTTGACGGCTGCTGGTCTGATGCTGCCTGCACTGCTGCGTCGGTGCCCTGCTCTCCCTCCGCCAGACTATCCTCGGCGGATGCCTCTGGAGCGGGAGGCGTTTCCTCATCCTCCACAGGGTCAATTGGTCCTTCATGGGGGCGAAGCAGGATCTGACCGAAAGTTTCGTCCTGCCGCAATTCAAGCCTGCCACTTTTGGCCAGTTCCAGCCCCGCAATCAGCGTGCCTGCCATGGCGGCGCGACGCTGGCGGATGGCGTCCTCCCCCACAGCGGCCTCTGGCAGGGCGTCTGGCAGGAAGGCGTCAAGACTGTTCCAGCCCGGCGGCGTTTCTCCCAACAGGCGGGTCAGGCGGGAAAGCGCATCCTGCACGGTCCAGAACCGGATGGTGCGCGGGGCATAGATGCGCTTGCGGGCCGTACGGCGCATGGCGGCCATATAGGCCCGCATAAGCTGCGGCATATCCAGCGCCAGACCGGAGCGATCAATTTCTATCAGGGTTTCACTCTCGCCACGCGCCCAGACATCGCGCCCCAGCCGGGGGCGGGCATCCAGCCAGCGGGCCAGTTCCCCCATGCAGGCCAGTTCAATCAGCCGTTCCTGCAACAGTTCGGCAGCTTCCTCGCCCTCCATGGCCAGATCATCTTCGGCGGGCAGCAACAGGCGGGATTTCAGCCACGCCAGCCAAGCGGCCATCACCAGCCAGTCCGCCGCCAGTTCCAGCCGCACCTTGCGGGCGGATTCCACCACGGCCAGATACTGTTCCACCAGTTGCAGAATGGAAATGCGGCTTAAATCAACCTTTTGCGCCCGTGCCAGATCCAGCAGCAGATCCAGCGGGCCTTCAAACCCATCCAGATGCAGCACGGGTACGCGGGGCACGGCCTCTTCCGTGCTTGCACTGGCAACGCCGGGCTGCTCCGCTCCCGCTTCAGGAGACGGTGTTTCCTGCGGTGCCGGAGAAACGCCAGTTGCCAGCGTCTCGTCCGGGGCCGGGGCATCAGGGTGAAGTGCAGGCCGCTGATCGGCGTCCATCTGTCAGGTCTTGCCTTATCTGTGGCTTACAAACATGGGTAAGGTGCTCTTTACTCAGGCGGCCTGTTTGGCTGACCACCCGGACTGGGCCCGCAGCAACCGCATCACGCACGGGCTAACACCCCCAGAGCCGAAACGCCCAGACCAATATCCGCTGAAAAAAGCGTTGCTCCCGGAAGCGAGCGTCCGGGACGGCATAGCCCGCTTTTGTGACAGCACCGCATGGTCTTTCATGCAAGCACCCCGGCTTTTACGCCGGGAAGAACCGAGCGCCCCGTGAGAACCTTGGCCTTTAGCACATGCGGGCCGGTTGCCGCGCAGCGGTTACTGGTGCACCTGCGCACAGGCCAGCCCACGTTCCCGCACCGCGTTGCAGAAGGTCCGTGTCTCCGCAGTGGAGGCAAAACCAGCCACCCGCAGACGATAGAACACTGCGTTATCACGCTGCACTTTTTCCACCATAGGCGTGCGGTCTGCAAACAGAGTGGGATACCGCGTTTTCAGGCGGCTCCATTCCTGCTGCGCCTGCGCTTCAGACTGCAACGCCGCAAGCTGCACGCGATATTTGCCACCAGAGGAGGCCGGGAGCGGCGCAGCGGCAGGAGCCTGTTCCACCTTGCGGGCGGCTGGCGTTGCTGCGGAATCGGAAGCCGCTTTGCGGGCCGGAGTTGCAGGCGCTGCCGGAGTAGTCTGCGGCTGGGCGGCCTTGCCGGTAGCCGCGCCGGAGGCCGCTGCGGCATCACCGGCAGCGGATTCATCCGTTGTGCCGTTGGAAGAATCGGGCAGGCTTGTGGGCTGCTGATCTTCCGCGGTTGGCTGCGCACCGGTAGCCCCGCCTGCCTGAGGCTGATCTGTGCCCTGGGCACCAGCATCAGTCCCTTTAGGTCCGGCTTCCTTGATGTCCGGATCATCACCCGTGGCATCTGCCGCTTTTTTCGCGTTGTCCGCGGCCTCCGTGCTGGCAGCCTGCTGGCCGTATTGCTGGGCCAGCGCGGTGGGGTTGGGTTTTTCAGGCGCGGGCACCGGATGAGCCTGCCCGTCATCCGGCGTATCAGGCATGGCCACACCATCAAGCTGCATGCCACCCGGATCAACCGGCTTGGTGCGCATGGCAACAGGCGGTGGCCCCATGACGGGAATACCGCTCTGGTGGTGGCCCAGCAGGGCCCAGCCGCCAATACCCAGCACCAGCAGTCCCCCAAGGCCCGCAGCGCCATAGACCAGCTTGCGGGTTCCGGCATCACTGCTCAGAAACTGGGTGAGAACACTGGACGCAACACCCCCCTTGCCTGCTGGCCCTGTGGGCCGGCGGGGAGGCAGGGTGTCATCATAATCCGTGCTCATGCGCTCACGCGCGCGGCTGATCCGGTTATCTGACGAAAAATCCTTGTTATCGTCACTCATCAGCGCATTTCCTCTACGGGTTCCACGCCCATTACAGCCAGACCAGAGCGGATAACCGTGGCGGTGGCGGCAACAAGCGCCAGCCGCGCACGGGTTGCCTCTGGCGCATCCGGCTGAAGGAAGCGCAGGGATGCATCATCCCGGCCACGGTTCCACAGGGCATGGAAGTCACTCGCTACGTCTGCCAGATAGAAGGCCACGCGATGGGCCTCCCGCGCAAGGGCTGCGGACTCAATCAGGCGCGGCCATTCCGCCAGACGGCGCAGCAGCGCCATTTCCGCATCGGCTTCCAGCGTGGTCAGGGGCACCTGTGCCAGTGCCTCTGCTGTTACGGGGCCGTAGCTGCCATCTTCCTGCGCCATGCGCAGAACGGAGCGGCAGCGGGCGTGAGCATACTGCACATAAAAGATCGGGTTATCCCGCTGCTGCGCTACCACCAGATCGAGATCAAACTCCATCTGGGCATCGCTCTTGCGGGTAAGCATGGTGAAGCGCACGGCATCCTTGCCCACTTCATCAATCAGGTCCCGCAGGGTGACAAAGGTGCCCGCGCGTTTGGACATTTTAACCGGCTGACCATCCCGCAGGATGTGCACAATCTGGCACAGCACCACTTCCAGCGGCACGGTATCATCCGTAACGGCACGCACGGCGGCTTTCATGCGTTTGACGTACCCACCATGGTCCGCGCCCCACACGTCAATCAGCACCTGCGCGCCACGGGCCACCTTATCCGCATGGCAACCGATATCATTGGCGAAGTAGGTGTTTGTGCCGTCAGACTTCTTCAGCGGGCGGTCAACATCATCCCCGAACTGGGTGGAGCGGAACAGAAGCTGTTCACGTTCTTCCCAGTCATCCGGCAGCTTGCCTTTGGGCGGTTCCAGCACGCCTTCATACAGCAGGCCTTCCTTGTCCAGCCGGGTGATGGCGGCATCCACCACACCATCGCGCAGCACCTGAGCTTCGGACGTGAAGACATCATGATGCACGCCAAGGGCGGCCAGATCTTCCTTGATGGCGGTCAGCATATGCGCCACGGCAAAGCCGCGTACGGTTTCAAGCCATGTTTTTTCAGGTGCCGGGCGTGCGCCGTCTTCAGCCAGTTTGTCCCCATATTCGGCCACCAGTTCAGCGGCTACGGGAATCAGGTATTCACCCTTGTATTGCAGCCCGCCGGGTGTGAGGTCTGAAAACGCATCTTCCGTCAGGGTGGTGCCCAGCGCCTGCAAATAACGCCAGTAGGTGGCCCAGGCCAGCGCCTTTACCTGTGCGCCGGCATCATTGATGTAGAACTCCTTGGTGACATCAAACCCGGCCTTGGCCAGCAGGTTGGCCAGCGCATCCCCCACCACGGCGCCGCGGCAATGGCCCACATGCATGGGGCCGGTGGGGTTGGCGGACACATATTCCACATTCACCCGCACGCCTTTGCCGGATTGCGAATCGCCATACCGTTCACCCGCCTTGAGCACGGCCGGCAGAACGGAGCGCAGCACATCCGGGGCCAGTGTGATGTTCACAAAGCCGGGGCCAGCAGCGGCCACCTTGGCCACGCCATCCACCTTTTGCAGGGCCGCAACAAGATCAGCCGCAATATCGGCCGGTTTGCGGCGGGCAGCCTTGGCCAGCAGCAGGGCGGCGTTGGTCGCCATATCCCCATGCGCGGGGTCGCGCGTGGGGGTTACTTCAACGCGGGCCAGTGTTTCTTCCGGCACGTCGGGCAGCAGCCCTCGCACGGCGGCCAGGACATGGTGACGATAAAGCTGGAACAAACACTCAGACATGCCGACAAAATTCCCACTACAAAAGCGATCGAGCCGCGTTTTCAGCCCGGTACTGACAGATCAGTCAACCGGCGATGTTCTTCCATGGCGTAGCGATCCGTCATGGAAGCCACGTAATCCGCCACTGTACGGCGTATGGTGGCGTCATTACCCGCCAATGCAGTTTCACGCCAGCGGTCTGGCAACAGCTTGGGCGACTCCACCAGAATGGTGAACAGTTCCGCCGTGACATGCCGGGCCTTGTACGTCATGCGGTTGACGCGCCAGTGCCGGTACAATTTGGCGAACAGGAACTTGCGGATCCCCTTGTTGGCCTCCGCCATGGCGGGGCTGAACGCCACCACCGGCGCGGATGCGGCACGGATATCTTCCACACTGCTCGGTGCAAGGTCCTGAAGGTTCTTGCGGGTGCACACCAGCACATCCGTGGCCAGCGCATGAATCACACGCCGCACCATTTCATGCCGGATACGCTGGTTTTTCTGGGGCATATCTGCTGGCAGATCCGCCGCCAGCGCCTGAGCCTGCGCCAGCGCATCCCCCACCAGCGGCACGTCTTTCAGGTCTTCCAGCGTCAGCAGGCCGGATTTCACACCATCATCCAGATCATGCCCGTGATAGGCGATATCATCCGCCAACGCCGCCACCTGCGCCTCTGCCGAGGCATAGGTGTGCAGGTCCAGCGGCCATTGGGCATCAAACTCACGCAGCCACGGCGCGGGCTTTTTGACCGGCCCGTTATGTTTGGCCAGCCCTTCCAGTGTTTCCCATGTCAGGTTCAGGCCATCAAAGGCCAGATAGCGGCGTTCCAGCAGCGTCACCTGCCGGAGCGCCTGCGTGTTGTGGTCAAACCCCTCCCACGGCTGCATCTGGGCGGCCAGCGCATCCTCCCCCGCATGGCCGAAGGGCGTGTGGCCCAGATCATGCGCCAGAGCCACGGCTTCTGTCAGGTCTTCATCCAGTTGCAGAAAGCGGGCCATGGAGCGCGCGACCTGCGCCACTTCCAGCGAATGGGTCAGGCGGGTGCGGAAAAAATCACCTTCATGGTTGATGAACACCTGCGTTTTATATTGCAGGCGGCGGAAGCCTGAGGAATGCACAACGCGGTCCCTGTCCCGCTGCCAAGGCGAACGGGTGGGAGATTCATCCTCCGCATGCAGGCGGCGGCCACGGCCTTCGCCCGGCTGCACTGCATAAGGGGCAAGAAACAGATGGGCTGCGGCCTGTGCTGGCATGGGTGTGTAATCCTGCTCCGTCACGGTGTTCCGGGGCGGGCGTAGGCTGCCCCGCTGGTGCGGCAAAACTGCGTTTCAGGCAGGTTCCACCACATAAGATGCGCCGCACCCTAAGCCATTACTTGAAAATTGACCATCTCTGCCCCCATGCCCCTTCAAACTGCCCTCCCCCCGCGCTATCTAGTGGAGTATGACCCAGCCCCAGCCCTTTACCGTGTCTGAGGCCGCCGCCACGCGGATTGCCTCGGTTATTGCCAAACGCAAGGCCACTGCCACCCCGGAGGGCGCACCCCCGCCAGCCGCGCTGCGCGTGGCGGTGGAAGCCGGAGGTTGCAATGGCTTCCAGTATCAGTTCACGCTGATCGGGCCGGAGGCGATTGCCCCGGATGATACGCACATTGAAAAAGGGGGCGCGCTGGTGGTGGTGGACCCTGCCAGCCTTGATCTTCTGGCCGGGGCGGAACTGGATTTTACGGACAAGCTGATGGGGGCGCATTTTGCGGTGAACAACCCCAATGCCGCGTCCTCCTGCGGGTGTGGCACGAGCTTTTCCGTCGCATGAAAATAGCGACCTGGAACGTTAATTCCGTTCGCCAGCGCCAGCACCTGATTCTGGACTGGCTGGAGCGCGAACAGCCTGACGTGCTGATGATGCAGGAAATCAAGTGCGAGACCGCGCAGTTTCCTGCCGAAGCCTTTCAGAAAGCCGGATATGATTGTGCCGTTGTGGGCCAGAAATCCTATAACGGGGTGGCTACGCTGGTTAAAAGCGGGATGGAGATCACCACGGATCATCTGCCGGGGTTTGACCACCCGGTGGCCCGTTATGTGGAAGTGCGCACGCAAGGGCTGACACTGGGCAATTTGTATCTGCCCAATGGCAATTCCGGCGGGGAGGATGGTTACGCAACCAAGCTGGCGTTTTTTGATGCCCTGACAGCCCGTGCCCGCGCATTTTTGCAAACGGATACGGATTTCATTCTGGCTGGCGACTACAATGTCTGCCCGACACCGGAAGACTGCGCCCCCGGTGCCCTCGGCCCCGATGACGCACTGGTGCGCCCGCAAAGCCGCGCAGCCTACCGCCGCCTGTTGTGGCTGGGCCTGACAGACGGCCTGCGCGCGCTGCATCCCTCTGGCCCGGCCTATACGTTCTGGGATTATCAGGCCGGAGCCTGGGGCCGGGATTGCGGGCTGCGGATTGACCACGCCCTGCTCTCCCCCCGTGTGGCGGAACGGCTTGAAACCGCCTGGCCGGACCGGGATGAACGGGCGATGGAACGCCCGTCCGACCATGTGCCACTGATTGTTACCTTGCAGGACAAGGCTCAGGCTACGGCCTGAGTCCCTGCTTCCTGCGGGGCGGCGGGACCGCCAATATCGCGCAGGCGTTCACCGCGCATCAGGTTATCTTCAATATCTTCCAGTGATGTGCCTTTGGTTTCCGGCACAAACAGCAGCGCCACCACCAGAAACAACATGTTGAACCCGGCCAGCATCCAGAACGTGACGGAATCTCCCAGCACGGTCATGCAGGACAGGAAGACGGTGCTGATCAGCCAGTTGGTTATCCAATTGACAAAAGTGGAGCACCCGATGGCGAGGCTACGCCCCTTCAGCGGCTGAATTTCCGAGCACAGGGTCCATGGCAGCGGCCCTTCCCCCAAGGCGTAGCCCAGAATAAACGCGACCAGCGTGCCAATAATCAGCACAGCACCCAACGGTCCATCCACATGAAGCTTCAGCACAAACCCAAACAGAACCAGACTGAGGCTGGCAATAATGCAGCTTGTTACCAGCAGCGGACGACGCCCCCAGCGGTCGATCAGAAACAGGGCGGCAACGGTGGCCGCCAGATTGGCCACGCCCAGCAATGTTGTGGCCCAGATGGCGGCTGCGCTGCCAAAATGCGCGCGTTCCAGCACTTTGGGCGCATAATACATCAGCACGTTAATGCCCGTAAGCTGTTGCAGCGCCTGAAGGGAAAGCCCCAGAAAGAAGCTGCGGCGGAAGGGTGCACTGGTTTTGAACAGTTCAAATCCGCTCACATTTTCCTTGTTCACCTGCTGGCGGATGCGCGTGAGTTCACGCTTGGCTTTCTCGCTACTGTCGCGCAGCATGTGCAGCACGCGGGAAGCCTCCTTGTGCCGCCCCTGTGTGACGAGCCAGCGCGGAGAATAAGGCACCACCAGCGTGCTGAGCAGAAAGAACACGGCCGGGATGGCGGGAATGCCCAGCATCCAGCGCCAATGACCGCCGCCAGCCAGCAGACTGTCTGAAAAATAGGCCATCAGCATGCCGATGGTAATGGCCATCTGATACAGGGAAATCATACGCCCGCGGTCTTTTTGGGCGGTAATTTCAGAAATATAGAGGGGTGCGGCAAAAGCAGCCAGACCAACGCCCAGACCCAGCACCACACGGCCTGCCATCAGCACGGGCACGGAATGGGCAAAGCAGCACGCCGCCGTGCCTGCCAGAAACAGCACGGCCGCACAGGAAAGCGTGATACGCCGCCCCCATTCCCGCGCCAGAAAGGAAGCCAGCAACGCACCCCCGGCTGCCCCCAGCATAAGAGTGGAGACAATCCATTCATCCGTAACGGTTGTGGTATGAAATTCCAGCCCAATAAAATGCAGAGCTCCGGCAATAACGCCGGTATCCAGCCCAAACATCAACCCGGCGAGTCCCGCAGCCAGCGCAAAAAGGGACGCCTGCCCCAGCCATGGGCCGGCAGAGTTACTGCTATTATCTTGTGGTTTTTCTTCATGGCTTCTGTTCAGTTCAGAACAGCCGGTTCCCTGCACAATGGACCTCCGCTTTTGTTATTATGTTATCTCAGCATCACAACGTTCTATGCCTGCGGGGGTTGTGATTTTTTTTGCAACCACGCTTTTATAGAAGCCATCATCTGTCCGGCTTGCCCATTCCTTCTGGAGCCCATTCCATGCCTGAGCCCTCAGCCTCTCTTCTGCACACAGCCCGCGCTCTGGCGGCAGGCTCCACCACCAGCCGGAACCTCGTGGAGCAGGCTCTGGCCCGCATAGCCGACCCAGCAGGCGAAGGCACACGCACCTTTACGGAAGTGCATGCAGAACAGGCCCGCGCCACGGCTGATGCCTATGATGCACACCGCAAGGCAGGAAATACCCTGCCGCTTCTGGCGGGTGTTCCTGCGTCTGTGAAAGATCTGTTTAATGAGGCAGGGAGTATCACCACCGCAGGGTCCCGCGTGTTGGCTGATGCCGCACCCGCGCAGCAGGATGCGCCCGCCATTGCCAACCTGAAGCAGGCCGGGCTGATCTCCATTGGCCGCACCAGCATGACGGAATTTGCGTTCTCCGGCGTGGGTATCAACCCGCACACCGGCACGCCCGCCAACCCGTGGGACCGCCCAAACCGCCGTATTCCGGGTGGCTCTTCTTCCGGTGCGGCCATTTCCGTCACAGATAGCATGGCCGCTATTGGCATTGGCAGTGACACAGGGGGCTCCTGCCGTATTCCCGCCGCCCTGACGGGGCTTGTGGGTTACAAACCCACCGCCAGCCGCATTTCTACCCAAGGCACGGTGCCGCTATCCTTCACGCTGGATTCCATTGGCAGCCTTGGCCATACCGTGTCCTGCTGCTGGGCGGCAGACCGCGCCCTCTCCGGGCAGGAGGTGACAGCAGCACACGCCCCTGCACCGGATGCTCTCTCCGCCCCACGGCTGGGCGTGTTGCAGACTTACGTGCTGGACGGCATGGATGAACCGGTCTCCACCGCCTATCATGCTGCCCTGCGCAGGCTGGAACAGGCCGGGGCTATGCTGGAAGATGTGCATTTTCCAGACCTCGCTACGCTGCCGGAACTGAACCGGCTGGGCGGGTTCCCGGCCCCGGAATCCCTGACATGGCATGCAGACCTGATTGCCCACAAAGCTGATCTGTATGATCCCTTTGTGCTGAAACGGATTTTACGCGGCAGGGAGCAGAGTGCTGTTGATTACATCACCCTTATCCGCAACCGGAACGCCCTGATTGCCAAGGCAGCGCAAGTTCTGGGAGGCTATGATGCCATTCTGATGCCGACCGTGCCGATTATTGCCCCCCGCATGGCGGACCTTGCCGAGGATGACATCTACACACGCACAAACCTGCTACTGCTACGCAACCCGACTGTAACCAATTTTCTAGATGGATGTGCCATCAGCCTGCCATGCCATCCGGCAGGCACGGCCCCCGTTGGTCTGATGGCCATGGCCCTGCACAATCAGGACTCCCATCTTTTTCCACTTGCAGCCTGGATGGAACAGGCCTTGCAAAGCAGCCGCACATAATACCTTACCAGCCGAAGAGAGATGATTTTTTCATGACAACACAGAACAGGTGATGCCAAACAGCATTTCTGGTGCATCATCTTTCTGAATACTGAACAGGAAAGCGCTCTGATGCCTCGCTCGGTCAAAAACATCGCCTGTGTTTCTGCTCTTTTGGCCTGCGCCCTGATGCCGCAGGCAGCAGGGGCACAGCAGACCGGGTGGGAAAAAACCGATACTGCAAACAGCTATGACCTCACCATCACACACCACCCCGAGGGTGACGCATCAGATGATACCATAACGCTGCACAGTGGCACTGCCCCACTGGATGCTTTTGCCGCTGCCAGCCACGCCGCTCCCGCCACCGGGCGACAGGGAAAAGCCGTTCGCCTACAGGGCATTTTAACCACAGACAGTACCGCTACCGGCGCAGCGTTATGGATAGCCGCCTATGCAGGCACAAAACAGGTTGCCTTTTCCAACACACAAGCTGCCCCTGTGCCCGCCAGCAGCCAGAATGTGACACGCACAACATTGATTCTGATTCCGCATGACGCGACCAGACTTGTGTTTGGCGTATTGCTGAAGGGAAAAGGGAAAGTAACTGCCAGTTCCCTGACATTATCCGCGCTTGATGATGAAAAACTGCCGGATGCCACCCCCCTGCCGGAAGCTGTCATGCAGAAAGCGCTGTCTGATATTAAAGAAAATGCGGTCAATGCGTCACACATTGACTGGAAAACAGAAACGCCGCGCCTGCTTGCCCTCTCCCACACAGCGCTCCTTGCCGATGTTTATGCGAACCTGAGAGCTCTTATTAAAAATCTTGATGATCACCATAGCCTTGTCATCCCGCCGTGGAAAAAGTCGGGCTTTGAACAGATGTGGCGTGCTCCCCCTGAGGCCAAAACCCTTTCCGCTGGCATAAATACAATTGGTCTGACAGGCTTTACCCCACACTCACCGCAAGAAATTTCCGCCTACAGGGACGCCCTTCTCTCCACCATTCGGTCCCTTGCCCCCGCCAAAGGGTGGGTGCTTGATCTGCGGAAAGATCAGGGTGGCAACATGTGGCCTATGCTTGCCGGTCTCAAACCGTTTCTGGGTGATGGACCCTTGGGATATTTCGTGACCATATCAGGCGAAAAATCGCGCCCATGGAAAGAGACCCTGCCCATAGACCATCAGGACATGGCGCAGCCTGATCTTTCCACAATCCCCGTTGCTGTCCTGATTGGTCCCCATACCGCAAGTTCAGGCGAGGCCGTTGCCATCGCCTTCAAGGGCCGCCCCAACACACGATTTTTTGGAACCCCTACGGCGGGCCTGACATCCAGCAACCGTACATTCAGGCTGCCGGATGGCGGTATCATGCCCATAGCCACCAGTTTTGAAGCAGACCGAACGGGCGTGATTTACAAGCACGGTGTAGAACCTGACGAACATATAGAGGATGAAACAGCTACAATTCAGGCTGCAACTTTATGGTTACACAACCTGAGAGTGCCTTAGAAACGGCGGCCAACGCCACAGCACGAGCACCGAGCACCGAGCACCGAGCACCGAGCACCGAG
>NZ_LHZQ01000104.1 GCF_001580915.1 Acetobacter tropicalis | reverse complement strand
GGACGGCACCCGCGAATGGGTCGTTGCCCAGCCCTACGTTCGTTAAAATCCTGCGTGTTTGGCACAGCGCCCAAGACCGCTGAATCGCCCCTAACGCCCCCGTCGAAGCCGAGGCCGAAGGTTCCGTTCTTCAGCTTCCTGTTTCCGGCGGGCCTCTCTTTCGGCCCGCTCCTGCGCTTCGCGCCGTTCTTGCGCCAAGCGTTCCTCCACGGCCTTCTGTCGCTCTCGTTCGGCCCGTTCCTTCTGCTCGATAGCGTCCCGGCCCACCTCGTCGGCCAGATCGGCAAACCAGTCCATCAGGTCTTCCGCTGCCTGCTGCACCTTGGCGATGGCCTGTTCCGCGCTTTCGATGATCTGGCGCAGGGCTTTCGCAATCCCGTTCTTCTCGGCGGCATCCGCATTTGCCTTGGCACGATAGGTCCGGGGTTCATACTCCCGGCCTTCCTGCTCGGCCTGGTGTGCGGCCTTGCGTTCGACCGCCGTGCTGTGCGGTCCGAGATGTACCCCAGGCACAACCTCGACCCCCTGCCGCTCATAGCTCCGGTGATCGACGCGGGCAGTCTGTCCGGCCCGCTCTAGAGCCTCGTTGCACTGCATGGCCCACAGTTCCCGCAGGCTCTCGATCTCGGTGCTGCCGGTCTTGGCCGCGTCCAGCACGCGGGTCTTCTCCCCCAACCCGTCAGGCTCCACCACTCGGGTCGTGGTGAGGATGTGGGCATGGTGGTTCCGCTGGTCGCCTTCCCCGCCGGGGGCATGAATGGCTATGTCGGCCGCCACGCCGAACCGTTCCACCACAGCCGCCGCGAACTGCCGGGCCAGCGCCTCGCGCTCCGACCCGTCCAGTTCAGCAGGCAGGGCCAGTTCGTATTCCCGCGCCACGGTCGAGTTCTTCCGCTTCTCGGTGGCCTCGGCTGCGTTCCACAGAGCGGCCCGGTCGTGCGCCCACTCACACCCGGAAGGCGCGACGATAAAGGACGCTTCGACACCCCTGCGCCGGGTATAATCGTGCGTCTTTCCTTCGCGTTCATCTGTAAGGGCATCTCCCGAACGATAGGCCGCAGAAGCAACCGCGCTCTGGCCTTTCGATCGGCTGACTGCCTTCACTGACAGATGATAGATCGCCATGATCTTCCTTTGGCGTAAATGGGTTGCAAGGGGCTGTGCCCCTGCCGCACGCAAACTCGCAGAGTTTGCATAAGTGCGCCCTTCATTCCTACGTCATTCAGGGTGACAACCACAAGTGGCTGATTTATTGTCGCCAAAAGATAATCAGTTCGTTGGAGAGGTCATGGCCAAGTCAAACGAAGAAATCATTGCAGATGAAAAGAAGAAAATCGAGCAGGCAAAGGCTCGTATTCAGACCATCATGGCACGAGAAAGTGCCAAAGAACGGAAGCTGGATACACGCCGCAAGGTGATCCTCGGTGGCCTCCTGATGGACGCGGCCAAAAAGGAAGGGAACTGGAACCGGGGATTACGTCAGTTGATCGAGCGGATCAGCCGGGAGAACGACAAGCGGGCGTTCGAAGGCTACACCCCGCCACCAGCCCCGGAAAATAGCGGCCATGAGTGATGCGCGGGCCGAAGGGAAAAAGCTGTTCACGGATCTACAAGCCAGCCTGAAGGACGCACAGAGCGCCTTTACCGGGCTGGCCGCGGAACAGAAGCAGCAATGCCGGACGATCACGGAAGCAGCCGAGAAAGCCTCTAGGACCGCCGTAGAAGCGTCCGAGGCGTTTGCAGTATCAAAACCACGCCTGATGATCTGGACGGCCCTCTGCGCGGCTCTGCTGGTCTCTGGCGGGTGGTTGGCAGCGTTCTGGGTCGGACGGCACGACGGTTGGGCCGCTGGTCAGGTCGCTGGCAGACAGGAAGCCCTCACCGCCAATGCCGCCGCGTCATGGGCAAATACCGCCAGTGGGAAGATGGCCAAACAACTGGATGACCTCGGCAACCTCCAACCTCTGGCGACTTGCAACGTCCCCGGATTCTCCATCCAGAAGGGAGAGAAGGGCGTTCGCTGGTGTGTGGTTGCTGGAACAGACGGGCAGTTCCACGGGTGGGCGATGCCTTGACCAACCCCTCCCTCTTCCTGAGCAATTTGGAAGACCAAATTTCCTCCGGCCAAACACGTCGAAAACGGGAGTTTTCCACCGAAAAAGAGAGACCTACAGAGAGATTAAATTTCTTTCTTATTCTTAGGGGGCGCTGTGACCCGCGCGCGACTGCGGAAAAATGCTTGTAATAGGTTACAGGATATGTAACCCAGAAGTTACAGGGGCTGTAACCTATTAGCCCGTTATCAACAGGGGTGCGAGATGTCCCGGATTGTCAGACTGACCACCAAGCAGCAGATGGCCGACCAGCAGGCCGCAGCTACCATTGCCGAACAACTGGAACTCATCACTCCGGAAATGCTGGAAGGCGCTCCGGGAGACCTGAAACTGTTACTGTCACGGGCCATCTACAGCGCACAAAAGCAATCGCGCCCGAACACCGAAGGACTTTGGCCGGGAGGTTTCACCATGATTAGCCGCGACCAGACGAAACTTGTGTGGGATGCCATCCGTGCCCTTCCGCCGGAAGATCGCCCCCAACAGGTACGTCACGCCTTCGATCTGGCCTTGCTGTCACTGCGACAGGATACTGGCGAAATCATGATGCGTCGGGATGAACTGGCCGAAGAAATCGGCTGTTCTCCGCAGAACGTCAGCCAAATTATGGGCGTTCTCGAGCGTATGGGTGCCGTCCGTCGAACCCGCCAAAAGGTGCCGGGGATCAGAGGACCGGGTGTGGCAATATATTACATCAACCCGCATGTCGGCTGGAATGGCTCTCTAGATGCTCGTAAGGCACAGGCTGAAGAAATCCATCCGCCGGTACAGCTTGAGCTTCTGCAAGGCGGAGCCAAATGAGTTCCCGTCGAGGCAGCAGAGCACAGGGTACCAATCCAAAAGCCCTAGGATTAAACCCTAGAGCACTTGGATTAAGTCCTAAACAATTAGGAATTAGCCCCCGTCAGCTCGGGATTAGCCCTAAGCAACTCGCAAAAAAGAGGCAAATCATGACCGACCTATCCGACGAACTGGCCGCCAAACGGGCAGCAATCCGCGCGGCCCGCGAATGCACAGAACCGTCGCTGTCTGCGGCAGAGGCTATCGCCTTGCTGGAATCCGATCTGGTTATGGTTCAGGCCGCCATCGACGCTCTACACGCCGAGGAACGCCGTGCAGGTTGAGTGGTCGAAGCTGGCCCGTTCTGATGCGGAGGCAATCAGAGCCTACCTGTTGGATCGAAACCCATACGCAGCTAAGCGAATTTTGCTCCGCCTGATCGATGCGACAAAAGACTTGGCAATGTTCCCGAGCATCGGTCGGATAGGGCTGGACGGCACCCGCGAATGGGTCGTTGCCCAGC
>NZ_LHZQ01000028.1 GCF_001580915.1 Acetobacter tropicalis | reverse complement strand
TGGAGGGTTCTAAAAACCCCCTGGTTTTGAAACCAGCTCTGTGATTCCATTCGTCCGGCTCTGACTGAGGGAATGGCGCTATGAACCAGGCTGGTTTCTTTGATGTTGAAGAGCTGCTTGCCCGGTTGAGCGGGCTTGGCGATCAGTTCGAAGCGTTTTCCCGGACAGTGGATTTTGAAGTGTTCCGCCCTGATTTGGAGCAGGCTTTGGCCTATTCAGATGGGAGTAAAGGCGGACGACCGCCATTTGATCCGGTGTTGATGTTCAAGATCCTAGTGATCCAGACGCTGAACAATTTGTCTGATGAACGGACGGAATATCTGATCAACGACCGCCTGTCGTTCATGCGTTTCCTTGGCCTGGGGCTGTCGGACCGTGTGCCTGATGCCAAAACGGTCTGGCTGTTCCGCGAGCGCCTGACCCAGGCGGGGGCCATTGAAAGACTGTTTGACCGATTTGACGCGACCCTGCGGAACGCGGGCTATCTGCCGATGTCGGGCCAGATCCTGGATGCAACATTGGTAGCCGCTCCAAAGCAGCGCAATACGAACGCTGAGAAAGCCGACCTCCGGGCAGGACGCAACCCCGAAGACTGGCAGGACAAGCCGGCAAAGCTGTCGCACAAGGATCGTCATGCACGATGGACACTGAAGTTCACGAAGGCGAAGCGGCAGGATGACGGGACGATCCCCGCAACGGATCTGGCCATTCCGTTCTTTGGCTACAAGTCCCATGTTTCCATCGACCGGAAGTTCCGGTTCATCCAGAAATGGAAGACGACAGATGCCGCCGCCAGTGA
>NZ_LHZQ01000124.1 GCF_001580915.1 Acetobacter tropicalis | reverse complement strand
CCCGATGTACAACCCTTCTGTGAGATTTCCGCGTCGACGCTGATCGATACGCTTGCGCGGATCGGCTGGACGCCTCCTGGCAGAACCTGACAGATGCCGCGCCGTTCCGTTCTGACCGAGGCGCAGCGCCTGACGCTGCTCGCCCTGCCAGAAAGCGAAGCCGATCTGGTACGCTACTGGACGCTCACTCCCGATGACCTGCACGTCATCGTCAGTCGGAGACGGGCGCATAATCGGCTGGGTTTTGCAATCCAGCTTTGCGCACTGCGCTATCCCGGGCGGCTGCTCCGGCCAGGAGAGTTGATCCCTCAGATCCCGCTGGTCTTCGTAGGGGATCAGCTGGAGACCCGCAAAAACCGGGTAATTTCTGGCGAAGCGGGCTGGCTTTATGACGTCGAGGTTGCGGGGCGCACCAAGGGCATCATTCGGACCGATTTCCACGATGCCCGGCGTTGATTTCGCCGGTTTTGCCGACTTGCTGACAGAGTCAGCCTGCGGTTTTTAGACGCTCGTGGAAGATCAGCCGATTGAAGTTGTAGGCCAGGTTGCAAAGGGTCAGTTTCGCCTCAGCGCGGGCGAGGCCGATGGTGCGGATGAACAGTGTGAACCGGTTTTTCTGATGCGCGAAGACATGCTCAACATGCGCACGGATCGAGGATTTGGCGGCATTGGCCCTCGCGGTTGCCTTTGACATCGGCTTGCCCATGGGTTTGCGCCGATGAATACGGGACGTGAGCATCTGGTCCGACAGCCACTTCTCGTTGCGCCTGGATCGATAGGCACTGTCTGCCCAGACCTCGGAACTGGTATTGTTCGTGCTGACGACCTGCCGGAGAAGACGCCCGTCCGCCGCTGACGCCGAAGTCACCGCCATGCCTCGGATGAAGCCGAAGCGTCGGTCGATGCTGATGTGGGATTTGTAGCCGAAAACCGGCAGGGCGATCATGGGGAGCGGCGTCCCATCAGCCCGATACCGGACTTTTCCGCCGACCTTGAGTGTCCAGCGAGCGTCGGTATCCTTCTGTGCTGCCTTGTTCGGCTCGTCCGGCCAAATGTCTCTGGCGCTCTTCCCCGACTTGATCGCTTCGCGTTCGCCCTCGGTGTTCCGCTGTCTTGGCGCAGGCACCAGCGAGGCGTCCACGATCTGCCCGGACATTGGAATGTAGCCCTTCTTCTGGAGGTGCCAGTCAAAGGCCTTCATCACCCGCCTGAGCGTTCCCGTCTCGGTCAGGCGATTGCGAAAATGCCGGATCGTGTTCTCGTCCGGCGTTCGATCCCCGAGCGACAGTCCCAGAAATCGCAGCCAACTCAGCCGATCGCGGATCATGAACTCCATCCGGGCGTCTGACAGATTGTGCTGCGCCTGCAGGATCAGGGCCTTGAACATCATCACCGGATCGAATGGTGGCCGGCCGCCTTTGCTCCCATCGCCATAGCCAAGCCCTTCGACCAGCCACGCACGGAAATACTCGAAATCCACCGTCTCCTGCAAAACCTCAAGCGGATCGCCATCCTTGCTCAATGCATCAAGGTGATCGCTCAAACTGAACAGGGACTTGGGATCCATAGTAGGTGTCAGGTTGTGAGACGTCATTGGCATAATCGAGGATTTCGTCGACCTGCTTCATGATGTCACGATTGGCTGGTTTGATGTAATCAGGATTACGAGACGCGGGATGTTTTTCAAGCCACGACATGATGCATTGGGCGGGAGTTATGCCGCCCAGAACACGCTGCGGGCGATGATTGTAAGCGAAACAGAAGCCTCTGAGCAGAATTTCCAGATCCTTATGGCTTGAGACACAGACCGGCAACACCTCTGTCGCGACACGGCCATTGAAGCGTTCGACCATTCCATTGGTCTGAGGAGAGTAAGCTTTGGTCCGACGTCGGTCGATTCCCATATCATGACAGGCTTTTTCGAAGGCATCCGCCGTAAAGCAGGAGCCACGATCGGTCAGAATATGGGTGATCCGGAAAGGAAAGGCGGTTTTGACAGCTTTGAGGAAATCGACGGAATTATCGGCATTCTCCGCGTCATAGACGGCCAGATGGACCGAGCGGGAGCATCTATCAATGGCAACATAGAGAAAACGTTTCCGCCGGTCTCCATCTGCTGTCTGCAATTTTGGCAGATGTTTCACATCGATATGGACATAACCTGGATCGTAATCCCGGAACTTTCCCTGTCCACGCACAGGTCCGGCTTTTTGCGCAGGAGGTAACCTGTTAAGTCCAGCATCTTTCAGAATACGCCAGATAGTGTCCCGTTTGAGATGCGGCAGGAAACGCCGCACGACGAAGGTCAGATCATCCAGACCAAAACCGGTCGAATGCCGAAGCTGACAGACAATGGCGCGCTCTTCCTCCGAGGCTTTCCAGGCCAGTTTCCAGGGACGGCTGCTGCGGTCCTGGCAGGCATCTGAACCACGCCTGCGCCACTTGCGGACAGTTTCATCGCTGATCCCGTAGCGTCTGGCGAGCACGGATGTCGGTTCTGACGAACGCGCTATGTCAGCCCGGACGGCTGGTGTCGTGCGTGCCTGTGGATGGATCTGAAGCATCATTCGCTCTCCTTGCAGACGGAAGAAAACCATGGAGCGTAACGCGGTATCGCCCACGCTACACCATCCCAATGACGTCTCACAACCTGACAAGTAGGCCTCCGTGATCGCGTAACTTCAATGAATCACCATAGCCGTCCAAACGCTACCGGTTTTTGCGGGTCTCCAGCTCGGGATCGAACCGGATGCGCTCGCCGACTATGCCGTGCGTGGGCCGACCCGGTATGAACAGCTCGATACCTTGCGTGGGATATTCGGATTCCAGCAATTCTGTCGACCGCTCCAGGCCGAGCTTCAGGCCTGGCTTCTGCCTGCCGCCCTGACGTCCACCAGCGGGATCGTCCTCGCACGGATGTTGCTGGACGAGTTCCGCCGTCGGCACATCATCGTGCCCGGTATCACCCAGATCGAGCGCATGGTGGGCAAGGCGCTGCTCGATGCCGAACGGTATGTCTGTGAATTGCTGACGCGGCATCTCACTGCCGGTCAACGTGATCGGCTCGATGCCCTCCTCGGGCCGCATGGCGGCAGCCATATCAGCATCCTCTCCTGGGTGCGCCAGCCTCCCGGTCAGCCTGGAAGGCGCGCCTTCGCGGCAATCCTCGACCGGTTGTCGATCCTGCGTGCGATCGGCCTGGATTCCAGTCTCGTGGACACCATCCACCCGGAGCGCCTTCGTCGATTGTGCCAGGAAGGTGCGCGTCTCACGGCGCAACATCTCTCCTTGCTGAACCCGGCGCGGCGGCGCGCGGTTCTGGTCGCCACAGCCATCGAGACGCGGATGACACTGACAGACGATGCGGTACTCATGTTCGAGCGGCTGTTCGGCCAGTTGTTTCGACGGGCGGAACGTCGTGAGGAGGCCGCGGTGAAACGTGACCGCCGGACCATTAACGCCAAAATCCGCCTTTTGGCCCAGATCGGCGATGCGTTGCTGCACGCACGCACGCGCTGATGCCACTGATCCTTACGTGGCGATCGAGAATATCATCGGCTGGGACGCGCTGACACGGGAAATCGCGGAAGCCCGCCATCTCGTCCGTCCTGACCCTCTCGATCCCGTGGCGCTTTCTCGGGAGAACGCACCGATCCTGCGCGAGATCGGTCCGGCGTTCGTCACCGCCTTCACTTTCGGTGCTGTGCCCGCCTGTGCGCCTCTTGCCCGAGCAGTGGAGACCCTGCGCAACCTCGCGGACGGGCGGCACAAATTGCCGGCCGCCGTACCGTTCGGCTTTGTCCGGCCGAGTTGGCGCCAACGGATCGACCGTGCCGGGCTCGACCGCCGGATTTTCACGTTCTGCGTCCTGGCGGAACTGCGCGACCGACTACGCGCAGGGGATATGTGGGTCGAAGGAAGCCGACGCTATCGGGCCGTCGAGCACCAGCTTATTCCAAAGCCGGTTTTTGCGGCAATGCGTGAGGCCGGTCCCTTGCCGATACCTGTCGCCGATACGGCTGCCGCGTGGCTGGCGGAACGCAAGGCGCTGCTCGCACGCCGGCTCGTCGAGATCGAGGCGAAAGCGGCTACCGATGCGCTTGAAGATGTACGGATCACCGAGGGCCGGCTGCGCATCTCGCCCTTGCGCGCGATCACTCCAGACGAAGCAGAAGACGCGCTGGCACTCCTTTATGCCCGCCTGCCGCCCATCCGGATCACCGATCTGCTGGCTGACGTGAACCGCTGGACAGGATTCGCCGACTGCTTCACGCATTTGACCACCGGCCGGGCACACGACGATCCCCGCGCGACCCTTACGGCCGTCCTCGCCGATGCGACAAATCTCGGCCATACCCGCATGGCCGAAGCCTGTGGGTTGGTCACGCAGCGTCAACTCGGCTGGCTATCGGCCTGGCACCTGCGTGAGGACAGCTACGGTGCAGCACTGGCGAGGCTGGTCGAGGCGCAGCATCGGCTGCCGCTTGCCACGTTATTCGGCGACGGCACCGCGTCCAGCTCGGACGGGCAACATTTCCCGCTCGATCGTCGGGCGCAGGCGACCGGAGCGGTCAATCCACACAAGGGCAGCGAACCCGCCGTTTCCTTCTATACCCATGTCTCGGATCGCTACGCGCCGTTCCATTCCACGGTCATCTCCGCCGGGGCAAGCGAGGCCGCGCATGTTCTCGATGGTTTGCTCCATCATGGCGCAGACCTCTCGATCGAACGCCATCACACCGATGGAGGGGGCGTTTCCGACCATGTGTTTGCCCTGTGTCATCTCCTTGGTTTTCGTTTCGCCCCACGTATCCCCAACATCGGGAACAGGCGCCTGCATCTGTTCACCGACATGCGGCCTGGGCCAACGATCGCCCCGTTGGCTGCTCAGCCGATCGACGAACGCCTGATCTCCGACCACTGGGACGACGTAATCCGGCTCGCCGTATCGATCCGCACCGGCGTCACCAGCGCGTCGCTGATGCTGGAGCGGCTTGGCTCCTATCCTCGCGCCAACGGTCTCGCCCTTGCCCTGCGAGAGATAGGCCGTGTCGAGCGTACACTGTTCACGCTCGACTGGATCGAACTCCCCGAAGAGCGACGCCGCGCCACCCGCGAACTGAACAAGGGAGAGGCCCAGAACGCCCTTAAACGCGCTATCTTCTTCCATCGCACCGGCCGTATCCGTGATCATGGACTGCAAGCCCAGGGCCATCGAGCCAGCGCGCTCAACCTCGTCGCCAGTGCTATCGTCTTGTGGAACACCACCTATCTTGAAGCCGCAATGCGGCATCTCGAACGCCAGGGGCGATCCATCCCGCCCAACCTCCTCCAGCACCTCTCCCCCTTGGGGTGGCAGCATATCAATCTGACTGGTGATTACCTCTGGACCGATCCCGGCATCCCAGAAGGAAAGCTCCGCCCTCTCCGGAATGCCATCACAGCCCCCGATAATCCTTAGCGTATATCTGTGCCCGTTTTATGTAA
>NZ_LHZQ01000048.1 GCF_001580915.1 Acetobacter tropicalis | reverse complement strand
CTTTTGAATGAGAATTTTCTCAGCGTAAGAATTGAGGAGATTCTGATGAAGAGTGATCGCTTTACTGACGCCCAGATCATGGGTGTGATCCGCCAGGCTGAGGGCGGTGTCCCGGTTCCTGACCTGTGCCGGGAGCATGGGATTAGCAACGCCACGTTTTACCGGTGGCGCGCGAAATATGGCGGCATGGATGCTTCGATGATCAGTCAGATGAAGGCTTTGGAAGAGGAGAACCGTCGGCTGAAGCGCATGTATGCGGATTTGAGCATGCAGACAGATATCCTGAAGGAAGCCCTTGGAAAAAAATGAAGCGGCCAGCCCAGCGCCGGGAACTGGCCGCACAAGCTGTGGCGCATCATGGGGTCAGCATTGCGCTGGCCTGTCGGATTTTTGGGATATCCGAGACCTGCTTTCGCTATCGTCCGCGACTGGCAGCGGAGAACGACAGGATTGCCGCTCTTCTGGTGGGACTGACCCAGGCTCACAGGAGATGGGGATTTGGTCTGTGTTTCCTGTATCTGCGCAATGTGCAGGGACATGTCTGGAATCATAAGCGGGTTTATCGGATCTATCGGGAACTGGAACTCAACCTGCGGATTAAACCCCGCAGGCGTCTGGTTCGCGAAAAGCCTGAAAAGCTGTCGGTTCCGGCCCTTCCCAACAGGGTCTGGTCCATGGATTTTATGGCGGACAGGCTGATGGATGGACGTGCTTTTCGGCTCCTGAACATTCTGGATGACTTCAATCGTGAAGGACTGGCGATCGAGGTTGATTTTTCCCTGCCAGCCTGTCGGGTTGTCCGCTGTCTGGAACAGGTTATGGAGTGGCGTGGCAGGCCAGAAGCCATCCGAATGGATAATGGCCCTGAATATGTCAGTCATACGTTGGTTTCATGGGCCGAAAAACAGGGGATTACCCTGATCTATACGCAACCGGGTAATCCGCAGCAGAACGCCTATATTGAACGCTACAACAGAACTGTCCGGCAGGAATGGCTGGAGCAGTATTTGTTTGAAAGCATTCAGGACGTGCAGGAGGTCGCAACACAATGGCTCTGGACATATAAC
>NZ_LHZQ01000092.1 GCF_001580915.1 Acetobacter tropicalis | reverse complement strand
AGAGACCCAAAACCAGTGGGTTTTTCGAACCCTCCACGTCTGACCGCACGCGATTTCGACCGTCAGATTGCCAAAGTTCACATCCGGATCGCCGCCCTCAATCGCTTCACAGCACTCGGAACACCACTCACACAAGCAGTCGCGTAACGGAAAACTCTATAACCGCCTCGTCACGCCGATAGACTGAATTGTGCAACAGAGCCCTTTGGGGTCGCAAATTTCAAGAATTTTTTGCAGATACTAATTTACAATTTTTTAATTTAGACAGGAAGTATCAAATATGTTGCTTCTAGTCCTGTTTTGTTGATTTTTTGAGATAGGAAAATGGATAAGCCACAAGAGGCTGTTATAATTTTTAAAGCCTTTTCAAATGGTAGAATGCCTAATAAAATCATATTTAGAAAATAAAATTTTGTTAGAAGGTAAGATGTCCATGTTTTTTGATGAAAAACAGCTTTTGGAGTGGAAAATAAATTTCTTGAAAGAGCATGTTGCATTTATACAAAAGAAAATGAGGCCAAGTCTTCTTGCTAAGTTAAAATCGTTTATAATGGAAGAAAAGAATATAAAATTCGAAGATGAGGAATTATCGGATTTTTTAGAAGAAAACAAAGCGGATTTTATAGTTAATAGCTGTGTTTATGTTTTGAAACGGCAGATGGGTTTCAAGTGGGATGGTTTTTTTGAATTCCTTTTGAAAAATAATAATTTTAGAAATAAAATTCATTTTCTGAAAGATGATGGTTTTTACCCAAAGTATATAAGGCAATGTCGTCCAGATAAAGAGTTTTATGACTATACATCTGTTGTTAATGTTGGGTTCTATAATAAGAATAAAGATTTTTTGTATATTTGTTATGATGATGAAAAAGCCTCCGCATATTTGCGGAAAGAATTTGGTGGAGTTGTCGAAAAAGTCTATAATTCTATAGGAATATCTCAAGCTAAATCCGATTTTTTCCTAATAGCTTCGTTATTCAAAGAAGGTGGTATATCAGCTGATGTCTGCTCTGTTGCTCAAACGAGTATTAAGCCTTTAATCCAGGATTGTAATTTGTGTTTTGTCTATGACAGTAGTGGGGTGAATAAAAATTTTCTTTTCGCGGGGAAAGGTAGTTCATTTTATGAGGCATATCTGTTGGAGTTAATAAAAAAGCAGAAAACAATGAAAGAGCATAAAGAGTTCAACTACGAGTCATTTTCCAGTAGAAATGCTTTTCATACGTTTTTCCTTGATTATTATGCCTATAACATAAAAGAATTTGAAAAAGAAAAAATTAATTTCATAGAAAATGAAATATATAATGCTTTTGTAAATTCGAATATGGAGGAAGAAAATTTATCAGAAAAAGATGCATTTAAAAAAATATCATTTAAAGCGTTATCTAAAGAGTTAAATGATGTTTTTATTTGTGTAAAAGAAGATACGTCATGTGTTTCTGAGAATTTCTATACAGCAAAAAGTGATAACGTATGTTTAATAGGAGGTGATTTACATAGCCATATTACAAATCAAACAAGTGTTCCATATGCACTTCCCACGTTAGATGTATTGAAATTACAAGATGCTTATTTATCGGGGCATGCTTGCCTTTGGGTAAATGATAAATATGTAGATTTTGAAAGCTATTTGTCCTCTGTAGCAGAGCAGGAACATCATGGGGGTTTCTGGAAAAAGCCTAATGGTAATAATGTTGCACGTGTAGTTGAGGATGAAACAATAATTGGGTTTAGTGCAGGGTATGGGTGTTATGGGCATTATATTGTTGATGATTTGCCAAGGATCGGTCTTATAAAAAAATATTTAGGTGATGACTTCTATGGGAAAAAAATAATTTTACCTCAGAAAACGCCTCGCTGGGGTGTTGATCTGCTTAAATATTTTCTAAACATAGAAGAGACCTCTTTTGTTTTTTTTAACCATGAAACTGAAGTTGTTGGTTTTAAAAATTTATTTGCAGCATCCTATCCGCATAAAAACTACAAATTTCATCCGTTTATCAAAGAATTTTATGATGGAATATCAAAAAAGTTTATTTCGTCTAAGCCCTTCCGGCGTGTATGTTTGTCACGGAAATCTTGGGAAACGGAAAAAGTCAACCAGAGAATATTCTTGGAGCAAGATTTTTTTGAAGAAACTGCCAAGTCTAGGGGATTCGATCTAATTCAACCAGAAAAGCTGAAAATCGAAGAGCAAATAGAGTTGATGGCTCAGACAAGTTGCCAGATTGGGGAGCATGGATCAGCACAACATGCTTCTGTATATAATCCGTTTGGTATGACGATAGGAACAATTAATCCTTTAACAGAAGTGCAGGTTAATTTGGGTAGAATATATAATGATAGAAATTTCATTTGTTATGCTGATCATCAATATAATGATAATAAAGGGAATTTTTATTATAGCGTAAATAAGGAAAAATTAATTAGATTTTTTGATGAAATAGAAAAATATGAGGAAAGAAAGGCTAATTTAGTAGCTCCCAAAGAGCTTTTTCGTTTTCGTTGATTGATGTATTTTAAATGGGAATGAGTTTATAAAATTGGGTGGTAGAAATTTCTAATTCCTACCGCTTTCTAAGAAACAGCAGGCTGCATGGCTACAGGTATGGGACGCAGGACAAACCCTAATGACTGTGCGTGTCGGTGTAGATGGAGGGTTCGAAAAACCCTCTAGTTTTGGGCTTTTCTGTGTGATTCCATACCCCATGCGTTGATTAGAGGTATGGTTTATGAAGCAGTCTGGTTTCTTTGATGTTGAAGAGCGCCTGGCTCGCCTGAGCGGG
>NZ_LHZQ01000177.1 GCF_001580915.1 Acetobacter tropicalis | reverse complement strand
CTCCCGAGATACAGTCAACTTGAGCGATTTCTCAACGAAGTCAGTCACGTCGGCCATAATCTGTGTGGTTTCTTCTTTCGTGCCGATTACACCGATCAGGAAGTCGTCTGCGTATCGCACATAGTGCAATCGCTTAAACTCCGGATCATGCATATCCACACTCGGAAGGGTTCTCAGCTTTTTGCTCAACTCTTCCATTTCGGTCAGGTAGATCACTGACTTTTCGTGGGTTTCCCCATGTTGTCGGATGAACTCCCTGCGACGCCCAATCTGGTAGATGAGTGCCCTATACTCCTTGTTGGGCTTTCTTCGCTTTCCCTTGTTGAAGGCGCGTATCTTTTCGTCCATGAACTTATCGAGTTCATGGAGATAAATATTTGCCAGAATTGGGGAGATTACGCCTCCTTGCGGTGTTCCCGTGTAGGTTGCGTTATACTTCCAATTTTCAAGGTAGCCCGCCTTGAGAAACAGTGCGATCAGCTTGATGAAAGCCTTATCGTCGATTTGGGTTTCCAGAATACTGACCAGTTTCTCATGGTCGATGCTGTCGAAGTATCCCTTGATGTCAACTTCGCATATCCATTTCGTTCCCTTCCAGCTATCGACGATTTCCCGTAGTGCGGTATGGCATGACCGACTCGGCCGAAAACCATGTGAGCGATCTGTGAAGATCGGCTCATAAATGATTTCCAGTAGAGTGCGGGCAACCTCCTACACCAGCTTGTCGTTTCCTGTTGGTATGCCCAAAGGGCGTTTCTTCCCGTTGGGATTTTTAGGGTCCTTCAGGATATACATCCTGCGGACAGGTTTAGGACGATAGCTGCCGTCTCTTATGGAAGCCATAAGGTCTTGCAGTCGCCCCATGCCAAAACCGTGCAGCGTATTGTCATCTACACCTCGGGTCAGAGCCCCTCGGTTCGATTGAATACGTGCGTAGGCCGTCAGCCACAAATCCTCATGATTTCTCATGATTTTGTGCAGCTTTTTGACCTTCGCGCCTGAGCGGACTGCTCCACTGACGCCTTCCAAAGCTCTGCTGGTTCGATCGGACAGCACTGACTGCCCTCCCTTCATCATCAGAAAGCGTTACTACAAACTGCTTTCCTTCCCCCTTACCTCGCCGGGTTTCACAGCCATTGCTGCCTGCTTATACCGTCGTTTCAGGCCGGATTGGATACCGCCTGCAAGGTCCGTTACAACCTCACCTTGGGTACTATGAAAGCTCCGTCACCATATTGGTCAGCAAGCTGACCAACTTAGGCGATCCCGCATTTCCAACCACTCAAGTCGTCGCATTTAGGTTCCGCATTCAATCCTTGACCACCCTCGCCGGGCAGGTGTCGGAGACATCAGGTGAGACGGTGTTCTGATCTCTCCGTCTCAATCTCCGAGGAGGCGTCTCAACAGCCCTACGCCACCAACATTCCGGGTTCACTCAGATCTACGATTCAACCAATCCAGGCTTAACCTTGTGCGACTTGCAATGACGCCCGCTTGCTCGACTGCTTTGCCTCGCTGCGCCTTTTTCCTGACATGCTACTTTCCCCCTCCGGCTTTCGCCGGTTACAGCCTGTTGCCAGACAGAGGTAGGTCAGGCTTGCAATGGACATCCTGATAGTCCATACTCACGATTGCGCGTAAGTGCTTGAAATAGTTAGAAAAACGACGCACTTAGAAAGGCGTCAAATCGGTCAAACAGTCTTTCAATGGCACCCGCCTGTGTCAGACGTTCGCAAAACAGCCAGATGGTTTTGGCATCCAGCACCCAGTCCGATAGCCCTAGACCAAGGAACCGTATAAAGGACAGGCGGTCGTTGATCAGGTAATCCGTCCGCTCGTCGGACAAATTGTTCAACGTCTGGATCACCAAAATTTTGAACATCAGCACCGGATCGAATGGCCGTCGCCCGCCTTTGCTCCCGGCCGAATACGCCAGAGCCTGGTTCAGATCCGGACGGAAGACTACAAAATCCACAATCCAGCAAAAGACCTCTAGTTGATCGCCAAGCCCGCTCAACCAGGCAAGCCGCTCTTCCACATCAAAAAAGCCAGACTGCTTCATGATCCATGCCCCCAATCAACGCAGGAGTGAGGGAATCACACAGCGAGGCCCCAAATCAGAGGGTTTTTCGAACCCTCCACGCCATTCCGCATGAGATGTTTGTGCATAACAGTCAGGCCATAATTGCCAATGGCATAGTCTGGTTTGACGCCCGTGGGGCTACCGCTATCAACAGCAGTGCCTGCCCGGTTCCCACTCAACAACTCAAGCCTAGCCTCCTTAACCCAGGGTTATAATCCCCGTCCATTATCGATATTGACAATATTAGTTACGATTAAACAACATGCTGTTACAGGATCGTGTGCCCAAATGGAGCTCTAGCAACGACTGCCTTATGCACACGGATCCAGACAGGAACACACCACGGAGCAGGGGTTCAGGATGGGCGCGCGCAACAAAGCTGTAAAAAACGCTATAGTCAGTCACTTTTGCTCTTTGGTACGGCGCTGGCAGGTCTGATTTTTGATACCAGTGTGGGTGCCGCTGCGCCCTCCACAGTCGGCTCAGGCATCAAAAAGCGCTCATCCCATGCCGTTGCTGCGCACACAACACCATCTGCTGTTGCAGCGCGAAAAGACCATACGTTGCCTCGTAAAAAACGCAGCACAGGCCCTCTGCTCAGTAAAGATAGCGAAGAAGTCAACGTCAGCACGCGCCGCGTTGCCAGTCATGGCGCTGAGGTCACCGTAAGTCGTAAGGTCATGGACCGGTTTGTTGAGGGCACCAACCCGATGCAGATCCTTGCCCAAACCACCCCGGGCGCCAACTTTACCTCTACGGATGCCTTTGGGCTTGATACCTACGCAAACACGTTCTACGTCCGCGGCTTCAACCAGATGCAGATTGGGGCCACCCTTGATGGCATACCGCTGGGCACACAGGGCTTCCTGAACACAAACGGTGTCTCCATCACGCAGGCCATGATTCAGGATGACATTGGCGGTATGTCGATGTCTCAGGGGGCTGGCGCGCTGGACTCCTTCTCCGCCCAGAACCTTGGCGGGGCCATGACCTATACCTCGTCTGACCCGAAGGATAAGGCTGGCGGTAAAGTCAGTCAGACTTTTGGCAGTTATAATGCCTTCCGCACCTATGGGCGCGTTGACAGTGGCATCCTGAATTCCACCGGCACAAAATTCTATGCCTCCTTTGCCCGCACCAAATCAGATTTGTGGAAAGGTCAGGGCTGGAATACGTATTAACGGCACCCTGTTAACGGGTCACTCACATCCTCTGCAGCATTCCTGCCGCATTTTAATTTTGATTATCATTTCCTCAGCCATCATGAATTCTACTGGGATATTGCAGAAAATATGCGGGCGTATGATTACTTTGCGCAAACTGGGGGTGACAACCCGTGGGGTGGTCTGGGCAATGCCAACCGCCCTGCGCAGGTTGTGTTTGATGAAAGCAAGAAGGTTCTGCGCCCGGAGCGCACATGGAACTATGTTGTGGGCTACCGCTATGACAGTCGCTTTTTCTCAGCCTCTGCGGATTTCTACCATACGGACTATTACAACCGCCTCGCCTCAATCACTGAGGGCAGCGCCAATAATGCGAACAATGCCTACCTGAACGTAGGCCGGGAAACCATGAACGGTGCCGACGTGCTGGCCACCATCCGCCCGATTGCAGGGCTTGAAATTACCAACAGCTTTAGCTGGAACAATGCCGAATACCAAAGCCGCTCCATCAATTACAGCGGAGAGAATTACAACATTAAAGGCAAGCATCAGGTCTACTATCCAAAGTTCATGTATAAAGCTAACCTGAACTACACCTACAAACGGGCCATGTTTAACTTTAACGTCAACTATATTGGCTCCCGCCCGATGACGTATATGAATGATGAGAGCATTCCGGCCTACTGGCTCGCCAACCTGAACCTTGCTTATAATTTTGGGAAAATTGGCTTCACACAGAACATGAAAGCCACTTTCGGGATCACCAACCTGTTTGACAAGAATTATATTGGCGGCGTTTACGGCTCCGCTTCCGTCACTGGGGATGATAACGCAAACCTGTTTGTTGCATCCCCACGCCAGTTCTTTGGCACAGTCTCGGCTGAGTTCTAACAGTCATTTTTCGGTAAAATCTGCCTAAAAGACTGGTATAGTTTTTTATAATCAGGAGTTCCATGTTCAAGCATTTTCTTCTTCCGCTCTGCATGACTGCACTTTCAACGCCTGCCTTCGCGCAGGCTCCTGCCGCGCAGAATGCTGACATTGCCCCTGATATGCCTGCAAAATTTACGGTCAATACAGACAAGTTTGACTTCATCCGCCAGGATGTGATGATCCCCATGCGTGATGGCGTCAAACTGCACACCGTCATTCTCATCCCCAAATCCGCCCACAATGCCCCTATTCTGCTGACCCGCACGCCGTATAACGCCCAGCACATGACCTCTCTAGCAGAAAGCGGCACCATGCGTTCTGTATTGCAGGGTTATGATAATATGCCGGATGTTATCGCGGATGGCGGCTATATCCGCGTGGTGCAGGATTTACGTGGCAAATACGGCTCCGAGGGGCAGTATGTCATGAACCGCCCGCTCCGTGGGCCACTCAACCACACCAAAGTTGACCATAGTACCGACACCTGGGACACCATTGAATGGCTGGTCCATAACCTCCCGCAGAGCAACGGCAAAGTTGGCATTATCGGCGTCTCTTACAACGGCTATACATCCCTGACGGCCCTGATTAACCCGCATCCGGCCCTGAAAGTGTCCGTCCCCATGAACCCGATGGTAGATGGCTGGATGGGCGATGACTGGTTCCATAACGGCGCCTTCCGTGAGGAAATGCTGTCCTACATCTACAATCAGGATTCCACAGCAAAGAAGACAGCCATCTGGTGGGGCAACGAGTATGACAATTACGATCTTTTCCTGAATTCGGTTTCCGCCGGCGCGCTGGGGAAAGAGCGCGGCATGGAGCAGATCGGCTTTTTCCGGCAGCTTCTGGCGCATCCGGCGTATGATAGCTGGTGGCAGCAGCAGGCTATGGACCATGTACTTGCAGACCAGCCGCTAAAAGTGCCAACGCTCCTTGTCCACAGCCTGTGGGATCAGGAAGATAATTACGGGGCCATTGCCCTTTACTATGCGCTCAAACAAAAGCAGGCCGACCAGCCCAACCTCTGGCTGGCTATGGGGCCGTGGAATCATGGCGGTGAGATCAAAGAAGTCAGCACGCTTGGCCCCATCAAGCTCCATTCCGATACCGGCCTGTATTTCCGCAAAAAAATTCTTGAACCCTTTCTGGCCCATTATCTGAAAGATGATACTGTGGCCCTGCCTCAGCACGTGTCCGCCTACCGCTCTGGGTCTGATAACTGGCAAACCGCTGACGCACTCCCGGCCCGTGACTGTACAACGCACTGCGCCACCCTGCACTTTACAGCCAAAAATCAGCTTGCTCTTAACGGCGCTGCTGAAACCGCAGGCTCTGTCAGCTATGTGTCTGACCCGGCCCACCCTGTGCCGTATGTTGAGCGTCCCGTTATTACCCGAGGGGCTGCCAATTCCGCATGGGATAACTGGCTTTCAACCGACCAGCGCAATGCGGCGTCCCGCCCGGATGTGGCCACCTTTACCTCACCCATCCTGACACAGCCGGTCGCACTGGATGGCCAGCCGTTTGTAAATCTGACGGCCACAACAACCGGCACGGATGGCGATTTTGTTGTGAAACTGATTGACGTCTACCCGGATGAAGTGCCCGAACAGCGGGAACTGGGCGGGTATCAGTTAATGATCAGCAGTGACATTCTGCGTGGGCGGTATCGCAAAAGCTTTGAACACCCCGAGGCTATTCCGGCCAATCAGGCTCAGCTTTACCAGTTCCGGCTGCCGATCATGAACCACACGTTCCTGCCCGGCCACCGCATTATGGTGCAGGTGCAGTCAAGCTGGTTCCCGTTGTATGACCGCAACCCGCAAACCTATGTCAGCTCCATCTTCACCGCACCGGCGGAAGCCTATAAGCCCGCCACCATCACCATTGATACGGCAAAAAGCTGGCTTACGGTGCATACGGCAGACGCCGCCACACCGTAAGGCACGGCTCAAAGATCGTTATTTGATGTCCTCAAAGCGGATGTTCTGCACTGGGTATTTCTTCCAGTCCCTGTAATCAAAATGCCACCATTCAGCAGGGAGCTGTATAAAGCCTTCCTGCTGCATGGCATCCCGCAGCAGATCCCGTGCCTTTTTCTGCTCTTTCGGCGCATCCGGATAGTTGGAATACGCGCGGGGCGTCATTTCATCAAACCCGCTGGGCATGGTCACCTGCTGCCCGGTGTTCAGATCATACAGGGTCAGGTCCACTGCACAGCCCCGGTTATGTCTGGAACCGTGCGCGGGGTTGGCGACAAACTGGTGTTTGTCCACAGGCGTTGCGTCCCAGAACAGCTTGGTAATAAACCACGGGCGATAGGCGTCAAAAAACAAAAGCCCATAGCCTTTTGTTTTCAAATATTCCGAGGCTCTGTAAAGCGCTTCCGCCGCCGGCTTTTCCAAAAAGGCATGCGATGACGAATAAACTGGCGTGCTGAGGAAATTCTCTGTTGTGGCATAACGGATATCAAATTTGAAATCCGGCGTGAGTGTTGCAAGATCCACCAGATCTGGCGCACGCAACCCCGCATCCTGCACCGGGGGTGAGGCCGCAAGGGCCTCCCGCATTAAAACATCAAGAGGTTTAACCGGCGTAATCCGAAAGACCATCGCAGCCTTATCCTTCTCCGCACCCCAGGCAATTGCAGGATGCATGACCAGAACCGCAAGAAAGAAGAGCTTTGATGTCTGCATGGCCGTTTCTTCAAGGGTTCAGGGTGAAAAAGTGAATTCTATCGTTTCATGCCGCGGAACGGAAGCGCTCTCAACTCTTTCTGGATGTGTCCGGTTTAGTTCCGGACCTTTAAGACCGAAGATAGTCTGAAGGAGAATTGGAATGAGACGAGTTTATAAGGCAGAGTTCCGGCGCGATGTGGTGCGTTTAGCTCTGGGCAGCGGTCTGTCGCGTTAGCATATTGCCCAGGATCTGGGTATCGGCTCTTCAACGTCGAAGAAATGGATCCGCGATACGCAGAAGCTTGATACTGTCATCGCTGACACAACGGATCATACGGCGTTATTGCGTGAGAATGAGAGATTACGCCGTGAGAACCTTCTGCTGCGGGAGGAGAGGGAGCTGTTAAAAAAGGCGACACAGTTCTTCGCGAGCCAAAGGTCGTGAGGTTTGCCTTTATTGCTCGGTATCATGGGCCACTTTCACGCAAAAGGGTGTGTCGTTTGTTTGGCGTCAGCGACCGGGGTTTCAGGGCATGGCGACGACGTCCGGTCTGTACCCTCAGAAGACAGGATGACATTCTGATTGTACCTATACGCGCCATTCACGCACAGAGCAGACGAAGCTACGGTCGTCTCCGCATGACAGCCACCACCAGGCTGCATCCATCATGCGGATCGTGGCAAGCCAGGGCGGATTCAACCGGTCATCGCAACACCATCGATTATATGTTGTTTGAGAAGTTGGTCGAGTGCCTCTACCGGTGTTTTCCAACCGAGTGTTTTGCGTGGCCGTGTATTTAGGGCATGGGCAACCGTATCCAATGCATCGGTATCATGCTGGCTGATATCCGTTCCCTTTGGGAAGTATTGGCGCAACAGACCATTGGTGTTTTCGTTGCCGCCACGTTGCCAGCGGCTTTGTGGATCGCAGAAGTTGATATCAAGACCGGTATTGATCTGGAGTTGGGCGTGTTGTGCCATCTCCGCTCCCTAATCCCAGGTCATCCACCCCCTCAGTTCTCAGTGAAAATCAACAAAACAATCAACGGTTCTTCGAACCCTCCATATCCATCGGGGGAGATAAGCCACCCGCCGAGTTGGTGTACATGGGCATGGCGACTACCTGCAGGGTCGGAATGACGTCAGGCGGTAAAGAACTGGCATGGTACGTCATTTTTCTCTGGCGATGGAAAAAAGTTTGTCGGTTCCGATGTTGCTCACCGGGGCATCATGACGCCCGTATCCATCAGACGTTGATGCCATGAAAGCGCCTCGGACAGGATATGCGGCGTATCTCCACCAGACTGGCGTTCGGCGCGCTGCATATAGTCCAGCAGCAATGGGCGGTAGGCGGGATGGGCACAGTGGGTGATGATCTGGCGCGCCCTGTCCCGCGCGCATAGCCCGCGCAGATCGGCCAGGCCCTGTTCCGTTACCACCACCTGAACGTCCTGGCTGATATGATCGACATGGGACACCATAGGAACGATTGAAGAAATATCGCGATTTTTCGCAATGGAGGGTGTCATGAAAATCGACAGCATCGCACTTCTGGCAAAATCGCCCGAGCCGCCGATCCCGTTCTGCACGCGCGACCCCGCGACCCGGGTCGAATTGACATTGCCGTAGATATCGACCTCAATCGCCGCATTCATGGCAATGGCGTTCAGGGCGCGCACGACGGAGGGATTGTTGCTGACCTCCTGTGGGCGCAGGACAATCCTGTCACGCAGACTGTGCATCTGCGTATTTGCGAAATCCGCGCAGGCGGGGCTCAGGTAAAGAGCTGCCCCTGAAATGGCTGTCATCCTACCACTGCGCAGCATGTCCAGCATGCCGTCCTGAATGACTTCCGTATAGGCGGTCAGATTCTCGAAGGGCGCATTGGCCAGCCCGCCCATGACCGCGTTGGCGATATTGCCGACACCCGATTGCAAAGGTGGCAGGGCGCGTGGCAGACGACCGCGCGCAACCTCGTTTTGAAGAAAATCAAGAATATGCCCCGCAATGATCGCCGCATCCGGGTCCGAGCGGAACGTGATGCTCTGCTCGGCTTCATGCGTGAACACGACTGCCGCGACCTTGTTGGGGTCCACATGCAGGACCGCCTGGCCCACACGCGTGCCGGGTGTTGCGATCCGTGCGAGGGTTGCGGCGGCATACGGGACGGTGGTGTTCCAGATATCGTGCAGCCCTTCGATCTGGGGCGTGTGCCACGTATTGATCTCGATAATTACCCTGTCGGCCAGATCAAGCCAGGTCTGTGCGTTACCGATCGCAAAGGTGGGCACGAACCCACCATCGGCGCGCACCAGTGCGACCTCGATGATTGCCACGTCAATCTTGCCGAAAAAGCCTGCCCGGGCCCAAGACGCCACGCGGCTGAGATGCGTATCGACATAGGTAATGCTGCCGGCGTTGATTTTTTTGCGCATGATCGGGTCGCTCATATAAGGCATGCGGAAACTGACCGCATCCGCATCCGCCAGCACGCCATCGACATCGGTCATGGTAGAGGCCCCGGTGAACAGCCTGAGCGCAAACGGTTCACCCTGCGCATGGCGTTCCTTCGCCATGGCAGCAAGGGCACGCGGCACGGCCTTGGGCGTGCCCCCTGCCCCGAAACCGCTGGTGGCGATCGTCTCCTTGTCCGCGATCAGCCGGGCGGCCTCATCGGCGGTCATCACCCTGTCGCGGAACGCGTGGTATCCGATCCGTTCTGTTGTCATGCTCTCTCAGACTTTCCCGCTTGCTTCGGCCCCGTCAGGGCCGGAGCGTTCTGTGTTGTATCAGGGCAGTTCCACAGCCATGGCGATTGCCTCACCACCGCCGATACAGGCCGAAGCCACCCCTTTGTGCCGGCCCCGCGCCTTCAGCGCATGGATCAGGGTGGTGATCAGCCGCGCCCCGGTCGCGCCAATGGGGTGGCCGAGCGCGCAGGCGCCGCCATTGACATTCAGCCGTTCATCAGGAATGCCGAGGTCTTTCTGCGCCACCATGGCCGTCACGGCGAAGGCCTCGTTCACCTCGAAAAGATCGACATCTCCCACCCGCCAGTCCACATTGCTGAGCAGTTTTTCCATGGCGGGTACAGGGGCTATGGTAAAATCCCGCGGCACCATGGCATGGACCGAATACCCCCTGACAGTTGCAAGAACCGGCAGGCCCAGTTTTTCGGCCTGTGTCCGCCGGGTCATGACCAAGGCCGCCGCACCGTCTGAAATACCGGACGAACTGGCCGGGGTTATGGTGCCGTCCTTACCGAAAGCCGGGCGCAGGGTCGGGATTTTTTTCGGATCGGCCTTGAGCGGGTTTTCATCGTGGCTTATCACAACCTCGCCTTTGCGGGTCTTGACGGTGATGGGCGCAATTTCCGCCGCGAATGCGCCACTTTCCACTGCCTTACGGGCCCGCTCTAAGGTTTGGATGGCGTAGTCATCCTGCTGTTCGCGGGTGAAACCATACTGGCGCACTGTCAGTTCCGCAAAATGCCCCATGAGCTGGCCGGGTTCGTAAGCATCTTCCAGACCGTCATGAAACATGTGGTCGTAAATCTCGCCATGGCCAAGCCTGTAGCCGCTGCGGGCCTTTTTCAGCAGATAGGGCGCATTGGTCATGCTTTCCTGCCCACCGGCGACGACAAGACTGGCCGAACCGGCCGCCAGCGCGTCATATCCTAGGCCCATGGCCATCATGCCCGAACCGCACAGCTTGTTGACGCTGAGCGTTGGAGCACTGAACGGCAGCCCTCCGTAATGGGCGGCCTGACGGGCCGGGTTCTGCCGCAGCCCGGCGCTTAGCACGCACCCCATGAACACGCCGTCAACCAGTGTGGGGTCCACGCCGCTGCGCGCGATGGCGGTGCGAATGGCGGTCGCACCCAGATGGGGTGCTTCGATGGTGGAAAAATCTCCCTGGAACCAGCCAATGGGCGTCCGGGCTGCCGAAACGATGACGACGGGATCGGAAACAGTCATTTTTTGAGGACTCCTCAGGTGCTGCTGGCTCAGCCCAGTGCGCGCACCAGTTCCGGAACAAGGGTGAAAAGGTCGCCGACAAGACCGAAATCAGCGACCTGAAAAATTGGGGCGTCAGGGTCCTTGTTGATCGCCACGATCACTTTCGAATCCTTCATGCCGGCGAGATGCTGGATCGCGCCGGAAATACCGATGGCGACATAAAGCTCGGGGGCGACAATCTTGCCTGTCTGCCCCACCTGCAGGTCATTGGGCGCGTAGCTGGCGTCCACCGCCGCACGGGACGCCCCGATGGCCGCATGCCAGCACTCGGCCAGCGGCGCGAGCACCGTCTGGAAAGCCTGGGCCGATCCCAGCCCGCGCCCGCCCGAAACGACGATCTGCGCGGATGTCAGTTCTGGCCGTTCGCTTTTTGTCAGTTCCTCGCTCACAAAACGGGCTTTCCAAGCCCTGGCGGGCAGGCTGACGCTCTCCACCGGGGCAGCGACACTGCCCTGCGGTGCGGCGTCGAAGGCGGAACTGCGGATGGTGACGACCTTGAGCACATCGGTGCTCTGCACCGTCTCGATGGCGTTGCCCGCATAGACCGGGCGCTCGAACGTGTCGGCCGCAATCACGCGCGTTATGTCTGAGACCTGCATCACGTCGCGCCGGGCGGCGACGCGAGGCAGGATATCCTTGCCGATAGAGGTCGCCGGGGCGATCACGGCTACATAATCCGCACTCAGCCCCACCAGCAGGTCCGCCACGGGTTCGGCCAGCAGATGCGCCAGGGCCGGGTCATCAGCCACGAGCACCTTGTCCACGCCGGATACATTCGCCGCGACCTGCGCGATGGGCCCCACGTTCTCACCCGCGACAAGCACGTGGATGGCGCCACCCATGTCGCGGGCAGCGCTGACAGCGCGGGCGGTCGCGTCGCCCAGCGTGTGTCCGTCATGATCGGCAAGAAGAAGAATGGTCATGTCGTTGCTCTTTCCGTTCGGGCCGCCGGCCTCAGATCACGCCGGCGGCGCGCAGGTCCCTGACGAGTTCGCTCACATTGGCGACGCGGCGTCCGGCCTTGCGGGGTTCGGGAGGCTTTACGCCCAGCACGTTCAGGCGCGCCGCCATATCCAGCCCGCAGTTGGCGACCGGGGTTATGTCCAGCACCTTCTTGCGCGCCTTCATGATATTGGGCAGGGAGCAATGGCGCGGTTCGTTCAGGCGCAGGTCTGTCGTCACCACGGCCGGCAGCGGCAGGGCGAGTGTCTGGTGCCCGCCATCGACCTCACGCGTGACATGCAGGGTGCCCGCGTCCACTGCCACGGCGGATGCAAACGTCGCCTGCGGCCAGTCCAGAAGGGCCGCCAACATCTGGCCCGTCTGGTTGCAGTCATCGTCCACGGCCTGCTTGCCCAGAATGACCAGATCGGGGTTTTCTTCCTCAACCACGATGCGGATCAGCTTTGCGGCCGTCAGGGGTTCGATGGGCCGGTCCGTCTCGATCAGGCGCGCGCGATCCGCCCCCATCGCCATGGCCTGGCGCAGAATGTCCTGCGCCTTGGCCGGGCCGATGCTGATCGCCACCACCTCTTCAGCCAGGCCTTTTTCCTTCAGCCTTACCGCTTCCTCGATCGCGATTTCGCAGAACGGGTTGATCGACAGCTTCATGCCTGACAGATCGACGCCGCTGCCATCCGCCTTCACACGCGGGCGCACATTGGCGTCCAGAACCATCTTTATTGGGACAAGAATTTTTTTCATGGAATAATGTCCTGTCTTGTTGCGTCCGGTCAGAACATTTCGTCGGGCAGCGCCATGATGGAGCCCGCGCCCGCGCCGATCTGCTGGGTCAGGGCCGCGGCCTGCGGCAGCACGCGCTGCATGAAGAAGGTTGCCGCCGCGCGCTTGTGCCGCACGCGTGGCTCCAGCAAAGTCTTTCCGGGGGCTGCGCAGGCCAGCACCATGCGCAGCCACATCCAACCGAAGCTGACCAGGGCGAAAAGCCGCAGGTAATCGACGGCGGCGGCATTACGGTCATCAGCGCTGGCAAGATCGCCGCTGACAAGCCGCGCCGTCACGCCTTCGAGCAGGTCCAAGGCAGCGCGCAGGGGTTCGGCCAGGGCTGCGGCGTAGCTGTCCATGGCCGCACTGGCGAGCGTCTGGTGGATCTGGGCGAAATAGGCGCGAACCGGCTGACCGTCGGCCAGGCTCAGCTTGCGGATGACGAGATCCTGCGCCTGAATGCCGTTGGTGCCTTCATAAATCATCGCGATCCGGGCATCGCGCACATACTGTTCCTGCCCCCATTCGCGAATATAGCCGTGCCCACCCAGCACCTGCTGGCCGGCGACCGCCGCCTCGAACCCGAAATCGGTCAGGGCCGCCTTGATGACGGGGGTCAGGAGGGCGACGTTCTCACCCGCGCGCTGGCGGACGGCATCATCGGGGTGAAATTTCTCCCGGTCCATTTCCAGCGCCGTGTAAACAGCCATGGCGCGGGCCGCCTCGATGAAAGACTGCATGGAAAGCAGCATGCGGCGCACATCTGCATGGGCAATGATAGGCACAACGCCGCTGCGATCGTCGGCGCGACCCTGAAGGCGCTCACGCGCATAGGCCAGCGCGGTCTGGCCCGACGCATCGGCCACACCCAGCCCCTGCACACCCACGAACAGGCGTTCAGCGTTCATCATCGTGAACATGGCCGCGAGCCCACGATTTGGCTCGCCCACCATCCAGCCCTGGCATCCGTCATAATTCATCACGCAGGTCGGCTGGGCGTGGATACCCATCTTATGTTCCAACGCCCCGACGGAAATGGCGTTCTGCGCTCCCAGTGACCCATCAGCGTTGACGAGCACCTTGGGGCACAGGAACAGACTGATGCCCTTCGTGCCGGCGGGTGCGTCCGGAAGACGGGCCAGCACGAGGTGAATGACGTTTTCCGCCATGTCGTGATCGCCCGAGGAGATGAAAATCTTCGACCCTGTAACCGTCCATGACCCATCAGACCGCGGCACGGCCGTCGTCTTGAGCAGCCCGAGGTCGGAACCGGCATTGCCTTCTGTCAGCGCCATGGCTCCTGTCCAGACACCGCTGATCATATTGGGTAGATAGGTATCCTTGAGATTCTGGCAGGCGTGCGCCTCGATAGCCTCACACGCCCCGCGTGTCAGGCCGGGGAACAGACCGAAAGAGAGGTTGGAGGCCGAAAGCATTTCATCGACCAGAATCTGCACCGTGCGCGGCAGGTTCTGTCCGCCATAATCCGTCGGGGCCGACAGCCCACCCCATCCCGCGTCGGAAAAGGCTTTCCAGGCCTCGGCAAAACCCTGTGGAGTGCGGACAACGCCGTTTTCCAGACGGCATCCTTCGATATCGCCCACCGCATTCAGCGGATAGAGAATTTCCGAGCAGAATTTTCCAGCTTCCTCAAGAATATTGCCTATGGTTTCAAGATCGTTCTCCTTCTGCTCAGGTAATTCAGCAAAGACATCCTCCACGCGGAACACGTCGCGCAGGAGAAACATCATATCCTCGACAGGGGCTTTGTAGTGCGGCATGGTTTCTGCTCCAGTTCGAACAGGGTTTCAGTTTTTCAGGGGTTTTCCGGTCTCGAGCATGTGCGCGATACGCGCACGTGTGAGGTCTGTAAAAACGATTTCGAGAAAATACATGGTGACGCGATCAGTTATCTCCGCAAGTGAAACCGACGTTTCTGCGTCACCTGAAAGGATTTCCACCAGCCCGGCACCCAGAACGCGGTCATGGGGGGACAGGCTGTCCTGCTGCTGCGCCAGTATTTCGGCCAATACCGTGCGATGCGGCAGAACCACGGAGGGCGGTACTGCGGGGATAAAACCGGCCGCCAGATCAACCGCCCAGTCCCGCGCGGTGGCGATCAGGCGGTCCACGTTCATCACCACCCGGTCGGTCTGGCGGATCAGGTTCTGGGCCTGGGCGGCAAAGCCACAGGGGGCGACCACACCGCGCAGGACCCCGGCAAAAACCTGCTTCGCCGCCTCCTCGGGCGACAGACCGGCTTCGTGGTGACGCAGCAGCCAGCGCGCGACGCCACCCCAGCCCGGCAACAGGCCCACGCGGCTTTCGACAAGGCCTATGCTGGCCTCCGTATGCAGGGCATCCGCGCTGACATGCAGCAGGAATTCGCAGCCACCGCCCAGCGCCAGAGCTCCCGCCGCCCCGACAACGGGAAACGGTGCGGCGGCAAAGGCG
This sequence comes from Acetobacter tropicalis, assembly GCF_001580915.1. Lineage (GTDB taxonomy): Bacteria > Pseudomonadota > Alphaproteobacteria > Acetobacterales > Acetobacteraceae > Acetobacter > Acetobacter tropicalis. The sequence continues at coordinate 8,105 of NZ_LHZQ01000177.1, read as the reverse complement.
TTAAAGCTGTCCACGCCATCGGCAAGGAAACGCGCAAGGCCCGCCTTGTCGTTCTTTTCGGACATAGCCAGCATGCCCTTGAGATCGGCCCCCGCACTGAACACCCGCCCGTCATTGCCCGCAACAAGGGCGCGAAAATGCCTTGGGGTTTCAACAAGAACCCGGCGCATGCTGTCCAGCAACGCGGGCGTGAAAACGTTCATCGGCGTGCGGAATTCGAACAGGCCCACGCCCTCGCCAATATCCCACAGGGATGCCGCATCCGTCGTAAAAACCGGCTGGCCGGCCAAGCGCAGGGCAGGCAGCGCGATAACAGCTGCTGGCTGGGCGACAGGCTCGCGCACCGCCCCGGCACCGGCCGGAACCAGGACCGTGCGCTGGCCGCCAGCCTGGCCATAGAACCCGCCCTCCCCCGCTGCCGCCAGCAGGGTGGGCACGGCCTGTCCATCCAGCGCCAGACGGATTGCGAAGGCCGCCGCCCCCAGTTGGTCGATCAGTTCGAACGGGCCTGCCCGCCAGGCGTAGCCCAGCCGCATAGCCGTATCGACTTGATCGGGGCGATCCGCGATTTCGGGCACCAGCGCTGCCGCATAAGCCAGCGTGCGCGACATGACCGCCCAGGCGTATCGGCCCGCCGGTGTGTCGGACGCAATCAGCGTTGCGGCATCCATCCTGGGCAGGACCGGACTTTCACGCGGGCGCCAGCGTCTGGTCGTGGGGTCGAATGTCTCCTTCACGCGGCGGTCCGCGCTCTGGCGGTAAAACCCGCCACCCGATTTGCGACCTTTCAGCCCCTGGGCCAGCATGGCTGCCACCAGTTCGGGCGCGGCCTCGTAAGCCTGTACGGCATCACCAGCGGGAAGTGCGTGCTGCAACGAGCGGATCAGCCCGGGCATGAGGTCGATGCCGATCAGGTCCCACAGTCCGAACATGCCGGTACTGGGAAAACCGAAGGGGCGGCCCATGACGGCATCCGCCAGTTCGGGCGAAATGCCCAGCTTCAGCGCTTCACCCAGACCCGCAGCCAGCCAGTAGCAGCCGATGCGGTTGGCGATAAAACCCGGTGTGTCCTTGCACGGAACAATGGTTTTACCCAGCACATGGTCCATGAAATGGGTTGCGCGTTCCACGGTTTCGTGTTTCGTGCGCGGACCCGACACCAGTTCCAGCAATCGCATATGACGTGGCGGGTTGAAGAAATGCGTAATCAGCATATCGCCTGCAAGCTCGAGCGAAGCATTGGCGACCAGTTCAGCCAGTGGAATGGTAGATGTATTGGATGAAACGATACACCCTGCCCTGCGCACCGTGTCGATCTGCGCGAACAGATCGCGCTTGATGTCGATCCGTTCGGCAACGGCCTCCACAATCCAGTCACAGTCCTGCAAAAGACCCAGATCGGTCCTGGTGCTGGCGGTCGTAACCCGAGCGGCGAATTCGGGCATCATGAACCCACCCGATTTCACCTGCCGCGCTACCCCCTCAGCCGCAAGTTGTGCGTCCAGATCCAGCAGCACGACATCCACGCCGCAACTGGCCATATGGGCTGCAATGCCCGCGCCCATGGTTCCGGCACCGATGACACCACATTTACGAAATTTATCGCCTTTGTAAGACATGTTTTGTTCCTTGCGGATTATGGACTGTGCAATGGGATGTTCTGCCTACATGCCAGCATAGATCGGGCCACCCCCGCCTTCGGGTGGGGTCCAGGTAATGTTCTGGTTCGGATCCTTGATGTCGCAGGTCTTGCAATGCACACAGTTCTGCGCATTGATGACGAAACTGTCCGATCCATCGGGTGATTTTGCGATTTCATACACGCCGGCTGGGCAGTAGAGCCGCGCCGGTTCCCCGTAAAGCGGCAGGTTCCGCCCCAGCGGAACGGTGGGATCAGCCAATTTCAGGTGGCAGGGCTGGTTTTCCGCATGTGTGGTTCCAGACAGAAACACCGATGACAGCCGATCAAAGGTCAGAACTTGATCCGGCTTGGAGTAGGTAATGGGCGTCACCTCCGCCAGCAGTTTGAGCGTCGCCCAGTCCGGCTTGTCATGCCGTAGTGTGCCAAAAGGCGATTTACCGAAAAGCGTGTGGCACCACATATCCAGCGCCCCAAGCGCGACACCCATCGGCAATCCGTGGCGTGACCACAGCGGCTTGACGTTGCGCACAGCAAAAAGATCCCGCCCGATGGGGCTGTCCTGCCAGCCATCGCGCCAGGCGGTCAGTTCCGCTGCGTCTGGATCGGCCACAAGGGCGTCGGCCACCTGCATGCCCGAGGCAATGGCGTTATGCGTCCCCTTGATGCGGGGCACGTTCATGAAACCCGCGGCACAACCGATCAACGCCCCGCCCGGAAAAGTCAGGCGTGGCACGGCCTGCCAGCCGCCTTCGGTCAGGGCGCGCGCGCCATAGGCGATCCGCTTACCGCCCTCCAGCAGGGCGCGCATGCTTGGGTGGGTCTTGAAACGCTGGAACTCATCAAACGGCGACAGAGTCGGGTTAGTATAGTCCAGATGCACGACAAACCCTACAGTCAGCAGATTGTCCTGACCATGATAGACAAAGGACCCACCGCCTGTTTTGCGGTCCAGCGGCCAGCCGAGCGTATGCATGATACGACCCGGCACAACGCGGCCAGGCGGCAGTTCCCAGATTTCCTTCAAACCGGTGCCGAATTTCTGAAAGCCGGACTGTGCGTCCAGACCGAAATGCGCGATGGCGATCTTGCTCAGCGAACCGCGCGCACCTTCAGCCAGCAACGTGTGCGTTGCACGTAACTCTATACCTGAAGTGTAGTTTCTCGAATGCGTGCCATCTTTATCGACCCCCATATCCCCCGTCACGATGCCTATGACACGACCGGCGGGATCGAATAGAAGTTCCGTCGCGGCAATTGCCGGATAGATATCAACGCCAAGGTCTTCGGCCTTTTTTGCAAGATAGGCTACGACCTTGCCCAGAGAACCGATAAAGCAGCCTTTGTTACTCATCAACGGCGGGAACAGCTTTTCAGGCAGAGGGATGGCGCGCCGCTGTGTTAGGAACGCAAAATGATCGTCCGTGACCTCGGTTTGGAGCGGGCGGTCGGTATCGGTGCGCCAGTCGGGCAGCAGCGCATCCAAGCCAGAGGGGTCCATGACCATGCCTGACAAGCTGTGCGCCCCGGGTTCAGCCCCTTTTTCCACCACAATAACCGCCATGTCCGGTGCGCGCTGCTTCAGCCTGATCGCGGCCGAAAGCCCTGCGGGACCTGCCCCCACAATCACCACGTCGCAAGTTACGTGATCGCGTTGTGTCAATTCGTCCATTACCAGCGCCTTCCTGTCGGGAATTGCCGCCCGATTCACAACCAAACATTTGTTAGAATTAAAGGAAGGCAATTTTTTGCGTGCTGTCGAGAGAAAATGCACATAGACATGGTCACAGCTGTATGAGCAGGCGTGTTCCCGCTTGTTCGCGCGGCACGTATCCGCCCTTGTTTTCCGGTTGCCTATGAAACGATCCGCCCAGCCCGCCACCGCCTCCAAAAGCCCGCGCACCAGACACGCAAAAGACGTGCCCGCCCGTGCGCGGACCCAGCCTGAAGACGGAAAACCCCGCACCCCGGGGCAGGAGGAAGGAGCAGACAGACGCCATGAAATTCTGGAAATAGCAGCAGAACTGTTCGCCGAACGGGGCTACCGGGCCACATCGATTCGCGACATTGCGGAGCGAGCCGGCCTGCTGGCCGGATCGCTCTACTATCATATCCGCTCGAAAGAGGCTTTATTCGTTGAAATCCATAATACGGCCCTGGCGGCAGCAGCCATGCGTATCCACAACGCACTGGAGGACGTAACAGACCCTTGGGCGCGCTTGCAGGCGGCCTGCCTGGAAATGCTGGAAATCCAGCTCAATTCAGGCTCCCTGACCCTACCGATCATGAATAACCTGCGCAGCGTGCCGACAAGTGTCCGCGATGTCCTGATCCAGCAACGTGACGATTTTGAAAAAATCTTTCGCGGGCTCGTGGCGGATCTGCCCCTTGATCGCAATATCGATAAAAATCTTTACCGCATTTTATTGCTCAGTCTGCTGAACTCAGCTGATGGATGGTTTCGCGAAGGGCGTCTGTCGCGTGAGGAGATTGCCGAACAGATACTCAGGATTTTTAGGCATTAATCTCCGTAACCTTGACAAAGCCCCAAACCAGTGGGTTGAGTGGCGAGGTCGAGGGACCCTTGATCGTTGCCACAGCGCTCACACGTGGTTTGGGCTTGTAACGGTTTTGTGCCGGTCATCTGAGCGCTTTAAGTTCGTATCAGGAGACCGACGAGACCATGAAGCGTACGGAAGATTTCAAGCGCAAGGCCGTGAGGATTGCATTGAGCAGCGGGTTGTCACGCATATGCAACCGCATTAGACGCTCAACAGTGCGGCGCGCGCCCTGCTATCCCTCACGCCGCAGGCTGTGCCAGGCTACGCGCGCACCATAAACATTATGGTTGTTCATCCAGACCGTAGGCATCTCTCGAGCCACCATGAGGATCGGACTGGCCAACATCGTCTATAACATGCGTCGTTTTCTCCTCTTGGAGCGGATTAACGCCGCCACATAGCAATCCAGAGCATGAAATCCTCGCTCTGCTCAAATCGCAGAGCGAAAATCATTATCCAGAAACCTCAATACCAGCCTGCCGCCCCCAAAATCAGGCAGAAAAGTCTTCAACTCACGGTTCTTCAGACCCTCCATCTTGCGCGGCCAAATATGTGCCGTCGCACAGATGGTCCTGTCGATCGCCTGAAGATCACTTAGAAAATTACACTCTGATCCCCGACAGTCTTCTGTGACGAAGTATAGATCTTTCTTAAGGTTGCGCTCTGCGAGATCCTAGGCGCATGCATGAGATTATCGAGAGTTGTGGAGATTTCAGTGACAGGCGACCATGAACAGACTGCTGACTACGTTGAAATCACCACAGAGGAAAAAAAGCCCCAACTTCGGATCGTCTTACAGGAAACGGTCAATGCCAGCCTGTGGGAAAACAGTGTCCCGATCCTTGAAGAACTGGAATTCGACAACAGGACCGAAAATATATATCCACTTGTCGAAATAAACATTACCAGCGAGCCGCATTTTCTGACGCCTCGGTCATGGATGCTCCAGCAGATCGGTCCCGATGACCTTCGGGTTCTGAATGATCGTGATCTGACCTTGGACGGCCCATTGCTCTCTGCCCAGACCGAAGCGTCAAGGGCTGTAGTGACCATTATCGCCCGTGCGGAAGAACAGGAACTTGCGAGGGTAACACGCGATGTCCGGATGCTTGCCCGCAACGAATGGGGGGCCTGTCCGGTATCCCCGACATCCTCGCCGCCTTTGTACTTCCCAATGACCCCGCTATTGCCCGTATCCTGCGCAGTGCATCCGAGATCCTCCGGCAAGCGGGGCAATCCCCTTCCCTGGAAGGCTATCAGGGGGACAAAGTGCGCGTATCCGGCTTCCCCTGCTGGAAGGAGAGACGCTTCCGGAAGATGAGTCCGGCCTTGATGTTCCAAAAATCATCGAAGCCTTCCGGTTGCACCTGCGACACATTCCGGGACGGGAAATTCGCGACCACGTCAGTCTGACGACATTGAGCTTCGCGAAATTCCTGATGTGGAAGGATCTGCTGGAACGAAAAGAGCATCTTGCCACAAACGACGTCGCGAGCCGCCTACTAAACGGCGTCAAGGATGGCGAGCAGACAGGTTCTCCTCTGTCGGACGGTTTTAATCCTGCTGGCGACCTCGACGACGCTCTCGCCAAAGCCGATCTCGTGTGCCCGACGGAGGCTGACTCATCTCAGCTCAAGGCCATCGCACGCGCGGCAGCGCGCAAAAACTTCGTCCTGATCGGGCCACCTGGCACAGGAAAAAGTCAGGACTTAATCAAACAAACATCGTGGTAAGTTGCCCCTTTCCTTTAATGTAAAGAGGTGGGGCATGGATCGAAAAATAGAGTATGCACGGGTCAGCACAGTGGGACAGACCCTTGATATACAAGTGAAAACTTTAAAAGAGTTTGGGTGCGTAAAATTTACCGCGAAAAAGCAAGCGGCGCGAATGCCGAGCGTTCATAGCTCAAAAAGCTGATTGCCACGGTTACTGAAGGTGACGTTGTGGTTGTCACCCGTATCGACAGACTCGCCCGCAGTACTTTCGATCTCTTTTCTATATTTAAAGACATTACAAATAAAAAGGTACAGTTTCATTCAATAGATGAACCATGGACTGATACGAGCACCAGCACCGGACGACTGATGCTTGCTATCCTTGGAGGCCTCGCTGATGTCGAACGCGATCTGATCAGAACCAGAACATCCGAAGGCCGCGTCAGAGCCACCAAACAGGGAAAGCAGATGGGACGACCATCCAGACTGACCGCTGCTCAAAAATGGGATATCAGAGTAAAAAGAAAAAACGGAACGACGCTCAAGTCTTTGGCAACAAGCTATGGACTCAGTGAGAGTGCCGTCTCCAGAATTGCACGGTCTCATGACACACTGAAATCGACAACAGAATCCCCATCCGACCCGTCTTTTGACACGTGAAATTCTTTTCAGAAAACTGGAAGCTAGCTGAATCATCTTGCAAATTAGATATACATAAATTATTTTTGTTTATCCGATTTATGGGAGATTGTCATGCAAGTGTCTAAATGGGGTAACAGCCTGGCTGTCCGAATTCCCTCACACATTGTCAAACAACTCGGCCTTCAGGAAGGCGACAATGTGGACGCTCTTTTTACACGTCTTAAATCCAAAGAAGAAGCTCTTCGTTCGCTAAAGGAGATCGGTAAAAAACTGCCTTCAGGGTTTCGCTTTGAACGACCCGAAGACTGATGTCTCTCTTTCTGGATACGAACATCCTTCTCTATGCCATGATGGAGGAAGGAACAGAGAAGGCTGGTATCGCTGACAGCATTCTTCTGGATCAAGATTGTCATATTTCGGTGCAGACACTCAACGAAGCAACCAATACGCTAAGACGTAAAACCAAACTTCCACTGAACGACATCAAAACACTTATTACGGACTTCCGGGGACTGGTCACCATTCACCCCATCACAGAGGCCGTTTACAGTCGGGGTTGGGCAATCATTGAACGCTATGGGCTCCACACCTATGACGCCATGATTTTAGCCTGCGCTATAGAAAACGGTATCGAAATCCTACTGTCCGAAGACATGCAGAATGGTCAGCAGATTTTCGATATGGTGACAATCATTAACCCCTTTCAGAAAGCTACAGATTAGGGTTAAACTGGTTTCTTCACGTTCCCAGATTGTTTAACCAACGCCGGGGACAAAAATACCAACCAGAAGACAGCACGCCGCATTCTATTTGCTGTTTCAATAGGTTAGAAAAGTGTCACTGCGGGTTGATGCAGGTTCGAGTCCCGCAGTTCGCACCACAGACACCTGAAATAGCACGATTTTTCGGCTGAATGAGGGGCAAAGACTGTCTTTGCTCCATCATCCTTCCCCACTGAGGGAAGATTCTATGCTCCGAGTTAGAGGCACCACCTATCACTTCCGCCGTATCGTTCCCCCTGCCCTGCGAACAGCCTTAAACCGGCGGGAAATCTGGGTTTGCCTGAAAACAGGCTACCAGAACGAAGCCCGCAAACGGGCATCACTCCTTCATGCCAGAACCACAGAATTGTTCTCTCAGACCCATTCTGTGCTGGCTGAACCAGACGCCTTAAGCAGGCTTGAGGGACTGCGGGTTTCACTGCGGGATTTGCAGAGCGCGAACCTGCCTTCATCTGCTCAGGAAACAGAGGCCGTACCAGTTTCAGCAGCGATGCCAAAACCCCGAACGATGAAGAAAACGGCCAAAGCACCAAAAGCCCAACCTTTAATGCTCTCCGGTGCCCTCAAACGCTTCGTACTGGACAGCCCCCATGCCAGTGCTGACACCAAGAAAGCGACCCAGCGGGCAGTGGACCTATTTCTTCAAGCGTTTGGAGATGCGCCTGTATCCATCATAGGGGGCGAAAAGGCTGGAGCATTCCGTGACCTGCTGTTTTCCCTTCCTGCGTCACTGGCGGCGGCATCTGTCGTCTTCCATTTCTGGATG
>NZ_LHZQ01000192.1 GCF_001580915.1 Acetobacter tropicalis | reverse complement strand
GGTTTCGTCACCCTCTCCACCGCCCATCCCGCGCGCGGCCCAGCGTCCACCGGCGGCGTAGCTTTCTTTGAGGGATGAACCGGCACGTGATGCCGCCCCTTTGACGGCATTCGCGACGTTCCCGCCGACGGCCCGGCCCATGCCTCCGATCCCGGCGGCCATGCTGCCCGCGCCGCCAGACGCGCCTGCGGCTCCCGCCGAATAGGCGGACGTGGCGGCCCCGGCGATCGCGGCCCCTCCCCGTGCGGCGGCAGCCGTGGCGCCGAGGGCTGCGGCGCCACCGGATGCGACAGCCCCGACACCCGCAACAGCCGCAGCGCCCATGGCACCGACGGCCATGCCGGTCCCTACGGCCGCGCCAGCCCCAAGCTGGGGGGCACCGGAGATCAGCCCGTTGGCGATGCTGCCGCCATAGATGGACAGACCGACGATCGACACCGACGCCAGCACGACCGAGACCGCCTGGCCAATCGTGGGAACCGCGTCGCCATAGGAGGTGTTGAACTGCCGGAACAGGACGGACGCGATGGCGGAGATCACCGCCAGCACCATCACCTTCACGCCCGACGACACAACATTGCCCAGCACCTTCTCGGCCAGAAACGCCGTCCGGTTGAACAGGGCGAACGGGATCAGCACGAAACCAGCGAGGCTGGTCAACTTGAACTCGATCAGGGCCACGAAAAGCTGCACGGCCAGGATGAAGAACGCTGCCAGCACGATCAACCAGGACAGGCACAGCACAAAAATCTGGATGAAGTTTTTGAAAAATGCGACAGGGCCGAGAAGATTATGAACGGACTCCAGCAGCGGCTGGGCCGCATCGAACCCCGTCGCGGCCAGTCGGCCGGGATGGAGGAAATCCGAAAGTGGCAGACTTCCGTCACCGGCCCTGAGACCCATGGCGGCGAAACTGTCGAACACCACCTTCGCAAGATGGTCGAAATTGTTGATCAGGAACGCGAAGAACCCGATATACAGCGTCTTCTTCACCAGACGCTGGATGATGTCCTCATCAGCCGCCCAGGCCCAGAACAGTCCGGCAAGGGCGACGTCCAGCACGGATAATGACCCCGCCAGTGAGATGACATTTCCTTTCAGAAGGCCGAAGCCACTGTCGATCGTGGTCGTGAAGGTATTGAGGAAAGTGTCGATAACACCGACATCGTTCGTGGCCATGACCGTCAGTTCCCACTGCCGCCGAACATGGACACCGTGCCCGGCACGTAGGCGTCATGCTGCGAGAAATGCTGATACTGCGCGTCACTTTCTGCTTCTGTCGCGGCATCGCGCGACTGTTGCAGGGCCATGGCACGCCCGTTCGCGGCCAGTTCCGCCTGGATGTCGGACAGTTGCCGGGATTGCAGGGCCAGAAGCTGATTGCCCGCCTGCGCGGCCTGTAACGCCCCGGTGGAAGTCTGGCTGGCGGAAACCAGTTGCGTCATGGCCGAACTATCGCTCGGGATGTTTCCTACCACCCGCGCCTGCAATTTCAGGGCGTCCTCAAACCCGCCGACGGAATTCTGCCACCGCGTCTGTGCCTGGCTGAACAGGGCGCCGTCAGACATGCCGGCCGAGACGGACGTGTACGCCTGCTGATACTGCTGCTCGACCGACTGCACGCTGTAGGCGATGTTCTGCGCCTGCGCGAGCAGTGCCGTCGTCTGCGAAATCGTTGATTGCAGGGTCGACAATGTCGAAAGTGGCAGGCTCGCGAGATTGCGCCCCTGGTTGACCAGCATCTGCGCCTGATTGGCGAGGGACGTGATCTGGTTGTCGATCTGCTGGAGGGTCCGGGCCGCGATCAGCACGTTCTCGACGTGGTTTGCACCGTCATACACCGCCCACTGGGCATGGGCCGGATGCAAGGGAGAGAATGTCCCGCCAACCGCCAGCATTGCAGAGGTAAAAAGGACACCTCGTCGGAAATGTTTTTCGCTCGCACGACCGAAAAATTCAGCCCAAAGCCGGAAAGATTTTTCAATCATGGCACGCCCTCTGGTCCACGATCATCGCGCAACAGATCTGCCGCCCACATGACGCCACGCGCCTCGAACCACGCGGGGAGAAAACCATTCCGTCCATGCTCCGCCAGCACCGCGTCGATCAGCTTGTGGTCGTCCTTGCCGGATGCCGCGCACAGGGCGAGTGCTACCGGCCCGAGCCCCAGTTCGAACAGACGGTTGCCACGCTGGGCCTGACAGTAATACTCCCGCTTCGAGGCCGCACGGGCGATGATGGCGATCTGCCGCTCGTTCAGCCCGAAATCCCGATAGATCGTGGCGATCTGCGGCTCGATCGCCCGCTCGTTCGGCAGGAAGATCCGCGTCGGGCAGCTTTCCACCACTGCTGGCGCGATCGGACTGTTGGCGATGTCGGACAGGGATTGGGTCGCGAAAATCACCGACGCATTCTTCTTGCGCAGGGTTTTCAGCCACTCCCGTAGCTGGCCGGCGAAATCCCCGTCATCCAGCACCAGCCAGCCCTCGTCGATGACCAGCAGCGTTGGGCGACCATCCAGACGGCCTTCGATGCGATGGAACAGGTAGGACAACACGGAAGAGGCTGCGCCAGAACCGATCAGACCTTCGGTCTCGAACACCACCACGTCGGCTTCACCCAGCCGCTCGGCGTCTGCATCGAGCAGGCGGCCATAGGGACCACCAAGGCAGTAGGGCGCCAGGGCCTGCTTCAGGACGTTGGACTGGAGGAGTGCCACCAGACCGGAGATCGTGCGTTCATGGTCGGGCGATGACGCGAGGGAATTCAGGGCCGACCAGAGATGGGCTTTGACGTCCGGCGTCAGCGTCACCCCCTCGCCGACAAGGATCTGCCCCAGCCATTCGGTAGCCCATTTGCGTTCATCGGGATCATCAATCCCTGCCAGCGGCTGGAGCGAAACGGCGGGGTGGCCGTCATCATCCGTCAGGCCACCGCCGAGATCGTGCCAGTCCCCGCCCATCGCCAGCGTCGCGGCCCGCATCGAACCACCGAAATCGAAAGCGAACACCTGCGATCCTGTATAGCGGCGGAACTGGAGCGCCATCAGCGCCAGCAGCACCGACTTTCCGGCCCCTGTCGGGCCTGCAATCAGCGTGTGACCCACATCACCAACGTGGAGGCTGAAACGAAACGGTGTGGCACCGGCCGTTTTGCCGTAGAACAGAGGTGCCGCCTTGAAATGCCCATCCTGCTCCGGTCCCGCCCACACGGCGGAAAGCGGGATCATATGCGCAAGATTCAACGTCGAGACAGGTGGCTGGCGCACATTGGCGTAGACATGACCGGGCAAAGAACCCAGCCACGCTTCCACCGCATTGAGGCTTTCCGCCATGCAGGTGAAATCGCGGCCCTGGATGATCTTTTCGACCAAACGGAGCTTTTCTGTAGCGATGGAAGCGGAACCATCCCAGACTGTTACCGTGGCGGTGATGTAGGCCTGCCCGACGTCATCAGCACCGAGGGACTGCAAGGCAAGGTCCGCATCCGCCGCCTTGTTGGCGGCGTCGTTATCCACGAGAACCGACGCCTCGTTGGTCATCACCTCCCGAACAATCGCCGTAATGCTCTTGCGCTTTGCGAACCACTGGCGACGGATTTTCGTCAGCACCTTCGTGGCGTCGGTCTTGTCGAGCAGGATGGCACGAGTGGACCAGCGATACGGCATCGCCAGCCGGTTCAGGTCATCCAGGATTCCGGGGAAGGTCCGTGACGGGAAACCGGTAATGGTCAGGGTTTTCAGATAAGCATCGCCGAGCTTCGGCTCCAGACCACCCGACAGCGGCTGGTCCACCAGCAGCGCATCCAGATGCATGGGAATTTCCGGCACCCTGACGCGCTGGTTCCGTGTCGAAATGGTGGAATGGAGATACGTTAGCGTTTCGCCGTCATTGAGCCATGCCGCTTCAGGCATGAACCCGTCCAGCAGGGCAAGCATCCGATCCGTGCGGTCCACGAACGTATGGAGCATGCCATGCGGATCCGGTCCCTCCCGCTCCCGGCCCTCATAGAGAAACCGTTCGGCACGGCCTGATGATTCCGCAGGCGGCAACCAGACCAGCGTCAGGAAATACTGGCTCTCGAAATGCACGCCCTCATCCTCGAACTGCTCATGACGTTCGAGATCGACCATCTGGCTGGCCGCATCGGGGAAATCGCTGTCGGGATATACTGTCGCGGGCACGCGCTGCGCCTCGACGAACATCGCCCAGCCCGAGCCCAGACGGCGCAGGGCATTGTTCAGCCTGCCAGTGACTCCAACCAGTTCCGCTGGTGTGGCACTGTCCAGATCGGGACCACGAATTTTTGCCGTGCGCTGGAATGAACCGTCCTTGTTCAGGACCACACCCTGTTCCATGAGCGCGGCCCATGGGAGAAAATCCGACAGGAGGGCAGCACGGTTGCGATATTCGCCAAGGGACATCATCGCCCTGCCCTCCCTATGACCGCAGCCAGGCGGGGTAACGGAGATGTCGCCGTCCCACCTCGACGAACTGCGGATCGCGTTTGGCACCCCAGACCGCGAGCCCGTGCCCGACGATCCAGAACACGGCTCCAACCAGCCAGAGCCGCAGCCCCAGCGAGATCGCAGCCCCCAGCGTACCGTTGGCGATCGCCAGCGTACGGGGTGCGCCACCCAGCAGGATCGGATCGGTCAGGGAGCGATGCACCGGGACATGAAAACCCGGCACCGCGTCATCGTCATATCCGGCGGCCATCAGATCAGTGCTCCACCCGAGAAGGAGAAGAACGACAGAAAGAACGAGCTGGCCGCAAAAGCGATGGACAGGCCGAAGACGATCTGGATCAGGCGACGGAAGCCGCCGGATGTTTCGCCAAAGGCCAGGGTCAGGCCGGTCACGGTGATGATGATCACCGACACGATGCGCGCCACCGGTCCCTGCACCGATTCCAGAATCTGGTTGAGCGGTTCCTCCCACGGCATGTCCGACCCGGACGCCAGGGCCGAGGAACACCACACCACGGACAACAGCAGCATGGCGGAAAGGACAGGCGCGTGTCGACGCACGCGGATTATGGCATGGGTCATTGAGGTTCTCCCGGATGCTGGAAGGGATGGATGCGATAGGCGCCTGTGGCGGGATCAAGCCCATCCACCGTGGCGAGTTCGGACAACCGGCGCTGCACGCCCCGTCCGGACAGGACGGCGATCACGTCGATCGTCTCTGCAATCAGCGCGCGGGGCACGGTGACGACGATCTCCTGGATCAGTTGCTCCATGCGGTGCAGGGCACCTATGGCGGTGCCCGCATGCAGCGTGCCGATGCCGCCGGGATGGCCTGTGCCCCATGCCTTGAGCAGATCCAGTGCCTCGGGACCGCGCACCTCACCAATCGGGATACGATCAGGCCGCAGGCGCAGGGCCGAGCGCACCAGTTCGGACAGGGTCACGATGCCGTCGCGCGTACGGAGCGAGACAAGGTTGGGCGCAGCACATTGCAGTTCGCGCGTATCTTCGATCAGCACGACCCGGTCGTCGGTTTTCGCGACCTCGGCCAGCAGGGCGTTGACCAGCGTGGTCTTGCCGGTGGACGTGCCGCCAGCGACCAGGATGTTCTTTCTCTCGGCAACGGCCTGGCGCAGGAAATGTGCTTGCCCCTCAGTCATGATCCCGGCCTCGACATAGTCGTCGAGGGTGAACACCGCGACGGCGGGCTTGCGGATCGCGAAGCACGGAGCCGTCACCACAGGTGGCAGCAGTCCCTCAAACCGCTCACCGGTCGGGAGTTCGGCCGAGACACGCGGCGCACCGTCATGCACCTCGGCTCCGACATGGTGGGCGACCAGACGCACGATGCGCTCGGCATCGGCAGGTGTGATGGTTTCCCCCGTGTCGGACAGCCCCTCGGACAGGCGGTCGATCCAGAGCCGCCCGTCGGGATTGAGCATGACCTCGACCACGGCCGGATCAGCAAGGTGCCCCGCAATCGCTGGTCCCATCGCCGTGCGCAGCATGGAAATCCCACGTTGTCGGGCGCCACTCTCAATCGATGTAACCGCCATAGAAATCCCCGTCCGTTCAGGTCATCCGGCCTCTCCGGACGACGACGGGGACAATTAGAGAGTGCTGTTTCTGACCGAATTCAACAGCATTTTTCCATGATCGTACAGGATCGTATCCGTTGCGGTTTTTACTTGCGGACTGCGGAATCAGGATTCCGCCACGGGTGGCACATCTTCCGGGATCTCCTGCCGAAAGAACGGCCCCCGGCTGAGTCGTCGGCCAAGGGCAGCCACGAACGCCTCGTAACGTTCCGCCCCCTGCGCCCGCGCCGCCGCTGCGGCCGGTTCCGGCAAGGACGGGCTGACCGTCATCCAGTAGCGGATAAACAGGGCCAGCGTCTCAAGGCTGATCCCGAGATCGCGCTCCATGCGGGCGACCTGCCGGTCAAGGCGGTCCAGCCTGCGGCTCATCGCCGCCTCCCGCCGTTCATCAGCATCGGGCGACAGGAAGGATGCGATGGCGGCCTCCGCCACCAGGGAAAGGGACAGATCACGCCGCGCCGCATGGGCGGTCAGGGCGTCCAGTAGCTTCGGTGCCAGATAGACCGACAGGCGCGCCTTCTTCGGGAATGTTCTCATCACGCCCTCACAACCCGAGATCGTTGCCACGGTCGAGCCCGGCCTGCCGGGCAATCCACGTCAGGTCGGCACGATCCCGTGCTTCCGGATCCAGTGGCAGTTCCTCGCCAAACAGGTCAGGTGCGTTACGCGCCCTGCGCTGGCCGGCATCCGCCGGGTCATGCTCGCGCGACCATTTCCGTCCCGTGCCGAGGGATTCATCACTATCGGCGTCGTCGGGTTTATCCGGTGCTGCCGGCGACCCCGTCTGCTCCGGTGGCGGGGTGACAGGAGACGGACGACCACTCCAGTCATCGGGCCGGACAGGCCGTGGCAGTTGCGCCGGATCGGGCGGCGGCAGCACGCGCTCGACGAAGCGACGATCCCGGAAATACCGCGCCTTCCGCGCCCGGATGGGCGGACAGCCCGCCACCATGACCACTTCCTCCCGTGCCGGGATCTGCATGACTTCGCCCACCGTCATCAGGGGGCGAGCGCTCTCCTGGCGCGAGACCATGAGATGCCCAAGCCAGGGCGATAACCGATGGCCGGCATAGTTCTTCTGCGACCGGATCTCGGTGGCCACACCCAGACCGTCGGACACGCGTTTCGCGGTGCGCTCATCGTTGGTGGCGAAACTGACCCGGACATGACAATTGTCCAGAATGCTGTTGTTCTGACCGTACGCCTTATCGATCTGGTTGAGGGATTGCGCGATCAGGAATGCCTTAATCCCGTAGCCCGCCATAAAGGCCAGCGCGCTCTCGAAGAAATCCAGACGTCCAAGGGCGGGAAACTCGTCGAGCATCAGCAGCAGGCGACGCCGCCCCTCCCGACCGGACAGATCCTCCGTCAACCGCCGCCCAATCTGGTTGAGGATCAGGCGGATCAGTGGCTTGGTGCGGCTGATATCCGAGGGCGGGATGACGAAATACAGGGAGACAGGCTGGTCGCCCTCCAGCAGATCGCCGATCCGCCATTCGCAACGACTGGTCACGGTGGCCACCACCGGATCGCGGTAGAGGCCGAGAAACGACATGGCGGTCGAGAGCACGCCGGAGCGCTCATTGTCCGACTTGTTCAGCAATTCCCGCGCCGCCGACGCCACGACGGGGTGTGGCCCCGCCTCCCCAAGATGCGATGTCCGCATCATGGCGGACAGGGTCGCCTCGATCGACCGCTTCGGGTCGGAGAGGAATTTCGCCACCCCGGCGAGCGTCTTGTCGTCCTCGGCATAGAGCACATGCAGGATCGCGCCGACCAGCAGGGCGTGGGAGGTCTTTTCCCAATGGTTGCGCCGCTCCAGCGAGCCTTCGGGATCGACCAGGATGTCGGCGATGTTCTGCACGTCGCGAACCTCCGACGCCCCGCGCCGGACCTCCAGCAGCGGGTTGTAGACCGAGGACACCGGATTGGTGGGGTCGAACAGCAGCACCCGCCCGAAGGTTGCACGGAAACCGGCGGTAATCTGCCAGTTCTCGCCCTTGATGTCATGGATGATGGCCGAACCCGGCCAGGTCAGGAGCGTGGGGATCACCATGCCCACACCCTTGCCGGTGCGCGTCGGCGCGAAAGTCAGGACGTGCTCGGGACCATCGTGTCGGAGATAGGCCCGGCGGTATTTCCCCAGCACCACGCCGTCCTCGCCCAGCAACCCGGCCGCGCGGATTTCCTCGTCCTCGGCCCAGCGGGCGGAGCCATAGGTCGCGGCGCGCTTCGCCTCGCGGGCGCGGTGGACGGACAGCGCCACCGCCGCCGCAAAAGCCAGCACCCCGCCCGAGCCCGCGATCCAAGCGCCGCGCGCGAAGACCGCCGGCGCGTAGGCGTCGAACTCGTACCACCACCAGAAAAAAAGCGGCGGAGCGTAGAGCGGCCAACGATGCAGAACCGTGAACCACGGTTGACCGAGTTCCGGTTGGAACGCCAGTTCCCAGGCCGTCCATTGAGTGGCCGTCCACCAGGACAGCACGATCATGGACAGGACCACGAGCGCCTGTCCCCACTGGATACGTGTTCCCGGCTGGTCCATCGATCCCTCCCCTTGTCATGGGAGACAGCGAAGAACCGGGATTTTCCGGGAAGCAAGCGCGAACTGGAGGCCGTCGTACAGGAGCGGGCAGGAGCGAAGAAATACTTGCACGTTGCGGACTACAGCCAAACCCGCACATCATGCGCAGAATAACCCCGGAAGGAGTCGAGCCATGACCGGATCATCGCCCCTCTTCCCCCCGTCTGACGATACCGTCGATCAGCAATGCACGGAGGAACAGCGGAAGCTCGACCATGTGATTGATGCGGTGAACGCATTGCACACAGGGCACGGCTTCCTGAGCGATGAATTTCCAACGCTTTGAACTGCCCGCCATAGTCACTCTGGCCAAGGCGCTTGACGGGCAATATAAAGAAAAAGGCCCGCCTTTCGGCGGGCCTTAATATATCCTTGGACGATGAGGGGGGGCATAAGCCCGCGTTCTCAAAGCCGCTGCGTTCTTATATCGTGGCTCTGATGCCACCGTCAATATCGTGCCTACAGGAACTCCTCATTGCCTTTCTCCCCGGCCGAGATACAGGATCTGCCCGTCGTCATTTCCGCACCACGCTTTGCAACATACCTGCAAGCCATGGGCAACGACCGGGAAAAGGCTCTCGCACTTTATGAGTGGAATCTCGACGTTTCATCGGCGCTGATCATCCCGCTTCAGGTCTGCGAGGTTGCTGTCCGCAATGGCATCGCTGAAGCGATTGAGCACGTCCATGGTGCCAACTGGCCATGGAACAATGGCTTCATCCGAAGCCTGCCTCGCCCGAAAGGTCGGGCGCGATATAACCCGGCGATCGATCTTCAGTCTCGCGCCTCGACGCTGCCCACAACCGGCAAGATCATAGCTGAATTAAAGTTTGCATTCTGGGAGAATATTTTCACTGCCGGTCAGGACAGCCGCATCTGGAACACGCATTTGCGTACCTATTTCCCGGAGCACCATCAGGACCAACGATCTCGCAATTGCGGGCAGCAGCCTACGCGGACCTCCAGATCATTCGACGTCTGAGGAACCGGATCGCGCATCACGAACCAATCTTCACTCGGAATATCGCCGATGATTATCAACGGATCCATGACATGATCGCATGGCGCAGTCAGGTGGCCGCCGCCTGGATGGATCGAAAGCAGACCGTTCTCACCCTGCTCACGATGAAGCCATGACCGGCAAGTTCTCTCCGTTTGTTATCAAAGCTTTGGTCGATACGATCACGGGTGGTGCTGGAAACGATAATACACCACCAATTGGTATCTATCGCTCAGGCCCCAAAATCGAGCAGTTCTTTCTCAACTGTGGCCTCGATATGCGTATCGGCGCGAGTTCGCGCGTCCCGGCCACAACTGACTTCATCCGCAAGGTCGCTAACCACCCTGATGGTAATGCTGAGGTCTATCTCACCCGGATTATCGAACAGGTCTGTGACCCCCGCACCTATCTGGAGCACCCTGACAGAGCGACCGCTGTACGCGAGCATCTCAACAAGGCTCTTGGAGCCGACCAGCTGGCCGTCGTTATCGTCGGCGGGAAGGCTGTTCTGACAGAGCGTCAGGGAGCCGGTGGAATTGTCGAACCATTTATCATGAAAGTGGCCACGCTGGATTTCGACACGGTTCAGATGGAAATCGCACGGGCTCTCCCAAATCTGGAAAGCGATCCAGAAGATGCGGTGACAGCGGCCTGTTCCCTGATTGAGGCAGTATGCCGTTCGATCCTCGTGGAACTTGCCCTGCCACTGCCGCCTAAAAAGGATATCGATGGGCTGATCCGCGCTGTGCAGATACCCCTTGGCCTGTCTCCAGGGCGTACAGATTTTCCATCGGAAATAGAAGCGGACATCCGTCAGACGCTCAGTGGTCTCACTTCCGTTGCCAAAGGCATTGGCGCATTACGAACGCACGGTGGAGATGCGCATGGTCGCGAAAAAGGTTTCCGGCGCATTGACGCGCGGATTGCTCGGCTTGCCATCAATGCGGCGAGTTCGTTGGCACTGTTCCTGATCGAAACCTGGGAACGCCAGGAACATCGTGCCCTGCCCCAACATGCTGAGCAAATCTGAAGATCAGTCATCCGATTTGCCCATCACAATCCGAGTCCTCGCTTGCGCGCGAACGACCAGTCAATCCCCCCATCGCCACGCATGATGCCCGCCACCTCCCGCCCGCGCTGTTTTTCCAGCGACGGCGACCATGGCACCAGTTCGAAGCCCAGCCCGTCGTCGATCATGGCGAACCGGCCCGACGCCAGATTGAAACGCTGGCGGTAGGTGCCCGTGACGGGATCGCCTTCCCCGCTCCGCCGGAACGGCATCCCCGATTTCCTGGCGAGGCTCCGGCCCAGCGTCTCCAGTTCCCGCTGGCGCAGCGTAGCGATCAGGTTCCGGGCATAATGGACGCTTCCGCCGTCGCGACTGGCCAGCCCCTGCTCCATCAGATGATCCGTGCGCTTTTCCATCGCCTCTCTGACATCGGCGCCGAACCCGGTGGACGCCAGGGCAAGAGGCTCCCGCGCGGTCGCCTGCCGATCGAGCCAGGTGGCACCATCCGCCATCACCTGCCGTTCCAGCGTGACGTCCGAGCGCACGGCCAGAGCGACACAGTCACGTCCCCGTTTGTCGGTGAAATGTCGCAGTTCCACGATGGAACCGACTGCCCCATCACCTGCGGCTTCGATGTTCGGCAGGCGGACATGATGCGTGCGTCCGTCAATTCCGTCGATGACCGCATAAGCTGTGCCGCGCAGCTCATCGTCGAGGCCACGATCGACCAGTCGGCCGATGACAGGATCGGTGGTATCCTCGGCGGCCATTACCCAGGATGACGCGGCACGATCGATCTTCTGCTCCGCCAGCCCCCGGTGGATCCGTTTGATGATGTCGTTGCGCTCGCTGATCTCCCGCAGGGTTGCCTCCGCACTTTCGTCCATCCGCCAGCGATCCGGTCCGACCCGATGCGCCAGCCCCATCGTTTCCAGGCGGCGCAGGCGACCCAGTTTCACCGTCGCGAAGGCGTCCAGTGTTTCGCCCGGCGCGCGCCCGAGAGCGATGACGCCATCCTGCCCCGCGTCCTTCTGAAGCTGACGGTCCAATTGAGTCCAGCGGTCGGCGTTCACCTGCCGCTCGACCGCCTGGTGGATATCATGATCCGTGCGCGGTCCGAGTTCCAGCGTCACCAGATCCTGGGCCCGGGCACGCATGCCTTCACGGATATAATCACGCGCGATCACCAGGTCGGAACCATCCTCTGCCACACCCCGGACGATGACATGCAGATGGGGGTGCGCCGTGTTCCAGTGATCGACAGCGGCCCAGTCCAGTTTCGTGTCAAGATCGGTTTCCATCTGCCCCATCAGATCCCGTGCAAAAGCCCGCAGGTCCGACATTTCCGGCGCATCCTCTGGCGAGACGATGAAGCGGAAATGATGACGATCGCCGTCGCAGCGTTCGGCGAAGTCCGAGGCGCGGATATCGTCGCTGTCCTTGCCGAACAGGCGCGCGTCCTCCCCGTCCCGCGTCACGCCCTCCCGACGGAGATACCGCAGGTGTGCTGCCAGCGGCGTCGCGCGCGGTGCGTGCCGTACGACACGGGCCTTGATCACGACGCCCCGCGAACGGCTGGTCAGCAGGCGATTGGCGGCATGAGCGGCGGCCCGGCCCCGCCCGAAACTGGAGCGACGCCCGGCACTGATTTTCCCCGCGCGGGACACCCGGCCACCGGCCCGCTGCACGGACGCCAGCACCTGCGTCACGAAAGGCCGCGCCTGCCGGGCGCGGGTGGAGCGGATGCGCCCCGGCCGAACCCGGAATTCTTCGTCTCCGTTCATGAAAAATGTCCTGCACCGCGCGAAAGATCGCGCAGGATCAAAGAGATGATACCTTGCCGCGAGGTGCGGAAAATCCATGCACCTCGCGACAAGACTTCAAAAACCCCGGAAAACAGCCACCCCGACCGAGCCGCGATGTGCGGCCTTTTATCCAGCCCTCACTTTTTCTGTCCTTTTCCGGGGTTTTCGTGATTCACTTCCCCTGCGCCGAACCCACTCCCGGCGCGCTACGGACATGACCTGCGAAGAGCGTGGACGGAGTAAAAATCGTCTGCCCGGATCGTCTTAAAAAAATGCCCTGAGATGACGATGAAAGCGCACTTTCGCTGCCGGAAATGAAGAGCGACGCGGAAGTCCAGCCACCCGCCGGAGCAATGGAAAACGGGATGGAGAAATACGCGCTGAACGACGGGTCATCGATCAGCCGGGCGACAGATGCGACGTAGGAAACCGTCTCGGCAGGCAATGGCCGACCAGTCGCCAGATGATCGTCATAGCGACCGGGACCGGCGTTATAAGCGGCGAGAAACCCTGCATCGCCGTAGCGGTCATGCAGCCATCGCAGATAGGCTGCCCCGGCCGCGATGTTGTCATGTGGATCGAAGGGATCATCCCCCAGATTGAGCGTGCGGCGGACGTCCCTCCACGTGCCGGGCATAAGCTGCATCAGACCCATCGCACCGGCGCCGGAGACCGCGTGCCGATCGCCAGCACTTTCGGCACGGAGGACTGCCCGCACCCACGCTGGCGGGATCGCGTTCCGTTCCGCCGCCTGACGCACCAGATCGTCGAAATCCTGCGCGTGGGCGATGGTCGGCGAGAGCGTTAGCGCGAGCACGGCCAGCACGCCGGCGGACATAAAAAACCGGGCGCTCATTCCCGGCCTCCTGGGCGTTTTGCAGGCCGGTTCCAGACCAGTTGCCACTCGCGGCCACCACGTCCGGCCTGGAACAGTGTGGCGCGGATCGGCTGCATGAAAGTGGGATCGTCCAGGAGCACGGACACATACTCCCCAGCACGTTCCCCGGTGCGTTTCCATCCCGCGCCCAGCTCGGGGCCAGTATCCCCGTCACCCAGGTGAATACGATAATCCGGAGCATGCTCCGCGCCATTGTTTTCCGCTGGCACGAAGGTCAGTTCAGCATCCAGCGACAGGGTGCGCACGCGTCCGGCAAAACCATCAGCGGTGCGGGTGAAAAATCCGACCTGGCTCATGGGAAAAATCCTTTCAGACAGAGTGGGAATGACGGAAAATCCGACGACCACGTCACCGTCATTGGATGGGCGGTTCGCTCTCTTTCGCGGGCAGCATGGGCGGAGCCAGAAGCAGTCCCTTCCGCGCGGGATCATCCGGTTCCGGGAGGGGATCGAAATGCGGCGGCGGCTCCGCCTCGCCCGTGCGGACATGCATCGGCACCGCGCGACCGATCACTGTTTCCATCGGTAGGACACCGAAATACCGCCCATCCAGACTGGTCGGCACAGCGGCGTTCATGACGAAAACCTGCCCCGGTTCAAGACGTTGGCAGCCCTGCCAGACCGGCAGTTTTCGGCCCCGATGATCGACAGTCTTCGCATCACCGACGGCCTTTCCGTCGACGGTGACATGCACGCCATTACGGCAGACGTTCTGCCCTGCGAGTGCCGCCACCGGCTTGAGCAGCGGCACACCGAAAGGCAGATAGCCGCGCGTCGCCAGCAGCATTGCCTCGCGCTCCGGCAGACGGATGGCGACAATGTCGCCAACACGGATCGAGACGGTGGGCTGGATGCGATACAGCCCGACCGGGACACTCGCCGTCTCGTTCCAGACCCAGCGCGGCGTGGGATGAAACGCCAGCGAGGCACCCACGCCGAGCACGGCGAAATACGTGGCGAAGAACCAGGCGCGCCGGGTCATGACATAGCCCTCCTGCGCAGCCATGCCTCATGGCGCTCTGACGTGTAGGGACGTGGCTCCTGCGCCGCCGTGAGCCGGTGATGCAGGTGGCGCCAGTGATCGGGACAGACGCCGGCAGGATCGATCCCCAGCGCCTCCACGCCGTCGATCGCCTCCAGCACGCGCCTTACCTTCGGCCAGCCGCTCTGGCGCAGCAGACTCTCACCACCGGGGCGCACGAACGGCACCGTCTGGCAGGCTTCCTGAACCCCGACGGCGCGCACGATATCGATGCAGGACACCACGGTGCCGAAATCGTTCGCGGCCCAGCGGATGAACGCGAACACGCTGTCCGGCGTGAAACTCATCAGCCTGCGCCGACGATCGAGAATGCGATCCTCGACGGGGTGGCCGAAGCGGATCCAGTGCTCGATGCGCTTCTCGATCCAGGTCAGTTCGACCGTGGTGAGGACAGCGTCGTCCGGCCGGAAAGAGCGGGCGGTCATAGGACACCGACCATGCGATCCGCGACCGCTTCCCGAGCCTTTTTTCCATACCCCGACCGGGCTGTCGGGAGGGGAACCAAAAGACCGGAATCCCCTACATAATAAGTTATTATATTAGTTATATAAGTTACGGATCCGATTCCGCTTTTGAAAACAATGGATTGCGACGTTTTCTGCACCCTCAGCAACGGTATTTCCGCACCGTCAGCAATGGTATGTTCCGTATCCTGACCAACGGTAGGATTCACATGATTATCCACAGAACCGGTGGATGATACCGTTGGGGAGATACGCAGAACTGGCTGTTTTCCGCCATAAACGACCTTGCAGTCGTAACCTGGGACGACCTGACGACGGGCAATGCCGACGACGTCGATCACGAAATTCCGCCAGGGAGAGAGGGTGCCTGACCGCGCATGGAGATCACGAAGATCGAAACGCCACCCGTCTTTCTGCCGACCGGCATGTCGGCGCGCCAGACGGTAAAGCCATCGCTCCAGACCGCCATAAAGGCGGAAATAAGCGGGATCGACGCTCAGGACATGGGAGCGATCACAGGCCATCTCCATGAGCCAGTCCGGCAGGGTCAGGGCCACCCCGTCCTCACGGGAAATCCGGACGTCACTGATCCAGGCGAACGGCTTCTCGCGCCACTCCGGCCCCTGCCGCAGGCTGGTGGTAACGCGCGTTTCCGCCAGACGCGCAAGGGCGCCATGAAGCCGGCGATACTGGTGAGTGCCGTCAGCCCATCCCAGATCCTGGAACAGCCGCCAAGGCGTGAAGCGCACATGGCGCGACACCCACAAATCGTGGTTGAGGGCATCGACGATCTGGCCGGTCAGCCAGAGCAGGACATCGGCGTCCCGGATGGTCGCCATGCCCAGAGGAGCCGAGGCTTCGACAACGATCTCCATCTGACGCGAACGGTAGCGAAGTGGCTCAAGGCGCGCCATGTGCCCTAGCGAGAAGAACGGGCGACCCATCAGATCGCGGATGTCGCGGGGCCGTGCCGCCCCCGTGACCACAAACCGGCGGTCGGGCTGACGCCAGTTGTCAGCTGCCAGCATCATTGTCCGGCACTCCGCTGCGCCTTGCGAGCCCTGGCCTGCAGGCGGATGATATAGGCGCGGGGATCGGACGGCATCGGGATGCCGCCGCCGTCCCCGGTGGAGAGCCGGACGTTCAGATCGGCCCACGCGCAGAGATCTTCCACGGCGTAGACGATCCGGCCGCCGAGCTGGCGGTAGAGCGGACCAGTGCCGCAACTCCGGTGTTTTTCGAGGGTGCGGATGGACAGGCCAACGAAATTGGCCGCGTCCGGGGTACGCAGATAGCGCGGTGGCAGTGTCGGCTGGACACGCATGGGGTGTTCCTCCCGGTGGAGCGGGCCAGTGGCGGGATGCTGCGGCCCATGAGGGGACGCTGCCGGAGAATGGGGCTTGGGGAGGGATGACAAAGTTCAGGCCACCAGACTGTCACCCCCCTGCTTCAGCCCCTGAAGGAGGGCGATGTGACCGCCATTCAGGTAGAACCCGGCACCCTCGAGATCGCGATAGAAAGCCCGGTGCCATGAGCTGGCACGCCATTCATTGCGGGACAGATACAGGATGCGCTCGCCGTAGATGCCCGCCGCGATCCGTCGGACCGCCATGCCCATGCGCCGGCCTTCCGCGATGCAGAGCATGCGGATCTGGCGGAGTTTCTGCTGGGGACTCAGGCGCAGGCTGGGTGGAATTGAACCCGGCGAACGACCGGAAAGCAGGCGGCCGAAGCGCGCAACACTGGCCAAACGGGTCGTGAGATGCCCGTCGTCGACGATAAACCAGGTTCCCGGCGCGTCGGGTTGCCGATCGACAACAACGACGATGCGCAGCGGGCCAGAATCGCCTTCCAGCACGAGGTGGATGCCATCGGGACCGTCGTGTCGTACCCGGACATAGCGTGCCAGCCGAAGCAGAATGTCACCCCCGTCGCCACGCACGACGACCTCCGGCGCAACATCAGGATCCCAGAGAGCGGGGGCAAGCCAGGCGGGGAGTTCAGGGTCGACAGGGAAAACGCAACCCCCAGCGACGGGCGAAGGCGCGCCATGCCTCGGCGTCAATCTTGCCCGTCGTCATGGTTGCTGCATGATCGCGCCGGTAGGCCGGGTTGTGTCGCAACCATTCCTGGGCGAGACCGGCAGGGTCGAGCCCGGCGAAGGCGCGACAAAGGGGTGCGGCATCCCACGGCCGGATTGTCGGCACGCTCCCCTCCCCGATATGTCATGGATTCGACCCAGTATCCGGTGCGAAACCGAAACGGGTAGTCCGCAAAAATCAGGAAGGTGATCCCGAAAATCTCCGGCCTGATCGGGATCATTTGGAAGGAGATGGAGGATTCAGGCCACATGGGTGTGAAATGTCGGTTTTTACGGCATCACGTGATGCGTGCGGCACATCACTCCGGCGGAAGAAAAGCCGCCCGTGTATTATAATACGTAGCGCGATAATACACAAATCGTTCCTATCCTGCGGATGGACATCCGAGGACTTTTCGGCGCGAACGTGAGGCGCCTGCGACGCGCCGCCGGTCTCAGCCAGGAGGCTCTGGCGGAACGGATGGGCGTGGACCGCGCCTATATCAGCTGGATCGAGACAGGACGCCAGAACGCAACGCTGCTTTCGCTGTGGCATGCGTCGCAGGCGCTGGGCGTGCGGCCGGCCGCGCTACTGGACGAAAGCCATTTCCCGACGGACGATCAGAAATAGGCTTCCTCACCCTGCCGTATCCGCCCTCAATGGGGCGGTGGCGGCCTGTGTGATTCGATACGGGTCTGTTGTGCAAGCGCCTCTTTCAGTTCTCGCTCGATCTGCCGGCGCTCGCGACGGCTGAGATGAAAGCTGCTCAGTTCGGCGCGCAGCATCTGGATATGGTCGTGTAGCGTGGTCATCGTCCTGCTTCTTTCGTTTCTCGAAGACAGGACGGACGGCTCATGCCGGGGCAGACTGGGTCAGGGATCGCCGCAGGCGACCGGCTTGCCGGCGCGTGGGGGAGCCGATTTTGTCTGGCGTGCCCGAAGGGTGCGTCGGGCAAAATTGGGGGCACCGCGCGTCCTTGACGCGGTTTGCCCTCGCGCATGGTACAATGGGAAGGCTGAGGGAAAGCCTCTTGTTCTTCCTGCGTCTCACGTCGGGCGACCAGCACGATCGCCCGCGCCCTGGAAGAGCCCGCCAGAAAACCCGGAAGGCCCCGCCCGGAGAGACCGGGCGGGGTTGGTCGTGGGAGGTTCAGTCCCCGTTCCGGCTGCGGGGCCGGGTCCAGATAAGGGAGTAGCCCTCGCCTTCCTCGTCGGTGAACAGGTTGGCGAAGATCGGGGCGGCGAAAGAAGGATCGTCCAGCTTCAGGCTCAGATAGGTGCGGCCTTCGCTGGAACGGCGGGTCCATGCGGCGCCCAGTTCCACGCGCCCGAGATAGACGCGGTAGTTGGGGGCGTTGTCGTTGGCGCGGTTGGTTTCGGCCACCAGACGGACGTTGCGGGCCTGCAGGGCCAGGGTGACGATTTCGCCTTCGAAGCCTTCGCCCACCTTCTTGAAGGAACCGATGTTAGCCATTGTCGTATCTCCATGCTGTTATCGGGCCGCGACCACCGTGGCCTCGATGGCGATCGACCAGCCGGAGGCGAGCGGCAGAGCACCCCGCAGGGGCCGCAGCGCAGCGGAGGACGGCAGGGCCGGAACTTTCTTGGCTCGCGAGGAATGACGGCGCAGCCGTCAGGGGAAGAAAGTTCTGGAACGCCGTTGCGGCCAGCCGATCGAGGCGTAGCCGGTCTTCGGCTAGATCAGCCATCCGACAGAGGCCATGGTGTGCGGACCCGACAGCCCCCAGGAGATACGATGCCGGCATGACCGGCCCACAAAGGTGGGGCCATGCTGTCTGGAGCGAAATTGACTCTGCCCGTTAAAAGGCTCTGCAAAAGCTGGTGGTCGTTTCCACAGCCAATCCGGCATTATGCCCATCATCAGCGGCTGTTTATGGGCACGTTCGCGTCGCGTCGCATGGCCCTGCCCCCAACACAGCGCGCTCCATCGAAGCAGTCTGGACGATCCCTCTTTCGCCACTGCTGTCCTGACCATGTCACCGATGACAAAAACAGGGCCTTTCCCCCATGGACCATGCCCGCAACAGGAATGGGAACAGCCCCTGATCCATCCCGTCGGTCTTTCCCGGCGGAGCCTTCCGGGCGCAGGTAGACGTGCTTCGGTCAGGTAGGCCCGCTGGAAACAGGGAGCCCCACGTTATGCTGCAGCTCGCATCCATAAACAGACCGGATACTGGCGCTCATGCGCCAGCCTCCCTGTAGAACCTCCAGACCGGGATGCCCATCTGTTTGGCCTTGTCGGCCAGATTGTCCTGAATACCCGATCCCGGAAACACCATGACCCCGATGGGCAGGACTTTCAGCAGGGCGTCGTTGCGCCGGAACGGGGCGGCCTTGCCGTGCCGGTTCCAGTCCGGCTTGAAGGCGATCTGGGCAACCTGCCGGTGATCAGCCCAGCGGGAGGCGATGAATTCCGCCCCCTTCGGCGAGCCGCCGTGCAGCAGCACCATGTCGGGATGCTTCTCGCGCACCTTGTCCAGACGCTTCCAGATCAGGAGATGGTCCTCGTAATCAGGACCGCCCGTGACTGCGATCTTGGGGCCGGTCGGCACCAGCAGTTCCGTTTCAGCTTTCCTGCGGGCGTTGAGGAAATCACGGCTGTCGATCATGGAGGCCGTCAGGGTGCTGCGACTGACCAGCGAGCCGGAGCGTGGCCGCCAGGGCGACATCGTCAGACGTTCGAACTGGTCGCAGGCGAGGTCGCGGAAGATCTCGTACGCGTTGCGTCGCTCCAGCAGGGTCAGCCCTTCAGCAATGAGGCGTTCCAGTTCCACCGAGCGGATCTCGCTGCCATCCTGTTCCTGCTGGCTGCGTTTCTGCGCCACCTCGTTGCGGTCAAGATCGCGCTCGACCTGCCCGACCATGCGGTGGAAGACGTTGACCGTGGACCAGAGCAGCGGTTCGAGATCGGGCTCCAGCCGGGTTTCGGTCAGCGTGGCTGACAGGGCGTCGAAGATATCGGCAACCGCGCCCTCGATCTGGCTGGCGTCGGGCAGCGGCCTCGGGTCCGGTTCGTCCTCGAAGGGACGATGGCCATAAAGCTGGAGTTCGGCCAGCACGTGGGCGGTGGAAGAGGTGGCGTGTGCGGGTTCGAAATCGTCCTGTGTGCGGGTCATGGGTCTGTCCTCCGGTTCTGGCCGCGCCCCTCGCGGCCTTTCCGGGGGCGGATAGCGGCAGACGAAGGCCGGGCCGGAACCGCGCGCGGCCGAAACGCAGTGGAGGATGGCAGGGAGACGGCTATTTTGCTTCGCGATGCAAAGCGCGGCACGCGCGGCGGAAAATAGCCGTCTCCGCCATTGCAGGCCCGGTCTGGCTGACGCCCGCTCCCCTTCCAGAAAGGCCGCGGGCGCGCCCCATCCGGAAACGGGACACCCCCCGCGTCACACTGGAAAAAAGAAGACCCTCACACCCCCTTCCCGGCCCGCCTCAGTGCATGACCGGATGCAGGAACCGCGCCACGTCCTGCGGGGCAAGCTGGGAATGCAGGATCGCCCGCATCGCGCCACGCCCGAGATAGCGGAGATCATCGTTGAAATCCGCCAGACGCGGTGACAGCACGAGGCACTCGATCCCGGCCTCCTGCGTGCGGGCCTGCAGGGTCGCTACCGCATGATCCCCGGCCGGATCGTCATCGCGCAGCACATAGAGGCGGCGCAGCGTAGGCGGAAACGCCATGGCGGCGAGATGCGCCGAGGACAGGCAGGCGGCCAGTGGCAGAGCGGGCATGATCTCATGGAGCGAGAGCACCGTCTCGATCCCCTCGCCCGCCGCCAGAACGTCGGACACCGCGCCAAAGCGCACGGCATTGCCAAGCAGGTCGCCCATGGCCCGACGCGGCATTTCGACTGGCGCCTTGCCCTTTCCGTTGCGCGCCAGCCAGGTGCGATGGATGCCGGCAACACGGCCATCCAGGTCGGTCACGGCGGAAATCAGCGCGGGCCATGTCTCGGTCGGACTGTCAGTGTCGGCGCGATAGTAGCAGTCGGGGTGGAAACACAGGGATGACAGGTCCGCCAGGCGGGTCAGGTCACGATGCCGCAGCCAGGTTTCCGCCAGCGTGCCGGCGATCGGGCGTGACATGGCCCAGAGCCGACGTGCGGCGTCTGAGGTGCCAGATGCCTGCCCCGAAGTATCGTGGCTGAACGCATGGGAACGGCCGCGATCAGGGGCCGATCGTGGCTCGGACTGCGGCAGGCAGAGAAAGCGCCGGGCCTCGTCGGCGACAGCGCGAAAATCCAGCAGCCCGAGGCTTTCTCGGATGATGTCGAGCAGATCGCCATGCTGCCCCGTCGCGCCATCCGTCCATTTACCCGCGCGATCACGCCCGTCCAGACCACCATGCAGGCGGACATAGAGCGACCGCCCCGGGGTGTTATGAACATCCCCGACCAGCCAGTAATTGCCGTGCCGTCGCCCGGCTGAAAGGTAATGGCGACACACCGCCTCGGCATTTTCAGCCAGCCTGCGGGCCAGATCGCCAGCATCCCATGACTGCGCATTGGTCATCTCACCCTCCCTGCAGGCTTGATGCCGCCATGATTCCCCCGTAACGGCAGAGACAACGGGCACAGGCCCGAATGCAAAAGGATAGTTTCATGAAGATTGCCGATCTGGTCGATCATATCGCCACCACCACCGACACGAGCAAAACCGATACCCGCAAGGTGCTGGACGCCTTGGTCGAGGCGATGACCACTGCCGCCAAGGCCGGTGATGAAATCACCCTGCCGAACTTCGGCAAGTTCAAGGTCAGGGAAGTCGCCGCCCGCGAAGGCCGCAACCCGGCCACGGGTGCGACCATCCAGATCGCAGCCTCGCGCAAGCTGGCCTTCACGCCTGCCAAGGCGCTCAAGGACAGCCTGAACGACTGACCTGCCGACAGACAAAAGGCGGCGGACCTTGTCCGCCGCCCCTTCCCCATCATGCCGGTTTATGATGATGGGCGCGTTCATCCGACCTTTTCCATCAGCTTGCGTGCCCTGCCCTCAAGATCAAGCCGCGTGTCCTGGTTGGTCTTCGTCCGCGCCAGTGCGGTGATCCCCTGCACAAAATCGAACACGCTCTCAGGCTTGCGCCCTTCCTCATGCAAGACCGTTTCAATGATCTTTGTAGTTTCCGGTTTGGAGAACCCACGACGACGCAGGAAACTTTCCCGATCGTCATCTATTCTGGCCACCAGCGCCTTGCGAGAGGCCTGAATGCCAGAGACGAATGAGGCCGGGCTGGCCGTGGCGAAATTCCGCAGCGCCGGTGTAGCCTGATGCACGAAACGGGAAGCAGCAAACTTGCTATGCCGGATCGTGATCTGTTCGAAATTTTCGACGCCCCACAACATACGATTTTGACACACTCCGCGCAGATAAAACGACGCAATACCAAGACTCTTGCTGCCAACCTCCGAATTCCAGGCATAGAAGCCCCGGAAATAGAGATCGGGGTCGCCGTTGGGCAGGCGTCCCGCTTCAATGGGGTGCGTGTCGTCCACAAGGAACAGGAACACATCCCTGTCTGATGCATAGAGCGTGGTGGTCTCCCTGGTGATGTCGACATAGGGATTATGGGTCATGTTGGCCCAGTCGATCACACCCGGCACCTTCCAGTTGGTATCGCCCGTGCCATCGCCAGCGATCTTGCGCACCGCCCCGACCAGTTCATGGTCCCAGATGCGACCGTAATCTGGCCCCGTGACCGCGCGCAGTTCTACCCGACCGTCTTCGGTTTCCAGCGTTTTGAGCAGTTCGGCCCGGTGCGACAGCAGCCCGTGCTGCAGGTTGATCGCCGCCAGGGGAGCCGGAAGATTGCGCAGATAGGAGGAGGGCGCGCCGACCAGGCTGCACATCTGACCGAAGGACCAGTGGGTGGGGGCAATCGGGTCATTCTGCCCCGGTACGCTCAGGATCAGGCGCTCGGCATTGTCGCGCGACGCCTCCACGCGAATGGCTCGGCTCTCCACCGTGCGGGCCGTAGCGCGCTCGGCACGGGCAAGTGTGGCGGCATGCAGATCGGACAGCGAGAGATATCGCTCGTCATCGGGGCGGGAAAACCACTCGGACGAAACGCGGGCGCTGCGTTCGCCGCAGGAAGGATCGATCCGAAAGCCGCCAGACGCGGCGCCACGGGACGCAGGGGGAAGAATGGTGGTTGTGGTCATGGAAAACTCTCCTCTGATGCCGGTTATTCGGCACCAGAGGCGAAGCCGACCTCTCCCTCTTTCCGGGGCGCCGGACATGAAAAAAGCGGCTTCCGGGCACCGGAAGCCGCTGTCTCACTATTCCAAAAATCCATTGCACTATTCGGCAGCGATGGCCTCCATATCCCCGCCTGACCTCACTGTTTCAACCTGTGCCTGATCGGCCAGCCCTACGGTCCGCAATACCTCGGGCAACCACCCCGAACCATCGAGCAGCCGCTCGGCCTCGCGCGCCATGTCAGGCTTCTTCAGATGGGCGATGCGGCCAGCCACCTCGTCACCGCGTGCTTCACGCACAGCCTGCAGTATACGCGCCTTGGTCACCCGGCCGAGATAGTTCTCGACCGTGGGCTGCCAGCCCGCCTCGCCCAGATCGAGACTGAGGGCTGTGGCCAGACGGTCTGCACGCTTAAGCCGCTCGATGACGCTGCGCTGGGACACCGCCCCATACGAGGGCATGCGCTCATAGAGCGCGTTGATCCCGAAGGACAGGCAGTGCGCCAGCAATGCCATGCGGCTGGTGTCGTCCAGCCCGTCGATCCAGCGCCACAGCGCGTCTTCGTCTTCCGGCAGATCATGCTTCCAGCCCTCGTTGCGCTGGCGCAGCGCGTGAGCTGGCACACTGCCCGGCATGTCGGGCGAATGGACCGGCAACGGGATTTCCCGGACATAGGCTTCCAGGCAATCCGCGCCGGGTGTCTGCCAGTAAACATCGCGCACCAGCGTGTGTAGCAGTTCCGTCAGGGCGATGTGCGGGTTGCTGGCAAAGGCGTCCCGCAGGGCCAGCGTGCGCCAGGCCGTCAGTTCGGTGAGCAGCCGGTCAGGCAGCGGTTTGATCCCGTCTTCTTCCTCGGGGTCGACATCGGGAGAGATGGTGTTGCCCTCCCCGCCCGCATCGCCGCCATCATCAGCAATACGTTCATCCCGCCCATCATACGCGGAGTGCTCGTATTCATCTGAATTATCGGCGTTATCGATCTCTTCCGGCTCAGCCGGCATATCCTCGGGCAGGACAAAACCCCGCTCCACCTGCAGTGTGCCATCACTGTCGAGACTGATAAAAGCCCCGGCTCGCGCCATGTCGGCGGGATCGAACGCCAGAGGTCGTTCCTCCAGAGCAAGAATGGCACTCTCAATCTCGCCCAGCCGTGCATCGACCTCATCCGGATATTCATCGGCCTGGGCGTATTCAGCCTCGATGGTTTCCTGCTCGGCGCGCAGGGCTTCGAGGCGAGCAGTTTCGTCCTCGGTCAGGGGCACTTCCGTGCCGTCGATTTCCGCGAACTGCCGGGTATGTCCCCATGGGAACGACAGGGCCGCCTCGACCCATTTCCAGCCCTCTGCACGGATATCTTCTGCGGCTGCGTGCAGCTTTTCCATAACCAGCCGGTCCAGAACGGCTGGATCTTGCAGCCAGCCACCATCATCGACTTCGAACAGGTCGCGCATGATAGGACCACCGGCCGCAAGATAAGCGTCCAGTCCGACGAAGCGCACGCGACGGTCCGAGGCCCGCACGGTTTTCTCCGTCAGCATGCGGCGGATGACATAGGGTTCGCGGTTATGGCTCTGGGACACGATGTCCCAGACCTGTTCCTGACGGGCATGGTCATCGCTGATGGAAAAAGCCATCAGCTGTTCCAGCTTCATGCCATCCTGCTCGTAGATATCGAGCAGTTTGTCGGACACGGTCATCAGCCGCAACCGCTGTTTGACCACGGTCGGTGCCACAAAGAACGCTGCGGCGATTTCCTCCTCGGACATGCCCTTCTCCAGCATGTCACGGAAGGCGCGGAACTGGTCCAGCGGATGCAGGGCCAGACGCTGGACGTTCTCGGCCAGGGAGTCATCCTCGGCGAGAATGGCCGATCCGGCCTCGCGGACCACGCACGGCACCGGGGCCGTCTTCGCCAGTTTTTTCTGCTTCACCAGCAGTTCGAGGGCACGGAAACGACGCCCACCGGCGGGCACTTCATAGGTACCGGTCTCGGTCCCGGTATCATCAAGGACAGGACGGACGTTCAGGCTCTGCAGCAGCCCGCGACGCTCGATGTCGCGGGCCAGTTCCTCAATCGACAGGCCGGATTTCACACGCCGCACGTTGAACTGGGACAGCACGAGCCGGTTGAACGGGATGTCACGGGACGAACTCAGGCTGATTTTGGGAATAGCGGTCGCCATGGCGAAACACTCCATGACGGGCGGACAGGAGACTCTCCCCTACCCTCTCAACCCGTCACGAAAATCCGCGCAGCCCTCTGACTCTGAAGGCCCCAGACGCACCCAAAATCCGCGGCCTTTTCCCGGCAGGAAACGACGGCAATGGGGGGGATTCCGGTCTGTCCGGTTCCGGCCCAGAACTCAAAATACCGGACATCTATTCGGGCTGCCAGCAGCTTTCGACTGTTACCAGGGGAAACAAGGCCTGTAAAAATTTAGCTACCCAACTGTCAGCTTGGTGGTTTTTATTTATTAAAACTCAATATTTTAAAGTATCATAAAATAAATATTTATTAATATATTATAAGAACATGAATCAATAATGCCATGGTCGATACGATACTTTGATCTAACGACCCAGAGACGCTCCCTATTGCCGTCCAACAACGACTCGCCACGACTAAAGGTAGAAGTTGTAAATATGGCCCGACCTTGGGGACAAACCTGCCGTTCGCGATCATATGGGGAGCGGCAGGTTTCGGTTAAAGCCGACGTTGGAGTTTTGCCGCAACCGCCCCCGGAATGAGCAGCCCTTGGCCGTTGGCGGACTGGCAGGTCTTGATCTATGAGTGCGGGAAAGCTGCCACTCACCGAGCTTCGGGCGAAACGTCACATCCGGAGCTGACGGCGGTCTGGCGGGTTTGGGGTTCACGGAACCCCGGGTCAGCCCGGTTTCATTCGGTTCGGATCATTTATCCATATCGACAATCTGGACCTGTGATCCTTGATCAGCACCCGTCACCCTCGCCAGTTATCGGCACGCTTTTTGAAGTCGATATTCTTCCACTCCGCTTTCCAGAGCGTGAGATATTTCACGTCACAGGACGAGGGTTCGGGGTCGCATTTCTCCACATACACGACACACGGCATGATGACGGCGTCCCCGATCAGAAGCGCCTCCCCTTGCTCAAGCGCGGGCATTCCCTCGGTCAAATTGCCAAGCGTATCCGGCAGTAGTCGGCGGACATAACTTTGATCATCGGGATTAGTAAGACGCATCGCCAAGAAGTTGGAGCATTGCGAAAAAATAGTTTCTGAAATTTCAGACGGTCGCTGGCTCGAAATCAGTAGGCTGATGCCGTATTTTCGGCCTTCTTTGGCTATGCGTTCGATAGCAGCCAGTGAAGCCTTATAGCGGGCAAGACCGCTCTTCGGCGCATATTTGTGCGCTTCCTCATAGACCATCAGGAATGGCTGTTCGGTTTTGGTTTCAACGCGCCGGGCATAGTAGCAAAAATCGAACATTAGACGGGAGATAAGCGAAACGGTGATGCTGAGCAGTTCAAAAGGGATGCCGCTAAGGTCGATGATGGTGACATTCGACTCACCTCCGGCGTTGTAGCCAGTGAACTGTCTAAGCACATCCTCCAAAGACGCCTTCTTAGCCTTTTCACCGAAAATAAACCCTAGGCGCGTGTTCGCGATTTTTGATCTGACCCGTCGTTCGAACTTGTCGATTGTCCCGTCGGCATACGGCCCTTTATTAATCTTACTACGTTCTGTCGGCGCAAATTCGCGCAATTCCATACAATAGTGTTCGATCTGGGCATCGACGTCAGGGAAATCGATTTCCATGTTGTCCTTGAACTTGATCAGCAAAGAATTGTCAGCGTTCTTTGTCTCTCTGGTGAGATTTCTGAACGCATTCACGACATGATTGATCTCGTATGGAAGTGGGCTGTCAAAATTGACCTTCTCTACATCAGGATTACTGATCTTTTTTGCGATGGTAACAATCTGCCGCAGCAATGCCTCCTGATTGTAATTATTGTTGTCCCCTGACTCCAGAAACATGTCCTCCATCTCGTCTTCGTTTAGCAACCAATATGGCAGGACGAGATCATCGACGGTGATGACATTTGCTTTCGGAAACGCTGCGGCATATTCGGAATGAAGATCAAATATCAGGATATGGGAGTTGTTGAGGCCCTGGTATTCGCCGGTTTTGGATGATATGGCCCTTTGCAGAACAGACGACACACTCGACGATTTTCCTGATCCTGAAGCACCGACAACAGCAATATGTTTATTGAAAAACCTGTCGCCATGAACAGGTACAACGATATCACGTTGTCTGGTCAATGACGAAAAGCAAAAGCGGTCTTCAGCCGCATAGCAGTCTGCATAGATGGCTGCGATTTCCGCTTTCGTCGCCGGGACGACCTTCTTTGGCGGAATGGCGAGTTCGTCACCGCCGCGATTGAACTTTCCGTCTTTAAGGGTCCCGAGAGGATACGCATCAATCATATAGACGCGCTTGTAGTCACTGCTGCCGTCGCCTTTCACCTCTTTCATCTCGATTGAAAAGCTTTCGATGATGCAGATAAGAGAAACGTTGTCGTTGTCGGACACCTTGAGAAAGGACCCAACACGAAGAGACTCTCCAGCCGCCTGGAAGTTCAAAAGATCATCGACGGCCACTCGGACTTTGTTGGGGTAAACGGCGACAACCTCAGCATTGGCGATTTCCTCAGTCATTGTTCGTCCTCAGATAATTTTCGTGATTGTGGAGATGCTACTGATAGGGATCGAATACATCCGACTCTTTGGACCCGGCAGCGCCATGGTTGCAGGGCGTTCAAGGAAGAAGTCGTATATATGGCATAACTTCCGCCCCACCCCATCGAGGACCTCCAGCAACTGGTCAACGTCGTCAACAAAACGAATTTCGATCTGGTGCTCTTGGGTCTGCTGGCTACGAACGTGATCAATGCGGAATGGCGATCCGCGATATGGGAAACCGTCCACGAAACCCGTTCCGGAATCGAAAAGAATGTTCTTCACATGCATGATTAGTTTTTCATCCGCGCCGCGTAACAGAATGAATGGCGCGTAGCGCTCGGAATTCTGGATGCGGCGCTTCTTCGCCGAACTCCAGTTGTTGCCGATTGCTCTGAGTTGGTCACAGACAACCGAACCGTCGGTTGCTGCACTGCATTCAATGATGAAAGCACGGACGATTCCTGCGCCGTTCGTGGGCGAGAAGTACAGGCGTTTCATATGCTTCGCGTACTCGCTTGCATCCTTCTCCCGGAGAAGCCAACGATTATGGATAGCTTGAGTACCTTTGAGCAGTTCCTGCAGATCACGACGGGTGACCTTGCGGTCGTTGTGATCTTTTTTCGTGGCGAGTGTGGCGATGTAGTCGAAGACCATTGGATAGTGAAAACCTTCGGCCTCAAACCCGGAGACGTTTTGGTTTTTCCTTATTGCCTCGATGACGAGATTGCGATGTTCAGAGAATTCCGTCGAGATTTGTATGCTGAAGCTCTTGCAGAACGCCTCAATTAGCCCATCTGGCGCGGCTATGCCGTCGAGCAAAGATTTCTTTTCGTAGGATTTTGTACCGTCAGCGGCCTTCACTTCCTTTCGGTATTCCATCACCGATTTGAAGCGATCGACGGAAAGCTCACCAATATCGATCTTAACTTCTGAAAAGTGCCCGTACAGCAGGTATTTTCGGCCTGCCCGTTGTGCTTCTTCGAGCCCATGGAAGTGAACAAAGAGCTTATGCAGGGGATCACGCAGTACCGAGTCTGTCAGGTTCTGCTCCGCGTAGTATTTTACCTGGCCGTAAATGACGCCTTCATCGGTATAGCGGTCGAAATCTTCAATGCCCTCGATGACAACGCTCTCGTCTAGGCCCGCGTTCAGGATTTCGAGTAACGCTGCATCGAGCTGGTAGAAATAGCCCCTAATTGAAGCTGTTGCTTCGCGTTTTTTGTCGACTTCCAGCATCCCACCCCCGAATCAATCCCCGATTGACATTATAGGAGAGAGGAAGCGAAGAGTGCGAGTGAGAATATTTGCGCCGACGGGACTGGCCTGAATGTCGTGAAGGCGTCTGTTTTGTTCCTCCTAACAATGTCAGCTTTCAGGCAACCAGCATAACCGCTTGGACGTCTGACATGACGGCGAAAGCCCACATGGGGACACACCCTTCCCCCCCCCCGCCACTCCATCATGCGACGCTACCGGCCAGCCACTCCCTGAGCTTCGACCACCGTCGCCTTCCGCCCTGGTTTCGTACGGCAATGCCCAGCGCCTTCTTCTGCCCCACGAGCACGACGAGCTTCCGCCCCCGTGTCACGCCCGTGTAGAGCAGGTTCCGCGCCAGCATGGCGTAATGCTGGGTCACCAGCGGGATCACTACTGCCGGGTATTCCGAGCCCTGGCTCTTGTGAATGGTGGTCGCATAGGCAAGCACCAGTTCGTCCAGCTCGCCGAAGCCATAAACGACCTCCCGTCCATCGAATAAGACCGTCAGTTCGCCCTCTTCCACATCGATCCTGTCGATAACGCCAAGATCCCCGTTGAAAACGTCCCGGTCATAATCGTTGGCGATCTGCATCACCTTGTCGCCCGGCCCGTAGGTCCAGCCGAACCGCTCGACCTTCACCTCGCCCGGCGGGTTAAGCGCCTGCTGCAATTCTATATTCAGCGACCGCGTCCCAAGCCCGCCCCGGTTCATCGGACACAGCACCTGCACATCGCGGACCGGGTCCAGTCCGAACCGCGCCGGGATGCGGTCCTTTACTACCGCCAGCAACCGGCGCAACCCGACCTCGGGCTCGGCTGCCTCCACGAAGTAGAAATCCGATCCCTCTTCCGCGCTCAGCTCCGGCATCCTGCCTTCGTTGATCCGATGCGCGTTTGTGATAATCCGGCTCTGCGCCGCCTGACGGAACACCTCGGTCAGCCGTACCACGGGCACAGCATTGGAACCGATGATATCGGCCAGCACCTGTCCCGGTCCGACGGACGGCAGCTGGTCCACGTCCCCCACGATCAGCAGGGCCGCGCTGTCGGGCAAGGCGCGCAGCAGAGATCGCATCAGCAGCACATCGACCATGCTGGCCTCGTCCACGACCAGCAGATCGCAGGTCAACGGGTTGGTGTCGTCCCGTTTGAAACTGCCATTCGCCGGATCCGTCTCCAGCAGGCGGTGGATGGTCTTGCCTTCCAGTCCCGTGCTTTCCGACAGGCGCTTCGCCGCCCGGCCGGTCGGCGCGCAAAGTTGCACGTCTGTGCCCTTGGCCGTCACGATCTTCAGGATGGCGTTGACCAGCGTGGTCTTGCCAACACCGGGACCACCCGTGATCACCAGAACCTTGCTGCGCAGGGCAAGGCGCACCGCCTCCTGCTGGCTGGGCGCGAGCGCAAGCCCGGTCTTGCCTTCGACCCAGGTCATGGCTTTTGCAGCGTCGATGTCCGGCCAGGGCGGACGACCGACGGCACAGGCACGCAATCGCTCGGCGATGCTCTGCTCGGCGCGATATAGGCCGGTCAGGAAGATACACCCCGTCTCGCCAACACTATCGGCAATAACGTCGCCCGCCTCGAGCTCCAGCGCGAGGGCTGGCTCGATCAGAGGGGCAGCTACCTCCAGCAGTTCGGCGGTGCTGGTCATCAACTCCCCGACCGGCAGACCGCAATGCCCTTCATCCATCGCCTCGCCGAGCGCGTAGGAGATCCCTGCCCTCACCCGGATCATGGCGTCGGGTGCGATGCCCATCTTCCGGGCAATCTGGTCGGCGGTTTTGAAGCCGATCCCCCGGATGTCCTTCGCCAGCCGGTAGGGGTTCTCGCTGATCAGTTGAACCGCGTCCTGCCCATAGGTCTTGAATATCCGCACCGCCCGCGACGTGCCGACGCCGTTACTGTGCAGGAACAGCATGATCTCCCGGATCACCTTCTGGTCCGCCCAGCCACCGACAATCCGCTCGGCGCGCTTGGGACCGATGCCCGTCACCTCCCGCAGGCGATGCGGCTCCTGCTCGATCAGGTCGAACACCGCCTCGCCGAACGCTTTCACCAGTTTCTTGGCGTAGACCGGACCAATGCCCCGGATCATGCCTGAGCCCAAATAGCGTTCGATGCCCTCGACCGTGGTCGGCGGGCTGGCCTTGAGGAACTCGGCCTTGAACTGGAGCCCGTGGGTGTGGTCGTTGAACCAGCGCCCCGACATCTGCACGAACTCGCCTGCCGAGATCATGGCGGCATGGCCGACAACAGTGACCAGATCGCGCTGTCCGCGCACCTTCACCCGCAGGACGCAGAAGCCGTTCTCGGCGTTGTGGAACGTCACCCGCTCCACGAGGGCAGCCAGCGCTTCCGTGGGCGAGGAGTCGGTGGCGCGTCCGCTCATCCGGCCTGCCGGAGGATCGGCACTTCCGTATCGTTCATGACTCGCCCTCCCCTCCCGTGCCGCCGTCGTATGCCAGTATTTGTACGACGCGCCTGTATCCGGGACTACCCATAACTACGATTCTATACGCTGGAGCACGCACAAGCGCGACTTTCCATATTGCGTATTTCCATTGAAATAACAGTCATCTGTCCGGATCGTGTGTCTGTTTTCCTTGTCATGCGGTCGGAAGAGAGCAACGATGACGAACAGACGCAGCCAGTCCAGTGCCCCGGCGTATCGGCTGCCCGAGCCCGAATTACGGCTCGTCCTGCGGCCCAATGCCCCCGACCCACGTCTTGTGGCGCTCGTCCGCCTCATGGCACGCCGTGCGGCACGGGACTGGTTCCGGTCGCAGCAACAGGAGCAGCGCCGCCGCTCCGGACCGTAAGGGATGCCTCGTCATGAAGGTCGCGCTCTACGCCCGCTATTCCTCCGACAACCAGCGCGACGCCTCGATCGCCGACCAGCTTCGCGTTTGCCGTACCCACGTGGAAAAACAGGGCTGGACCGTCGTAGAGGAATATACCGACCACGCCATCTCGGGCGCATCCCTGATGCGGCCCGGCATCCAGGCGCTGATCGCGGATGCACAGCGCGGACGGTTCCAGATCGTGCTGGCCGAGGCGATGGACCGTTTGTCCCGAGACCAGGAGGACATCGCCGGCGTCTTCAAGCGCATGAACTATGCCGGCGTGCGGATCGTCACCCTTTCCGAGGGAGAGGTGTCTCATCTGCATGTCGGCCTCAAGGGCACGATGAACGCCCTGTTCCTGAAAGACCTGGCCGAGAAGACGCATCGCGGCCTGCGGGGGCGCGTGGAACTAGGCAAGTCCGGCGGCGGCAACGCCTATGGTTATGATGTCGTGCGTAAGCTCGACACCAATGGCGAGCCGATCCGGGGCGACCGGACCATCAACCCGCACGAGGCGGATGTGGTCCGTCGAATCTTCCGCGACTTCGCGGCTGGGCTGGGACCGCGCGCCATCGCCTTCCGCCTCAATGACGAAGGCATCCCTGCCCCTGGCAGCGGTGCCTGGGGCTTCTCGACGATCAACGGCAACCGGGCGCGCGGCACCGGTATCCTCAACAACGAGATGTACGTGGGGAAGCTGGTCTGGAACCGCCAGCGTTTCATCAAGGATCCCGACACCGGCAAGCGCCAGGCGCGTCCCAATCCGAACTCCGAGTGGGTCATCCAGGAGGTGCCGGAGCTGCGGATCGTCGATCAGGAGTTGTGGGACGCGGTCAAGGCGCGGCAGGCCAGCGTCAGCGCCAGCCGGAACACAAGCGACACATCATCGCCCGACCATTTCCGCGAGAAACGCCGTCCCCGCTACCTGTTCTCCGGCCTGAGCAAATGTGGCTGCTGCGGTGGCGGCTATTCGATGATCTCCGGGGCACTGCTGGGCTGCTCGACGGCCCGCAATAAGGGCACCTGCGACAACCGGACCAACATGCGTCGCGAGGAGTTGGAACGCCGCGTCCTCGACGCCCTGCGCCACCATCTCATGGACCCGGACCTGTTCGCCGAATTCTGCGCCGCGTTCACCACCGAGATGAACCGGCTGCGCATGGAGGCGTCGGCCGACATCGGCGCAGCGGAATCAGAACTAAAGCGGGTGGAACGCGACATCCAACGCCTGATGGATCTCTACCTTTCTGAAGCCATCTCGATCGAGACGGTCAAGGAACGCGGATCCAAACTCGAAGCCCGCAAGACCGAACTTAAAGACTTCCTTGCAACCGCCGAGGCACCCCCGCCCCTGCTCCATCCTCAGATGGCGGAATTCTACCACCGACAACTCGCGCGCCTGCACGATATGCTGCATTCGGAGCTGGACGAAAAGCGCCAGGAGGCGGCCGAGGTGATCCGCTCTCTGATCGAGGCGATCATCCTGACGCCATCCGACAAGGGCCTCCAGATTGACGTCCGGGGCGATCTCGCCGGCATCCTGATGATGGCAGCGGGCGGCCAAACGAAAACCCCAGCCCGTTTCGGGGCTGGGGTTCGTGATGCGTTGGCATCGCAAGTTCAGATGGTTGCGGGGGCAGGATTTGAACCTGCGGCCTTCAGGT
>NZ_LHZQ01000144.1 GCF_001580915.1 Acetobacter tropicalis | reverse complement strand
GCGCCACGCAGGAGGCAAAGCCGGTGGCGTCCTCTCACGCGGCGGGTGCCGTGTATCAGGCCTCTGGCAATGAGCCGTTCTGGCATCTGACGCTGGCGCAGAATACGCTTACGCTGCAACAGCCGGGCAGCCCGGAACTGGTGCGGGCGGTGACGCATGCACACACGGACTCTGGCGAACGGATTTATGAAGCCCAGGATCTGAAAGCGGTGATGACACCAGGCACCTGCACGGACAGCATGAGCAACCAGCGCTTTACGGAGAAGGTGCGCGTAACGCTACAGGGCCGCACATTGCAGGGCTGTGGCGGGGATTCACAAGGTCCGGCCAGCCTGAATGACACGCGCTGGGTTGTCACAACCCTGAACGGCAAGCCTCTTGCCGCCAGCAATCATGCCCCTACCGAAGCAGACCGCACAACGGACCAGCCGAACCATGACCATGAGCCGCCGTTGGTAGCCCCTACGCTGGACGTGAATGCAACGGGCAAGGTTTCCGGTTCTGATGGGTGCAACCGCTATGTTGGTGGCCTGACATTCGGCCCCAAAGGCCGGGTGGAAGCCTCAAAAGCAGGCGGGATCAGCACCATGATGGCATGTATGGGCCCGGGCGGGGCAATCTCCCGCAGCTTCAATGACCTCAAACAGGCTGTGACCCGCTGGCATGTGGATGGCACGACGCTGGTGCTGGAGACCGCTGATAACCGCACCATTCGCCTGCGGCAGGTGTTCTGAAGCACTGACCTTTTTCTGAAATGTTGAACAGGGGTTTTGCCGAGGCCCCTGTTCTTTCTGGTTGAGAGAGTCCCCTCCATAAAGTTATTGCGAATCAGTTGCAGTATTAACCTTATCTCACTACGGTGCCGCCCGCACACAAGACGCTGTTTTGAAAGCCCCTGCACCCACCAGCAGAGCGGGGGGTTGAGCAGCCTCTCACGAATGAGGATAAGAATGCGCGCGGTTCTGCTGGTTTCCACGTTGATGATTGTGCCCTTTGCTGCTGTAATGCCTGCCCGTGCGCAGGACGGTATGGAAAGACCTGCCAGCAAACACAGCCCCTCTGCCGAGGCGAAAAACAAAGCCAGCACAAAAAAGAAAACGGAAACGCAGGAGCATGTGGATGTATTGGGCAAGCGCTCGCTGATCCCGTCCGAACAGACAGGCTCTCTGACAGTGCAGGCCACTACGGTTGCCACCCGCCTGCCGCTGACACTGCGTGAGACGCCGCAATCCGTAACGGTGCTGACACGCCGTTTTCTGAATGATTTCACACTCCAGAATGTCAATGACGCCCTAGGCCACGCTCCGGGGTATAACCGTGCAGCGTGTGGAAACGGACCGCACCTATATCTCCGCCCGTGGGTTTGATGTTTCCAATTATCAGTATGACGGCATTGGGCTGCCTTTTTCCCAAGGGACGCAGACCGGCGCGATTGATACTGCAATCTATGACAACGTGACCGTACTACGCGGGGCCAATGGCCTGCTGTCCTCTACCGGTAATCCCTCCGCAACGGTGGATTACACCCGCAAGCGCGCCACGCGGGATTTTCAGGCCAGTGTGGAAGGCACCGTGGGATCATGGGCCAAGCGCCGCGTGGTGGGGGATATTTCCGGCTCCCCTATTGCATCCGGCCGCCTGCGCGGGCGGCTGGTTGCGGTGTATGAGAATGGAGAGTCCTACCTCAAACGTTACTCTCAGGAAAAAACCGTTGTGTATGGCACGGTTGAAGGCGATCTGGACCAATATACCACTGTACGGCTGGGCTATGTGTGGCAGCAGAACAACCCCAACAGTTCCATGTGGGGCGCGCTGCCTTTGTATTATACGGATGGAT
This sequence comes from Acetobacter tropicalis, assembly GCF_001580915.1. GTDB lineage: Bacteria > Pseudomonadota > Alphaproteobacteria > Acetobacterales > Acetobacteraceae > Acetobacter > Acetobacter tropicalis. The sequence continues at coordinate 8,292 of NZ_LHZQ01000144.1, read as the reverse complement.
CGCCCACGCATTACAGCCGCTCGACGTCCTCGGCGGCAAAATGGTCTTACATGAACAACCGGGATTCGCAGATGTTTGCGGATATCAGCCGCCAGATCGGGTCTCACTGGAAAGTGCGGCTGTATGCCTTCCACCGGGTCATGCAAACGGATGGCAACCTGTTTTACACTTACGGCACACCTGACCGGGAAACCGGACTGGGCCTGTATAGCTATCCCTCCCGCTATACGGGATCAGAAAGCCAATGGATTGGGGATCTTTCCGCCACAGGCTCCTTCAATGTAGGGGGGCGCACGCACCAGCTTGTGTTTGGGGTGAATGCGGCGTCTGCACGGTCGCGCCAGTTGTCCAACTACTCGGCGGATGTGGGGACGGCCCTGCCCCCGCTGGAAGGATGGAATGGCAATTACCCCCAGCCGCCTTTTACCGCGTATGATGAAACCGCCAGTTTTAACCAGACGCGTGAGAGCCTGTATGGCGTGTTACGACTCAACCCGTTCCGCAATGCACATCTGTTTGGCGGGGCCAACCTGACCCATGCTGAAAGCACGGGTTACAGTTACGGGGTGCCCAGCAATTATTCCGCAACACGCCCCTCCCCTTTTGCCGGGTTTACGTATGATTTCCTGAAACACTACACATTTTACATCAGCTATTCGAAAATCTTCAATCCGCAGTCTGAACTGGATGAGAACCGCCGGATTCTGGGGCCGGTGAACGGGGATAATCTGGAAGGTGGAGTAAAAGCCGCATGGTTTGACAACCGGCTGAATGTCTCCCTCACCGGGTTTCATGTTCACCAGAACCATCTGGCGGATGCTGCTGGCTACTTCTTTGACGGGCAGACCTATTATAAGCCCATCAATGCGCAATCTGCCGGAGCGGAGTTTGATATCTCCGGCCAGATTACCCGCAACATCCAGATCATGGCGGGCGGGTCGCTCATGAAAATCTATGATCAGGACGGCAACCCCGTACGCACCTATGTACCGCGCCAGACCGTACACGCCGCGCTGACATGGCAGGTGCCGTATGTGCCACATTTGCGGGTAGGGGCCAACGTGACATGGCAGGGCAGGATCTGGCGTGATCAGGGCGTGACCTCAACAACCACTGGCCGGGAGATTATTACCCGCCAGCATAGTTACGCACTGGTGGACCTGATGGTGCATTATGATCTGGGCAAGCACTGGCAAATGACGGGCACGCTGAACAACATTACCAACCACAAATATCTGACCTCCCTCTACTGGGATCAGGCCTATTATGGTGCGCCGTTCTCCGGCATGTTTACCCTGCGCCACCAGTTCTGAACCATCGGGAGCTTTCCGCACCGCCAACGCAGGTAGTGCGGAAGCAAACATGCCGCTCAGGCGGCCATATCATCTTCCATGCCGGGAATATCGCCCATGGTGGCAAGATATTCGGGTTCTCCATAATCACCCAGGTCTTCATCCACCGCCATACGGACCAGCACCGCGCCATCCAGGCTGAGCAGCCCGGCGCGGGCCTTGTCCATGCGGCGCTGACCGTCTTCCACACTACGGCAGGCGATGGGAGTGCCGGGCTGGAGCGTATGATTTTTCCATAAATAAGGCTGAAACACGATATGTTGGGTTTCGGACATGGGAGCCTCTTGAAGAACGATATATGTTCTATTTTTGTTCTTATTTTGCGCTATACGCCCGTGATAAAAAACTGGCAACAGGATTCTGCAAGGCGGGCTGACGGATGCAGAAACCGTACATACAGCCATGCACCAGCCTGCCTTTCCTGATAGGGCAACTTCCCTCATGCTCCGCAGCACCCAAGGGCACCCTGCCCCAGCAATACTGGGCGGGAAATGCGGTGGCTTGGGCACCGGTTAACGTTGTCCGTGCGCCTGCGTGCGCCTGAACTGAGGATCAAGACCCCTGCTGCATCATCTGGATCATCTGCTTCAGCATTACGGGTATGGCATTGTAACCCTGATGGTGATGATGGAGAGCATGGGCGTGCCCGTGCCTGCCGAGGCCTGTATTATCACGGCGTCTCTCTACAGCCTGAAAACCCACCATCTGGCGATTGAGGGCGTGGCGCTGGCGGCCATTCTGGGCGCAGTGATTGGCGATAATTTCGGGTATCTGATCGGGCGTAAGGTCGGGCTGCCACTATTGCGAAAGTATGGCGGACGCATTGGCCTGACAGAAGACCGGCTGATTTTGGGGCAGTATCTGTTCCGCCACCATGGCAGCGCCATTGTGTTTATTGGCCGCTTTATTTCCCTGCTACGGGTTTTTGTGGCCATTCTTGCCGGTGCCTGCCAGATGGCGTGGCCGCGCTTTATGGTTTTCAACGCTCTGGGGGGTACCTGCTGGGCAGGAGGCTATGCGCTGGGCACGTACGCGCTGGGCAAGAAGATTTCTGAAGTATCCGGCCCCAGCGGCATTGCCATTGGCGTGCTGACCGCCATTGGACTGGTGGCCAGCGGGATGTTCCTGAAAAAGAATGAAGCCCACCTGACGCAAAAAGCTTTGGAAGAAGCACGGGCGGAGGGAGAGCTGCCCTCCGCACCGGGTTCCCACCCGCAAGGCGCGCAATAAAACGCAGCAGGATCAGACGGTTTGCGCCGTTCTCCCTGTGTCTGCCTGTAGCTTGATCTGGTAAGGCCCTGCGGTCTGGATTCTGAGGGACAGCATACCTATTTTTCCACCCAGCAGATAATTGCCCAGCGGCAGCACGGCGTTTCCATCCGTCCATGCCACGCCATTGCCGCCCATATCCTCATACCATCCCTGTGGCTTACGCGCGTGCAGATGAGAGGTGATTTTGTAAGGGCCTTTCACCACCAGCAACTGTACGTCTTCCACACCGCCCCCCATAGGGCGACGATCATCCACAAACGGGCCTATCACGTCACACGGGCGGTTGGTGCGGGACACAAGGCGGACGGATGGGATGTCCGATGGCAGCATGAAGCTGTAAACCGGACCTTCACGCCGGAGAGGGCGAATAGTGCCGCCTTTTTCTGTCAGCAGGAGCAGATCAGGATCATTGCTGATATGGATGGTCTCGGTCTGCACATTTGTGGCGTTGACTTTGTTTTCACGGCATTTCAGTTTGTAAAACAAAGGTTCGACAAGAAACTTCTCTGTGTTTTCGTGTGTTTAGGCGCTGATGAATACACTCCCATCTCGACGAAAAGTGGGGTACGCCCGTGTCAGTACGGTCGGGCAGACTCTGGAACTTCAGATAAAAACTCTTCAGGAATTTGGATGCCGCAGGATCTACCGCGAAAAGGCGAGTGGCGCGGATTCCGAACGGGCGGAACTGCGAAAACTGATTGCCGGACTAAAGGAAGGGCAGTCCGTGGTAGTTACGCGCCTGGACAGATTGGCGCGGAGCACGTTTGACCTTTTTGCTATTGTGAAGAGCATTACTGACAAAAAAGCGCAGTTTTACTCTCTGGCAGAACCGTGGACAGATACCAGCACTAGTACAGGACGGCTTATGCTTGCGGTTCTGGGTGGTTTGGCCGACGTGGAACGGGACCTGATCCGCACCCGGACGTCAGAAGGGCGCGCAAGGGCTATCCAGCAAGGCAAACGGATGGGCCGCCCGCCCCGTATCACACAGGAACAGCGGCGGGAAATTGCCCAAAGGCGACAGAATGGAGAAACACTTCGGGCCATAGCCAAGGACTATGGCATGAGTGACAGTACAGTCTCCCGCATTGTCAGCGGCAAAGATAGCCATGCCAGCCGCAAGATAATGACGGAGAAAAAAGCGCCTGCTACCGGAGCCGCGACGCAACAGATGAGAGGGGCTTCTTGCCGCCCCCGCACTTCAACACGGAGCGCCTTCTAATCTGGCAGGCTTTTCAAACGCTTCTCCCGCAGCCAATTCTTGTGTGCTTGCACCAATATCATCGCTCTTTTGGGGAAAGGACAAAAGGGTGTTCTGGCGTGGAGACCGTGATCAAACGTGCGGCCAGACGGCTGAGGGCGCGCGGGAAAAGCGTTGTATCCTGCATGGCGCGGGCCTGCACCAGAGCGCCCTGAATGGTGGCGATGGCCTCCTCCGCCAGAGTAGAGGCAGCCGGTTGTGGGTGGCCCGCACGCACAAGCGCCTGTGTCAGGGTGCTTTGCCATGTGGCGAAATAAGCACGGATACGGGTGGCAAAGCGGTCCCGCTCATCACCCAGAGCAAACAGGCCCACAAGGCAGATGCGCTGACCGGATTCAAAATAGAGTTCCACCTGCGCCAACATATGCCGGATGGCCTGCGGGGCGGAGGGGTCATCCCGCAAGGGCTGGAAAATGGCGGTTTCAAACCAGCGATCAATAGAGGCCAGAACGGCCTGCGCCATTTCCTCCTTCCCGCCGGGGAAGGCGTTATACAGGCTGCCTTTGCCTGCACCTGTTGCGGCGGTCATGCGGGCAACGCTTGCGCCTTCATACCCATATGCGCGGAACACCTCCCCCAATGCGGGAAGAAGGCGGTTACGGACAGCCGCTTTTTCTCCCATCCGTTACAGCCCCAGCTCTGACAGGCTTGGGTGCTCTGCTGGGCGGGGGCTGGCGCGGTCCCAGAAAAACAGGCGTTGGGCTTCCTTTATGGGTACATCGTTAATGCTGGCGTGGCGGGTGTGCATCAGGCCGTTGGCATCAAAGGCCCAGTTTTCATTCCCGTAGGAGCGAAACCACTGGCCTGCATTATTGCGCCATTCATACGCAAAGCGCACGGCCAGCCTGTCCCCCGTGAAGGCCCAGAGTTCCTTGATGAGGCGGTACTCGTGCTCCTGTTGCCATTTGGCCACCAGAAAGGCCTCTATCTGCGCACGGCCTTTTATGAAGCTGCTGCGGTTGCGCCATGTGCTGTCTGGAGAATAGGCCAATGCCACCCGGGCGGGGTCCCGGCTGTTCCAGGCATCTTCCGCGGCGCGCACCTTCTGCACGGCAGTTTCAAAGCTGAACGGAGGCAGAGGCGGGCGGCGGTCAGACATGGAAACTCCTGCAAAGCGGGATAGCCCGGTTGATATAACAGGTAGTCTGTACCAATTGGTACAGGTCAGTCAAGCAAAACGAGCCTAACTGAAAAGAGCCTGATTTTTCAAAAAAACGTCACATGCGTGCAAGAAAATAGTGCTTAAAAGAAGGCAGTTCTCCTTTTTATGTGAGCACGAGCATGACGCCTTCTTCCTGTTCCACCCCGGAAAACGAGCAACGCTGCTCCCGCCATGATGCGGCAACCCAACGGTGGCTCAAGACCATTCAGCAGACCATGAGGAAAACCGCCATTCAACCGCGTGTGCATTTCCAGCGCGTACCGCAACGCCCGGTAGATGATGAGGGTATTTTGCGGGATTTTGAGTAATCAGCCGGGAACGGTACGGAACACCTGACGTTAGAGAAGGAAAAACCCGTAAGGGGTGCCCTGTTTTTTCTTGCTGAAGGAAACCGTATTCATGCTTTTTCAGCACCGAGCCCTTTTTTGTGCAGCCCTGTTGGGCGGCAGCCTGCTGGCAGGACACACCTCTGCCTTTGCCGAACGCAGTGAACGGTTTTCTGGCATATTCTATGGCGAGCACGGCACGACCACCAGACCCACCGGCAGGGTGGACGCATTGTTCTACCCGGCGGCCCATGTGCTGCGCTATTCCATAACATGGGACAAACTGAGCGGCCCTGTCACTGCTGCCCATTTTCATGGTCCCGCCCGCAAGGGGCATGATGCACCGGCCGTTATTTCCATTGATGGCCCGTATAAGAGCCCTGTAACAGGGAGCGTGAGCGTCAATCAGGATCAGGAAGACATGCTGCATAATGGCACGCTGTATGTGAACCTGCACACTCATGCGCACCCAAGTGGAGAAGCCCGCGCCCAACTGGCGCAATAGCCCCCTGCCCCTACGGCACAGATTTCTGGCGCGGCCTGTGGCGTGGCAGCGCATGGCAGCATATCGGCTGATGCACATGCAGAGCGGAAACTCTGCCATGGTATCAGCCGTTTGTATGCATGTTATAGGAAAGGGATATGAACCACATGCGGCTTACCGCCATTCTGGCCTCAGCTTTTCTTCTTACGGCAGGTACTGGTATGCTGGGCACGCCCTCCGCCCATGCTGCCACGCAACATGTGACGCTGACCCCCAGAAATACACAGGCCCTGCTGCATGCCCGCTCCGCCCTGACGGATATTGATGGCACCTTTGAGACTGTCAGCGGCACGCTGGCCTATGATCTGGAAGCACAGACCTGTCAGGTTGATCTGACCATGGATGTCAATTCCCTGAAGGTGGGCAGCGCCGTATTACGCAGCGTGATGCTCTCTGGCCTGATGCTGGATAGTGATACGCACCCGGCCATGCATTATGTGGGCCATTGCGTGCCAAAAATTGTAAAAGGCAAACTTTACACGCAGCTTATAGGGAACCTGACCATGCGGGGACAAACCCACCCGCTGACCTTTGCCGTGCAGATGCGCTTTACCGGCAATACACTGACCACCATTGCCAGCACCGCCACGTTTGATCAGCGCCAGTGGGGGCTGAGCACGCTGCTGCATTCTGTGGACCCGATGGTGAAAACGGAAACCATCATTACCCTGCCTGCCCCTTCTGCAAAGCAGGGGTAATGGGCGCTTAGGGAGAAATGCCGAACCGCCCCGCCAGCCATACAGCCACAAGGTACAGCACTGCCGTCACCACGCAGCCGCCCAGCAACGCAGCATAAAACGGCACTCCATTCCGCATGGCCAGCGGGATAAGCAGGAACATGGGAAGAGAAGGCAGCACGTACCACAACGTGGCACTCACATGCGCTTCCATGCGGGCCGGGTCTTTTGTTTCCTGCCACAGCCAGATCATGCCCAGAATGGAAATGAGCGGCAGGGAGGCCACCAGCGCCCCGAAACCGGGATATCGCCGCGCAAGGGAAGAGACAGCGGCAATAATCAGGCCAGACAAAAACGCTTTCAGCCAAAAAAACATAAGATGGGGTTCCTCTGCCTTTGGCAGGACAGGCTCTATGAAGCCCCGTGACCTTACGGGCTTCCCTACGCATCTGGATGCTGGGGCATAAAAAACACATGCCGCGCAGAGCCCTGCCTGATGCGGGAAACCGGCCCAGAAGAAGGCAGGACAGCGGGATAGCCCCGCAAGCAGTGCCGTTAGACGCTGCTTAAACAATGGGGCTGGTGGAGTTTTTAGGAGCTGAGGGCGTTGGATTTTCCGTCCCGATGCCTCAGCATCGCGCCTTCAAATCCGCCTTCAGGCCTCCAAAACTCTCTCACCAGCCCTCCCTTGCTGCTTCTTTAGCCAAGGTCTTAAAAGTGGGTATCATCCTGTCCGGCAGGAGCGGACTGGGTCTGGCCCTGTGCCGGAGTGTTGGACGGAGAGGGTGTGCCAGCAGGCGTGTTGGCGGTCATTTTGCCGGGCTGGGTGGAGTGTTCCACGTCATAAGCCGTGGCTTTTTCCTCATACGTGCCCTTTGCACCGGGGTGTTCCTGATCGTACAGGGCGGCTTTCTGTTTGGCTTCCTTGCGATATACGTGGCGACGATACATGCCGGTCACGCAGCCACCCAGAGCGCCGATAACACCATGATGCACCACATGGCCGCCCACGGCACCCGCTGCCCCGTATTTCAGGCAGCCACCGGGTTCGGCCTGCGCCACGGAACCCATGCCTGGCGCACCCGTGCCAACAATACCAGAGCTGAGGGCCACAACGGCTACCGCCGCCAGAGTTGTCATTCGACGCATTGTGTCTCACATCCTTCAAGCTGCCATACAAACCGGCAGAACTATTTGCCTATGATAGCCGCCTGAGGGGAGAACGCCAAACCCCTGCCCCTGCACGGGCCATATACCCGCCCTGCAAACCCGGTTGCGTTTCTGCCTGATCCGCTATTTTCCGGATGCGGCAGAAGTAGCTTGCGCGTCCCGCGCCTGAATGGTGGCGTGCGCAGAAAACTCACAGAGGAAACAGGCCTCAAACGGTAGCGGCGGGACGTACCGCCCTTTTCACTATGGCGAGACATCATGGCGCAAGAGTGGCAGGCTGGTTACGGCAAGCCCGTTTGATCAGGCTTGGCTGGCAGACTTTTCAACCGGCTTTACTGAACGCGACAGTTGCGGTCCGTATGCCGACGGGGGCCGTGCTCCGTACTGCCGGAGCCACCAAGGCCGCCCATGCCGTTGGGGCCTGTCATCCCCGGCCCTGGAGACATTGTTCCGTGCGGGGGCACACCCCGGCAGGTGGAGCGGCTTCGCCGCGGATTTCTCACACTTGAGGCAATTTCGGGTCATTTT
>NZ_LHZQ01000212.1 GCF_001580915.1 Acetobacter tropicalis | reverse complement strand
TATACCCTTCCCGGGTCAGTTCTCGGTGAAAATCAACAGAAAGGCTCCAGAAAGAAGGAAGCTCCAGAGAGAACAGACCGTTCTGGTCGCACGGCGACCATTCCAGCTCACGCCCCGCGTGAACCCTCTGGGGTGAGGACCAGCCCGGTCCTCCCTTGCGAAGCCAAAAAAAAACGACAGAACCCCTCTGATCATTTTTCATCATGAGAGAGGGAGAGAGGCCGGGTTCTGCACCGCCGCCCTCAGGGCGGCGCGACCCCGGAACGGGAGCGCGTGCAGGTTAGAATGACGCGTCACAGCGTGATGCGGACGCCCCTAGCAGGGCACGAAAATGAAACGGTTTTAAGGGACTGTTTTAAAAGGGTTTTTGGAGCTTTGCGCCAAAAACCCAGTATCGTGCCATCTTAGGCGATCTGGCAGCCCGATTTTATGGCGCAGTGCCATGCTTTTGAGCTGCTCATGGAATGGCGACATAGCGCATTGATGACGCGTCACTGAGATTGTGCGGACCGGTACGACGCAATCCGTGACGCGTCATTGGGCTTTTGACGGGCCTTCAGGCGTCTGAATCCCCGATGTCAGAGTCTTTCCAGGTGAAGAGCGGGGCGCTGTCAGGATTGGAACGCGGAGGCTTTGCGACCGCCTCACTGGATTGCCCGGCGCAGAAGCGTTCCCAGGCATGCATCATCTCTGAACGCCTGTTGAAGAGATCCCCGCGGCGATAGGCGGCCTCGACCTTGTCACCGATGGCATGGGCCAAAGCCATTTCGGCGACCTCCCTCGGGAAGTCGGTTTCCTCGGCAGCCCAATCCCGGAAGCTGGAACGCAAACCATGGATCGTCACATCCTTCGTGCCTGCGGCCTGATGGAGGGCCTTGGAGACCGCGACATCGCTCAACGGTGATCCGACCCGGCCACCGGGAAACACGAAACTGTCCTCACCGAGACTGGATCTCAGGGTCTGGACTTTATACAGCAAAGCCATCGCTCCGTTCGTCAGGGGCACACGATGCTCCCGCCCGGCCTTCATCCGCTCGGCCGGGATGGTCCAGATCTTTTTCTTCAGATCGATCTCCGACCACAGGGCCTTGCGGACCTCGCCAGACCGGGTGGCGGTCAGGCAGACGAACCGTGCAGCAAGAGCTCCTACCCCATGCTCGGCGCTGAGCCGACTGTAGACCGGCGGGAGATCGCGATAGGGCAAGGCGGCATGGTGCACCACCTTCGTGACGGCCGTGGGTTTGGGAAGGATGTTGGCCAGGTGCCCCCGCCAGCGGGCCGGGTTCTCACCCTCGCGCCAGTGATGGCTCTGCGCATAGTCCAGAATACGCTCCATCCGTCCACGCAGCCGTGTTGCGGTTTCGGTCGTGTTTTCCCAGATCGGTCGCAGGACGGCGAGCACGTCCTCTGTCTGCACGCTGCCAATCGGTCTCGAGCCGAGGACGGGATAAACATGACGCTCCAGAGAACTGCGCCACATGGGCGCCGAGCGCGGATCTTTCCAGCCCGGCGCCTGCTCGGTGATGTACTGCTCGGCAACCTGTGCGAAGGTGCGCTCCTGAACGTCAGGGCCCTTCTGCCGGGCTTTCTCTTCCAGCGGGTCGATCCCCTCCAGAAGCAGGCGCCGGTTCTCGGCTGCCCGGAGTCGGACATCAGCCAGAGAAATATCCCGGGCGGGACCGAGTCCCATCTCCCGTCTTTTGCCGGTCTCAGGGCTTTTATAGCGAAAGGTCCAGGCCCGGGTGTCGCCCCGGACGGTGATCCATAAATTTCCGCCATCGCCGTGAACCCCGTCCTTGAGGGAGGCGACCTTGCGGGCATTCATCTGGTTCGGCGGAAGCTTGCTCATGGCTTTTCAGTCCCATCTTCCGTCCCACCTTACGGCATGGGTTTCAATGCGTCTATCTGCTTCTTCAGGATGGCATGAATTTCTGTAAAGCCATGAAAAACAAGGGTTATTGCGCCGATCTGCCCTTTCATGACGCCCTACATCGGCGGACTCCCTCTCCGCCATTTGATATATCCCATGACAGTCCATAGCGCTTATTTCGCATAAATGCTGGCGGTTTTCTGCCATTTATGCGCTTTATGGTGCTCTGTGAGGTTCCTTCAAGCTCAAGCATTGTGGGGGTAGATATGGGGGTATCGATGCTGACGGATGTTCAGTTGCGTCGCCTCACGCCACGCGAGAAACCATACAAGCTTTCGGATACAGGCGGACTGTTCATTCTCGTGCAGACCAGTGGTTCGTGATTATGGCGCATGAAATATCGTTTTGGCGGAAGGAAAAACTGCTCTCTTTTGGTGCCTATCCAGAAGTGACTTTGGCAGCGGCACGTGAGGCACGCGATCAGGCTCGGGCCGAAATCCGGGCTGGCCGTGATCCATCGTTGACGCGCCGCCAGCGTCAGGCCGAAGCAAAACGTATCGATAAACAACTGCGTCATGTTGGCGAGAAATGGATGGAGGCGCAATCCGCACGCTGGACAACCCGGCACGCGGAAGATGTGCGCACAAGTCTGGAACGTCTTGCGTGGCCAGATCTTGGTCATATTGATCTGGATGACATCACGCCCCCGATGGTGCTGGAGACCATCAAGAAAATTGAAGCGGGTCGCGCAAAAGAGACTGCCCGCAGAGTGCGTCAGAGATTGAGCGCGATCTTTCTGTTTGGCATGGCGCATGGTCTTGATACACATGACCCGGCTTCCGTGATTAAAGGCGCACTGGCTCCTCTGAAGAAAGGACGACAATCCGTCCTCATTGATCTTGATGCGCTGAGACAGCTCTTCCGGCCCATCCGGTTAATCATACAGATTACGCGATTTCATCAAAAATTCGGCCAGACGATTCGCCCAACTCTCCATCACCATCCTTATTCCCCTGAAGGAAGGTACCAAAAACAATCTCCAAAGATCTAACAAGCCCCTTAACCTCTTCCGAATGGCTCACCAGACTAAAAATGTCACGACACCCAAAACCGGACAGAATAAGACGCGACAGCAATTCGTTCTCTTTAACAGGATCTTCAGAAAACCCCTTCGATCCGTTGCCCTTCGAAAACACCCGTTTATATCGAGAATCCCTCCGAATACATCTGTGTAAGACCAAAGCCATACACAGACTGCTGATAAGACCTGTATTGCCAGAACGTATAAAAACTGATCCACAAAAACGAAGCAAACCGCAAAGCCTTGCCCGGACCAACTCTGTCCTTGGCCTTCTTCTGGTCACTTCCTTTCGGCTTTCCGAGAAGATTGCTCTCCGCAAAATCAGGATACGGACCAATCAGCATTGACAGACGGACCGTCGATAAAAACCGGATCTCCGCCTCTGCCACCGGATACACCCCCATCAGATACATAAATCAGTTCACGGCACCGATCGAACAGGCCTTTAAACTGCGGAAACCTGTCCGCAAAATCCGTGAAACACGCAATCAAAAGTGTAGGAATCAGACCCGGATCTGAAAGATAATCCACATACCCATCAAATCGGTGACTGCCCTTACTCCAACGGACCAGACGTTCGAGACCTGCCAGCATACCCGACTCAAGCTTCTCCAAACCCCGAAGAGATGACCGGCGCGAGATCCCAACATCGTCCTCACCAAATCCGACCGAACATCTTTGTGCAAACTCATCCCGCAAGCCAGCACACCAGTCCGGAACCACCCGACTTCCGGAGGACAGGACAAAATTAAACGCTTCTTCCGAACCAATTCTGATCCGATCGAAAAACGTCTCATAAATGAACATCCGTCCACCATTTTCAAAAAATCTATAAAAACAAGTGTTTACGAAAGGTCTATAAAATCATCATTCGAAAACAACAGCGCAAATACAAATATCGAAAAAACACGCCTTCTGACAAACTGGCGTTCGCAATTTTCCGTGAAAAACCATACGACCAAACTATTTTCCTATCTGCACTCACTCTCATACGCTCCCCTTTGGCCGCCCGCTAGAAGGCCATGTGCTGCTGCTCGGTGATCTCCTCGAAGATTTCGGGGAAACGCTGCAGGAGATCATGGACTGTCCGGCTTCTGTGTGAAGGCCGGATCTCTGCTTCTTTCGGGGCGTCAGCCCTCCAAAAAACCAAAGTCATCACTCTGCCACAGGATTTTCATCATGCGTTATCAGATCACACGCCATCAGACCGGTCGACACGGTGTGTCCCGCGCCATCCATCGTTTTCGCCACACCCGTCGTCTCTCGCCTTGGGATGCGACAGACGAGGACCTGCAGGTCATGGCGGCACTCACAGAGCGGCTGGGTGCACCACCTGTCTCGAACATGATGCGGTATTGCGGCCCAGAGGTCTGGCATCTGGACCAGCTAGGCGAAAGCCTTGGCGACTGGCGGCGGATGCTCGAAGCGCTCGCTCGCCGTTATCCGGATCTGCCACGATCGGGAGCGCAGGCCTCCGATGGCACGACACTGGACTCAGCACCCGAGCGCATTGTCTGGGAAAAACGCATATCGCTACCACGTTGGGATGCCATGTTAACGCCAACCTATCTTATTTGGCCTTTGCCGCCTCAGGCGGAGATAGAAACGGTTCCGGTTCTCAGGGCGCTGGTTTAGGCCAATAAGGCTCTGGCGGAACTGAAGGGGCGGGCGGCAACCATTCCCAATCAGGGGATCCTGATTGATACGCTGGCTTTGTAGGCAGCCAAAGCATCCTCGGAAATCGAGAATATCGTTCCCTTACCAGGGCGCCATGAGAGAGAAGACCATTGCCCGACTGTACCTCGCCTCACGGACAAAATTTTACTCCAGCTAAAATTCTGATTGACACTTTAGAAGGAATACTTCAATCGTATAACGGAACGATCTGGATACGGTACGATTTGCGATGTCTCAACAGGGTTCACGCACCTCTCGACTAGCGCAGGCGGACGGCCTTGCCCCACTGGGGCAAAGGCTGCGTGCCGTCCGCCAGGAGCGTGGCCTGACCCTGAAAGACGTCGCCGGTGCAGCAGGTTTTTCCGTAGGCTTCATCTCGCAGGTGGAACGCGGTATCACCATACCGTCCCTGACCTCCCTGCTCTCGATCGGCCAGGCTCTCGGCATCGACACCAACGATTTCTTTTCCAACTTCCGGCTGGAAAAGGATGCAGGCGAAGAACGTCATGAACGGTCGCTGGACCCATCGACGCATACGGCGGTCCGATACGAGCGCCTCTCCGTTCCCTTCCAGGGAAATATCCTGCGCAGCGTGATTATACATAAGCCACCCGGCTTTCGCGACGCGCCCGTCAGCCATGAGGGTGAGGAAATCTTCTTCGTACTGACCGGGGAAATCACCTTGGAAGTCGCTGGCCACCACGCGATCCTTCGTGCGGGCGATTCAGCGCATTTCCAGTCGACGCACAAGCATTCGGTCTGGAACCATACCATGCAACCCGCCTCCGTCCTGCACACCTGCACGATAGATGTGTTCGCCGAAGATGGGCATGTCAGGCCCGTCACCGATGTCGTGGCAATAACCCGCTCCCGAAAACGGAGCGATGCATAGTCATGGCACGCAAGTAACATCGAGACACTTTCCCCAAAAGGGACAGTGCAAAGGCTATATCAATAAACACACCGGCCGGATCATCATCCGACCGGCGAGGGAAAGATCATGTCTGAACAACTGGACGATATCTTCATTCCAGCAATGCAGAACGGGTGCGAACAACCCGCCGGCATGTTTCATGCCCTGCACAAGCTCGCGGACCAGGCGGTGGGGGTCAAGCTATTCACCATCACGGCCTATGATCTGGAAAAGGGCGTTTCCGAGCGCCGCTATACCAACATGCCCGATGCCTATCCCGTATCGGGCACCAAGCCGCTCAGCCCCGGGAAATGGTCTACCATCGTCCTTGAGCAGCACGAGACGTTCGTGGCCAACACGATTTCGGAAATCGCCGAAGTCTTCAACGACCACGCCCTGATTCATTCGCTCGGCTGCGCCTCGGTCATCAATGTTCCCGTCATCGTCGGCGGGCGGAATATCGGCAGCATCAACTGCCTGCACGAGGCCGGCCATTACACGCCCTCGCGTGTTCAGGCTGCGCAGTTTCTCAAAATTCCAGGTGCAGTCTGCCTTTTGTCATAACAATCTCGGTCAGGAGATCGGATTATGTCACGGAAAACGATCCGCGTAACAACAGATGTTGGCGGAACATTCACTGATCTGGTCTGTTTCGAGACCGATCACGCCACAGGCGAGTCGCATGTCCTGACGGCCAAGTCGGATACGACGCCTCCGAACTTCGAGCAGGGGGTTCTGAATGTCATCGAAAAGGCCGGGATAATGGCCAGCACGATCGATTTTCTCGCCCATGGCACAACGGTGGTCATCAACGCACTGACCGAGCGCAAGGGCGCGAAGGTCGGCTTGATCAGCACCGAGGGCTTTCGAGATATCCTAGAAATCGCCCGAGGAAACCGACCCGATTTCTTCAACCTCAATTACCGCAAGCCGCCGCCGTTCGTGCCCCGCCACCTGCGCGCTGAGCTGCCGGGGCGGCTATCCTACAAAGGCGAGGAATCCACGCCCCTCGACATGGCCGCGCTGCCCTCCATCATCGACATGTTTCGTGCCGAAGGCGTGCAGGCCATCGCGGTTTGCTTCCTGCACTCGTACACCAATTCATCGCACGAACAGGCCGTAACAGCCGAAATCCGACGTCTGTGGCCTGAGGTTTCCGTCGTCGCATCGCATCAGATCACCCGCGAATGGCGGGAATATGAGCGGACGAATACGACTGTCCTTTCGGCTTATGTCCAGCCGGTAGCCGAACGCTATCTGTCGCGGCTGCGCAGCGGCCTGACCGATCGAGGCTTTTCTGGCAATCTCTTTATCATGCAGTCTAATTGTGGCGTTGATTCCGTAGATTCCACCTCCGCAACCCCGATCACGATGGTCGAATCCGGCCCTGCCTCTGGCTTCTGGGGCGCTGCTGAACTGGGCCGCATGATCGGCGAGCCGAATGTGCTGGCGCTGGATATCGGCGGCACCACGGCCAAATGCTCGCTGATCGAAAACGGCCAAGTCCGGATCATGACCGATTACTGGATCGAACGGGATAGGACCTCCGCCGGTTATCCGATCATGGTGCCGGTTGTTGATCTGGTCGAAATCGGCAATGGCGGCGGTTCCATAGCCTGGGTCGACGAATTCGCCAAACTGCATGTCGGCCCCAAATCAGCTGGTGCCAGCCCTGGCCCCGCCGCGTACGGCCGAGGTGGCACCGACGCGACGACGACCGATGCGAATCTCTGGCTGGGCCGCATCAACCGCGATTATTTCTGCGGCGGGTCAGTAAAGGCCGATATGGAGGCTGCCGAACGGGCACTGGAGGCGCTCGGCGCGAAGATCGGCATCTCCACCACCGACGTGGCGCGCGGCATCATCCGTATTGCCAATAACAACATGACCAACGCGCTGAAGCTGATTTCGCTGAACCGGGGTTTCGACCCGCGCGACTTCACACTGGTCGCCTTCGGCGGCGGCGGCGCGATGCACGCGGTTGCACTGGGCATGGAACTCGGCGTACGCAAGGTCGTCATCCCCGCCAGCGCGTCCGTGTTCTCGGCCTGGGGCATGATGATGTCCGACCTCCGGCACGATTATTTCGTGACACGTCTGATGGACATGGCGGAGGGTGCCGAAAGCGCGATTGGCACCCTGTTCGCCGAAATCGAGGCTGCCGCCACCGAACGCTTCGTCCAGGAAAGCGTGCCCGCGGAGAGCATCCGCTTCATCCGCTACGTCAAACTGCGTTACCAGAACCAGGAACATACAACCGAGGTGCCGATCCCCGCCGAAGACCTCGCCGCCGGACATCTGGCGGACATCCTGGCGGCCTTCCATCAGACCTACGAACGCGAATACACCTACCGCCTGGATGCGCCCGTCGAGATGGTCGGAGTGCATCTGGTGGCCTCGGCCGCTGTTGGCAAGCTGAACATGAAGGAAAGGCCCTCCGGCACGCCCGACGCCAACGGTGCCCTCAAGGGTCGGCGACAGGTGGATTACGCGCAGGACGGCCTGCACGAGGCCGCGATCTATAACGGTGACCGCCTTGCCTCCGGCATGCGTTTCCATGGCCCCGCCATTGTCGAGGACAGCGGTACCACCATCGTAATCCATCCCGGCAACACGGTATCCGTCGACGGATACGGCAATCTTCATATCCTTCTCGTTTCTGGAGAAGCCGCATGAACGATAGCACGGGCCAGGCCAGCCACGACCCGATCACGCTGGAGATCATCCAGAACTCGCTCCAGGCCGTGGCGGACGAGATGTTCGCCACCATGCGCAAGACGGCGATGAGTTCGATCATCTATGAAGTTCTCGACATGGGAACGGGCATCCTGGACGCACGGGGCCGCATCGCCTCTTCGGGAGCTGGCATCCCCTCGTTCGTGGGCGTGCTGGACAAGGCCGTGCAGGTCCTATTGGCCAAATTCCCGCAGGAGACAATCCGTCCGGGAGACGTCTTTATCACCAACGATCCCTATTATGGCGGCGTGACCCACCTGAACGACCTAGTGGTCGCCATGCCGGTCTTCGCGGAAGGGTGCCTCATCGCCTGGACCGCGAACATCGCCCATAATTCCGATGTCGGCGGCATGGCACCTGGCTCTCTCTCGGTCCAGGCGACAGAAATCTTCCAGGAAGGTCTTCGCCTGCCCGCCATCCGCCTGATCGATGCCGGCGAGGCAAACGAGTCGGTCTTTGCGATCCTGCGCTGCAACTCGCGGATGCCTAACTTTCTGGAGGGCGATCTCTGGGCAGCAATCGCCGCAGTGCGGATCGGCGCCCGCCGCCTGACGGAACTTGCGACGAAATACGGCATCGAGACGTTCGAAACCGCGATGGAAGGGTTCATGACCTTCGGCGAGAAGGTCACGCTCTCCACCCTCGCCACGCTACCCCACGGCACCTTCGAACTGGACGAGGAGCAGGATGACGGCCGCGTCTACAACGTGAAGGTCACCATCTCGCCCAACGAATTCGTCGTCGACTTGCGTAATAACCCCGATCAGGACGTAGGGCCCACCAATACCAGCCGCGACGGTGCCATGATCTGTGCGCAGATGATGCTAAAAGCCCTGTGCGCCCCCCAGTCCCCAGCCAACGACGGCACATTCCGACCGATCCGCCTGCTAACGCGCGAAGGCTCGGTCTTCCATGCGCGTGAACCTGCCGCGATCGGCTTTTATTTCGAAACCGAAGTGCGCGTCTTCGACCTGATCTGGCGCTGCTTGGCCCAGCATATGCCACAGCGGCTGGGGGCCGGGCATTTCGCCACGATTGGCGGAACCTTCATCGGTGGCATTCATCCCGACACTGGCCGGCAATACACCATCATCGAGCCGCAGATCGGCGGCTGGGGCGGTCGCGAAGGACATGACGGTAACAGCGCCCTGTTCTCAGGCTTCCATGGCGAAACCTACAATTGTCCCGCCGAGATTTCCGAAGCCCGCAACGGCCTGCATATCGGCCGGATGGCGCTGCACACTGGGCCTGGTGGCGAGGGCCAGTGGTGTGGAGGGCGGGGCATCGTCATCGACTATGGCGTGCGCCAAGATAATTCCTTCCTGACGATCGGCTATACGCGCTCGCGCATCATGCCATGGTCTTTGAAAGAGGGGCACGAGGGGACGGGCAACTACGCGCTCATCTTGCGTTGCGACGGCACGCAGGAACGCCATGCCTTCATCTCCGGTCTGCGCGTGGATAAGGGCGACGTGATCCGTATTGTCACCGGCACTGGCGGAGGCTATGGCAACCCCGCCCTGCGCGACCGCGCCCTGGTGGCACGGGACGTGAAGAACGGCCTGATCACCGCCGAACACGCGCAACGTATCTACACAACCTGACCACCGCCGGCACGCCGGCACCAGAAACCAACGCTCTCTTTTTTCCTGCCAGTGTGAATGGACAAGTCCGGATGGCAGCAGGACGGTCGAAAGGTGGGTGACCATGCAAGATATTACGATAAAGAAACGATTTTCACGCCTCAGGCGTCGCATGATGGATGACGGCGTGGACCTGCTGGTCCTGGGGCCGGGCACCTATGTCGAATGGCTGCTTGGCTTCCATCCCTACCCGGACGAGCGCTTGTCGCTGCTGCTGGTCGGGCGACATCAGGCCATGTTCGTCATGCCGGCACTCAACGCGGCGGACACGCAGGCGCGCAGCGATCTTCCTCTCGCCACCTGGACCGATGCGCAGGGACCGGCGAAGGCCCTGCAAACAGCCCTGGCGGCGACCTGCCTGCCCGACGCACCGCTCCGTGTCGGCCTCGACGAGGCCATGCGCACCGATTTCGCCATGGCCGTGCTCGACCGGCTGCCAGGTGCCAACGTGGTGATGGCCCGCGATGTCGCCGGTGCGGTGCGGATGCTGAAGGACCAGGAGGAATACAGGTTCCTCAAGGAGAATGCCGCGATAGCCGACCGTGCTATGCTGCACGCTCTGGCAACCATGCGTCCGGGCATGACCGAGGCGGAAGTGGCCGAGGGCATAACCGGCGCCTTCGCCGCGGAAGGGGCACGGACAAAGTTCGCCATCGTTGCCGCTGGCCAGAACGGCGCCCTGCCTCACCACCATACGGGCGCCACCGTGCTGTCGCCAGGCGATGCCGTCGTCATCGATATCGGCGCTCGCCGCGACGGCTATTGCAGCGACATCACCCGCATGGCCGTGCTGGAGCACGAGCCGGAAGGCTACGCGGAGATCCATGCGATCGTGGAGGCCGCCGTGCAGGCGGCGCTGAAGGTCGCGCGTCCAGGTGTCAGCGCCTTTTCAGTCGACCGTGCCGCGCGAGAGGTGATCGAACACGCGGGTTACGGGCCCTATTTCGTCCACCGCACCGGCCATGGTCTAGGCATGGAAGGACATGAGGGGCCCTTCATCACCGAAACATCCGAAACAATTCTCGAAGCCGGCATGGTGTTTTCCATCGAGCCTGGAATCTATCTGCCTGGCCGTTTCGGCATCCGCCTGGAGGAAATCGTCTTCCTGCGCGATGACGGGCCGGAAATCCTCTCCGACTTGCCTCGCACCCTTTCCGTGATCCCGCCCCACGGCCAGGACCAGACCGATGACCGCTGACACGATCACGCGCACCGTCATCCAGTCTGTCATCGCCTCCGCGGCCGAGGAGATGTTCGCCATCCTGAAGAAGACGGCAATGAGCCCCGTCATCTACGAGGTGCTGGATGTCGGCACCGGCATCACCGATGCCGATGGCAATCTTCTCAGTTCTGGCGCAGGCATTCCCACCTTCGTCGGTGTCTTGGACAAGAGCGTGAAATGGATTCTGTCTGTCCATCCGCGCGACAGCCTGCGCGAAGGCGACATGTTCGTGACGAACGACCCCTATCACGGTGGCGTCACGCATCTGAACGACGTCGTCGTGGCGCTGCCGGTGTTCGCCGACGGGCAGTTGATCGCCTGGACCGCCTCCATCGCCCACTGGAACGATATCGGCGGTCTGGTCATTGGGTCCATGTCGACCGACGCGACCGAGATCTTCCAGGAAGGTCTGCGCCTTCCCGCCGTGCGCCTCTGCGCGGCAGGAAGGCAGTTGGATGCGGTGTTCGACATCATCGCGGCCAACAGCCGCCTTCCCGATTTCGTTCGTGGCGACTTGTGGGCCCAGATCGCCGCGTCCCGCTTGGCCGCGCGCAGGCTGGTCGACATGGTCGGCCAGTATGGGCAGGCGGCCTACCGCGACGCCGTCGACCATCTGTTCGCGGAAGGGGAAGCCCGTGTTCGGTCCGGCTTGGCCGCACTTCCCCACGGCACGTTCTCGCTGACTGAGACCCGTGATGACGGCACCCCATGGTCGATCACCGTCACGATTACCGCCGAGCGGATGACCGTCGACCTGCGCGATGCGCTGGACCAGCGCGCGGCCCCGTACAACACCACGCGCGATGGCGCGGTCATAGCCGCGCAGATGATCTTGAAGGCCCTGGCCGACCCGACGCCCGCCGCCAACGCGGGCTCGTTCCGGCCGCTGGAGGTCCTCACGCGCCCCGGCACGATCTTCCACGCCGACGGCACCGCCCCGCATGGCTATTATTTCGAGATCCGGATTGGGCTGTACGACCTGCTGTGGCACTGCATCGCGCAGGCCATGCCCGATCGCCTGCCCGCGGGTCATTTCAGTTCGATCTGCGGTACCGTCGTCGCGGGACACCACCCGGATACTGGCCGGCGTTTCACAATGGTGGAACCGCAGATGGGGGGATGGGGAGCGACTGCGGAACGGGAAGGCGAAACCGCGCTCTATTCCGCATGCCATGGCGAGACATTCAACTGTCCCGCCGAAATTGTCGAAAGCCGCTACGGCCTCGACGTCCTCTACCGCTGCCTGAACCCGGCCCCGGCATCCACCGGACGGCATCCCGGCGGCCAGGGGCTGTCGATGTGCTACGGCGTCCGGGAAAAAGTCACCCTGTCGGCAGGCTATAGCCGAACGCGCCAGCCGACATGGGGATCGGCTGGCGGGGGGCCGGGCGGCACGAACCGCCTCGCTATCAGACACGCCGACGGCCGCATGGAAAGCCACGCCTTCGTGTCCGGCCTGTCGCTCCAGCCCGGCGACAGGATCGAAATCGGCACGGCGAACGGCGGGGCATGGGGAGCCGGCGCGGACGGCTGACCACGCCAAGAAACAACACCACACCGCATCACGACATCACTCGGATATCAGGTGGAAATCATGAGAAAGCACATATCGAAAAAGCAGGTCATTCTGGCGTCCGTCTTCTCGCTCGGGCTGATGCCCGCGGGCGTGGAAAACGCATTCGCCGCGGTCGATACCGTCAGCGATCCTCCGACCAAGCAACAGGGGCAGACCGGCAAGCCTGCCGCTACTTCGATGGCAAAGGCGAAGGCAGACAGTATCCAGGCCGCCCCGCAGTCCGAAACTATCGTCGTCACCGGCCTGTCACGCCAGCAGAAACTACAATCCGCCCCCGTTTCGGCCACCGTCTTCACGGCGGCCAACATCAAGGATGCGCGTATTCAAGGTGTGAGCGACTTCATCGCCCTGACCCCGAACGTCTCCATCACTCAGGCGCAGCAGGCCGGCGTGTCCTTTATCACCATTCGTGGCATCACCCAGGTCCGCAACGGCCAAAGCCCGGTCGCGGTGATCGTGGACGGGGTGCAGCAGATGGATTCCCGCCAGTTCACGCAGGATCTCTACGATGTCGGCCAGATCGAGGTGCTGCGCGGCCCACAGGGCGACCTGTGGGGACGCAACGCCATCGGCGGTGCCATCGTCATCAATACGCGCCAACCGACGAACACGTTCTACGCCCATGCCGACGCCCAGTTCGGCAATGGCGCCGATTACCGGGGAAAGATTTCCTTCGCTGGTCCGATCGTGAAGGACCGCCTGTTCTACGACGTCAATTTCAGCGAACATTCCTTCGGAGGCCTGCTGGAAAACGTCTACCTGAACAAGACCGTCGATCGCTCCAACGAATATACCGGCCGCGGCCACATCAAGGCCGTCATCACCGACAACCTGACCGCCGACTTCCGTGTCGGCTTCAACGAAACCGAGGGTGGCGCAAACAACTATCACTACCAGTCCGCAAAATACGACCCGAGCCGCCCCTGCTTCTTGGATCCGACGAACCCGTTCGGCGGCCCGGCGCCGGATGCGAACAGGGTCAGCCGCACCTTCTGTGCGAATAACCGAGGCTACAACCAGCGCGACATCCGCAATGCGTCGTTCCGCCTGGTCTATACGCAGCCCTTCGCGACCTTCTCCAATACGCTGGGCTGGGTGAAGATCAACGAATATATCGGCACGGACCAGTTCCCCTACACCGCCACGCACGGTTCGGGCTATGACGGCACGCAGACCCAGTGGGCCCAGAATACCTCGTGGGAAGACGAATTCCGTGTCACGTCACGCTCCGATCGCCGTTTCCGCTGGATGGGCGGCGGCTATTTCCTCGACACGCGCGACTATCTGGCTTCCACCACCGGTGCTGACACGGGCAACGGCATCGCCCGTGTCAGCACCTCGCCTCTTTACGGATACGCGCCCAACCAGACGCTGACCTATTTCGGCAACTCGGACCACAACCAGGACTTCGCGCTGTTCGGCCATCTGTCCTATGATATCCTCAAGAACCTGACAGCAGAATTCGGCTACCGGTACGATTGGAATTCTCTGAACCAGTATGTGAATCCGGAAAGCAGCAGCGGCGTGCCCGCTGGCTGCACCATGTCTGGCGGGTCCTGCCGGCGCACGCGCTGGTTCAAGCAGGGGCAGCCCAAGGGCACGCTGACCTATCACGTCAACCCGAACCTGACCTTCTTCGTCGATTACGGCATCGGTTTTCGCAGTGGGCAGTTCAACCAGAACGGCACGGCGGAAGCGGCGAACCTGCCGGGTGTCTACAATACCGTAAAGCCCGAGGTGGCGAACACGGTCGAAGCCGGCTTCAAGAGCCAGTGGTTCCATAATCGCCTGACTCTGAACGGCTCCTTCTTCGACACGCGCGATCGCAACTCATTCTACTTCCTGTTCGTCGGCTCTGTCGGCGCACAGATACTCGTCAACATCAACAAGATCCACCTGACGGGCGGCGAACTGGAGGCGAAATACTCTATCCTTCCCGGCTTGGATGTGTTCGCCAACGGCGGCTACACTCACAGCTCGATCACCAAATACACGTTCGACCGCGCCGACCAGGGCAACTGGGCACCCTATATTCCCGAATTCACCGCCAATATCGGCGTGCAGTATCACCATGCCTTCAACCGCTGGCTCGGCTTCTTCGGCCGCTTCGACGTCGAGGCCAAGGGCAAGCAGTATTGGGACCCGGAAAACGCAACACCGCGCAGCGCCTTCAATCTTTATAACCTGCAGGTCGGCGTCGAAAGTCCCAACCGGAAATGGTCCGCCACCTTCTACGTCAACAACCTGACCGACACTCGCTACAACGCCGAGTACGTCTCCGGCGGCTTCGCCCAGCCGGCCGAGCCCCGGATGCTGGGGGGCGAGATCCAGTACACCTACTGATCGTCCACTCGGAGCCGTGCGGCCTCACTGCACGGCTTCCCGGCTTTCGATGCTGTCTGGTAAGTCATCCGCCTGTAATCCCACGCGCATTTTCCAAGCTTGGCAGGACGACCTTTCAAACAGCCTCTTTCTTCATGCAGGAGATGCGCATGCACGCGACGCACGACGAACATACCGCCAACGCCGTGCCCGAGGCCGAACGCGGCTCAGCATGGCGGATCTTCTTCATCATCGCGGGTACGCAATGCGGCCTGCCCGGCTTCGTCCTCTCCGCGCGCATCCTCTCAGCCCTCGGTCTTCATGACGGCATCGCCGCGATCATCGCCAGCGCCCTGATGACGGCGCTTCTGGCCGCCTTCACCTCCTGGCTCGGCGCCGCCACGGGCATGAGCCTCTCTCTTCTGAGCACACGCATCTTCGGCCCTTACGGCGCCGTCATTGTCCGAACGGTCATCGGCGTTTCGCTGGTCGGATGGTTCGGGGCCACGATCGGGCTGCTGGGCAGCACGGCGGCGCCCGCACTCAGCGAGCAGTTCCATCTGTACATCTCCCCGAATCTGGTCTCGGCCCTCGCCGGCATCGGCATCGTCATCGGCACCTGCATGGGGGCGCGTGGTCTCGAACGGATCGGCCAGATCGTCATTCCCGTCGTGGCACTCGGGCTGATCGTCGGCATCGCGCGAACATGGCATGCCCTGCCGGCCGCCGCCCTGCACGGCGGCACCCACGCCCTGACCTTCGGAGGGGCCGTCTCGGCGATGATCGGCTCATACGTTGTCGGCATCATCATCCAGCCCGATTACAGCCGCTTCGTGCGGTCGTCGAATGCCGCCGTCGGCGCCGTCGTAACCGCGTTGGCACTGGCCTATCCGGTCATCATGATCGCATCGGGCATCCCCTCCCTAGCTCTGGGGCGACCCGACCTCGTCTCCGCTCTCGTCGCGCTGGGCTTCGGCATCCCCGCGCTGCTGGTACTGGTTCTCAGCGCGTGGATCGACGCCTCGGCTTGCCTGTATTCGGGTGGCCTCGCCCTGGCAAACCTGCTCCAGAGCCGCCGCCTGTGGCCCTATGTGCTCGGCTGCGGCCTCATCGGCGGCATTCTGGAGCTTGGGGGTCTGACCGATGCCTATGTGCGCTTTCTGCTCCTGCTCGGCATCGTCCTGCCCCCGATCGCCGCCATCCTGATCGTGGACACCCTGATCGGTCTCCCGGCCAATGTCGGCCGTCCGGCGGCGGGCAGGCAGCATGCCGCGATCCTGGCCTGGATATGCGGCGGCATCGCCGGCGGCCTGTCCGAATTCGGCATGACGAGTCTGACGACTATTCCCACTTTCGACGGGTTGCTGGTCTCGGCCTGCATCATGACAGTCGCCAGCCTTTACGCGCGTCTCACCCCATCCGATCCGGCTATCTGACCATCCGACGCACACCCTCGCGCCCTTTCACAAAATTGTAACCACGCGCGCCGAAATGCCCGCCGGCAGGTTGGTGCTAGGATTGAATTGCCCCGGGTTTTGTGGAGACAGCCAGACCCGATAGGTAAGAGATAGTTATGAGTAACAAATCGAAGCGTTTTCCGCCTGAATTTCGCGACAGTGCAGCCCGTATGGTTGTGGAAGAAGAGAAGAACCATCCGTCCCGTTGTTCCGCAGTGATGATGATAGCGCCAAAGCTGGATATTCATCCTGACACGCTGTCAAAATGGCCCCGTCTTCATGAACGGGCCAATGCACCTGCGGTAAGTGAGCTTCCTGATTGGGAGAAGATCAGGCAACTGGAGCGTGAGAACCGCGCATTGCGGCAGGCCATGACACGCTTCATTAAGGAACACCGGCAGACATATGGTGTCGGGTCAATCTGCAAGGTTCTACCGATTACGCCATCTGTCTATTATGCTTCTGTAGCCAGGCAAAAAATCCCTTTGTGTGCAACCAGAAAGACAAAGAGCTGTGTCATGAAATCAGCAGAATATGGAACGATAACTTCCGTGTCTACGGAGTGCGCAAGGTCTGGCATCAGCTCAGACGCGAAGACAGGACTATCGCCCGCTGCACGGTAAAGCGGCTGAGGCGCCAGATGGGACTGAAAGGTGTTATTCGTGGCAAAGGGACCAGACCCGCAACGTCCCTGCCGATAGGATCTGATTCAGCGTCAGTTCCATACACCTGCCCCTGACAGGCTCTGTGCCAGAGGCAGCCTGAGAGAAAATCAACAACCCGGGGCAATTCAGTATCGCACGGGCCACCATGAAAATTGGGTTGGCCAACATCGTCTACAACATACGCCACTTTATCTTCCTGGAGCGCATCAGTGCGACCGCGTAGCAGCTCAGCGGGGGCAATATTCCAGCACGGATCAAAATGCAGAGAAAAAACTCCCCTGACAACCGTCAATCAAAACGTCATAGCCCTGAAATCAGGAAACAGGAGTTCAAAAAAACGGTTCTTCGATCCCTCCAGGTTCTTCAATAAATTCAAGCAATTTCGCGCTATCGTCACCCGCTACGATAAACTGGAATCGACCTTCCTCGCAGCCGTGCAGTTCGCCTCAATCATCATCCTGCTTAACTGACGACACGTCGTAATAAGAATCAACAATCCATCCATTATTAACACGTCTGAAAATTGGTGATGAAAAGCAACTTAGGATTGGAAAAGGAAAACGATTTTTCCAGCGGTTGCTTTGCGTCATAACACAAAGAGCGGCATGCGGCGTGACGCCAGCCGCTGTGAGAACATCCGTGCCAGCAGAGAGAGAGGTCCCTGTACTGATAACATCATCAACGATGATGATCCGTTTTGCGGCCTGAACCAGAGAAAGAAGGTTGGGGTCCAGATAAAGTCTTTTTGCTGTGCCTGGGCTGGTTATGGAAGAAATGGGAGCAGAAAGCTTCTCATCGTACCAGAATTTGCGAGAGGTGCTGAGTGGCACATAGCGTTCCAGTCCGCTGTGTCTCGCAACATATGCAGCCAGCCCCAAACCAAGAGTAGGCATACCGACAACCAGATCAGGCTTGATTTCTGCCGCCAGACGCCCCAGACCAGCACACATCGCATCTGCCACCTGAAAGGATGTCTGGTTGACCAGAAGCGATGCAACCGCCAGTTCACCAGAAGGAAGAGGGCGGAGTGGCAGGTCCAGCCTATGGTGCCCCAGAGAAACTCTGTAACGGTCTGTATAGGGAGCCTTAAGATCAACGTCAGGCGCAAAAGTCTGCCAGAAGGTCAGGGTGCTCATGCGGCGTCTTCAACAAACGCCGTCAATAACCTGACTGCGCGTTCAAGAGCATTTTCGTCAATGTCAAAAAGGCTGGAGTGGTGCGGGGCTGCAATATCAGCCCCGATAAGGCAGTAGCCAGCGTGGCCGCCGCATTGCTGCACACGCTGCATCATGAAGGTTGCATCATCTCCACCACCAATCGGCCAGTTAGAGACAATATTACCTGTCTTCGTGGCAAGAGCCGCTGTTTCCAGTCGTGTCATAATGGCAGGATTTGACTGTGCACTGATGGCGTTGCCGTAGAGATCAATCTCTACATTAACATCC
Source organism: Acetobacter tropicalis (assembly GCF_001580915.1). GTDB lineage: Bacteria > Pseudomonadota > Alphaproteobacteria > Acetobacterales > Acetobacteraceae > Acetobacter > Acetobacter tropicalis. Next base: position 61,963 of record NZ_LHZQ01000212.1, on the reverse strand, counting down.
TGTGTCAGAGCGGTGCCTTCAAGTGTGCGTCTTGCTCCTTCTGTCAGGCGCTGGAGCCCTTCACTGCTGGCTGCACGTAATTCAAGTTCCAGATAAGCCCGATCTGCAATAGCATTGCGCGTTCGACCCGCCTGTAGCAGTCCAACATTAATCCTTGTATCGGACTGACCGTCACGAGGCAAAGCGTACAGCCCAGCAACTGCCAGAGCCGCAGCGAGAAGGGCGTTTCGTCCCTCTTCAGGGCACATGGCAGCATGTGCAGCCCGACCAGTAAAAATGACATTCCACTTTTCGGCCCAAAGAAATCCATCGGCCGTTAATGCAATCTGCCCGCTGGGGAGTTGGCACCCCAGATGGCTGGCCAGAAAAATATCGACATCATCTAGCAAGCCACTCGCGACAATCGGTTGTGCGCCGCGTCCCCCTTCTTCTGCAGGTTGGAATATAAGGCGTAATGTGCCGTTCCATCTGGCATCGGGTTGCGCTAGTTTTTCCGCAACAGCAAGCCCGATCGCTGTGTGTCCATCATGGCCACAGGCATGCATACGCCCCTGATGAATGGAAGAAAAACCTTGGGTGTTTGGCGGATGCTGGTCAGATTGTGATTCATGAACTGGCAGCGCATCCATATCAAAGCGTAAAGCCAGAACAGGGCCTGGCCCCTTCTGGAGTTCACCACAGATAGCGGTTTGTCCACCTGGCATTCTGTTCAGCCATCTTTCATCCGCTCCGGCCTGTAGCGCAGCCTCTTTTGCTGCAGTGAACGCCTGGTCTGACGGCAAACCACGCACACCATCCATGTGCATGATTTCTGGACCGGCTTTTACGGTGTAACCCAGTTCAGACAGGCGTTTTGCGACAATGGCGGCCGTTCGGTATTCAAGAAATGCTGTTTCTGGAAACCGATGGAATTCACGGCGCATTGCAGTAACGTCACGGGGAAAATCCATCAGGCGTTGTCCAGAACCATCGTAGAAAAAACGTCTCCTGTCATACCATCAGCAATGCCCATATCTGTAACATGCGGTCCCGGATTGCAGGCTAGAGAAGCCCCCGTGACAAGCTTTATCATACTGGTTGGCCCATCCCATGTGGTGGCGGTTGCTGCGGCATCACGCACTTCAGTAAAATGTTTGCTGACTATTTCAAGATTTTCAGGGGACAGAAGTCCACATACGGGGAGTGCGACTTGCACGAGGTGCTTGTCGGCTTTTGCCACGGCCATACCCCCGCCGCTGGCAATAAGAGTATTGGCGACACGCACCATCTCTTCCGGGTCCCGCCCGAATACGGCCAGATTATGACTGTCATGGAGAATAGTTGTACCAATTGTGGCTGACCAGTCTCCCCATCCTTCGAGAACACCAAGGCCCGGAGGCGAGTTATCACCATGGCGATTGAAAACAGCCATAAGGGCGGTATCAGGGGGGAGAGTGAGATACCCGTCTTCTAAATCTATCTCCCGTTCGCCCCAGTGAGTTGTGCGGGGTGTGCTGACAGTTCTGATTTTAACCTTAGATTTCCCTGTACGAAGAATTTTAAAGTCAGAAACCGTGACAGGTGTGCGTTTGACAGTATCTACTGGCATGCCGGGCAATTCCGGTGGCAGCGTGGTGAGCAGCGTTCCACGCGACGCGACATGAACACCTGAAGCAAAGACCTCCAGCGGTGTAAAATCAGTCAGATTATCAAAGACGACTAGATCAGCACGACGACCGGTAGCAACAAGGCCAAGGTCACGGCGTTCCAGACGCTGAGCTGTATTCAACGTCGCGCATCTCAGGACGTCCAGCGGGTTCATTCCCAAAGCGACCAGACATCTGAGATGATGCACCATTCCGCCACGCCGTAGCAGATCATCGGGAAATACATCATCTGTGCAGAGTGTCACAGTCTGAGGAACCATACCCAGCTCTTCAAACGCGGCTACAGCCTCAGGGAGAATGTTCTCGTGTGAAACTCTGAGTTCCAGAGTCATACCAGATCGGAGTTTTTCCAGAATATCGGTTTTGCTTGTCAACTCATGGTCAGATTCAATACCTGCCGCCATGAAAGCCTGAAGGTTTTTTCCTGCAAGATTGCGGGCATGGCCACAGACAAGTTTGCCGCTTTTAAGGCCAGCATTGACAATGGCCGTCATGCGCGGAGCGTTATTCACAACGCCCCGCATGTCCATAACTTCTGCAACGCCAATAATTTCTGGCCAGGACAGCATCTCAGCCATTGCGGTTGCGTCAAAATCTGCACCGGACCGTTCGAGACCGGGAGCGGACGGTACGCAGGAAGGTGCTTCCACCAGAATACGCAGCGGAAGCCCTTTTGAGGCCTCAATTGCCCATTTCACACCAGGCAAACCGCTAACATTCCCGATTTCGTGCGGATCCCAGCATATGGTTGTCGTCCCTTGTGGCACCACGGTCTGCGCATAGATACGCGGCGTCACCATGGAGCTTTCAATGTGTACGTGAGAGTCAATAAGCCCCGGAGCAAGAATGGCGCCTTTCAGGTCAAACTGCTTTGTTGAATCCTGACGCTCACCTGTCAGGTGCATGCTGGCTATAAGAGGGCCAACCAGTCCGACATCTGCGTAGCGAAGCTCTCCGGTTGCAACATCTGCCACACGGCCATTGCAGAGGAGAATATCAAATGGTGCACGCCCGCAGGCAGCATCTACTGCGCGCCGACGGAGTTCTGGTTCTGCGAGTGAGCAGGTGACATCAACCATGCGTATTCATCCGGTTGGCTGCTTTAACAAAGGTTCTGAGAAAGCGGGCCTTGTTAACTGCGGTGACGACTGTAACTGGACGTTCCCCGATATGGGGCCGCGTGCTTTCCGGCCAGACATGAGCATAGCCGTAGTTTGGTCCATGGGTCAGATCAACATCCATGTAAGCCACAACCTTGTCGGTCACCAGAGCTGGATCAACAGAAATAGCTGCGGCCAGTTCATCCCACATGGGTTGTGGGTGGAAATACTGGCGCAGATAGTCTGCAACAGGACCAGTTGAGCGTGTTGCCTGATCACGGACTTCCGCTGTCATGCGAATGGGGTTAGCAACGCCCCCCACGGAAACAACCTCAGGGAAGGGCGCTTCCAGAGTAATGCTGGCGGCCTCCGGGTCAAACATGAAGTTGAAGTCTGTGTAGTAGTCTGCACTTTGCATAACCTGCGAAAGGTTACCGTCTACAATGGCCCCCATAAAGACAAGGCGGCGACACAAAGAAGCAAATTCCGGATCCAGCTTGATGGCAAGAGCAATATTCGTCAGTGGACCCGCTGCCAGAAGCGTGATCTGGTGTGGGTGCGTATGGACCTGCCGTATCAGAAACAGGGCGGCTGTTTCGGATGAGACCTTTCGGTCTGGCATGCCTTCTTTCAGAGGTTTGACCGGCGGCTGAAAATCCGGGGCATCACCGCGCCATGCCCCTTTCCATGGCATTTTGCCGTTGGATTTTTCCCACGCCAGAAGCCGGGCACGGGAGTTGACCAGAGGCTGAGTGGCACCGGGAACGACTGGGAGTGTCTCTGGACTTCCGGCAATTTCCAGAAAACGGGACAGATGTGCTGCGGCCTCATTTTCCCACCCATCTCCGACCACAACAGTAAAGCCCAGCACGGTTACCTTATCTGGTTGGCCAAGAAGCGGAATAACGGACTGAATGTTGGTCCCACCGGGTCCGGCAAAATCATTATCAATAATGATGTAATTAGGGTCCTCGGGGGTCTGCGCATGGCCATGAAGAGGGAGCAGAACAAACAGCCCAGCCAAAAAAGTTGAAAACCGTAATTTTGAAAGCATGGCTGAATTCCCTTCAGGCGTGGTGGCCGTGCATGTGGGCAGAAACAATAAAGAATAGAATGAAAATGACGCAAAGCCCCCACACAACGGGAGAGATAGTGCGGGCGCGACCTGTGGTAAGAGCCATTGTTGTATAGGACAAAGTACCAATTGCCATGCCGTTGATGAGGTTGCCTGTCAAAAGAGCGGTTAGAAAGGTGAGGGCGGCTGGAGTACTCTCCTTGATATCTGACAGATCAAGATGGCGGACGCCCTGAAACATCATCATACCAACCATCAACAGAGACGGAGCCGTTGCCTGTGGCGGGATAATCATGAAAAGGGGCCATAAAAATAGGGCTGCAAAAAAGCCCCCCGCAATTACCAGAGCCGTCAACCCGGTACGCCCACCCGCATGTACGCCCGTGATAGATTCAGAATAAACGGTGACAATGGATGTGCCGAGAAGAGGGGCCAGAATACTGCCGGCAGCATCGGTCACAAACGCCTCGCGTGCACGGGGGATCTGTCCGTTTTTTGAAATCATGCCCGTTGCAGTGACGACGCCGAGAAGATTAGCCAGTGTTCCAAACAGTTCTGTACACAGGAAAAAGAACAGCATGGGCAGCACATAGAGGAAGTTATGGATAAGATAGAGCGGTTCCAGATGGAAGGCCGTGGCATAGGGCCACTGCGGCAGGGCAAAAATATGTGCAGGCCAGTGTGTGAGAGTGCCGCCTTTTCCATCAGGCAAAAAAAGTCCGGCAGCGGTGATTACTATAATTGAAAGAATTAACGCGCCGGGAATACGCCTGACCACCAGAACGGGCGTGAGAATAAAACCAGCCAGCGTCATGAGGACTTTCGGGCTGCTGATCGACCCCATAGTGACAAATGTGGACGGACTGGCAACTACAAAGCCGGAATTACGCATGCCGATAAACATGATGACTAGCCCCACGGCGACCTGAATGCCAATACGCAGGGTGTCTGGAATATCATGAGCAATGCGCTCGCGGATGCGCGTCAGACTCATGATCATGAAGATCACACCCGTCAGGCAGACGAGTGCCAGCGCAGCCTGCCATGGCACACCCATTTGCTTGACCAGAATGATGGCAAAGACGACGTTTGACCCCATTGCAGGCGCAACGCCAAGCGGGAGGTTGGCCAGAAGACCCATCAGGGTGGTACTGAAAATGGCAATGAGGCATGTCGCGCTTAGAACGCTTGCGCGGTCCATGCCAGCTTCTGCCATAATCATCGGGTTAACGGCGACGCAATAAACCATGGCCGCAAATGTAGTCAGACCAGCCACCACTTCACGACCAACGGTTGTTCCGCTGGTCGTGAGTCCAAAAAAACGATCTAATCTGGGATATCGCATAAGATTCAGAGGTCTATCTTGGCGGTGGCAAGAGCGGCAAAGCTGCCAGCAACATAATAGGTTGGCGACCCTTGCGAGGCGATAGTGCTGCCGTAAATGCCGCGGGTAGCTCTGGAGGACGCCGCGATGCCAGCAACCCCGGAGAGATATTTGTTATCTCCCACATTCATGAAGTTTAGGCGGATTTCCGGGCGTGTATTCAGGATTTTTGGGGCACGGTAGCCAATATTCATATCAGCACTCACATAGCCGGGCATCGCCTGATCGTTCATGAAGGTTGAAAACTGGCGACCAACATACTTGACAGAAAATCCGGCAAAATACGTGCCATCATCATAATCTAGCCCGACAGAAGCCTGTACCTGCGGACTGCGCACGGCTATTTTGCCAGCAGTAGGCAGATAGTCGGAGCCTACCCGATAATTATTATCGATTGTGGCATGCAGATATTCGGCAGAGACATAGGGATGGAGATGGTGCCAGGGGCGCAGGCCGATTTCAATATCCACGCCGCGGGATGTCTGACCGCCTGCGTTAATGTTCTGCGTGATTTGGGCGTTGTTCACAGTAACCTGTGTGGCCACCTGACGGTTTGTGAAATTATAGTTGAAGAACGTGATAGATCCATTCACAAGGCCACCCTGATAGCGATAGCCGAGTTCTTCCGAAATCGAGTACTCCGTTTTCTGGCCTGGGTTAGCCTGTGTTACGATTTTCCCCGTGGTTGCGCTGTATGTATTATAAAGCGCATTAAGTGTGGGGGTGCGGAAGTTGGTGGCGACATCAGCAAAAATCTGACTGTGATCGTCAATACGGTAACGTGCGCCTAGGTTAGGCGTTGCAACTGCTACGTTCATACCGGTGCGATATTGCGCCCCCGGCAGATAGTTGTAGCCGATGCGGCTGACCATGGATTCCTTGATGCCGGCCTCGACGCGGAGGCGGTTATTGAGGGCGTTAAAGGTATCTCCAAAAAACAGCGTATTGACGCGGGTAATGGTCAGATTGTCATAACTCGCCAGACGGGTGCCGTCAGACAGCTTCACGTTTCCCAGATAACCCCAGACATTCGCCGGACCACCATTCGCACCGACTTCACTGTAAGGGTTGACCATTCGCTCACGTGACCAGTCAAACCAGTATCCAAAAACAAGAGTATGTCTGCCCAGATTATAATGTACTTTGGATACCAGGCCGGGGCGATAGACATATGGTGTGCCGAACGGTGTATACATCATGACCTTATCGGTCGTGGTCCCGTTTCCGTTCAGATCCATGCTGTATTTCTGGGTGCCGGAATAGATCGCATTTTCCGACATGAGAGAGGCGGAGGCAATTGTTCCGGAATTCCAATAGAAATACGGCGTGAAGTCAAAGCCCAGCTTGTCATTAATGACAATATTCTGAGGTGCGCTCAGGATCAGAACCCGATAGGGGCTCTGATGCAGCTTCCAGTATTTTGTATCGGTGGGAGAGAAATTTTCGGTGTAGTTGGCGTGCCTTCCGTATTCCTGCCATGCTGACAGGCTAGGGTTGAGATAGGCCACTTTCATGGAATCATCGAACGTGACAGCGACAGTGCTGCGACTGCCATTGTCCCAGTCTTTAACCAGCTTGGCGTCCACATGCTGCTTATGGTCATCACCCGCGCCGCGAAAATGCGGTTCTTCCAAGTGAGACCATGCGACAAACGCCCGCATTCCGGTATTTCCGATGTCCCCGCTTTGCAATCGGACATATTCCCGATGGGTATTGTAAGAACCAAATGAACCGGCAATCGTGGCGCCCATTTTGTGAGATGGTTCAATCAGCTTCATTGTCACAATACCGCCAGATGCTCCGATAACCGGAGAGTCCAGATTGGCGGACCCCTGCTGCATGGTGACTTCGTTCAGGTTTTCTGAATCAACCCATTCGGTGGGAAACGCCATATAGGAACCGATATCATTCAGGGGAGCCCCCTCCACGGTAAAACCTATCTGATCACTGTTCATGCCGCGGATTGTCATATTACCACTGACCATTCCAAACGGGTCGGCGCTTGCGACATTGGCGCCGGGGAGATTGCCTAAAAGTTTGAATACGTTTGGAGTCGGAGCCTGCTTGGCAATGTAGGCTTGTGTAATTTCGCTGCGCGATTTCGTGCCATTTTGAGGCACCATGCGACCACCTGCTACCGTTCTTGCGGAAACAAGAATATCTTCAGCTTTAGAGATTTGCTGTTTTGCGCTCTTGCTAGCCGAGTGAGAATGGCGTTTCTCTCTGCTATGGTTTGTGGGTGCATCCGGCGAAGCATACGCTGCCACCCAGAAGAGGTTGCTAACAAGGGCTGTACTCAGAAAGGTTAAAGTGCGCATGAAAGAAACTCTCGAACGATACGGAGGAGCCCGGAAACCTGGATAACCTCGCCGATTGAGACAAAAAAGCGAGAGAAGGATCAACAAAGACGTATTGTGTTGTTATAAGACGTCTTAACTAAATCGTTTCCCGATCCTTTTCAATGCAAAATCGAAATATTTATGGGATTTTTTATGCCGGACGCTCTCTTCTCCGCCTATCTGGAACCGAATGACCCAACTCCGCTCTATCTGCAGGTTGGCCACCATATTTCCGGCTTGATTGGTAAAGATGAACGATTCCTGGACAGACTGCCGTCCGAAGCCGAGCTATGTCGGCTTTATGGTGTCAGTCGTATTACAGTGCGTCAGGCTCTGTCATATCTGGCAAAAAGAGATGTGATTGTAAGGCAGCATGGGCGAGGAACATTTGTCGGGGCATTGCATCGGCCGGGGCGCCAGAAGACCATTCATTCTTTTTTTGAAATTCTGGCAGATAAAGGGCTGCGCCCCCGGATGACGCTTCTGGATTATCGGATGCAGGCCCCACCAGAGGACATGGCAAAAGGGTTTGGTGAACAAGGAGATGTACTGTTTATTCGGCGCGGATATCGTTCTGCAGAAGGACCACTCGGCGTAACGGAGGTTTTTTATCCGGGCCATCTTGCCAAAATGGTGACACCTGAGCTTGCGGGCAGCAAAACGTCAGCTACTATTTTAAAGGATATCTTCAAGTTTCAGATAAGCCATGCTGATATATCTATCGGCCTGACACAGGCTGCTGATGATGTGAGTGAGTGGCTGGATATTGCAAGAGGATCTGTACTGCTGAAGATCAAACGTGTCACGTCCTGCAAAGGGCAGGGTATATGTGAATATAGCAGACTACTTGTAACAGAAGGGGCGGCCGATTTTCAGATTAAAGCTGACGGTGAAATGCTCAGTGAAGGCATGTTGCACGAGTAAGAGATCAAACAATTTTTTCGGTTCTCATGCATGGAGGATCAAAGCGAGTCCCTTGAGAGTTTCATTATTTATCGAAATTATCATCTGTTTAATGAAGGCTTGCATAAGTAGAATTTTTTTGGTCGTTTGTTTTTAGATCCTGAACCTGTTGGCTCATGTGAGAAGGTATCGCTCACTGGTGCGATCATGCGAAGCATAGCCTTGCATGATAGAAGGGCGGTGAGATCTAGTATTAATCTTTAATAGAGGTGGCCCCGGTTTTTCAAACAGGAGCGTAAGTTATAATCCGGTCTGAGAGAGGGCGAGCTTTATGGGTAAAGCTTACGCGCAAGCAGTATTGGCGGGTTTAAATCACGGGTGGCATTGGAGGCGACAGACTGCAAAACCTTGGAACCCAACGGTGTCTGGCGCCCGGCTCAGAAACGAAGCTTTGCGGCTATCAAAGCGCTTCGGACCGGTCCTGGCGACATTGGAGCGGGTATCCTTGACGAAGCTGTGTCGAGACTAAAAGGTATTGCATCAAATTGCTGGGGCAGCGTCTGATGGCGCGGGACTTCGACTGTCAGATCACGAAAGTTCACATCCTCGTCGCCATTTTTAATTGCCTCGCCACGCTCGGAATCCCAATCATACAGACCGCTCGGTAAACAACCACACGTCAAAGAATTTGGACGTGTCACGGTTTAGTTCCGGACCTTTAAGACCGAAGATGGTCATGAAGGAGATTTGGAATGGGACGAGTTTATAAGGCTGAGTTCAGGCACGAGGCGGTGCGTTTAGCTCTGAGCCGCGGTCTGTCGCATGAGCGTATTGCTCAGGATCTGGGTATCGGCTCTTCGACGTTGAAGAAATGGATCCGCGATGCGCAGAAGCTTGATACTGTAGTCGCTGACACAACAGATCATACGGCGCTATTGCGCGAGAATGAAAGATTACGCTTGGACAACCTTCTGCTGCAGGAGGAGAGGGAGCTCATAAAAAACGATCCCAGACGTCTGTCCGCCTGTGCAGCATAGAAACAGGCCATGCTATTGTGCTGGACAGGAGGGTAGCGGCCGTTCGCTTATTGGCGGGGTCGTCCCCGTTAAAAAACGTGGTTCATGGAATTGTGCGAACTTGAGAATGGAGACGCCGCCTTGCGGTGATCCCGGTTAGGAAGATGATTGACTGGCATGTTCTACACCCTCCTCCAGCACACTGTGGGGAGATGTTACGATACCTCGAAAATCTGTAAAATCACCCCCTGAGCTCTCCCGTCATATTCACGGAGCCGCTACGATTGATATCGGATCATGGATGCATATGGCGGCGGTGTCACCTGAGAGTGCAAAAGATCCAATCCGATCCTTTGGCACATTCACCTCGGATCTCCACGCTTTAGCTGAATGGTTCAAGGCCTGCAAAGTCACCAGTGTTCGCCATGGAATCTACAAGCGTCTACTGGATTCCGGTTTACGAAATTCTTGAGCTGCATGGTTTGGACGTCATTCCGGTGAACGCGCGTTACGCCAAGAATGTACGCGGCTGCAAGACGGACGTGAGCGATGCAGCATGGCTCCAGAAACTTCATTCCTATGGCCTGCTACGTGGAAGCTTTCGGCCTCAGGCCGATATTGCCGCATTGCGGGCTTACCTGCGTCAGCGTGAGCGTCTGGTCGAGTATGCTGCGGGGCATATCCAGCACATGCAGAAAGCCCTGATGGAAATGAACCTGCAACTCTATCACGTCGTCTCCGATATTACCGGTGTCACAGGCATGCAGATTAGCGGTTCTGTTTTACAATACCCTCAGGCACGGCATGGTTTATGTCGATCCCGGAGCAGGACATTACGATGAAATCCATCGTAAACGTGTCGTCTCCAACCTCCACCGACGCGCGCAGTCATTAGGGTTTGTCCTGCATCCCATCCCTGCAGCCACCGAGCCTGCTGTTTCTTAGGAAGCTACCCAGTTCTTCGCGAGCCTGGCGACGAGGCCTGGTTTGTGCCCGCAGAAGACAGGATGACATTCTGATGGTGCATTTCCGCACCATTCACGCTTAGAGCAGGCGAAGTTACGGACGTCCCCGCATAACAGAGAAACTCCGGGCTGCTGGTCGGTCTGTCGGGCATCGTCGCGTTAGACGCCTGATGTGCGAGTATGGCATTCGTGTTGTCAGGATACGACGGTTCAAGGTGACGACCACCAGCGCTCACAGTCATGCCATTGAATCCTGTCCCCGCAATCATCTGATTACCATGTTATGTAGCAGCAGGCATGTTGGGGTATAAAGAGGGGTATCTTTTAAGGTTATGTTATATAAAATATATTTAAATCAGAATAATATCTAAAAAATTCGATTGACTCTCTCTCTCTCCGCCAGTCTGTCGCGCTAAGGCGTTGGTATATCCAGTAGATATTTCTCACAATAAATCGCAGGTTTCTGCGGGCTGCATATGTTTTTTCTTTATTAAGCGGTAACGATAAAACAGTAATTCAATAACAAATGCTGATTATTGTTGGTGATGCCAGGCGTCCAGAATCCTATACTAAGGCAAGTTTTTATACTCCCCTCTGGCTCATGATCTCAGCCCGCACCTTTTCGGCTTTGAGTGGTTTTCATACGTGGGGTGTTCACAAGGTGTCCGTTTGACGTCCTCATGGCCTGATGTCAAGCTAGGCAGACAATGAGCGCTGGTTCTGTCTGCTGTCTCTCTGAATGTTTTTTAAACGGGGCAGGCGTTTTTGCCCCACATGGTGCCGGGAGGGGGCATTGAACTGCTTGAGATATGACTATTCTGACGTTGGGTTCCGATATGCAGCTATCAATTGGGTGTCATTGCTTTAAGTAATAGGTCTCTCTGCATGGCCTGAACGAAGCCGCTATTTTATAGGTTGAGTCTATGCCCAGTGCCGGAAAATTGACATGACAAATGCCGGTGTAGCTGGGATCAGTCCAAGCTATCAAAAGCTGGTTTGCAGGGCCATGTTTCAGGTCCATACACCTCAATGATGTTGGGATTGCGATGAACGCCTACTCAGATTACCTGATCGAAATCAAGGACAGAGAAAGTCAGGGGCTTGCTCCCAAGCCAATCGACGATGGCGGTCTCGTTCGTGACATTATTACGTTGATTGAGGAGCCCGGTAACGAGCACCGGGCCGATGCCCTCAAGTTCTTCATTTACAACACGTTGCCCGGTACCACGAGTGCTGCAGGCGTGAAGGCGGACTTCCTGAAGAAGATTGTTCTGGGCGAAACGGTCGTGCCAGAGATCACGCCGAATTTTGCCCTTGAGCTGCTTTCGCATATGAAAGGCGGCCCTTCGGTCAAGGTGCTTCTGGACATCGCTCTGGGGGATAACGGCCCCATCGCCCAGCAGGCGGGCGAAGTACTGAAGACTCAGGTATTCCTTTATGATGCAGACATGTTCCGGCTGCGTGATGCCTTCAAGGCGGGCAATGCCGTCGCGAAGGACGTGCTCGAGAGCTATGCCAAGGCTGAGTTCTTCACCAAGCTTCCGGATGTTGAAGACGAAATCAAGGTTGTGACCTTTATCGCGGCTGAAGGCGATATCTCGACCGATCTTCTGTCACCGGGCAATCAGGCGCATTCCCGCTCGGATCGCGAACTGCACGGCCAATGCATGATCTCGCCCGCAGCACAGAAGGAAATCGTTGCGCTGCAGAAGCAGCACCCCGATGCGCGCGTGATGATGATTGCGGAAAAGGGCACGATGGGCGTTGGTTCCTCCCGTATGTCGGGCGTGAACAACGTGGCTCTCTGGACCGGTAAGCGGGCCAGCCCCTATGTGCCCTTCGTTAACTTCGCCCCTATTGTCGCAGGGACGAATGGCATCTCGCCTATTTTTGCAACCACAGTTGATGTGACCGGCGGTATCGGTCTGAACCTGAAAAACTGGGTCAGGAAGACCGGCGAAGACGGTAAACCAGTTCTGGACAAGGATGGTAATCCTGTCCTTGAGCAGAAATATTCGGTTGCGACCGGCACTGTTCTGACAATTGATGTGAAGAACAAGCAGCTCCGTGACGAGAATGGCAAGGAACTGGTCGATATTGCTGCGTCCTTCACACCCCAGAAGATGGAGTTTATGAAGGCTGGTAGCTCTTACGCTATTGTTTTCGGCAAGAAGCTCCAGACATTTGCAGCTCAGACGCTGGGGATTGAAGCGCCACGGGTTTTTGCACCCAATAAGGAAATTACGGTTGACGGTCAGGGTCTAACCGCAGTCGAGAAGATCTTTAATCGTAACGCCGTTGGCGTAACGCCGGGCAAGACCCTGCATGCGGGGTCGGATGTTCGCGTGAAGGTGAATATTGTCGGCTCTCAGGACACAACCGGCCTGATGACCGCGCAGGAACTTGAGGCGATGGCGGCCACCGTCATTTCGCCTCTTGTGGATGGTGCATACCAGTCGGGCTGCCATACGGCATCCGTGTGGGACAAGAAGGCACAGGCAAACATCCCGAAGCTCATGAAATTCATGAACAACTTCGGCTTGATCACCGCGCGTGACCCGAAGGGCGTCTATCACGCGATGACGGATGTGATTCACAAGGTGCTGAATGACATCACTGTGGATGACTGGGCGATCATTATCGGTGGGGACAGCCATACCCGTATGTCCAAGGGCGTGGCTTTTGGTGCCGACTCTGGCACCGTGGCGCTGGCACTGGCCACCGGCGAGGCGACGATGCCGATCCCGCAATCGGTCAAGGTCACGTTCAAAGGCACGATGAAGCCGTATATGGACTTCCGTGACGTGGTGCATGCGACCCAGGCGCAGATGCTCAAGCAATGCGGCGACAACGTTTTTCAGGGCCGCGTTATTGAAGTGCATATCGGCACGCTGCTTGCCGATCAGGCCTTCACTTTCACTGACTGGACAGCAGAGATGAAGGCAAAAGCGGCGATCTGTATTTCGCAGGATGAGCCGCTTATAGAATCTCTGGAAATTGCCAAGTCGCGCATCCAGATCATGATCGACAAAGGCATGGAGAATGCCGCGGGCACACTGAAGGGTCTGATTGCCAAAGCTGATAAACGCATTGCCGAGATACGGTCGGGTGAAAAGCCTGCGCTGGCCCCCGATGACAATGCGAAATATTTTGCCGAAGTGGTGGTCGATCTCGACGAGATCAACGAGCCGATGATTGCCGATCCGGATGTCAATAACCCGGATGTGTCCAAGCGTTACACCCATGATACGATCCGCCCGGTTTCCTACTACAGTGGCAATAAAAAAGTAGATCTTGGCTTTGTGGGCTCCTGCATGGTGCACAAAGGCGATATGAAAATCGTGGCGCAGATGCTCAAGAATCTTGAGAAAGCGCAGGGGAAGGTAGAATTCAAGGCACCGCTGGTTGTTGCTGCGCCGACTTACAACATCATTGATGAGCTGAAGGCGGAAGGGGACTGGGAGATCCTGGAACGCTATTCCGGTTTCGAATTCAGTGACCTGCTCCCGAAGGCCAACGCACGGACCGAATACGAGAACATCCTCTATCTGGAACGTCCTGGCTGTAACCTCTGCATGGGGAATCAGGAAAAGGCAGAAAAGGGCGATACCGTTCTGGCAACTTCGACCCGTCTGTTCCAAGGGCGTGTTGTTGAGGACTCTGGTGATAAGAAGGGTGAATCCCTGCTGGCCTCAACCCCTGTTGTCGTGTTGTCGGCAATTCTTGGTCGGATGCCGACCAAGGAGGAATATAAGGCTGCGGTTGAAGGGATCGAACTCACCAAGTTCGCTCCACCAAAAGTTGCCCCGCTCGACTCTTTGTCCGTGCATTACTAAGGGCGCTTAGATCTGATCATTCGGAGCAGTAAAAGCTCCGTTTGATATCTTGTTGCGCTTAGATACGAAACCAGGTGTTATCCGCACCTGGTTTCGTAACCGCGACCAAGCTGGATAATTCCAGAATCCATCTTTCAAGTTAAATGATGATCACCACCCATTAATATTGCTCTATAGCGAAAATCATGGGTAAGAGATCTTCGATCTTTTTAATGATGGCACGGTATATTGCTATACCCTAAAGGGCGCATTTTTACGTATGATGGCAGCCGAAAAAGGTCTTCGGGCCAAGGGGATCAAGGCGTAACATTTATGAACGCTTTGGAGGCAAGGAAGGGCTTTTTTCTGCGGTCATTCTCGTGCCCGCCTCTTTCATCCTAAATGGCAGCATTTTTTTGGGCTTCTCTGATAATCCATTCAATAAAAAAGGCTGTGTGTTCCTTTTTCTTTTGAATGACAGAGACAAAATATCCGCGGCTACTTCTTAGCGGCTCTGCATAAATAGGAACAATCTGTTTTGTTCCAAGAAGATCATCAATCAGTGGCCTCCAACCTAATCCGATCCCTTGCCCTTGCAGCACAGCCTGAAGGAGAAGAGGGTAGTTTCCAAAAGAGAGAGAATTTTTAAGGGGAATTGAGGAACGAGTTGGAAGGCTAACGGCTTTGAACCAGTCTTCCCATGTAAACCATTTCCGGTCAGGGCCGCTCAGGTGCAGAAGGCGGCCGCGTGCAATATCTACATGTTTTGTAAACGGGCCTGCCTGTTCAAGATAATTAGGGCTGCAAACCGGATAAATTTCTTCGCTGAAAAGGCAGAAGGATTCCTGTTCCGGAACCTGTGGTTTTTCTCCAAACAGAATGGATAAATCGGCTGGTGGAGTGTGCTGGTCTGGCTTCCTGGCCTGCTGGACCTGAGTGGTCAGCAGGCTGATATCCACATCAGGGCACTGCTCTTCAAAATCAGACAGGCGGGGAAGGAGCCAGTTGGCCGCGAAGCCATAGTCAGTCAGGACTGTCAGTTTTTCACGTGTATTCTGTTCATATATCTTGTCCATAACGGTGTGGATCTTGCTGAGAACTTCCATCACCGTTGTGTAAAGGGCCTTCCCGTTATCGGTTGAAGAAACGCCTCTATGGCGGCGCTCAAACAGCGTGACCCCCAGAATTTTCTCCAGTTGTGCAATTTGCTGGCTTACGGCGGGCTGAGACATGCCCAATTCAAGTGCGGCCGCACTGAAGCTGCCGCATCGGCCTACGGTTTCAAGCAGCCGCAGGGAACGCAGAAGATATTCTACCTGATTGGGTGTCATAACCCAGGCTTATATCACACATATGTACGTAGATACATCACAAACAACAAACATTATGTGTTTATTTTTGATTGAAAAACTATTTCAAATCGTTAAATAAGACTATGGAAACGATACCGTGACAAAAGGCGCTCCTCTGAATTTTCTGGTTGTGGTGGCGGATCAGCTAACGGCCTTGGCGCTGCCCGCGCTACTGGGCGGGCGTGACCCTTCGCCTGTTAAGGCTCCTGTTCTGGAGTCCCTTGCCAGACGGGGGGAGGGTGTTTGCCAACGCTTACACGGCAAGCCCCCTCTGCGGGCCTTCACGCGGGGCGTTCATGACCGGTCTTTTACCGTCACATAGTGGTATTTTTGATAATGGGTGTGAATGGCATTCAGATATTCCCACCTTTGGGCATAGGCTGCGTAATGCCGGGTATCAAACCATTTTGGCCGGCAAAATGCATTTTGTCGGGGCTGATCAGCTTCATGGGTTTGAGGAACGCCTGACAACAGACATTTATCCATCAGATTTCACGTGGGTTCCCAACTGGCAGGATAAGACCGACCGGCCTGACTGGTTCCATTCTATGGATTCCGTTCTAAATGCAGGGCCGGTATTGCGCAGTAACCAGATTGATTTTGACGAAGAAGTTGCCTATGCGGCCCGGCGCAAACTGTTTGATCTGGCGCGTAAGCGGGAAGACACGCGCCCCTTCTGCATGGTTGTCTCCTTCACTCACCCACATGATCCATTCAATATCGAACCGCGCTGGTGGGATCTGTATGCTGACAGTGAAATTTCACTGCCAAATGTTCCTGCCGCAGTGGAGGCTCATCCATCGGAAGACCGTATTCGCGCGGCCTGTGGCATTGAAGCCCAGCCGCCTTCCAATGCGGATATCCTGCGCGCCAGACGGGCTTATTACGGAGCCATTTCTTATGTGGACCATCAGCTTGGCCAGTTGCTGGCGGTGCTGCGGGAAACGGGTTTGGACAAAACCACCGCCATTGTTTTCACCAGCGACCATGGTGAAATGCTGGGCGAGCATGGGCAGTGGTATAAAATGTCTTTCCGCGAAGGTGCTGGCCGTATTCCGCTTATTATGTCCACCCCTGATGATGATCAGCCTTTGCGTATAACACAGGCCGTCAACCTGACAGATGTGGGGGAGACACTCTGTGCGCTGGCGGGAGCCGCGGCCGCCCCGCAGACAGATGGGCGGGATTTGACCCCCTTGCTGAAAGGGCAGGAATGGGGCGTGGATGAGGTGTTTGGAGAATATCTTGGGGAAGGCACATTTGAACCCACGGTCATGATCCGGCGGGAGAAATGGAAGTTTATCCATACGCCGGGTGATCCTGATCAACTATATGATCTTTCGGAAGATAGAGATGAAGAGCGGAACCTTGCGCAGGTTCCGGCTTATGCGGCCATAGCCCATGCATTCCGGACTGAAGCTTTGCAGCGCTGGGATTTTGGGAAACTTACCGAAAGTGTGCTGCTGAGCCAACAGCGGCGCGCACTTGTCAAGCGCGCGCTGGCCACGGGGCGCTGTACCTCATGGGATTATCAGCCTCCTGCCAATGCGCATCGCGCTTATATCAGAAATCACAGACCTTTGGAGCAGCTTGAGGCGGAAGCTCGGCTGTTGCCACAGGGTATCGGGTAATATCGTCATGGTGTTTTATCGCCTTCCGTATCGGACCACATTTATTCTGGCTGTTTCTGTCGGGGCCACGTGCAGCGCGTATGCCGCAGAAACCGAGCGGTATCAGGTCTCCCCGGCGCAGAGAGCCGTGCCGCAAAAGCAGAGCACGCAGAAGGCATCAGCCGGTATGCCTCATAAAAAAGGGTCTGCCAGTCTGGAAGAAATTACCGTGCGCTCAAACAGGCGTACGCAGCAGGCCAACAACACGCCGGCTTCCATCGTGGCGTTAACCGGCAAGACCCTTCAGACAACAGGGGTGCGGGATGCGCTTTCTCTAGCGCGGGATATTCCAGGTCTGATGGCGGAAAGTACGTCTGGTTCCACAAATCCACGCTACCGCCTGCGCGGGATCGGCACGAACGATTTTTCAGCAAACATGACAACAGCCGTTGGTGTTTCTGAGGATGAAGTGTTTCTGGATAGTGGTGCCTCCCAAGGCGTACCGATTTATGATCTGGACCATGTGGAAGTCTTTCGTGGCCCGCAAGGCACGTTGCAGGGCAAGAACACAACCGCCGGCATGGTGTCCTACTACACTAAAAAGCCAACCAACACGCTGGATGGGTATGTGCGTGGCACAGCAGGCAACTATGGCCTTCTGGGTGAGGAAGGAGCGATTGGCGGCCCTATTATCAAAGATAAACTGATGGCGCGTTTTGCCATAGTTAACAGGCGTATGGATGGGCAATATTATAACGGAACGCACAAAAACCCAACCGGGGGCTACCAGTATTATGATATGCGTGGCCAGATTCTGGCCAGGCCGGTTGATAATTTTTCCATTCTGATAAAGGGGCATATCGGGCGTAACAGAACGGAAGTGCCTATTGATCATGTGGGGTTGTTGGAAGGCGGAGTGGATGCGCAGGGCTATGCTCAAGGGTCCCGCAGGAATATTCAGAACAATGGCCGCACGGACGCCACAACCCGACGGGCAGGCCTTTCCGTCAACGCACGGTATGACTTTGCGGGCGGCTGGAGCCTGAGCAACATTTTTGCGCTGGAATGGAATCACTTCAACGTTTTTTCAGATGATGATGCCAGCCCGGCCCCTGTTGATTATCAGGAAAACATTGGTGGAGTTGGGCGTGTTTTAAGTAACGAAATTCGTGTTGCATCTCCTCAGAACAAGAAAATACGCTATATTGGCGGGGTATATTATTTGCGAAACATGACGCAATCCTACAGTCAGCAGCCTCTCTACAGCCCTATTGATTTCGGGGCGAACGGTAACGCGTCCAGTTTTAATATCAACACACAGGATGCGGCTGTTTTCTCGGCCTTGTCGTTTGATCTTACACGCCGTCTGACACTTGATATTGGCGGCCGCTTTACATCCGAAACACGCAATGCCAATGGCGAGGCATGGGCCTATAACACTCAGGATTCCAACCCTTATTATGCGGGCAACCGTGCGCTGACGTATATTAACACCAATACAGGCACCTTTATTGACCCTGCAACAGGGCAGGCCATCAGTGGGCCACCTTTGAAGAAAACCTTTAATCGGGACAGTGAAGATGCAAGCCTGAAATATCGCTTCTCGCATGGCATTATCGGGTATCTTCGGTATGCGCGTGGGTTCCGGACGGGCAATTACAACACCTACGTTGCAACGGCCTCTGATTTCAGCCTGTATAACCCTGAAGTGCTCACGGATTATGAAGGGGGCTTCAAGGCGCGGCTGTGGCGCGGCAAGGCGCAGCTAAACCTGTCTGGCTTCCATTATGATTATAACAACATGCAGGTAACAATCCTGCAAAATACTGGCACCCATACAACAAATGCGGCACGTGCCGTTTCCAATGGGTTTGAATTTGAAGGGCAGGTGCGCCCGATGGAAAATCTGTTCGGCTCGTTTGGTGTCTCTTATCAGGATGCACATTACACCAGTTTTCGGAATGCCAGTGCTCCTGCGCCTATCAATGGCGGTAATCCGGTGGATCTTTCCGGCCAGCCACTGGAGCGGGCGCCCCATGTGACAAGCAACTTTCTGTTAAGCTATAAAATTCCCGTTTCTTTTGGCGATTTTACACTCCAGACAGACTGGCGCTACACAAGCCGTTACCGGTTTCAGGCATGGTCTGATGTGCATCCTTCTACACCGGCGGCTTTTCTGGCCTCACCCCAGACGCAGGCATTGGTGCGTCGCGCCTTTTCTCAAAAGCCGGTTATTACGGGTAACGTCAGGATAGCCTGGCACTCCGTGGATGAAAAAACTGAAGTTGCTTTCTGGTTACATAACATTATAAACCAGATGACATACACAAACGCATTTGGCGGGTTTTTTAACCGGAATATCAGCAGATACCCCGGTGACTTACGGTCATTCGGCTTTGAAGTCATGCGGGCTTTGTAGGGGTGTCTGGCTCCTCGCGTACAATTGGTTTTTGGGCGTTAGCGGCTATCAGCGCGGCGGATTGTGCAGCGCACAGCATGAATTCGCTTGGCCCTTTTGCTGTGGGAGAACTGGTTAAGAGCCATCAGGTCAGTGTTGTGCAGGCAGGTGTGTGGAGTTGCGTGGAAATGCTCTCCTACGCTGTGGCCATGACCGGCATTGCCTCCTATGCCGCTCGCGTGCGGTTGCGCTCTCTGGCGCTCATGGCCGCTGGGGCTGTTATTGTGGCGCAGGCATCCTCCGCCGTCATGCATGTGTTCTGGGGCTTGCTGGGTCTGCGGGTGCTCTCGGGCTTGGGGCTTGGTGCGCTGAACGCAGTGGTAAACATTGGCGCCAGCCGGCTGGGCAGTCCCGTTTTTGTGCTGTCTTTTGTCATGGTGGTGCAGACCATCGTTTTTTCGGCGTCCAGCCTCTTCCTGCCCTATATTGGCACAGCGGCCGGGCAGGCCGGTATTTTCCTGACGCTGGCGTGTATTGTGCTTGTGTTGGCCCCCCTGATGCTTCTGTTGCCAGATACACACGGCAAAACCCCAACGGTGGCCCACAGCAGGGCGCAGATGTCTGGCAAGGAGGCTGCAGCCCTGCTGGCCGTATTATGTTACACAGGGGGAAGCTTGGCCGTATGGCCGTTCACGGAGCGGATTGCGGCTTCAGTCGGACTGGTTCCGGCAGCCTTTGGCACGCTCTCGGCTTTCGCAAACATATTGGGGCTGGGTGTTTGTCTGGCGAGTGTCAGACTCAGCCGCACCGCATCCAGTATGCGGTTTCTGGCCCCTACCATTGTCATTACGGGCCTAATTTGCATTCTTCAGGCGTGGCCACCATCCAAAACACTATTTTGCGCTGCGTTTTCGTTAAATTATGCGCTGTGGTTCTTTATTTATCCCAGTCTTGTGGGGCTAACGTGCCTGGTGGACCCATCTGGGCGGCTGGCGGCCCGCTCCGGCGGGGCATGGATGCTCTCACAGGCAGGCACAACGTTATTGGCGGGGTTTGCGGGTACAGCCGGCCATTATGCGTGGATAGGGGTGCTCAGTTTCCTGCTCTGTCTTGTTTCAAGTGTTTGCACATCTTTTGTGAAACCTTTTGTAAAAGACCGGGAATAAAAGCACACACTTCAGTCCGCTCTTCTTAGCGTGCTGCGGTTTCAAACGTGGTTTGTACCACGTCATACTGAAACAGGCATGATGTGGCTTGAGAAAGAGAGAGCATGGCTGATTTTGCATCAGGTTGGGATGCAACCAAACCACTTGCCACAAGCAAGAAACTGACCACGACAATTCCCGGCCAAAGTGCTGTTTTCAGCATACACGCGTTCCCTTTGCTCAGAATAAGCCATAAGAGCCTCCTGTGGGTAAGACTCTCCCTCTCTCAATCCACTTAAATATATTGAATTATAATTTTTACAACGACAAAAATATGTGGTTAACTTATTTCATATTTCCTGATGTGATTTGGAGCGGCGGATATGACCATTCAACTCGGACAAACGGCCCCGGATTTTGTGCAGGACAGCACACAAGGGCCTATTCATTTTCATTCATGGCTTGGGTCTGGCTGGGGTATTCTGTTCAGTCACCCCAAGGATTTTACGCCTGTCTGCACAACGGAACTGGGGGCGGTGGCTCGTCTTGCACCAGCATGGGCCAGGCGGAACACAAAGGTTCTGGGCTTGTCTGTGGATGAACTGAAAGATCATAACGCATGGGAAGCCGATATTGCCGAAACGCAGGGCAGCACGGTTGATTTCCCCATTCTGGCAGATGCCGATAAAAAGGTGGCGACCCTATATGGCATGATCCACCCGGAAGCCGACCCGAAAGTAACGGTCCGGAGTGTTTTCATTATTGATCCAAACAAGAAAATCAGACTCACACTGACGTATCCTCCCTCAGCCGGGCGGAATTTTGATGAGATTTTGCGTGTGCTGGATAGTCTGCAACTGACAGACAGCCAGAAAGTCACCACACCTGCTGATTGGCGCGCGGGTGAAGAGGTGATTATTGCGCCATCCGTGAGTGATGACGAGGCTCGGAAACTGTTTCCGCAAGGGTGGAAGGCACTCAAGCCCTATTTGCGGTTGGTCAAACTTTCCGCAGACCACAAAACACCGTCCGTTCCCTGATTTTCGGTTCCGCCCGATAACGCAAGGCATTCTGTGATGAACAAGAATGAGCCCCTGACTTATGCTGCGGGAGAAAAGCGCGTGTCATCTCCCGCCACCCCTTGGGATAATGCTGCGTACCATACAGCGCTCCGCCATATTGAGCGGAAACTGTGGGATATCAGCACAGATCCGGAAGATGTGTTTCATCATCTTTCTTATTCCCTGGCCCCATTTGAGGTTGTGATTGTGCCCGGGTTGGATGGTTCGGGGCCGAAGCATTGGCAATCTCGCTGGCAGAAGGTGTTTACGCAGAATAACTGTGCTGTACGGCGTGTGCGGCAGGAAAACTGGACCAAGCCTTCTTATGATGGCTGGCTGAAAAAGCTTGCCAGCGCCGTAGCCCGTAGCAAAAAGCCTGTTCTGCTTGTGGCGCACAGTCTTGGCAGTATTGTGGTTGTGCATGCTGCCCACAAAGGGCTTCTGTCAAAGGTGGCCGGGGCGCTTCTGGTGGCCCCGGCGGACGTGGAGAACAGCCCGCAGGAAGATGCGCATCGGGTGGAAGCTTTTAGCCCCGTTCCGTTATCTCACCTGCCTTTTCCGGCCCTTGTTGTGGCCAGCAGAAATGACCCATGGCTGAGTGTCCGCCGAGCCCGCTTTCTGGCGCGCTATTGGGGGGCCACTTTTGTGGATGCCGGGCGTGTTGGGCATATAGGCAACCACAGTGAGATTGGTTGCTGGCTGGATGGTCTGTTGTTTCTCGACCGTTTGGCACAAGGCATTTTACTGGACAGGCAACCTGTTTCCCAACAGCAGAAAAAGGTGCTGCAATAACTGTTATACCGGGTGCGTGGCGTCGTCATGCGCTACGCTTGATAGAAATGTAGGCACTCCTTGTTTCTTCCCTGGATGTTGCTGGAGAGCGAGGAGCTATGCTGATGATCCCTTACGGATATAACTTGCAGGAAATCATGATTTAATCAGGTTTTTTTGTCCTGATGAACTTGTTCTTCTGCCCATTTTCCACTTCAGGCGTTTGGCGGCAATGATAACGCCTGAAAGGTAAATCAGCAGGACGCCGCATAGGAGTGGAAAAACAATAGTCCATCTTGCAACCGGTTTGCGGAGCCACTCCCATAGGTCAAGGTCATGCAGCCCGTAAACAATCCATCGGGATTGTTTGGCGGGGGTATCAAACGCTGCGACCAGTTCTCCGGTTTGCGCGTTCAGGTAGAGAAGCGTGCCATCAGGCGCGGTCCCTTTCAGAACGGGGAAGGTGCGGATGCGTGTGGCATGGTTAAAATAATAGGCATCGGGCCGCGTTATGAGGGAGAGGTCAGACTGTGGGGAAAGAACATGCCGCTGGTGGAGGGCCTTCTCCAGCATGTCTGGTGTCAGACGTTCCGGTTGAAGCTGTGCGGTCAAACGCTCGGACTGACCGTCTCTTTTTTCAACACGTAATGACACTTTGTCGGCCAGAACCACGCCCTGAACCTGCGTCCATGCGGATGGGTGGGTGGTGATGAATTTCTGAAGAAATGTTTGAATAGTGCGCCCATTCACAGCGCCACTCACACGTTGCGGGTAGAGAAGAGCCTGCTCACTTTCAAAAAGTCCAGCCGGGTTCATGGTCAGTAATCCTGTTGTAATCCAGGATAACGCCAGAAGGCCAAATACTGTGCCGCCAAGATGGTGGACAAGATGCCAGCGTCGATAATAGGAAAACGGCCATTTACGGCGCAGGCGTAAAACCCCCACCAAAAGCCCGGTTATGGTCAGGAACACGCCTATGCCCGAAAAAACAATAACAACCTGCTGCCATAGGGCGGGGTGCCTGCGTAATAGTGCCGGGTACAGCCAGTGAGGAATGGCACCAACCCAAGCCCAGCGCCGCGATGCTGCCGTGGTGGCCTGCACAACATCGCCTGTCAGGCGAGAAACATAGAGATAAGTTCTTGATACATCTTCAAAGCGGTAGCGGTGAAAACCATCCTGCCGTCCATGCGTATCCAGCACCCATTGGTCATCCGTGGTGGTTCCATCAAAAACGGGTTCCTGATAGGTGCCGGTGGCCTGCGCATAGCGTCGAGCGCTGACGCTGGCGTTTTCTGGGGTAATTGTTCCAGTGTGTCCTGTCCTTAAATCAACTGCGAAGGATGAACCCTTGGCTGGATAGAGGGTCAGAACAGGTTCATCTCCAATCGAGGCAAGGCGAAACCCACGGAACTGAGCATTGGGCGCGCTCAGGCTGGGAATATCAGGCAGAGTATCCGGCAGATGCAGTGGAGCATAAACGGCCTGCTGGGCTTTCTCATCCGGTTGCGGCCATCCGTGCCAGAGCATGACAATGCCAGAAGCGCACCATAAAACCATAAGCAGGCCCATGCAGATTCCGGTCCACCTGTGGGTAAGATATAAGGTGCGTAAAGCCAATTTTGGTAATCTGGGCATCAGAACCGATAGGTATAGGCAAGCTGAAACGTGCGTGGCCACCCAAGAGAAACATACCGATAAGGGAGGGAGCATCCGTACGGACCATCAGTCGATGTATCTTTGCATCCACGGCTTGGTCTGCCGTATTCCGCGCCAGTCAGATTCTGAATGCTGAAATTCAAGGTGTGGTGGCGCTCCTTATCAATATAATAACGGCCCGACACATTCAGAACAGGGTAATTGCCATAGTTTATTCTCTGCCCCGAAACAGAGATATATTGTGACCCCGTATAAACAAATGTTGCGGTTAACCCAAAAGGCAGATCCTTTGGGTGGTAATCCAGACTGGTTTTAACGAGGCTGCGGGGAATCTGCACCATTTGCAACCCGTTATTCTGGCGGGCGTGGTTCCATGTAAAGGCGGTGTCCCATGAAAAACTATGGTTGAATTCCATTCCCCCTGAAATGCTGACACCGTTCACATGTACGGTTCCGTTCTCGTTACCAAAAACCTCCTGGCCGGTTTTTTCATCAAAGGTTGTGTAGTCAATCAGATTATCAATCCGCCGAACAAAGCCTGTCAGGTCCCAGTGTATTCCAAAACGGCCACTTTGCAGGCGTTGGCCAAGGGAGAAATTGGCACTCAGGCTTCTTTCGGGTTTGAGGTTCGGGTTGCCTCTTTCATCCTGCGGATCATCAGCAAACAGTTCTTCAGCCGTCGGCAGGCGGAAGTTGGTGCCCACTTCACCTCTTGCATACAGATTGAAGGGGAGATCATATCGCCCTACCACATTCCAGATTGTGGCTGAGCGTCCGGTAGTGGGGCTGTTGTAACGGAAACCCGCGGCAATATGGGCATGAGGAAGCAGATCTGGGGTCATTCTGAGTTGTGCAAAGCCTGCGTTGGTCATTTCCGTTTGCGGAAGAATACGCAGAACGTTGTCCTGCCCCCCATAGCGTTGCATGTCATAGCCGAACCATGCTTCCAGCCCCCGATGCAGGATGGCGCGCCCAAGCACATTGACGCCGTAATCTTCATACCCCCAATAGGCATTGCGGTAGAGCACATCACGCTGGCCGGGGTGCTTTAGATCATTATAAATCGTGTCATAATGGGTATCCCAGTTATGGTAATACCCTTTCACATAGAAATTCAGACGCTCCAGCGGATGAAAATCCAGTTTGAGCGTGGCAAGATCTTCCACCCGGTCATTTGTATTTTTTGCCACCCGGTAAGGGCGGGCATAGTCCAAGTTGGCAATGGTATGCTGGTAGGTGGCTGTCAGATTGAGTTTTGACGTAATGTCCACATTGTATTTTGCGCCAACGGTATAAACGGAATATTTACGGTCCCGATGTGTTGCGCTAGGCTGATAATCCTGTTTCCGAAACGCGCGATAGCCGTCTGTTCCGTCCCCCGAGGCATAGACAACAAAACGATGTTTCCCAATCGCATTGGCCAGATACCCGTCAAGATGTCTGCCGGTGTTGCTGTCTCCAGATGCGGTTATCTGGCCGGTGAGATGATCGGAAAAAGGACGGGTAACAATATTCACCGCCCCCGCTACGGCCTGCGTGCCATAAAAAAGGGACTGGCCTCCATCCAGAATTTCAATTCTGTCAACAATGGCGGCTGGCAGTGTATCAAGGGGCGGGGTGCTACCGTAGAGGCGGTTGTTGATCCGCACCCCGTCCACTAACCAGAGCACATCTTCGGTGCGTGAGCCCATAAGGGAAACATCCGCGTAATCGAAAGGACCATTCTTGAGCGCGACGGACATGGAGGGCGCGAGGGCGGAGAGAGCCTGAGCCACATCAACATAGTTTCCGTTGCGTATGGCTTGCGCCCGAACAACATCCACTTTTACCCCTGAGCGGGCAAGGTGTTCAGGGAGCGTGTCTTCAAGAGAATGCCCCACCACAGTCAGATGTTCATGCTGTAGTCTCTTCTTTTTGGAACCATATTTATTTTTTGTCACGTGTGCCGGCATGGCGGAAGGGGCGGTGTTTTCTGCGGCCAGCAAAGTGCCAGAAGTAAGGAACCACACCAGAAAGGTGAGGCTGATAAAACGGGGTGCGGGCATGAGGGGAGCAACCGGAGCAAGGCAGTTTAACGGGAAATGCGTGACAGGATCAGAGAACGTGGTTCAGGTCACGCCATCATAAAGCGCCATGGCGGCGGCTCTGGCCCCAACTGTCCAGTGCACCGTGACATATGTCTGCACAATATGCTCTGCGTCTTTCGTGGTCTGAAAGGCCAGCTTGGGCGGTAGCGCGTCCAGAAGATCAAGGGCATGGGCCAGCATGGGCCGAAAAGCCGCTTCCAGTGCAGTGCCTCTGTCTTGGTATGGGCGGGGGCAGGGGCCGAAGGTTTTCATAAAAATGCTGTAACCGCTTTGAACAATGTCCGGTTCTGTATTGGGCGGTGGCATGTGCGCCATAAGGGCTGCCCTGAGCGCATCCGTACGGGACGGGCAGCGTTCAATCATGGTGCGCACCAGCGGATGCAGACCATCATGCGGTGTGCGGGCGCGGGGTGGAGAAGGAAAACCGAGTATCATCTCTCAGAAATCTCCCCGCCAGCTAAAGCAGGAACAAAGCCTTGCGTTTTTCAAGGCATGAGACAGACACCACACAGCGGCACATTGCACAGTACGCTCTCCAGCCTCCGGTACATCCCGCCCGGCGGCACGGTCAGACGACGACAGCAGGTCTCCTGGCTCGCGGATAATCGGTTCTGATTCAGCCTTCCCGGTGGTGACACCAGTGGCCCGCTTTTACAGCGGAAAAATCAGACCCATACCGCATACAGTTGCGGGAGCAGCTGCCGACTTGCCTTTGGTCTCTAAGGCGTACGGCATTCCCTGTTCGCCCGTTCGCACGGGACTGTCGACAAGTGAGCAAACTAATGCACACAAATGGGGCAGTCCGCAATATTCTTTGCAGACTGGGGAAGTGCTCGGAAAAATGTCGCGCACGTTGACAAAATTCACGGGTTTGTGTCTATCAGCCAATCGCTATGGTGCCTTCAGCCTCCTCTTGCTGGGATGCTGCAAGGCTAAGAGGGAAACCGGTTAAAAGCCGGTGCTGCCCCCGCAACTGTGCGCTGTGAGGTTTTTTGGAAACATGACGCCACTGAATACCCCTTCGGGTGTTCGGGAAGGTATCCATCACACCGTTGACCAGCAAGCCAGGAGACCTGCCATTGCAGAAAAGTCACGGACGGAGCCGCCGAACGGGGTGATTCGGGGGCGAGGCGAAGCTCTCTCGTCTCCACCGCGGTGATGTTTGGTGGAGCTATTCCGTGCGACCAGTTTATTATATCGTGACGCTTATGGCGTCTGGCCTTTTCTGCATGAGCGCGGGCCATGCAGAAACAACCGGTTCTGGTCAGAAACAGAGTGTAACCGGCCCTCTTTCCAAGAATGTTACATCCGCCGGAAAAGCGGAATACATCACCACACATGGGAAAACGGCCTTCCTGAAAACGGTGGCTGGTGTTGGTGGACGGCTTGGTCTTTCCATCCAGCATTCGCCTGCTACCATTAACGTTATTCAGCATGATCTGATGATGCAGCGTGGTTATGCGCAGGCAGAAAGTGCAGCGGACAGTGCGCCGGGTGTATCCTCCGGTGGTTCTCCTGGTAGCCCGGCACAGTTGATGATGCGCGGCTTTACCGGAAACCAGATCCTCATCTTGCGTGATGGTCTTTATTTCGGGCCAACAACCATGGTTAACCGGCCCCAAAATACCTTCAATCTGGAAAGCGTGCAGGTGTTGAAGGGTCCTTCTTCCGTGCTGTACGGACAAGGGGCAGTCGGCGGCACGGTGGACATGCGCGCCAGAACGCCGGATTTTGATGCAGCCCATGCCAATGCGCTCTTATCCTACGGCAGCTTCAACACCTGGAATGCAGGTGTGGGTGGGTCCGTGCCCATTACAAAAACGCTTGCCATTCGCTCAGACTTCAGCCGCACGTCATCCGACGGGTTTGTAAAAGGCGCAGATCCACATTCAGATGATTTTACAACCACACTGTTGTGGAAACCAACAAACCGTTTCACCGCGCGCCTGAGCATGGATTACCTGACAGACCGTCTCTCCACCTATTATGGCACACCACTGGTCTCTCTTGCACAAACAGGCGGGCGCGTTGGCGGCTTGCTCAGTTCCTCCAAGGGGCAGGGGGTCACCAGAGGGTCCTTGTGGCGCTATTATAACGTACGTGATGGACGAGCGGGTTCTGTCAATGCAACGCCCACCCTGCATCTTGACTGGCAGGTAAGCCCCACTATCCAGATTCATAACAGCAGTTATTTTGTGTATTCCAAGCGCCGTTGGAACAATGCCGAAAGCCTGAGCTACATTGGCAAGACAGGCGCGGTGGATGCTGGAGGGAACAATATCGCGCCAGGCCGGATTGGGCGTGACAGATTTTATGTGTATCAAAACCAGCATCAGGTAGGAGATACCCTCCATACGCAGTTTGATTTCAAAATATTCGGCATGAAAAACAGGTTTGTGTTAGGCGGAGATGCCTATTATCTCCGGTTTATCCGTAATCGCGGTTTTCCTGATGCGTCCTATGCGGATAGTGTCTCTCTTGTCAGTCCAGAGCAGACATCGCTGGGCACGTTTGCAGGCGAATATCCTTTCCGTAAATCACCTACAACCATGGTGCAGGCCGGTCTTTTTCTGGAAGATGTTCTCACTGTTCGGGATAATCTGCGTATTGTAGGCGGTTTTCGGTATGACTGGCTTGCCCTTAACCGTCAGAACTACAATCAGAACGGTGGGTACAATGCGGCCAGCAGTTTCAAGGGGCACTACAATCCCGACAATTTCCGTATTGGCCCGGTGTGGGATCTGACAAAAGATATCAGTCTTTACGGTGTTTACACCACGGCGGAAGATCCTCCGGGGTCTAACATTTTTCTTGCTAACCGGGGGCAGTTCAGCCGCCTGAGCCATTCCCGTCAGGGCGAGATTGGGGTCAAGGCCTCCACATGGCACGGGCGTTTTACAACAACGCTGTCGTTTTATGATATCCGGCGCACCCGCATGCTTGTGGCAACAGGCCCGGATACGGTGGCGACGGCAGGTGTTCAGAAATCCCGTGGTCTGGAATGGCAGGGTGATCTTGTGCTGAACCAGCACTGGAGCCTGTCCGGGAATGTTGCGTACACCTATTCACGTTATGGTTCGTTTCATCCCAGCGCCGCTCTGAATGCTTCTGGTAATCAGGTGCCCAACGTTCCGGCTGTTACGGCCAACCTGTGGGGGATTTGGTCTCAGGTGGCGGATCTGCCACTCGATCTGGGGGCCGGGTTACGGTATGTTTCCGCGCGTAAAGGGGATTACGCCAACACCCTGAGCCTGAAAGATTATGCCTTGGTAAATGTTTTTGCAGGATGGCATGCTTACAAGGGTGTTACGGTGTATGGCCGGATTGATAACATAGGCAATAAGCATTTTGTGCAGTGGGCAGACACCAGTTATCCGGGGCAGATTCTGCTGGGGGCTCCGCGTTCTTTTTCCATTAGCGTTCAGGCGGGGTTCTGAGCGCGTTAGGGGGTTGGTATGGCTCCTGCCGCAAACTGGATGAAGGCGCGCATATATTCAATGTCGGCATCAGTTTCGCGCTGACCAAGGAAAATCTGCTTGGCAATACCCGTTTTGCCAAGCCGGACGGGATAAAGATTAAAGCGGGATGCATATTCCTCCACCAGCCAACCGGGGAGGGCTGCAACCCCGCGCCCATGCGCGACCATGACCAGCATGATGTCCGTGGTTTCTATCTGCTTTTGCTGGCGTGGACTGATGCCAGCAGGCTGAAGAAACTGCGTGAAGATATCAAGGCGTTCTGAAGGGACCGGGTAGGTGATCAAGGTTTCCCCGGCAAGTTGCTGGGGCAGGATGAATTTGGTGTGCCGAAGGGGGTGGTCCGGCCCCACAACCAGAACAAGCTCGTAATCAAAAACGGGGGTGAAACTCAGCCCCGGTTTGTAAAGTGGATCTGGCGTGACAAGAATATCAATCTCGTTGCTGAACAGGGCCCCAATCCCGCCAAACTGGAATTTCTGGCGTACGTCCACATCCACTTTGGGCCATTGATCCAGATACGGTGAGACAATTTTCAGAAGCCATTGGTAGCAGGGGTGGCATTCCATACCGATGCGTAAGGTGCCTCGCTCGCCATTGGCAAATTGCTCCAACCTGTCTTCCGCCAGAGCAAACTGCGGCAGCAAGCGGTTGGCAAGGGATAACAACCACTCACCGGCTTGGGTGGGGGTAAGGGAGCGCCCCTCCCGCCGCCAGATTTTCACGCCAAGCTGGTCTTCCAGCTTGCGAATGGCATGGCTGAGCGCAGGCTGGGTCAGATTAAGCTTGGCTGCGGCTGCCGTAAGCGATCCTTCGCGGGCAACTTCCTGAATAATGGCCAGATGGCTACGTTCAAGAACAGGCATGCAATGCTCCGTGTATGCGTATAATTTATATAATTATGAAAATTATACCATTTTTATTCATGATTTCAAAGCGTTCCTTTTTAGATCCTCTGCTTCTTGCATCTGGAAAGTGTTTAAGGGCTACAACCCATACTCTCGTTTTTCCTAATCCAGACCTTCTTGTTGAAAGGGAAAAGAACGTCTGTGTTTCTGTGTCTTATGCGAATAATGTCAATACTGTTCTCAGCCTGCGTGATATTAGTGAAAACGTTCGACGGAATTTTTGAGTCCTATTCTAAGGTCTGAGGAATTTACTTTCTTTTAGAATGGGTGCGTTCTTATATGTTCGTTCTTTATAGTCCATGCACAGAGCTAATGGCTATGTTCTTCTACCATGTTATATTGCATCTTGCGCGGGAGGGGTGGTTAGGCCCATGATGTATCTGCAAAACGCTTCGATGGTCCCGTGCAAGCGGGTTAATAGGGAACACCGTCATGCTCAAGGGGTCAATGAGTGACCTTGAAGGCGTAGTCGGAGGCTGCTCCCGCAACTGTAGGCGGTATGCTTCTGGTTTGGTCGCGTAGAACGTGCGCCACTGTTTTCATCAGGAAACGGGAAGGTTGAATCAGCAAGCCATAATCCGCGAGCCAGGAGACCTGCCATCGTCCAGCCACCAGCCGTCGGGCGGGATGTACCGAAGGGAGGAGAAAAGTGACATGTCTGTCTGCTGCATGTGTCAGCCGTTTTTCACGCAAGAACCGTCAGGGGCGCTTACGTTCCTGAAGAGCTCCGCTTTTTCTCAGCAAAAAAGTAAAATTCGTGTTTGCCCTAAGCGGAAGGCTTCTACCGTCTGAGGCATCTGCTCAAAAATCAAACGGGAATGCGTGCTTTTCAAGACGGATAACTGAGTATACGCGTTCAGGAAAAAAGCAGGAGAAGCCCTATCCTTACAAGGGGAAGATCTTTTTTCCTGTGTCTGAGCCGCGTTGTGTGGGATGGCCATAAGTATGAAAAATGGATCTACTATAAATTCCTTGCAGGCTGCATTATTAGAAAAAGCTGATTTAAGACGGGTCAGAAGTGATCCGAATTTTTGGTACCCCGTTGCGTGGTCCCGTGAAGTGCGCCCCGGTAAAGCTCTTGGTGTTCAGTTTGCGGGCCATCCTCTGGTGGTGGTGCGGCCTACAAACGGTGCTCCTTACGCATTGGATGGTTTGTGCCCCCATAAGCAGGTGCCGCTGAGCAAAGGTGCTGTTTGTGGGGATTTTATAAGCTGTCTGGCTCATGGTCTGAAATATGATAGAAAAGGGCAGTGTGTTTCCCAAAATGGCGCTGCCGATGCGGGTCTCCTTCGCCTCAAGCCGTGGGCGTGCCGGGAAAAAGACGGGCTTATTTTTGTTTTCATGGGCAATCAGGCGCTGGCCGAGACCAAACCGCTTCCTGATTTTCCACGTGTAAGAGATAAACGTTATCGTACCAGACGTTTTGGGCAGGTGGTCAATTGTCATTACAGTTTCATGCATGAAAACCTGATGGATATGAACCATCAGGTGTTGCACAGTCGGCTTGTAGGTAAAATGAAACCCCGTTTCCTTGGCATGGATCGTGGTGAGGACTTTGTAGAAGCGCGTTATACATTTGCCCGCACAGGCGGCAAGCAACCCTTGAGTGAGGCCCTGATTTACGGCCAGAGGCGTAAGGATGGCCGGGACTTCGCTTATAGGGATGTGATGACCATCCGCACACAGTATCCCTATCAAACCCTGCGTATTGAAACGCAGGGTATTGATGAGCCTGTCATGGAGTTATGGATCTCTTATGTTCCTCAAGACAGGCAGGAATTGACAAACCGGGTTTTCGGGCTGTTATCAATTAAACGGCTGAAAGTGCCCTTTCTGCTTGATCTGGCATGGCCCGTGCTGGTTGCTTTTACAGAGCGCGTTTTCTTTGAAGATCGTGAAATTGTGGAACTGGAACAGCAAGCATGGAAGGAACTGGGGGGCGATCATAACGTGGAAGTTTTTCCCGTTATTCTCGCTTTGCGGCAGCTTTTGCGAGACAGAGGTGTGTCGCCCCCTCAGGGGGAGTGAAAGCGCGTTTGCGCAGTGCTGTGATGCTTCAAGCAGACAGAGGGCAGGCCGTTTGCGTCATTATGTGCACGGCCTTTCAATCAGACGCACGCCACTCTGAATAGAAAGAGTGCTCTTTCATAAGAGAGCAACACCCATCAAGGGATACCTTTATACCAAAACGGGTAGTGGGTGTATTGTTCTGTATAGTTATAAGAAAAAAACGCCTTTTTAAAAGAGGCGGCTGCCATCAGGCACATCTCGTTCAGGGATAGTCAGAACCACGCGCTTCTGATCATCAGGGAAGCCCAAGGTCAGAACTTCAGAAACAAACGGGCCAATCTGGCGGGGTGGCAGGTTCACCACACATGCAACCTTCCGGCCAATCAGAGCCTCGGCGGAATAGAGCTCCGTAATCTGGGCACTGGAGCGTTTCAGCCCAATGTCTGCGCCAAGGTTAATGGTTAGTTTCCAAGCTGGTTTGCGGGCTTCCGGGAAAGGCTGGACATCAGTGATTGTTCCAACGCGAATATCGATTTTGGTGAAGTCATCAATGGAAATCGTGGTCATGAGACGAGTCTTCCTTTTGTGTGAAGCAAGTTTTCAAACTGTCTTTAGGGGGCAATAATTCCGGCACTGTGACTACCTGTTTCTGGATGAGTGGGGCATATCTCCCACCTGGATAACACGACAGATAAAACCGTGCTTCTCAAGGAGATGCGGGGAGGCGCTATTACCAATGCACACTTTTCCTCCCTATTGTTGATAGGCTTGCCCCAAACGGTGATCAATTTTTGCAGGAGAGGGGGCTTTTATTCTTGGGGGCGAGTGCCAGGGGCAGGCGAGTGGAGGAAAGAACTCGTTCTGTGTTCTATCCAGAAAACCGGGGAGCGTAGGGCGTAATCAACCGTAGCCGTCTTGTGGAGACGGCTACGGCCTTAGGTGTACTAGTCAATGGCGACAGTGGCTTCACTTGTCAGCACACGGAAGACAAAGCTTTCCTGCAGGTAAAGCTCCACCGTTTCAGCCGTGTGGCTCAAATAGCCAATGGAAAAATCCTGCCCAATATCCAGCGCCAGATCACCTCCACGGGTGGAGACAACAAACGCACCTTCAATGGCGGGGGCCCAGATGATCTTGCCGTCAATCAGGCTCTCAAGATGTTTGCGGATGGGGTAGCCTTCATCATCGCCGCCGTTGACGGCCTCAAATGCCGAGGCTCCCAGCACAATGGAATAAGGGCCATTGACGCCCGCCAGACGTAATTCATTGAGCGCGGCAGAAATAACGGCAGGATAATCCTTGACCGATGCAGGGAGTTTGAGATGCGTGTTTGACGTGCCCTGACGGATGCCCGTCATGCCTGCTGCGGCATATCCGTCAAAAATGGCGCGATCTTCTGCAAAGGCAATTTTCTTTGCAGCGTCCTTGACTGGCTGCCAGTCTGAATCAAGGGAGCCGCGTTCCACGGCATCAATTTCATCGCGTGATACGGTAAAGGGAACACGCAGTTCCACCAGCGGCAGAACATCCCGCAGAACGCTCCGCACACCTTCGCCCAGTGTTTCAATCTGTTTGGCGCGGCCGGTGCCCACACCGGCAAAAGCGGTGCCTTTGGGGTCTGATGTGTCCACAACCCGGCGGCCAGCCAGATGGCGGCGGATGGTGCGGGCGGCTTCATCTTCAATCTCGGCCCAGGCGGCGGAGGAAATGGGAGCCAGATGTCTGTGCAGATTGTTCATGTCAGAACTCCTTATTTGAGTGACCCAATTCCAAGAGAGCCGCTCGGCAGATCAGGGGTAGGTGAAGGGGCTGGAGTGGGGGCAGGTGCTGGCTGATCGGCTGTTTCCAGATCAGGCGCGCCGTCCAGAAAATCACTTGTGGGAATAAAGAACAGCGTTCCCGTAACGGCGGTGCTGACATCCAGAAGTCTGTCGTAATTTCCGGGTGGTTTGCCCACGAACATGTTTTGCAGCATTTGTTCCGTGCGGGAAGGGGAGCACGCATAGCCGATAAAGTAGGTGCCAAACTCTCCTTTACCCACTTCACCAAACGGCATGTTGTCGCGCACGATCTGAAGCTGTTGCCCGTTTTCTTCAATATTGGTCAGCACATTATGGGCATAGCTTGGTTTATCGGCTTCTGGCAGTTCAATATCCGATAGTTTCTTGCGGCCAATAATATGTTCCTGCACTTCAGTTGGGATGGCATCCCATTTTTTCAGGTTATGCAGGTATTTCTGAATAATGACATAGCTGCCGCCAGCAAAAGCCGGGTCTTCCTCACCAATGAGGGTCGCATCAAGGGCTGGCTGGCCGGTGGGGTTTTCCGTGCCATCGACAAAGCCGAGCAGATCACGTTCATCAAAATATTTGAAACCGTGAACTTCATCCACAACGGAGGCGACGCCTTCCAGCCGGGACACGATAGCCGTGCCCAGTTCAAAACACAGATCCATGCGGGTGGCGCGGATATGGAACAGCAGGTCTCCCGGTGTGGAGGGGGCGTGATGCACGCCATTGATTTCCCGAAAGGGATGCAATTCACGCGGGCGTGGTGTGCCAAAAAGGTGATCCCACGCGTTGGACCCAATGCCCGTAATGCAGCTTAGCCTGCCGTCAGGCACCCGGAATCCCACACCGCGAACAAGGGAGGACAGGTCACCCATAAGGGCCTTGATCTGCGTTATGGCCGCGGCATCCGGGGTATCACTGTTCAGGGTTACCACCAGGAAAAGGGCGGCCTGGGTCAGTTTTGTGTCAATGGGTTGAGGTGTGGCCAACGGTCTGAAGCTCCTCGCGCAACAACGCGATCGTGTAACGATATCAGAGCCATAGCATAGGCATGCAGCGCAGCGTGGCAAGATACAAGAATGCGACAGATAAGCAGAATGATCACAAACGGGTCACCATTATAACTGCTGTTTATTATTATATAAGGAAAAGGTCTTGGACGGCAGAGCTCTTGCTGATCTAGTGCAGGGCAAGAGCATTGTGGCTCGTTGCGGAACAGGATGGTTCCCTGCGGCGTTTATGGCAGGAAGCAGCCCCTTTCTTTCAGGGTTTGTGGAGGCTGTTTTCTGGTGGAGCAGCCACATGCATATGTTTGGATGAGACCCAATGCAGCCTGCCCATGACCTTGCGCTTCTTCTGGCGCGCTTTCAGTTTGCCTTTACAGTAGGCGTTCATATTATTTTCCCCGCTTTTTCCATTGGATTGGCGGCCTATCTGGCTGTGCTGGAGGGGCTTTGGCTCAAGACCGGAAGACCAGTTTTTCTTGATCTTTACCGGTACTGGATCAAGGTTTTCTCCATTGTCTTTGGCATGGGCGTCGTCTCCGGCCTGGTCATGTCCTATGAATTTGGCACCAACTGGTCTGTCTTTTCTCAAAAGGCCGGGCCAATTACCGGGGTGCTGTTATCCTATGAAGTCATGACCGCCTTTTTTCTGGAGGCGGGTTTTCTGGGCGTCATGCTGTTCGGCATGAACAAGGTGGGACGGGGGCTGCATTTTGCCGCCACGTGCTGCGTTTCCATTGGCACCCTGATTTCCATGACATGGATCCTTTCCTCCAATTCCTGGATGCAGACGCCGCGCGGCTACAGTATTGATCCCACAACCGGCCGCTTCATGCCAGCGGACTGGCTGGCCATTATCTTCAACCCCTCTTTCCCGTTCCGGCTGGTGCATATGGGGCTGGCGGCGTTTCTCTCCGTGGCGTTCATTGTTGGGGCAACCGGGGCGTGGCACATGCTCAAGGCCCGGCGTGAAGGGCGGATTGCCAGCGAACCTGTGCGGGTGATGTTCTCCATGGCCATGTGGATGGCCGCCATTGTGGCTCCTATCCAGATCATGGCCGGGGATGCCCATGGCCTGAACACGTTGAAATACCAGCCCGCAAAAATTGCAGCGATGGAAGGTGACTGGACGTCAGAAGGGCGTGCGCCGGAACTGCTGTTTGGTATTCCCAACATGAAGGAAGAGCGGACGGATTATGCCGTCAAGGTGCCGCTGCTGGGCTCACTCATTCTCACCCATAGTCTGGAAGGCAAGGTGCCGGGGCTGAAGGATTTCCCCCGTGATCAACGGCCGCCATCGCCTGTTATTTTCTTCTCCTTCCGCATCATGGTGGCGTTGGGCATGCTTATGGCGCTTGTGGGGTTCTGGTCCCTCTGGTTACGGCGCAACAGTACCCTGTTTACCAATACACTCTTCCATCGTGTTGCCCTGTGCATGGCTCCCGCTGGTTTTCTGGCGCTGCTGTGCGGCTGGATCACCACCGAAGTCGGCCGTCAGCCCTGGACTGTTTACGGCCTGCTGCGCACGTCAGACAGCGTTTCTCCCATTGCTTTGTCCAGCATGGCTGTGACCATGACGGCCTTTGTGGTGGTGTATGTGCTGGTGTTTGGTTCTGGCATGGGCATTCTGGTGCGCCTGCTGGGGCGTGCGCCGCAGGAAGGCGAACATGACACTCCCCCCTCTCACGCATCCGATATTCTGGCAGCCCGCATGCATCCGGATGTGATTGACCCGTCTGCTGGCAAAGGAGCCTGATCCATGATGGACTTTGCATACTGGCTCCCCATTGTCTGGGCTGTCATTCTGATTGCAGCCATAAGTATTTACGTCATTCTTGATGGTTTTGATCTGGGCATCGGCATGCTCTTTGCGCTGGAGCGTGATCCCGGCCGCCGGGATGTGATGGTGAACACCATCGCCCCTGTATGGGACGGGAACGAGACATGGATGGTTCTGGGCGGCGCCGTGCTGTATGGGGTTTTCCCCGGTGCGTATGCCACTCTGCTACCCGCCTTTTACCTGCCCATCGTGCTGATGCTGTTGGCGTTGATCTTCCGGGGCGTGGCGTTTGAATTTCGTGTCATGACGCGCGGCACCCCGCGTGAGCGGCTCTGGACCACTGGTTTCATGGTCGGTTCCGGCCTGGCCGCTTTCTGTCAGGGTGCCATTCTGGCCGGTGTGGTTCAGGGTGTTACCGTTACGGATGGCGCTTTTGCCGGTGGGCCACTGGACTGGCTGACACCGTTCAGCATTCTGTGTGGCTTATCCGTGATGTGCGGCTACGCCCTGCTGGGTGCAACATGGTTGATCTGGCGTACAACCGGCGTTCTGGAGGCATCGTGCCGCAGGTGGGCGGCGCGTCTGGCTGTGGGGCTCTTCCTTTGCATTGTTGCTGTCAGTATCTGGACCCCGCTGCTGCATGCGCCTTATCTGCGCCGTTGGACGGCGTGGCCCAATATGCTGTTCGTTGCGCCTGTGCCTGTTCTGGTCGCGCTGCTTGGTGGCCTGATGGTCATGGGCCTGCGGCGGGACCATTCCAAGGGGCCGTTCCTGTGCGCGCTGGGCTGGTTCTTTCTGTGCCTCTCCGGGCTGGGCATTACCATCTGGCCCTATGCCGTGCCGCCGGGGCTGACGTTGTGGGATGTGTCCTCTCCGCCATCAAGCCAGTTTTTTCAGCTTGTTGGCACGGCCATCCTGCTGCCCATCATCCTGACCTACACAATCTACTCTTATCGCGTGTTTCGCGGAAAGGTGACGGAAACAGATGGCTATCACTGATATTGTTCAGGGCAATGGGGATGGCGCACCCAAACGGACCGGCGCACGGGTTGGCTGGTTTGTGGTCATCTGGTCGCTCAGCACGGCGGCGTTCATTGCCGCTGCATCTCTCCTCCATTTGTTGATTCCCAAGTAGGGCGGCAACGCTTTTGCCACTCTTTCCTCCACCGCTCACTCAGGACAGGGTCCGATGCTTTTTGAGTTTGAACGTGATTTTGCCGGGTCATTGCGTTGCATTCCAATGATTGCACGACAGAAGCTGGATATTGTCTGCATCAAGCTGAGCCTGCGGCAATGGAGCCAGTTCTCGCGTGAAGACCGGGAGACGTTGACGAAACTCCCCTGCACCACAGCAGATGAACAGGCCGCGTATCGCGCTCTTGTGGCACACCTGATTGCCGCCCGCAGTAATGAGCCCCTCCGGCCGCTGGACGCCCCCACTCTGGCAGACTGGCAGGAGCCTGACCGGATGCCGGAGGCGGTGATGGGGCAGGCGCAGGTGGATGGCGTGGTGCCGCCCACACCAGCCCAATGGGCGGGGCTGACGCCGCTTCAGCGTTTTGCACTGATCAAACTGGCACGTTCAAAGCATGAAAACGAAAACTTTGTGCCTGCCATGAAGGAATTTGGCGTGCTGCAACCAGAACACGCCTGATATCTGCTGACGCTGTTTTACAAAGAGTGACGATCAGAAAACCGTGCTGCGCGGGGCATGCACTACTCTGCCGCCTATCAAGAGGGTTGATATCATGAGCAAAGAAAAACAGTCTGAATTCAAGCCCTATCATCATCCAGCAGGAGGCTGGGGGGCGGCAGGGGCCACGGCAAAAGTGCTGATGGAGCAAAGTGTTCTTGTCAAGGGATCACGCGGGCTTCTGGCCATGAACCAGCCGGGGGGCTTTAAATGCCCAAGCTGCGCTTTTCCTGATGCGGATCATCGTAAAAAACTGGAGTTTTGTGAAAACGGTGCCAAGGCGCTTGCGCATGAAGCCACAAAGGCGCGTATCACGCGTGATTTTTTTGAGCGCTACACCGTTACGGAGCTGATGGAGAAAAGTGACTACTGGCTGGAAATGCAGGGTCGCCTGACAGAGCCCATGCGGTATGATGCCGCAACAGACAAATATGTGCCCGTCACATGGGATAATGCGTTCGCCATGATCGGCCGCCATTTGCAGGCGCTTGAAAGCCCACATCAGGCCGAGTTCTATACATCGGGCCGCACCGCGAATGAGACGGCTTTCCTGTATTCCATTTTTATTCGTGAATTTGGTACCAACAACTTTCCTGATTGCTCAAACATGTGTCACGAGCCTACAAGCCGTGGCCTGCCGCCATCTATAGGCATTGGCAAGGGCACAATTGTGCTGGCGGATTTTGAGCACGCTGAGGCCATATTTGTGGTGGGGCAGAATACGGGCACAAATTCGCCACGCATGATGACCAATCTGGTGGAAGCCCGCAAACGCGGCGTGCCGATTATCCTGATTAACCCCATGCCGGAACGGGCGCTCATCCGTTTTACGGAGCCGCAGGACGTGCTGCAGATGGGTACGTTCGGTTCAACCCCAATTTCCAGCGAATTCGTGCATGTGCGGATTGGCGGAGATCTCGCCATTTTCAAAGGTATGATGAAAGTGCTGTTTGAAGCCGAGGCGCGTGGGGAGAACGTGCTGGATACCGCTTTCATTCAGGAACACACCGCAGGGATTGAGGCGTTGCGGGAGGATGTGATGGGATGTTCCTGGGCGGATATTACCCGTATTTCCGGTGTTTCTGAAGAACAGATCCGTAAAATTGGTGAAATTTACAAAAACTCTAAAGCCACTATCATCTGCTACGGTATGGGGCTGACCCAGCATCAGGAAGGCTCTCGCCTGTTGCAGCAGGTGGCCAATATTCTGCTTCTGTGCGGGAATTTTGGTAAACCTGGTGCCGGTATTGCACCTATTCGCGGCCATTCCAATGTGCAGGGGGATCGCACGGTCGGGATAGATGAAAAACCAACCCAGCTTTATCTGGACCGCGTGCGGGATGCGTTTGGGTTTGAGCCCCCGCGTGAGCACGGTCACCATGTGGTTGAGGCTCTTGAAGCCATGGAAGCTGGTACGGCCAAGGTGTTTATTGGTCTGGGTGGCAATTTTATTCATGCCGTGCCGGATACCCCCCGCTCTTATGCCGCTATGCGTAAGCTGAACCTGACGGTTGGCATTGCCACAAAACTGAACAGAGGGCATCTGGTGCATGGCAAGGATGCGCTGATCCTGCCTGTTGTTGCGCGGTCTGAAATTATTCGTACGGCGGCAGGCGAGCAGTTCATAACTATTGAAGATGCCATGTCTAACGTGACGGCATCCCGTGGGGTGTTTGAACCGGTCAGTGATCATGTTCTGCCGGAAACGGAAATTGTGTGCCGTATGGCCATGGAAGCACTGCCCAACTCTAAAACGGCATGGGCGCAGTATATGGTGGATTACGGTCCGATACGCGACAAAATTGCCGAGGTGTATCCCGAAATCTATGCTGATTTTGCGGAGAAGATCAAAAACCCCAGAGGCTTCCATCTGGATATTCCACCGCGCCGGCGTGTGTGGAAAACGCCTAATGGTAAAGCCAATTTTCTCGTCATGCCGGGGCTGGAGGTAAATGAGCCCATAACCGATAAGGCTATGTTGCGGCTGGCCACCATCCGTTCGCATGACCAGTATAACACCACCATTTACAGTAATAATGACCGGTATCGCGGGGTGTATAACACCCGGCTTGTTATCTTCATGAATAAGGAAGACATGGCGGAGCGGGGCTTGGAGAACGGTACTGTTATCGGTCTGGAAACCTATAGCGAGGATGGCGTAAGGCGGTATGTGGATGGGTTGAGCGTAATTGCTTACCCCATGTCTCGTGGGGCGATTGCCGGATACTACCCGGAACTCAACCCTCTTTTGCCGCTGGATTATTTTGATGAAATCAGTGGCACACCCGCAGCCAAATCCATTCCCGTAAAAGTGGTGGAAAGTGTGGCGTCAGCACCGCCTATCAAAATTGCCGGGTAAGGGGCAGCCGGGCAGCTATGGCTGACAGGAGAGAGCCAGTGCGCAACATTGCACAGGATGTTGACAGGCATGGCCGCCCGCTAAGGGATTTGCGGATATCGGTTATGGATCGGTGCAATTTCCGCTGTTCCTACTGCATGCCTGAGAGCACGTATCATGAAGGGTTTCAGTTTCTGGCCCCCAGGGACCGGCTGGGTTTTGATGAAATAGAGCGCGTGGCGCGGGTTGCGGCCAGTCTGGGTGTAACCAAAATACGCCTGACGGGTGGTGAACCGCTGTTGCGTGCCGACTTGCCTGATCTGATAGAGCGTCTGGTCCATGTGCCGGGTATTGAGGATGTTGCCCTGACAACCAACGGGGTGTTGTTGCCGCGTTGCGCGCAGGCACTGCGGCAGGCAGGGTTGCAGCGCGTGACTATCAGTCTGGATAGTCTTGACCCCGCCGTGTTTGCGCGAATGAGCGGTGGCAGGGGAGACCCGGCTGCGGTAATGAAAGGCATTGAAGCCGCAGAACAGGCCGGTTTTCAAGGACATATAAAGATCAATACTGTTGTGCAGCGTGGCGTAAATGATGCTGGTGTGCCTGATCTGCTTGCCCATTTTCGCAATACAGAATGTGTGGTCCGTCTGATTGAATACATGGATGTTGGCAACCGTAACGGGTGGGAGAGGATGGATGTTGTGCCCTCTCAGGAATTGCTAACGCGCATCAACGCCATCTGGCCGGTGGCGGCACTCTCTCCTCATTATCCGGGTGAGGTGGCGCGCCGTTATGGGTATGTGGATGGTGCGGGGGAGATCGGGTTTATTTCCTCTGTCAGCGCCCCATTCTGCGGTGCCTGCTCGCGGGCGCGTCTTTCTTCAGATGGAAAGCTCTATACCTGTCTTTTTGCAACGCAGGGCACGGATTTGCGGGCGCTTCTGCGTAACCCGCGGCATGCTGGGGATGATGAGGTTTTGCGCACGGTTCTCTCTCATATATGGAGCCAGCGCACAGATCGCTACAGCGAAGAACGAGCTACTCACCCTGCGGGCAAAACCATTCCGAAGAGACCATACACGCAGGATAAAATCGAAATGCATTACATCGGGGGGTAATGGCTGTGTAAGGGGCTGGTCTTTCTGATGGCAGAAGGCGGGGGCTGCTGGTCTCATTTATGGCACGTCTCTCTTCAGGTAGAGCGTGTTTTGCGGAGTACATATGATTCTGAAGCAGCTTTACTATCTTCGAGAGATAGAAAAATTCAGAAGTTTTTCAAAAGCGGCTGTGGCCTGTAACGTGTCCCAGCCTGCGCTTTCCCGCGCCGTAAGGCAATTGGAAGAGGAGCTGGGCGTTGTTATTATAGACCGCAAGAAAAAGGTGTTTGGCTTTACGGTAGAAGGTGCCCGTATTCTGAAATGGGCACATGATATTCTGCACAGTGTTACGGAAATGCAGAATGAAGTTTCACTGACAAAGCAGGATCTGGTCGGTGCGCTCAAAATAGGGGTTATTCCAACCGCCGTGCATATTGTGCCAGCACTTATGGAAGCGGTTCAGGAAAAAATTGGCGATTGTTCGTGTGATGTCTCTGTTCTGACCAATGCGGATATTATTGAACGGCTTACCAAAAAGCAGCTTGATATCGCCATTATGTATTATGAGGAGTGCCCGCAGGCACAGGCCTTTATTGTTCGCTCCCTTTATGAGGAAGAACAGGTTCTGGCTGGTACCTCCGCGTATGCTTTTCCGGAGGGACGTGACATCAGTTGGGAGGACGCGGCACATTTTCCGCTGGCGCTGCTTAGTCAGACCATGCGGTGCAGGCAACTGGTGGATACTGGTTTTCAGGCGGCTGGGATCAAACCGATTGTTCGTCTTGAAACCGGGTCTCTTGAAGTGATCCATGCTGAAATAATGAGTGGCCGGTTTGCGACCATCCTGCCTATTTCTTCTTTCCCGCTCAGGGTGCCTCCCGTTGGCAGAT
The DNA here is from genome assembly GCF_001580915.1 of Acetobacter tropicalis. GTDB lineage: Bacteria > Pseudomonadota > Alphaproteobacteria > Acetobacterales > Acetobacteraceae > Acetobacter > Acetobacter tropicalis. The sequence goes on along the minus strand of NZ_LHZQ01000212.1, from coordinate 18,651 downwards.
TGCAGATGCGCAGACTGGTTGGATTTTCCGCAGGCTCCATAGGTCTGGTGCGGCTGAACGAGCGCCTCCCATCCGATTTTTTTGATGCGGTATGGAAGGTCGCGCTCACAATAGATTTCAGGCAGAAGTTTGATAATTTATGTTGCCCGCAGCCAGCCTGAAAAGGGAGATTATCAGAGTTTCAGAAAAGGAGTGGCGGTATCAGCCAAGGCTGCATCACGCCAGTTTAATAACCCGGGCACCCGGGCTAAAGGCCCCAGTAAGGTTCGGCTGCGGAAGTTTTTGGCCGTAGGGGCTATAGAAGGAGTTTTTGGGCTCAACGGTGTCGCCTTTAACGCTTGCAACACTGTTTTTTCTGAAAAAAGGCCTTATAGTTAAATCAGACCTCTTTGAGAGAGCAGTCTTATTTCTGTGCTTTCGGCGCTGAGGCCGCTTTGCCACCCTGTGTGGCAGGAATAGCTGTTTCCACAAAATCCTGAGACACAAAGACAAGGTTGTTCAGTGTCTGGTCAAGTGCATCCAGTGCTTCCTTGGGCTGGCGGCCTTCCGTGAAGACAGTGGCGCGGTTAAGGGCGCCCTGTGTCTGTGCCAGCGGTGCCAGTGCGACAATGAAGTCTACATCTTCACCCACAACCTGCATGCTCTGGGCTGCCTGCTGCGTGTCACCAGCCTGAAGCTGCTTGTTGGCGGTGGCCACGGCAGCCTTTTTCTCAGGAGCCAGCGTTTCGCTTGCAATAAATTCACCCCCTACCGGAATCCAGTCTGTAGGCGTAGTGACAGGCACATGGCCAGATGCCGGTGCATGCTGGGGGGCAGGCTGCAAAGAGGCTTCTGCTGCCTTGAACTTGGTGCTGGCCTTGCCCGCTGCGGTCAGGCGCTTGTTGGCATCATACAGTGCGGGGATGGCGGCATCCGTGTTACCGGCAGCCAGCAGATCACGCGCTTTGAGAATATCGCCAAAGGCTTTCTGCCCATCATTGGATAGATGGCGGAATGCCCGACCTGCCTTGTACTGTTCCCAATGCGTGTGCAGGGATGTGGCGTGACTGGCAACCGGTGTTACGGCAAGGCTGGCGGCGATGGCCATAAGGGGAATAAAGCGCATATCTATACTCATCTCATCTATAAAATCGGGCTGTGTGGTCCTCCGTAAAGGAGGGCACGTTGCCGCGGACAAAAAATAAAAAGCCTCGATACGCAGCGCAAAATAGGCACTGCGCCTACCAAAGCGGAAAACAGAAACAACTCTGCGTTTCTAGCCCATTCCGCCCCGGCACGGAAGATTGCCTGCCCATACCGGGTGGGTGGGCCTTACATGGCAGCAATGCTTTTCCTAGCGGGAAAGACGGGTAATTTCTTCCGAAACCTCACGTTCGCGTTTGCGCAGAGCACTTACATGGTTGGGCTCATTCTTTTCTGCCTCAGCAATTTTGCGTTGCAGATCGTCCAGTTCTTTCTGAAGGGAAGACAGCGCCGGGGGAGTGTGGGATGGATGGCTCATTTACGGCCTGCCAGTACTTTTGTTGCCAGTCCCTGCAATTCTGCTGCTGTCACACCTTCGGGATTATGCTGCGCTTTTTTGGCAATTTCACGTTCCACGTCAGAGGCGTGTTCGCCGCCTTTCAGCACAAATGTCGCCAGTTCCAGCACCTCTGCTTTGGTGGCCAGTTTGGGCTGCGCAAGGGTGCGCTCTGCCAGATGGTATAATGAACTCGTTTCGTGTGGGGCTTTATCGTGCGGCATGATGTCTCTCTTTTTCAGGTCTTGTCCTGTTCGGACTCAACTCTGCTTTAGAGATGGGATCATGCAGCCCGAAATCACAGCGGTGGCGAGAGCATGGCAGTTATTCACACAGAAAACGGTCGGTAAACTACGTAAGTTTACCCTCATGTCTGGAGGTCAGTTCGGGGCGCTTTCTGTAACGCTCTGATACGCGGGGGGCTTTTTATCGGAAAGGCGTTCCCTTGGAGGCAGGCAGGGTTGACGGAGGCTGTGGTGGCGCAGGCCGTTGGAGGCTTGGTGTGGCAGAAGGAGGCGTGGCGCTGAAAGCAGGGAGCCGATTAGGAGCGGTAGCCTGAAAAGGGGGAACAGGTTGGCCGGGATAGTAATACGGGCCACGATAGTTCTGGTTCAACTGGGCATTATTGAGCCGGTCAACCAGTTCATTGCCCGTTCCATCTGAATAGCGCGGGGGTGGCGTGGCTGTTCTGGAGGTGGGAGTCCGCGGGGTATTTGGCGCTGGGGGGAGAGCACGCGGTGCGGCACCGGACTGGGCAAAAGGCTTATGGGGCAGGCGGCTCATTCTGCCGGTGGCCCACAGCGGGGCAGGCATGCCCATAACCAGAAGGCTCGCAATAAAACAGGCACGGAATGCTGTGTTCTTCATGACCAGTTATCCTTGCAAGGGCACCGTAAGGAACGGTGTGATCTGTTTCCGTAACTCTGGCTGAAACGCCTGAAACTGTTATCGGATGCAAGGGGCTGAAAACAACGAGACTCAAAAAAACAGGACGCCCCGTATCATGGGGCGTCTGCTGACAAGAGGGAACGTTAGGCGGGGGAGAAGCGGGCTGCTACGTCTGCAACGCGCTTGCCATAATGGACGGCTGTATCCAAATCCCCCTGCGGAATTTCATCCACGCTGGCATCTGCCGGGCTCTGCACAAGCAGCCCGACGGAGCCACCCAGATTGTTGAGATCCGTGCGTTTGGCTTCCTTGGTGTTGCTGGGCAACAGGCCCAGACTGACCCAGATACCACCATGCTGTGCGGCCAGCGTGCTCAGCCATGCCAGAGTGCAGCCTTTATCGCCATTCAGGCTGGCGCTGTTGGTGAAACCACCGAAAATCTTGTTTTCCCACCCACGGGTGAACCAGATTTTGGAGGAGGCATCAGCAAATTTTTTGAACTGCCAGCTTGCGTTTCCCATGTAGGTTGGTGCGCCGAAGATAATGGCGTGGGCAGCATTCAGCTTGGCCCAGTCTGCTTCCGTCAGATCCCCGTGTTCATTGATGGCGACAAGTTCCGCATTGGCTCCTTTGGCGACATGTTCCGCCACCCGGCGGGTGTGGCCATAGCCAGAATGATAAACAACAATAGTATTAGCCATAGTCTTTTCTCCATGAACCAGAAGCGGTGGCTACTGGCGTGGCCATCGGCATGGGGGCCACAATGGCTTCCTTCGTTCTGTTTGATAATCGGCCTTAATGAAAAGTCATATCATACTCTGGGTGTGAGGTGGCACAGGCGCGCTTTGTGGCAGAAGGTGCTGTGGGGAGGGGCATGGCAGATGTGTGATCAGGCCCCTCTGAAAGATGCGTGTAGAGAGCTACAAGATGTGAAAGCGGTTAACGGCTGCGGTGTACGGAGAGGCAAATGATTTACTTCCGTGCGCCATGAAATGGCCGCATGAACGCGGCAAGGAGCCCGGCGGACCGGCGTGGGAGGTCGGGCTCAAAAAGAACAAGAAATGATGCGGACCAATGGTGCATAAAAGCTGGCTGGCAGGTGTGGCTCTGGGGAGCGTAATGATAACGGGTAGCATGCCGCAGGGGCATGCCAGATCATCGCTTGCGCATCCGCCTCAATCCCGTTCGGCCCTGACGCATCCCGCACGCGCGCACCTGTATCCTTCCGCTGCCCGTGCCGGAAAGAGGGGACTGCAACCCCGACAGTCGCCTCAGCCCATATCACCTGCGGCAGTAGCGCCTGCGGAAAAGCACCTGCCCCTGTCACCTAAAAGTGTTCAGACAGAGCAGGCGGCTCCTGTTGCCGCGACACAGCAGGACAAGCCCCATATTGGCAATCTCTTTCATCCCAGGCCGGGGCATGCAGCATCTTATTGGGATGGACTGGAAGGACACCTTTCCATTGAAGCCGGAATTACCGGCAACCCATGGACACGGTCAGGCCGAAACTTTGGCCAGTATTATAATGATCGCGCCAATACCGTTACAATGAACCAGATTATGGGATCACTCTCCCATCCGGTAACGGACGTTGGTGGCGGATATGGCATAGGGTTTGTGCTGGAGGCCATGTACGGCTCCGATGCACGGTTTGATCCTACAATCGGCATGGGCGATGGTGCTATTACAGGGTTGTATCAGTGGGCACCCACACAGGCCCATGTGGACGTGCATCTTCCCTGGATTTTCAAACACGGCATTGATGTGCAGGTGGGCCAGATGTACGGCCTGGTGGGCGCAGAAGGCACGCCCGCGCTGGCCCGGCCTTTCTATACCTTCAATTACGCTTCTGATTATATTGTGCCCTTCCAGACAGTGGGCATTGTGGCCACCATGCATCTCAGCAAGCATGTGGACTGGATTCTGGGCGTGGATGCCGGAAATTCCACTACCTTTAGCGCGGCAGGCAACAATAACAAACCCAAAGGGTATTTTGGCTTTGCCTTCAACCATCTGCTGGATGGCAAGCTTGATATTCACGCTATGGGGCGGTTCGGGCCGGAAGGGAACAACGGGCGGGCCGTGACATCCCCCGACGGCTGGACCAGCGCGGGCCTTGGTTCTGATGCCAATCACCTCATGCAGTATAATGGGGATATCATGGCCACCTATCATGTGAATGATAAGCTCAGCGTTACGGTGGACGGCACCTATCTGCATGATAACGCCACACGGGATGACGTGTATGGGGTCACCAGCTATCTGGCGTGGGATATCAAACCATGGCTGACGTTCAATCTGCGCGGCGAGGTTTTCCGGGATAATACGGGTGGGACTGTCAGCGAATATGCCAGTTTCATGTCCTACACACATTCTTTGAGCAACCGGCCTTACCCGTATTACAACGCGCCCCCCACCACGTATGGGGAGTTGACGGTTGGGGCTTCTTACCGTCCGGACTTCATCAACAGAAATCTGGGGCTGGGCAAACTGACATTGCGGCCGGAAATCAGGCTGGATAAATCGCTCAATGGTACGCGGCCTTTCAATCAGGCTGGAACGGTGCAGAACCCGGTGGTGACAAACGGCACCAACAACATGCTGTGGTTTAACTGTGATGCAGTCTGGGCCTTCTGAATGTCTTGATATGCGGTGAGGGAAAGGTGGGTGGCTGCCAGCGTCGGGCAGGGGGTGATCAAGATGCGCATTGTTGAATTGTACCGTTTAGGCTCATGATGCCTCATGACTCGAACCGGATGGTTAAAAGCATGATGAAAAACAAAGTAATGCGTGCAGTGATGAGGCAGTCCTGTGCTGCTGTAGCGGCGATAGGCCTGTGCATTAGCGCTGTGCCGTTTGTGGGGGCGCATTCCGCTCATGCGGCGCTGGCGGAAGGTGCGGCAGCGCCTGATTTTACGCTTCAGGGCGCGCTTGGCGGAAAACCGCTGACGTTCTCTCTCAAGGATGCGCTGAAAAAAGGCCCCGTGGTGCTTTATTTCTTTCCGGCGGCTTTCACCCAAGGATGCACGCTGGAAGCGCATGCATTTGCCGAGGCAACGGATACCTTTACCAAACAGGGCGCAACCGTTGTGGGGGTGACAGCGGGGAATGTGGACCGTGTTGCTGATTTCTCAAAGGATGAGTGCAGAAACAAGTTTGCAGTGCTGGCCGATCCTGGCGCGAAAGTGGCCGGTCTGTACAAATCACTTAGCACGCAGGGCACCTTTCTGCACTCCGACCGTACATCCTATGTGATTGCGCCGGATGGCCAGATTCTGCTGAGCTATACCAGTCAGGACCCGGAAACGCATGTTACTAACACGCTGGATGCTGTCACCGCATGGCATGCCAAAGTGCACTGAGGCATAGAAACAGGAAAGGCGGCCTCATTGCTGGATCAGGCAAACGGAGCTGCTCTGGATAGGAAGCACCGCAAGAGTTCGGCCATGCATCCCAGGGTTTTAACGCAAGAGGAGAACCGGCTCAGACGAATGGGCTGGTTGAAAATCAGCACTTGCGGGGAAGATGGAGGTTTTGAGGTTGAAGCGGTGGATATGAAGACACCGTGGGCGGTGTCGGAACGAAAAATCAACGCATTCTGCCGCTAAAAGATAGCCTGATCAGCCCTGACCGCTTTTCCGCATAATCGCTAAAAATCTGAAGGCGGAAAAGGGACGCCAAGCGCTCCGGTGCCTAGTGCACCGAGGCCAGAAAATCAATGGCACCTCAGTGCTAAAATGGGATGCCTCAATCAGGTCGATGAACAACGCACCCACCCCTGCCAGACTATCAGCGCGGTGCTGACGGGGTGAGTTTTGTTATTTAGATCTGCACGATGGTTGAGAAGTCGAAGTCTTGCCCTTTGGGGTTCTCACCCAGCCGGATGGTGGTGGGGGTGGGCATGAAATAGGGCGGCACCGGCAGGTTATAGGGGGCAGGTGCGCCTTTGAACACGCGGCCAGCCAGATCGAATTTTGAGCCATGGCACGGGCAGGCGTAGCCACCCGCCGGGGTGGTTTTGGCGTCAGGCGGCGCGCCACCGGGAGCCGGGGCGTAGGACGGCACACACCCCAGATGGGTGCAGATTCCTACATACACCCCGTATTCAGGCGTGAGCGACCGATGCCAGTTTTTGGCATAGGCAGGCTGTTGCAGATCATGCGAGTCACCGTCCCGCAGGCGGTCTGTCAGCGTGGCGTCCTGTAGTTTGGTAATGTCTTCTGGCGTGCGGTGCAGAATGAACACGGGCTTGCCCTGCCAGACCACGGTGGTCTGCTGGCCGGGGGCCAGTTTGGAGAGGTCCACATCCACCGGAAGATGGGCGGAGGCGCTGTCCTGCGGTGTCAGACTTTCTACAAACGGGATGGAGCACGCGGCAACGCCCGTAACGGTCCCGGCAATGGTGACCATGCCCAGAAAATCACGGCGGCCGGGTGCCTGTTCGGGGGTATCCGTTTCAGGCGTGTCCTGCGGTGTAGGGGGGGTGTTTTCCATCTCTCAGTGTCCGTCCCGGCGGTTCCAGATTTTCTTCTTCCATGCAATGACCAGCAGAAGCAGAACAATCAGGTAAAGCACAACCCCTTTGCCAATATGGTGGCGTGCATTGCGGTGTGGGTCAGCAGCCCAGACCAGAAAAGTTGAAACATCGCGGGCCTGCTGGTCAACCGTGGCCTTGGTGCCATCTGGAAAGCTCACGCCGCCTTCCACCAAGGGCGGGGGCATACCAATCAGGTGGCCGTCAGCCCATTCATTGTAGAACTTGCCGGGCACCATGGGCGCGCCGGGCGGTGGCGGCATGCGGTAGCCGGTCAGGAACGCGTAAAGCCAGTCTGCCCCGTGGGGCTTGATCAGGGCAAGGCGGGACTGATCAGGCGGGGCCACGCCGCCCATCATGGCAGCCGCAGCGGCTTCACTCGGGAAAGGGGATTTGAAGTGGTCATCCGGCGTGCCGGGGCGGGTTGTCGGCTGCCCATCTTCATCTACCGGCCCGGGGAACTGCTTGCTATGCGCAAGGTCTGAAATGGCTTTGGAGCTCAGGCCGATGCCCGCCAGATCATTATAGGTCAGGCTGCGCATGCCATGGCAGGTGGAACACACATGGTCATACACCAGAAAGCCACGTTGCAGGCTGGCCTGATCAAACTGCCCGAACGCTCCGTCAAAGCTCCATTTCTGATGTGGCGGGGCTGCGGGTTCTGCCGGTGCAGCCGTCGGGGAAGAAGCCGGAGCAGAGGGTGTTTGGGCCAGAGCGGTTTGCTCAGGTGTTGCCAGAAACAGCCCCGAGAGCAGGCATGCGCCCCCTAAAAATGCGCGAACAGACATTCAGGCGTCTCCCTGCGCAGCGGAAATGGAGGCAGGCAAGGTGCGTGTTTTTTCCAGACGCGGTGCCAAGGGGAGGAGCACAAGAAAATAGCCAAAATAATAGAGCAGAGATACGCGCCCAAGCGCCATCCAGCTTCCCTGAGCGTGGTGTTTGCCGACCAGCGCCAGCAGCACAAACGCCACGACCAGCCCCAGCAGGCCGACGCGGCAAAGAGGCCGGAAGCGCATGGACCGCACGGGGGAACGGTCCAGCCATGGCAGGGCAAAAAGAATCAGCAGGGAGCCAGCCGCAGCCAGCAGGCCGCCAAACTTGGACGGCACGGACTGCAACATGCCATAAAAAGGCAGGAAGTACCATTCCGGCTCGATATCCGCCGGGGTGTGCATGGGGTCTGCCGGGGCGTAATTGTCTGGTTCAGTCAGCAGGCCGGGCCAGAAGAACATCAGCAGAGCAAACACCAGAGCGAAGAGCACCAGCCCCACCAGATCCTTGCTGGTGAAGTATGGATGAAAAGGCACGGTATCTTTGGGGGTTTTGGGCTCTATGCCCAGTGGGTTGTTGGAGCCCGCCACATGAACTGCCACAACGTGCACCCCCACCACGGCAACAACCAGAAATGCCAGAATGAAGTGAATGACAAAAAAGCGGTGCAGAAAAATATCGCCCAACTGGTCACTGCCCGCCAGAATATGTTCCAGCGTGTTGCCAATAACCGGCACCGCGCCGACGGCCTTGCTGATGACATCTGCACCCCAGAAGGACATCTGCCCCCATGGCAGCACGTAACCGGCAAAAGCCGTGGCCATGACCAGCACCATCAGAACGAGACCGCTGATCCACAGAATTTCACGCGGGGCCTTGTAGGAGCCGTAATACAGCCCACGAAACAGATGGATATAGAGTGCTGCCAGAAACAGGTTGGCCCCGACCATATGCATGCTGCGCAGCATCCACCCACCGGGCAACTGCCGGTCTATGGCCTCAACAGAAAGAAAGGCTTCTGCTGCGGTGGGAATGAAGTGCATGGCCAGAAAGGTGCCGGTTGCCAGCATAAGCAGCAGAACGACCGTGAGAATCGCACCGAAGTTCCACAGGCCGTTCAGATTCTTCGGCATGCGGAAATCAATATACTCCGCCCTGAAACCACTGATGACAGGCAGGCGGCGGTCAATCCACCCGGCCACGCCAGAACTTTCTTCTGTTGAGCGCGAGGGCGGTTGGCCTGCCATATTGGGTTTGGTCATGGGTGGTTCCATAGAATGCGGAGAGGGGCCGGGTCTTGGCCCCATGGTATCCAGATCAGGCGGAATGGACCAGCGGGACAAGGACCGGAAAAAGCAGGCTGTGTAAGTTTATTGCGGCACAACAAGGTGTTGAGGCTGCAAAACTCCCGGCAGGAAGGCTCATATACAGACTTTTATGATCGGTTTTGCAGGAAGAATGGTAACGGAGATCATGCGGGCCTCGGTCGGTCTTGTAGAGAAGCGTGCTATGGGTTCAATCATAAATAAACCGAAACATTTTACAAGATTGCAGAGCGTGGGCACGGGCGGCAAAACCCAGCCGGTGCAGAGGGTTGGAGAAGCACGCTAAAGGCTCGCTCAAAAGCGTGATGTATTTCTCTCTTGCATGCTGAGCGTATTATCCCCATCATACGAATTGTATCCGCTTTTCTGGCGGGTATGACGTTCTCAGGGCAGGGTGCAATTCCCTACCGGCGGTAAGTGGTCAGGTTAGCCTGCCATAAGCCCGCGAGCGCCTGCTACGGCAGGGTCAGCAGATCCGGTGTAATTCCGGAGCCGACGGTGATAGTCCGGATGAGAGAGAACGATGGCGGCGTCTGCCCTTTCTGTATGGAAGGCGGCAGGCGGTGAAAGCCGCTGTATGCCCTGAGTCTGTCTGGTGTGATCAAGGCAGATAATGGAGACAGGGCGTTGCAGGAAAATCCTTCGCACTTTGCGCCAGTGTTTGTGCCTGAGCAGATCGGGCAGGCTTTCCGTACGGCTGTAGCGGAGGCTTCTCGCTTTATCGGGCAGACAGCGCCTAACCCCGCCGTAGGGTGCGCGCTGCTGGATGCGGAAGGCGAGGTGCTGAGCGCTGCGGCCCACCACAAGGCGGGTGGTCTGCACGCTGAACGTCTTGCACTGGAACAGGCAAAGCAGGCTGGTGTGTTTGACCGTGTGCGGACAGCCGTGGTCACGCTTGAGCCGTGTAATCATATCGGACGCACACGCCCCTGCACGGAAGCCTTGCTTGAGTCTCCTGTGAAAACCGTATGGATCGGCAGTGAAGATCCCAACCCCACCGTTGCGGGCGGTGGCGGAGCGCGCCTGACAGAAGCGGGCGTTACCGTGCACTGGTTGGCCCAAAGCACGAACGGGGTTGCCCTGTTTGCTCTGTGCAAGGCTTTGCTTGCGCCGTTTGCCTGTAAAATGACGGAAGGCAGACCGTGGATTACGGTCAAACAGGCCGTGAACAGTGCTGGCACAATGGTGCCGCCTGAAGGGCAGACAACCTTCACTTCTCCCGAATCTCTGAAATTCGCGCATGTGCTGCGCCGCGCTACGGATGGCGTGGTGACAGGCACGGGCACTGTTATGGCGGATAACCCTGCCTTTACCGTGCGGCATGTGCCTGATTACGCGGACCGTCGCCGTCTGCTGGTGGTGTGTGGCCAGAAGGCCCACACACCGGAAGACTGGCTGGCCGAACGGCAGAAGCAGTTTGATGTTCTGTTCTGCCGCTCCTGTGCCGATCTTCCCGCCCTGCTGGCCAAGACAGATGCCCTGTGGGTGCTGGTGGAGGCTGGGCCAACACTTCTGGCCGCCCTGAAAGAACTGAATTTGTGGGACGACTGGCTGACCATTCGCCAGAACGCCGCCGGGGTGGACCATTACACCGTTTCAACCCGTCATGATGTCACACCGCTTGCTCTGTTTCCGGAGTGGGCTCGGTGCACGCAGGAGCAAGCATGTTTTCCGGAATAGTTGAATCTCTTGGCCATGTTCTGAAAGCCGAACCGGGAGACAAATCCCTGATGGTGGAAGTGGATACGGGGCTCACAGATATTGCTGAAGGCGAAAGTATTGCCGTGAATGGCGTGTGCCTGACAGCAGTTGAACCTGCGGCAACCGGCGTGGCGCAGTTCTTTATCAGCAGTGAAACGCTGGACCGCTCCACCCTTGGGGCGCTCAAGGCTGGCAGCCGTGTCAATCTGGAACGCGCCGTAACCCCTGCCACCCGGCTTTCAGGCCATATTGTGCAAGGGCATGTGGATGGCACAGCGCGGTTTGCCGAGTGTACGCCCTCGGGCGATGCCCGCCGCGTGGTGTTTGAGGTGCCGGAAAACCTGCGCCGCTACATGGTGGAAAAAGGCTCCATCACACTGGATGGTATCAGCCTGACCCTGAACGAGATTGGGGACGTGAAAGACGGCGTATTTCCTATTGCGCTGATGATCATCCCCCATACCTGGACCCACACCACGCTTGGCACCCTTTCCGTAGGAGATGCCGTGAACGTGGAAGTGGATGTGATTGCAAAATACGTGGAGGTTCTATGCCAGACAAAGTGAAAGGGGCGGCTGTGGTGCCTGCTCTTCCCTCTGCGGCGCTGGCACGGGCGGTTGAAGCCCTGCGGGCCGGACGCATGGTTATCATGACGGACGATGAAGACCGTGAGAATGAAGGCGATCTGGTGATGGCCGCCGAGTTCATGACGCCCGAGGCCATGAACTTCATGATCACCCATGCGCGGGGGCTGGTGTGTCTGCCTCTTACACCGCAGCAGGTGGAGCGGCTGGGGCTGCCCATGATGGTGCGCGACAACACTGCCCGCCACCACACGGCCTTTACGGTGTCAATCGAGGCGCGGGAAGGGGTTTCCACCGGTATTTCCGCTGCAGACCGTTCCCATACGGTGCAGGTTGCAGCGTCTGAAACCGCAACCCCGGCTGATCTGGCGACACCGGGCCATATCTTTCCGCTGCGTGCTGCCCCCGGCGGTGTGCTGGAACGGATTGGCCATACGGAGGGCTCGCTTGATCTGCTCAAGCTGGCGGGGCTGCGCCCTGCGTCCGTGATCTGCGAGATTCTGAATGAGGACGGCACCATGGCTCGCCGTCCTGAATTGGAAGTGTATGCCCGCAAGCATGACATGCCCATTATCTCCATTGCCGAGCTGGTGCGATGGATCAGCGCCCATGGGCTGACGCCTCTGGCTTCTGATGTAACGGACGCGGAACCTGCCTCTTCACCGGAAGAAACGCTGGTTGATCTGGCGGAAGCCTCGCTGCCCAGCGCTTATGGCGGGGAAGATCTGGTGATCCATGCGTTCCGAGATGCGCAGGATGTGGAGCACGTGGCGCTGGTAAAGGGCAACCCCGCAGCACCCGGTGCTGTGCCGTTGGTAAGGCTGCATTCCGAATGCGTGACGGGCGATGCGCTGGGGTCCTTGCGGTGTGATTGCGGCACGCAGTTGCACGCAGCCCTGAAAGCCATAGGGCAGGCGGAAACCGGAGTGCTGGTTTACGTGCGTGGGCACGAAGGCCGGGGCATTGGGCTTGTAAACAAGATTCGCGCCTACGAACTTCAGGACGCCGGGCTTGATACGGTGGATGCCAACCACAAGCTGGGTTTTGCAACCGATGTGCGAGACTGGACATCCGCCGCCGCCATTCTGCGTGATCTGGGCGTGGGGCAGCTTGATCTGCTCACCAACAATCCGGACAAGGTGCGCGCGCTTGAAGCGCGTGGGTTCATGGTGCGCAAGAGAATCGGACTGGAAACACCTGTTAACCCCTTCAACCGGGCTTACCTGAATGCCAAGCGGCAGCGCATGGGGCATCGGCTGAGTAACTTTTCCGTGAGTGACGCCACGGTCAGCGCGGCGGTCTGAACCGGCCGCCTGAATTTGAGACTGTCTGCAAAGCAAGGATGATTTTATGAGCACACGGATTCCGGTTTCTCTGCCGGACCTCAATCTGGTTCCCGCCCCGCGTCTGGCCCTGATTGTCAGCCGCTTTAATGAGGACGTGACGGGCGGCTTGCGCGATGGCGCCATTGCGTGGCTGGCCGAGCACAATATTACCGTAGGTGAGAACGATATTTTTGCAGCCCCCGGCGCGTTCGAGATGCCGCTTCTGGCGCAGACACTGGCAAAATCTGGTCGGTATGAAGGCGTGATCTGCCTTGGTTGCGTGATCAAGGGTGATACGGCGCATTTTGAGTTCATCAGTCTGGGCACCACCATGGGCCTGATGCAGGCTTCTCTGGCGACGGAAGTGCCCATCGCGTTTGGGGTGTTGACCACCTATACCGATGAGCAGGCGGAACTTCGCTCCCGCGATGACATTCATAACAAAGGACGTGAAGCGGCCGCTGCGTGTGTGGAGTCACTTGCTTTGCTGCGTCAGATTAAGGTCTGATCAGAACAGGGCTGCTGCGTGAACGCGCGGTCCTGAAAAAGCAGGGGGAAGAATGAAGCGGGTTACCGTCATCGCAGGTCTTCTGGGACTGGGGCTGACTGTCTGGATGCTGATGCAGTTCGGCGCTCGTTCCATCCTTTCCCTGATGGTAACAGGCGGCTGGGGTGTGCTGGCCGCCATAGTTTTTCACACAATTCAGGTCGCGCTTTCCGCGCAGGCATGGCGCACCATTGCGGGCCATAAACATGGCGCATCCCTCTCCTGGCAGGACTATTTTGCCCTCCGCTGCGTGCGGGAGGGAATCAACAATCTTCTGCCAGTCGCGCAGGTGGGTGGGGAAGTGTGGTCCAGCCGTCTGCTCGCCAAACGCGGGCTTGGCACGCGCAAGGCTGCCGCCGCGACCATTTGTGATCTCACGCTCGAACTGCTCAGTCAGGTATTATTCACCTTCGTGGGGCTGGGCCTGCTGCTGTTTCTGGTCAAACGCTCCCATGTGACGGATGAACTGCTGGAAAGCGCGCTGGTGGCGCTGGCCATCGGGCTGGCGGTGTTCGCCAGCCAGTGGTTGGGGGCCGTGGCGTTTGTTGAGGTGCTGCTGGTGAAAATCGCGGGGCATCTTGGCTGGAACGGTGTGGATGGCATACGCGGGCTGCATCAGGAAGTGCTCGGCCTTTACAAGGTCAAGCGGAACGCCGTTTCTGCTTTGATCCTTCAGTATCTGGCGTGGGCGCTGGGCGCGGTGGAAGTGTGCCTGATTCTGCATTTTCTGGGTCATGACCGCTCTCTGGCCGTTGGCTTCGTGATTGAGGGCGTGGGTGAGGCCGCAAAATCCGCAGGCTTTGCCGTGCCCGGCGCCCTTGGTGTTTCTGAAGGCGGCTATATTCTGGTGGGCAGCCTGTTTGGCGTGGCGCCTCCCGTCGCCATTGCGCTTTCCCTGATCAAACGTGTGCGAGAAATTGCATGGGGTGTGCCGTCCCTTTGCCTGTGGCAGGTGCTTGAACACAGGTGGGATACCCCCGCACAAGGGGCCGAACGGCCCGCATCCTGCGCTCAGTCTGTGGGTAAAAATCCTCTTTCCCGTTCTGGTCTGTAACGCGGGACGTGCCTGCTTTTGACATCATCCCTTGCATGAAGCGGGGCGGTTGGGCCAAACGAAAACAGCTTTTGGCCTTGCGCCGTGAATTTTTGGGAACTGATCGCCAGCTATGCTCTCCGCACCCATAGGTCGTTTCATTACATTCTGCGCCCGTCACGCTTACGCTGTGGTCGCCCTGTTCTTCATTCTCTCGGGTGGTGCCGTTTTTGCGGGCATGAATTTTCTGGGGGTCACCACAGATACCAGCAAGATGCTCTCTGACCGGCTGGAGTGGAAACAGCGGTCTGATGAAATGGGGCGGCTGTTTCCGCAGAAGGAAAACCTTCTGGTTGCGGAGATTGAGGCCGACCTGCCGGAGGAAGGGCGTGAGACCGCCCGCCTGCTGGCGGAGCGGCTTGCAGCCGACCACACCCACTTCAACTTTGCCGAGCGACCGGATGCAAACCCGTATCTGGTGCGCAACGGCCTGATGTTTCTGGACCCGCAGCCGCTTTCCCAGGTGTTGAATGACACCATTACGGCCCAGCCCTTCCTGTCCGCTCTGGCGCAGGACCCCTCTGCCCGTGGGTTGTTTGGCACCCTTTCCCTTATCGCCGAGGGCGTGAAGCAGGGGCAGGCGGATCTGGGTGGCTTTCAGACCGCGCTTTCCGGCTTTGCGGACAACATGGAAAAAGCGGCGGCAGGCCAGCCTCAGCTTCTCTCCTGGGAGCATCTGCTGGGTGGCAAGCTTTCTGATCTTGCCGGGCGTTACCAGTTTGTCATTACCAAGCCCAAGCTGGATTACGGCTCCTTCCAGCCGGGTGGTGCAGCGGCGGATGCCATGAGCAAGGCGGCGCAGTCTCTGGAGTTTGTGCGCAACGGCCATGTAAAGGTGCATCTCACCGGCCAGGTGCAGCTTGATGATGAGGAATTTGCCACCGTGGCCGAAGGCATGGTGGCGGGGTTACTGGGGTCTCTGGCTCTGGTGACGTTATGGCTGACGCTGGCCGTGCATTCCTGGCGCGTGGTGCTGCCTATTGTGGTCACGCTGGTTGTGGGGCTGCTGCTGACCACCGGCTTTGCCGCCGTGGCGGTGGGCACGCTTAATCTGATCTCGGTCGCGTTCGCCATTCTATTTGTCGGGATAGCGGTGGATTTTGCCATTCAGTTCTCGGTCCGGTTCCGGGCCCAGCACCAGAATGGAGAAAGCGAGCAGGGTATTCTGGCCGCGCTGGCCGAAACGGGTGATGAAACCGGGCACCAGATTCTGGTGGCTGCGCTGGCGACATCCGCCGGGTTTTTGGCCTTTACGCCCACCGCTTTTCTGGGCGTGGCCCAGCTTGGGCTAATTGCGGGTATTGGCATGATGGTGGCATTTGTTTGCACCACCAGCCTTCTTCCGGCCTTGCTGAAAATCTTTCACCCACCGCTGGATTGCCCGAGCATGGGCTATGCCTTCATGCAGCCGGTGGATGTGAAAATTCGCCATCACCGCAAGATTCTGCTGGGTATTTTTGGTGCCGTAGCTGTGGCAGGGCTGGCCCTTGTGCCGCGCCTGCAATTTGATGGTGACCCGCTGCACACCAAGAACCCCAATTCCGAGGGTATGAAGGCGCTGCATCTGCTTATGACAAACCCGCAGTCTTCGCCTTACAGTGCAGAACTGCTGGTGAAATCTCTGGATGAAGCCAAGGCGCAGGCTGCGCGTCTTTCCGCAGTGCCCGGCGTGCATGATGCCATGTGGCTGGGCTCCTTCGTGCCGGAAAAGCAGGATGAAAAACTCGCCCTGATTCAGGACGCCGCGACGGTCTTGCTGCCCACCCTGATTGTGCCGTCTCCCAAACCAGCGCCAGATGCGCAGGCGTTGCGGGATGCCGCGCAGAACACGGCCACGGCTCTTGGCGGTATTCTGGATAAACTGCCGCAGCAGGACCCGCTCCGTCGTATTCAGGCGGCTTTGGCGAAACTGGCCACGTCATCTGACCAGATTGTGCAGGATGCCAACACGGCGCTGGTGCGCTTCCTGCCGCAGGAACTGGACCAGTTGCGCGTGATGCTTCAGGCAAAGCCGGTCACGGTGAAAGACGTGCCGCCTGAACTGGCGGATGATTACCTGCTGCCCGATGGCCGTGCGCTGGTGGAAGTGCACCCCAATGGTGTGATGTCCAACAGTGGGGCGCTCCGCAAGTTTGTGACATCCCTGCAAAAGGAAGCACCCGATATTGCCGGGACAGCCGTGGATATTGTGGAGAGCGCGCGCTCTATCGTGCGGGCGTTTGAACAGGCCGCGGCTGCCGCCATTGTCATGATCGCGCTGATCCTCTTTCTGGCTCTGCGCCGTATCCGGGATATGGCGCTGGTGCTGGCCCCGCTGATGCTTTCCGCCCTCATGACGGTGATCCTGATTGTGCTGCTGCCGGAAACACTGAACTTTGCCAACATCATCGCCCTGCCGCTGCTGTTGGGCGTTGGGGTGTCTTTCAACATCTATTTCGTCATGAACTGGCGGGATGGTGTGCAGCACCCGCTGGCGTCTCCCACTGCGCGCGCTGTTCTGTTCTCTGCCCTGACAACAGGCACCGCGTTTGGCTCTCTGGCACTTTCCCATCACCCTGGCACGGCCAGCATGGGGCGGCTGTTGCTGCTCTCTCTGGGCTGCACGTTGCTGGCAACGTTGGTGTTTGTGCCTGCTCTGCTGCCCAAGCGGGATATTGATAAGGAATAAGCTCTGATTGCCCCGAGCCATCAGGCTGTGCGTAAAAAAGGCTCCATGCAGGAGCCTTTTTTATGGACGAGTTCAGGAGGAAGCGGCTTGGCGCTGCGGCTTTTTTTGCAGCACAACCCAGGCCACGCAGGCCAGCACGGCTCCACAGACCATAACCGCTATGGCCCCGCCACCAGAAAGCACCATGCCTCCTACCAGCGCGCCTGTGCCAATACCGGCGTTAAAGCCCGTGACGCAAAATGACGAGGCCGCTTCGTGCTGGCTGGGGGCCAGTTCCAGTGCGTAACTTTGCAGACCGAGATTCATAAGGGCGGAAACCATGCCCCACAGGGTCAGATCAACCCAGGTCACGGCATTGAACTGAGCGGAAAGCACCAGCAGCCCGAAGCTGGCCACAAGGCCGATCAGGGAGAACCCGACTGTCCGCCCGGCAGAGAAGGGGAGCCGCCCGCCAACCCAGTTACCCAGAATACCGGCTCCGCCAAATACCACTAGCATGAGCGGAATCTGGACTGATGGCGCGTGCGCCAGCGTTTGCAGTAGCGGCACCACGTAAGTGTAGGCGGTAAAATGGGCAGTGACGGCGCAGGCAGTCAGCAGGGCGATGTAGCGCAATACGGGCTGGCGTATCAGGTGGCGGATATCAATATGTCGCTTGGCACTGGGGAGCGGCGGCAACAACACCAGTGCAGCCGCCAGCACCACCACGCCCAGAACCCCGCTGAGGGAAAAGGCGGCGCGCCAGCCAATCCAGTGCCCGATGGCGGAGGCCAGAGGAATACCGCCCGCAAATGCAACGGCAACGCCCGTAAAAGCGATGGCCGTTGCGCGCGCAATGGGGAGTTCGGGCGCGAGCCTGACGGCCAGACCGGAAATAATGGACCAGAACACGCCATGCCCCAGCGCCAGCACAATGCGCAGCAGTGCCATGAGGGTGTAACTGGGCACCATGGCTGAGAGCAGGTTTACGGCCCCCACCAAAGCCAGAAGCAGCGCAACAAGAAAGCGGCGGTCCATGCCGGATGTCAGAATGGTCAACGGAATGGCAGTCAGGGCGACCAGCCACGCATAGCCCGTAACCAGCATACCCACCTGCGCTTCCGAGACATTCAACCCATGGGCGATATCTGTCAGCAACCCGATTGGCAGAATTTCCGTCACCTGCCAGACAACCGCCCCCAGAGAGAGCACAAGAAGCCGCGCGATCATGACAGAACAGCCTTCGTTGTGGGGAGCCCGGCGCAGCACGCTGCGCGTGTTGCTGAAACACCGAAGGGGTAAAAACAGGAGGGAACGGAGACAAGGAGTGTCGGATTGGTCACGAAGTATCCCTGAGGCAGAAGAAAAACAGAGGGGGCTATCCGATCCACAAGGTGTTCGGAAGCGAAATGACTATGCCATTATGCAGGCATATCGGGGCACGGGAAGAGGAGAAGACGGCAGCCTGCCAGAGAGCACGTAACAGGTGAAGGAGAAAAGTGTCTCCTTGTGTGGGAACAACACGGACCGTTGCTCACCCTCGCGTTCCGACACTTCAGGCATGGAGCGGCAGGGAGGGAGGGGTATTTTCTCGTCTCGCTCGTGGATGGAGAGGGCATTGTCCAACCCGAGACGATCACCGCACAGTGCTGTTGACGCAGGAACTTGGCTGAATAACGTGCCAGTGCCAGTGCCAGTGCCAGTGCCAGTGCCAGTG
>NZ_LHZQ01000156.1 GCF_001580915.1 Acetobacter tropicalis | reverse complement strand
AGCCGTCCACACCATCAGTTCTCAGTGAAAATCAACAGGTATAATCAATGTTGAAAAATGAACCTGTGGTTGTCAAAACAACCACAGGTTTAGTCATTTTGGTACGATCAGGTGAACAAGCGAGGCACTTACGAATAACGCTACTGTGCTAAGCGCCCAGATGCCGATGAACCAGCCGATACGCTGGCTAAGTCGCCGGGGCGCGTTGTCCCCATTGCCTTGTACGATTTCAATGATAGCCATCTGCTTCCGTTACCTTTCCGCGGAACACGCGATAGGAGTAAACCGTGTAGGTCAGGATGATCGGCAACAAGATGACGGTGCCGACCAGTTGGAAAAACTGACTGGAAGGGGGAGATGATACATCCCACAGCGTCAACTCGGGTGGAACAGCATATGGCCACACCGTAATCCCGAGGCCGGACAGGCAGAGAAAGAACCATCCGAGAGCACACAGGAAAGGTCCTTTGGAATGTCCACGGCGCAGACCGATGGTCAGCAGAAAACCCAGTGCGATTACCAGAAGGGGAACAGGTGCGACAAATGCGATATTTGGCCACTCGGTCCAGCGCCGCAGGTAGGGTGCGTGCAACATGGGCGTCCACAGGCTGACAGCTACGATACATACAAACAGCCCGATCGCCAGCAGCTTCGCCCATTTCCGGCAGGAGGCTTCCAGCACATCGGTCGTACGCCAGATAAGCCAGGTTGCACCCAGTAGGGCATAACCGCACATGACGGCCACTCCGCACAGCACGCTGAATGGGGTTAGCCAATCCAGTGAACCGCCAACAAAAGCCCCGTCCACGACCTTGATTCCCTGGACGACCCCTCCAAGGATTGCGCCCTGACAGAAGGCCGCGATGCCCGATCCTGCCATGAAGCCAGCGTCCCACAGTTTTTCGCGTCCAGTGCCGCGTGTCATGATACGAAATTCAAAGGCCACACCACGGAAGATCAGGGCAACCAGCATGAGCACGATCGGCAGGTAGAACGCAGGGAGTAGTGTTGAATAGGCCCCAGGAAAGACCCCATAGAGCGTAGCACCGCCAAGGACCATCCACGTTTCGTTCCCATCCCATACAGGGGCGATGGTGTTGACCATCACATCCCTGCGGGCTTCATGCCGCTCTACGGCGAACAGCATTCCAATGCCAAGGTCAAAGCCATCAAGGATGACATAGATGGTGATCGCAGCGACCAGAATAACGGCCCATATGATCGGAAGCCAGTATGCGACGTCCATCATGTTCAGGCTCCTTCGCCAGAAGAGGGATTGATGACTTTGGGATGAGTGCTTGTGGCCAGAATATTCGGGGCGTGAGAGGGGCTGGTTTCATGTTCACCTTCTTGTGGCGCGCGTGCCAGCAGGCGGCCCAGAATGCCGATCCCTGATCCGAATACGATTACGTAGACCACAACAAAGACGGTCATCGTCAGCGCCATATTGGACAGGGCGATTGGGGAAACACTGTCGGATGTCCTGAGCAGACCGTAGACGGTCCAGGGCTGACGGCCGACCTCGGTCGTAACCCAGCCGCACAACAATGCGATGAAACCGGTGGGCGCCATGCATACGGCGACCCGATGAAATCCTGGACTGCTAAACAGGGTTCCTCTGCGCCTTAACCAGAGCGACCAGAACCCGACAAGAACCATCAGCATCGCCAGCGCGATCATGATGCGGAAGGAAAAGAAGATCACGGGAGAAGGCGGCCGCTGGTCACGCGGGAAATCCTTCATGCCAGGTACTTTACCATTCAGGCTATGTGTCAGGATGAGTGACCCGGCCAGCGGCAGCCTGATAGCATAATCCGTATGTTCGGTTTTCATGTTGGGAATACCGAACAGCAGTTCCGGGGCACGCGCTTCTGATTCCCAATCCCCTTCCATCGCGGCAATCTTGACCGGCTGGTATTTGAGCGTGTTCAGCCCATGGGCGTCACCGGCGAGGACCTGTAGCGGGGCAACGAAGGCAGCCATCCACATTGCCATGGAAAACATCAGGCGCACCGGTTCGCTCGCCTGTGTGCCCGCACGGCGTGCCTTGAGCAGATGCCACGCCCCTGTCGCTCCTACTATAAAGGCAACCGAAAGAAAGGCCGCCAGACCCATATGTACAAGCCGGAAAGGAAAAGAGGGATTAAAAATAATGGCAAGCCAGTCTGCGGGTATGAAGCGACCGGTAGCAGCATCAATTGTGTATCCTTGTGGCGTCTGCATCCATGAGTTTGACGCTAGGATCCATGTCATCGAGATGAGTGTACCGACCGAGACACAGCATGTTGCTGCATAATGCAGGCCGCGTCCTACTTTGTTCATGCCAAAGAGCATGACCCCGAGGAAGCCCGCCTCGAGAAAGAAGGCTGTCATGACTTCATACGATAGGAGAACACCTGTAATAGGGCCGGCTTTCCGGGAGAAGACCGACCAGTTCGTGCCGAATTCATACGACATGACCAGCCCGGAGACGACGCCCATGCCAAAGACGATCGAGAATATCTTGATCCAGTATCGGTAGAGGTCGAGATAAGCTGACCGCCTGGTTTTAAGCCATAATCCTTCCAGCACGGCCAGATAGGCAGCCAGTCCGATTGAGAAGGCGGGAAAAACAATATGAACGCCTACGGTAAAGGCGAACTGGAAGCGTGCCAGAAGCAGCGCGATATCGTGCGATGGTTGCATGGGTAACTCCCCAAATCGTGATCCAGCCGCATTTATAAGAAACGTAAAATTTCCATAAATGACAGACTGTCAGACGGTTTTATTGTTATAATATTCGCACTGCCTGATAGGCGTGTATATCTGTTCCGTTTTGGTTTTGGAAACGTCTTTGGTTATCATACAGTCATCTTTCTAACAATCCTTCAACCATGACATATTGATAAGTGCAGAGTCTTCGGATTGTCTGGTATGAGTTCGCCATTTTTTCATAAAAATGATCTTATACGAGACTGATAACGTTAAGATACCAACAGGCGTTTCCGCGTGATCTTTCCTGAGACAGTCGTGGGCAGATGTCTGACGAAGTGGACTTCCTTAAGACCAATCCAGCGACCGAGTGCCTGATTGACCCGTCCGATCATTTCCTCGGAAGAAGGTATGACTTTTACACCGGAGTTAGGTACTACATAGGCGACAGGTCGCTGCCCTCTCAGTTCATCGGGAGAGGCTACTACGGCACAGGCATGAACAGCCGGATGGGCGGCAATGATCTTTTCGATCTGCACACCCGAAATCCGTCGTCCTGCGACCTTTATGACATCGTCGGAACGCCCGAGCATATGCACGGCGCGGCTGGCCTCGATCATGCCTTCGTCGAAGGTACGATAATACCGGTTCGTTTCATCAAGATAGGCGGCAGGAACACGGATCGCTCCATCCTTCCATACGCCAGCCAGGCAGCCGGGTGGCAGCGGCAGGGAGAGGACAATTTCCCCGCACTGTTCACCGGGTATGGACGGCACGATTTCCGGACGGAAACCCGGTGCGGGCCGCCCAATGTCATTCATGAGCGGGACCGGATCGCGCTCGGGCAGGCCAAAGAAATGGGCGGTGATGCTCCACCCGGTTTCAGTCTGCCACCAGTGATTGACCACGGGTTTGCAAAAATAGGATCGTGCCCACTCCAGCAATGTCGGGTCCGCATATTCTCCGGCCACGAAGATGCGGGCAGGAGTTGGTAGGATCGCTCCTGACAGGTTGCGGCTTTCCTGCCGCATGAGGCGCATCTGTGTTGGTGTGGTGAACAGGCATTTCACGTCATGCTCATGGCAAAGCGCGCGGATGGCGGAAGCCGATGCGCCGCCTTCCACGATCACGCTGGTGCAGCCGCTGATCAGCGGCGCATAGACGCCGTAGGAATGGCCAACCACCCAGCCCAGATCCGATGTCGTGAAGAAGGTGTCACCGGGTTTGCAGCCGTAGATCAGATCCATGGACAGGGCCAGAGCGACAGCGTGGCCACCATTGTCACGCACAATGCCTTTCGCATGACCCGTCGTTCCGGATGTATGAAGAATATACAGGGGATCTTCGGAGCGCAACGTGACCGGTTCTGCCGGTGCGGACTGTTCCAGCGTATGGAAATCATGATCCCGCATCGGCACGGGCGATACCGGACAGGCCGGGCGCTGCACGATCACGCAGGCCCGTGGCCTGTGCGTCGCTCTGGCCAGTGCCTCGTTCAGGGCCGGCGCGGACGCAACGGGCGTCTGCCCCTGAAAGCTGCAACTGGCGATGATGATGACTTTGGGCGCCACATCATCAATCCGGCGCGCCAGTTCAGGCCCGGCGTAACCGGCAAAAACCACGACATGCACCGCCCCGATCCGCGCGCAGGCCAGCATGGCGATGGCCGTCTCGATCATGGTCGGCATGGCGATCAGGACGCGGTCGCCTTTCTCCACCCCCAGCGAGCGCAGACCACCGGCAAATCCGGCTACCCTGCCCTGGAGTTCCCGGTAAGTTACAATCTGACGTTCCTTCGTGGCGCAGGAATGCCAGATTAGTGCCGCCTGCGCGCCGCGACCATTTTCAACGTGCCGGTCTACCGCGTTATGGCAGGTATTGAGCGTGGCATCGGGAAACCAGTCATGCCAGCCATCCTCCCGCGTCCTGCATGCAGTCACAGGAGCCTGCTTCCATGTGATGCGTTGCGCCGCCTCCAGCCAGAACTGCTCTGGCTGATTCAGCGCCACATCGTGCATCGCCTCGTATGTCGTCCATGGAAGCATGGCGCTTTACTCCGTTCAGGCTACAGGCACGTCTTTGCCGGTGATCTGGCTGGCCAGCCACGCGGCATCGCGCGAAACGCCTGAGAACCGTCCCGATCCCCAGGTGTGCAGCCATGGCAGGCCGAGGAAGTAGAAGCCCGGCGCATCGGTCACGCCGCGATGCCAGACCGGCTTGTTGGCTCCGTTGAAGACCGGCACATCGATCCAGCGATAGTTCGGACGGAAACCGATGCACCAGAGAATCGAGGTGATCCCGGCGGCCTTCAGGTCCAGCGGAGCGTTACTGCCATCAGGCTCCCAGACCGGCACATAAGGGGCTTCGGTCGGGGCCGTGATCCCTTCACGGGCGATGTAGGTGTCGATGGATTTCTTGATGTCGGCATTGGTCCTGTCCGCATCATCAAGGTTTTCCGCAAGATCCGGCGCGAAGTGCGCCACTTCATCGCGGATTGTCTCCAGCGTGCCATGCAGGCCAACGCCCTTCTTTGCAAAGAGGCGCAGGTCAAGATCATGGCCGCCATTTCGGCCCGTGACATAATGATTGGTCTTGTCACGCGCGCCGTCGCGCAGAGGGTGATTATCCACAGTAAGGTCGTAGAAGTGCATATCCGCAAGCCAGTCCACAACGTCCCGCCCACGGTAGAAACGTGAGACACGCGGGGCGGAGCCAACACACAGATGGACCTTGCGTTTTTCAAGGAACAGGTCCTCGACAATCTGCGCGCCGGACTGGCCGCTGCCCACGACCAGCACAGCCCCTTCCGGCAACTGGGCCGCGTTGCGGTAATTCTGCGAGTGAACCTGATGAATCGCGGGGTCGATCGCGCTGGCATAGCCGGGGATGACCGCGTCCTGATATGCGCCTGATGCGATGACAACATGCTTCGCGTGCCATGTATCACCACCTGCCACCACGCGATAGCCACCACCTTCATGGCGGGTGATGGAGGTAACGGCTGTGTGCTCGCGCAGGGGCGGATTGAAGGAGGCCACAAAGCCCTTCACGTATTCGATGATTTCCTGCTTCACCATGAAGCCGTGCGGGTCTTTCCCCTTGTAAGGATGACCGGGGAGTTCGCATTGCCAGTTCGGTGTGACCAGGCAGAAATTGTCCCAGCGTTCATCATCCCATGAATGGCAGGCGGTCTTTGCTTCAAAGACGATGTGCTCCACTTTCTCGCGGCAGAGATACCAGCTCATGGAGAGCCCGGCCTGTCCGCCGCCCACGATGATGACGGGGATGCTTTTTTCGTTCTGTGTCATGGTCATTCTTTTCGTCTCAATAACTGAAAGACAGGACGCGCACCTGCGCGTCGGACTGGTTCAGGAAGGGCGCACCGGCCTGCCTGATGGCGTGAAGCTGGCCAAGGGCGCGGCTGCATGGGAAACCGTAGCGGGTGCGAACCCGCTCGCTGGCATCCGTCAGGGCGCTGTCCGCCTTTTCAAGAAACTCCCGGACCGGATAATCCTGACCGGGCGTGAAGTGGTCCCTTATGACCAGCGACGGGGAGTAACAGTCAGTCTCCTGCCCATCGGGCCAGCGCACACGAAAGGTCATTTCGGGCATGGTGACAAAACTCCTGAAGCAATGGCATCGGTGCGCGACCGCGCTGCCAGACACCGATATGCGGGGAGGTGCCGACTGGCGACATGGCCCCAGTCGAAACGGCGGGCGGTTGCGGGGCCGCTGACCCGGAAATGGTCACGGTTTTCGACGCGCAGGGCGTCGCGCAACGCCATGAACAAGGTGTCGGGGTGCGCCGGTTGGCACCACAGCGCATCCGTTGCCGAAAAATGCTCCGTGAAAGGTGCGATTGCCGGCACAATAACAGGCGTGCCGCAAGCCAGGGCTTCCAGCGGGCACAACCCGAACCCCTCGGTTACGGATGGATAGGCCAGCAGGTCCGCCTGCCGATAGAATGAAGGTATGTCTTCATCCGCAACCGGCCCGGTGATGGTGACATGATCGGCCGCACCGCTTTCGCGCAGACGCGCCATGAATCGATTGCGGTAAGCAGAATGATCCAGCAGTGAGGCCCCGCCCGCCACAACCAGATGCACATCAGGCTGTTCGCAGCGAAGGGCCAGAAATGCGTCGAGCAATTGCAGCGTGTTCTTGCGCCGCTCGATCCCGCCCACGGACAGGATCAGGTGACGATCGGCAGGCAGATGATACCGCGCCCGCAACGTGGCATCGTGCGCGCTTTCTACGGGCGAAAAGCGCACGGGATCAACCCCGTTGCCCACGACCGGGGCTTCGCGGCCATGGTCGTTGCGCAGGACATCTTCCCACATTGTGCTGACGGTAAACAGTTCGGCCGCCGCCCTGATCCCCCGTTCCTGCCGCGCGGCAAGGACCGGGTGCGTGAAATGGTCAAGATGGTGGACCGTGCGGGCAAAGCCCGGTATCCGTCCCTCTTCCACCAGTTCGGCCAGTGCATTGGCGCTGATCGGGTCCTGCGCATGCAGCACGTCAAAATGCTGCCCACGCAGGGCGTCCCTGATCTCGCCAATGCGGCGTTCCACCAGCGTTGGCAGGTCGGTCTCAGGCACGGCCGGGATGCAGTTTGTGGCGCAGCGGGGCGTGCGGAAGAAACCGGCCCCTGTCACGTCCGGCGCAATCAGCGTTGCGTCATGGCCCGCGTCACACAGGGCTTCCGCCAGCGCCATGCCGTGCACCACACCACCGCGCGGATTGGTCGAATGGGTCAGGATGCCAATGGACAGACTCATGACACAAACCCCATGAGCGGCGTCCGGGCGAGATCCCAGAAGGTTTCTTTCTCCCCGTCCCATATGATATCAAGGCGTCGTGTCATATCGCACTGTCCGATGATGGCGGCAGTGATCCCGCGTGCCTGAAAACGTGCGATAATTGCCCGGGCATCCTCGGGCCGGGCTGTCAGCAGATAGCCATAGCTGGGGAATGCGGACAGCCAGCGTTCCATTGGTGCATCGTCGGGACGTGGAATGTCATCGAGCGTGATGGTCATGCCGATACCCGAACATTCGGCCAGCATGAGCGCGGTGCCCAGCAGTCCGGCCATGCTGATATCCTTGGCAGCGCGGCTCAACCCGTCCTCGGCAATGCCGGGCAAGAGATCGAGATCATCTCGAAGGCGTGCCGCCCCCTCAGTATGACACAGTGCGGAACTGGCATCCCAGAACGGGTGCGGGTCGTGCCAGCGGCCGCGCAGATCAATGGCAGCGATCAGCACCTCGCCCGGTTGGGCATCGAAACTGGTCAGCAGATGACGGGCACGGCCAAGGATCGCGACTGACAGCGAATTATGGGTGCTGCGCATGTTGGTATGGCCGCCGACAACCGGCACGCCATAGGTACGCGCACCTTCATGCAGACCGGTCAGAATGGACGCGGCCGCCTCGGACGTATCGCTCCACAGCGCGTCCACTACAGCTACAGGGCGACCGCCCATCGCCGCGATGTCACTGATATTGACCATCACGCCGCAATACCCGGCAAACCATGGCATGGCGCGCACGAAGCTGTCCTGAAACCCCTCGCTGGCCAGCAGGAGATAGCCATCGCCATCTGGTATGGCAGCACAGTCATCGCCAAGGCGGATACCATCGCCTGTATCCCGACCAAGAATTGCGACAGTTTCGGCAATATCCTGCTTGCCCGCAAGGGCCCGACCGTGTCGAAGCATGCGCAGCAGTGTCGTCAGTTCGCGTGCCATCATGCCACCTGCCGGTTACGAGGCTGCGGGCGCAGCAGCCAGGTCTGATCCTGGCCATGCGCCGGATAGCGTGAGAGGTCGGCCTGCATGTCGTGATGCGGCCGCCCATGCAGGGTCATGGCTCCAAGGCTTTTCCAGTACAGGCGACGGAAGAACAGCACGTTCTGTTCCTGTACCTGGGCCAGGAACCGCGTGGCCCCAAGTCCGTGCGCCGTGCTGACCGCCATGCGGATGAGTTCCGCGCCGATCCGTCCCAGTTTGCGATGGTCTTCATGGACGGCCAGACGGGAGCCGCGCCACACACCGGGCTCAGCTTCATGGATGCGCACGGCGCCCACCACCCGGTCCGGCATGCCCGCCATGCAGCACGCCGCGATGATGGGAATGGCAACCGCGTCGATTGCGTCCCGGTCATCATCGGCAAAGACCTGCTGTTCGGTGCAGAACACGTCGCGGCGCAGCGCATGGTAGCCAGCCCGTTCCCACGGCGTGCGGGCCAGCCGCACGACATATTCGGTCGGGATGAACGGGCGGTCGTCCACGCCTTCGAGGATCGCTGTCATTATTCGTAAGCCGAAAGGGAGGAACAGGCGCCACACCGGCCACACCCGGCGCGGATGTCGGTGGATTTCATGTTCGCATCCCGCAACATCCGCCCAAGCGGTGCGAGTACGGACTTCATGAAGTCGGCGGAAGGCGATGCGTGATTTTCCAGAGGTGTGCCGGAAATGGGTACGAACGGCACCACGAAGGGATAGACCCCAAGTGCGATCAGCCGTTCAGCCAGAGCCAGAATATCTTCGGCGCTGTCGCCAAGGCCTGCCAGAATGTAGGTATTGACCTGCCCGCGCCCGAAGATCGGTACGGCGAAAGCAAAGGCGTCCATATAGCGATCGACGCTGACCGTGGCCTTACCGGGCATGATCTTCTCGCGCACCGCCTGCGTGGCAGCTTCGAGATGCATGCCCAGACTGTCCGCTCCTGCATCCCGCAGACGCTGGAACCAGTGGTGATCGCGTGGAGGCTCGCACTGCACCTGAAGCGGCAGATCCACCGCCGCCCTGATGGCACGGGCTGACTCCGCCAGCACGGCTGCACCCCGGTCAACCACGTTGGGTGTGCCGGTGGTCAGCACCATGTCGCGCACGCCGTCCAGTTCCACGGCGGCTTTGGCGACCTCAGCCAGTTGCGCTGGCGTCTTGTAGGCAATGGTGCGATCAGCCTCCAGCGACTGGCCGATAGCGCAGAACTGGCAGGACGTGCGCCGGTCGGCATAGCGGATGCAGGTCTGGTGCACCGTGGTCGCCAGCGTGTCGCGGCCATGCAGCAGGGCGATCTTCCAGTAGGGGATACCGTCCGCCGTGCTCAGGCCATAGAAGCGCGGGGCCGCCGGGAAGTGAATCGTGCCCAGTGTCTGCCCATCGCGTAGCAGCGTGCTGGCCCCGTGCTGGTCCGGCGGGCTGGCCTGAAATGGTGAATGCCGCGCGCCAGATGTATAGACCGGGACCATGACGGTCTGGCCTGCAATGGTAATCGTCTTGTGATCCGAAGGACCGGCGCCTCCCTTGCGGGCAATGCCGCCGGTCTGCTCACCGATCTGCAGTCCGAAGGACTGTAGATCGGTAACGAGCTTGCGACCAGAAAGTGTACCGAGCGTCGGAATGGTCATGACGCAGCCTCATCTGTAGATGTGGGAACCGGATTGGCTTCCCCAACGTAATGAACGGTGCGGGCGGGCCGCCGGTCCTGAAGCAGGCTGAGCAGTTCGGGCCGTGCGTAATGCCCTACGGAATCCATCATCCGCTTGCGCTTGGTAATCAGGGCGAAGTCGAGATCGGCAATCACCATCCCCTCGCCTTCCGTCAGCGGTGTGCCGAGCAGCTTCCCTTCAGGCGAGACGATGGCCGTGAAGCATCCACCCCGCAGCGGCCCTTCCAGCGCAGGGTCGCCCGCTATTTCCTTGATCTGCTCTTCCGTCAGCCAACCCGTAGCGTTCACCACAAAGCAGCCGGATTCCAGCGCATGATGCCTGATGGTGACTTCCATCTGGTCGGCAAATATCTGCCCTACCAGCGAGCCGGGGAACTGGGCGCAATGGATTTCCTCGTGCTGGGTCATCAGCGCGTAGCGGGCGAGCGGATTGTAATGCTCCCAGCAGGCCAGTGCGCCGATGCGACCGGCGGCACTGTCCACCACTTTCAGCCCGGAGCCATCGCCCTGCCCCCAGACCATGCGCTCATGGTAGGTGGGCGTGATCTTGCGGCGTTTGAGCAGGATTTCACCTGTGGCATCAAAGATGATCTGGGTGTTGTAGAGCGTGCCGAAATCACGCTCGTTCACACCCAGCACCACGACCATGCCGGTCTGACGCGCGGCCTCGGCCACCATGTCGGTAACCGGACCGGGAATGACGACAGCGCGTTCGTAGAGCGCCAGATGCTCCCCACCGAAACGGAAAGCCGGCTGGATGAACGAGAAATAGGGGTAATAGGGCACGAAGGTTTCAGGAAAGACCGCCAGTTTCACGCCTTTTTCGGCGGCTTCACGGATGGCCTGACAGACTTTCCGGGCTGTCCCCAAACCGTCATCGCCGAGGACGGGACTGATCTGGATGGCAGCAGCGCGAACGATACGTGACATGGCTTGCGGTCCTTCCTTTGGCCTTTAGAGAGTCCAGGTATTGAGGATGAAAGCGTTGTCACGACGCGCAAGGAGGATAATGTCGAGCACGTCTTGCGGATTGATCGGCGTGATGCCTGGGATCAGGTTCTGCTCACCGTATCCGTAGAGCGCCTGAAGCGCGAAACGGCAGGCATAGACTTTGCCGCCCTCTTCAATAATTTTTGCAATCTGCTTGTTGCAGTTCATGTGCCCAGGAAAGGCTTCATCACCCAGACGTGGGAAACCGCGCTGCACGCCAAGAGTAACACCTGGTCCGTACAGCAGAACGGATGTTTCAAAGCCTTTGCGGATCAGACGTGTGGCCTGAAGCAGATTTACAAACCCAACCGAACCTTCATTGGCGACGGTATGAAAAGTAATAAGAGCTTTTTCGCCTGGTTTGGCTTTGACGTCTTCAAAAACCTTGTTTTCATAATTAACGAAGCAATCACCATCCTGATATGGTGCATGTTCGACTTTTGGCATGATATCTCTCCCGTGTGATGCGATCTCCAGCCAGAAACCGGAACTGACCGCTGTGCCGAAGTGAACGTGACACGGGATAACCAAATGACAAAATATTGTATGCACTTAGAAATAAGTACAAACAAAACAATCTTAACAGTTTATTGTCTTGAAAAGGTATACAGAAACATACAAAAATAATATTCAAGACATACAATTCCATATAACGCGCGTAACTATCTGTTTTATCATTATTTTTTAATCACGCATTCGTGAATGATGCACTTTTTTGTTTTTCGAACATTCAGGCGAGACTCAACGAAATCAAATGAGTCCGTTGAGTCCCAAACCCAAAACCATGTCATACAATATCGGCGAAACCGGGAGAACGCTTATGCTGAAGAACGGACACCACACCATTTAAAGATTCTTCAAGACTTGCTGCAT
The DNA here is from genome assembly GCF_001580915.1 of Acetobacter tropicalis. GTDB lineage: Bacteria > Pseudomonadota > Alphaproteobacteria > Acetobacterales > Acetobacteraceae > Acetobacter > Acetobacter tropicalis. The sequence continues at coordinate 1,933 of NZ_LHZQ01000156.1, read as the reverse complement.
CTGGTGCGCTGCCAAGCGCGATACGCGCGCGCTGTGGTGACTCACCGCTGATTGTAAAAACTGTGCTGGGGACCAGAGCAAGACCACGTCGGCGTGCATAAGCGACAAAGTCCGCACTGCCCCACCAGTCAGGCAATTTCAGCCAGACATGTGGACCGTTCGGATTCATGCAGTGTCCTTTCCCTAGAACCTTTCGCGCAATGGATTGCCGCAGGCGAAGTTCTTTGCGGATGGCATGAAGAATTGTTTCCGCTTGCCCCGTTTGCATCCACCGCGCAGTAAGCGCGCTCAATAAACCTGCATTTGTCAGAGCGATCGCCCGAATGGCAGCTGTCACACGCCGGGTCATATCTGCATTCGGCAAAGCGACGTAGGCTGTGCGCAGGCCTGGGCTCAATGTTTTGGCAAGCGTAGCAATATAACTGACCCGACTATGATCCAGAGCTGCCAACGCTGGCAGTGGCTCATCCATCAACAGGCTGTAAGGATCGTCTTCGGCAATGTGCAAATGATGACGCTGCGCCACTGCGAGAATATCCTTGCGCCTTTGCAGTGACATTGTCGCTGTAGTGGGATTATGAATGGTAGGAATACAGTAGAGTAGTCGTGGATGATGTTGCGAACACACTCGGTCTAGCTGATCTGGCATCATGCCTTCAGCATCACTGTCTACACCAACCAGAATAAGATCAAATTGCGCTGCAATGGTTCGGATCCCTGGGTAGGCAATACGGTCCGTTACAATCACGTCTCCTGGTTGGGTATGCGTGCTGACGATTGCTGCTAATGCGCTTTGCGCACCGGGAGAAACCAGAACTTCTTCTATGCGCCGCTGACCGATAACAGGTGCTATCCATTTTGCGCCAAGCTGACGCTCCTCAATCGTGCCCCCAGTTACCCTGTAGGACATGAGACTATTCAAATCCTGTTGCTTCAAGATAGCGGAGATATCACTCTGAATAATACGCTGGAGCGGTGGATCCTGAGGAATAGGCGGCAGATTCATGGTAAGATCAACCACCGCAGGTCCGGTATGGCGCCAATGGCTTTCACCGGCACCGACGCGCACAAAAGTTCCCCGCCCTACAGTTGCATCAATGAGACCACGACGCCTTGCCTCGGTAAATGCACGCGTTACAGTTGTCAGATTGGTACCAAGATAATCTGCAATCGTTCTTTGCGGGGGAAGTTTATCCCCTTCCCGCAAATCACCTCTCCGGATGGAAAGAGCCAAGGCATCAGCAAGTGTCAGGTAAATGGCATTCGGGCTTTGACTGATTTCTTCTTTCCAGTGAGCCAGATAAGGATAGGCTGACATGCGTGGCGGCTTCCATATATTCGACAAGATTGTATTGCACTACATCCCATACAATCCATGCAATGCATAGCGCAGCCGCTTATCTGTGAGAACAATTGTCTCCACATTGCTACGATTTAATTCATAGCATTGTGCACAACACGCAAGTTCAGACTTTAATTACCTTGTGGCAAATCTGTTTTAGAACAAGTAAGAAAAATGAAGAAACTTATTCCGTTGTGGCTGAGCAATGCTTGAATATTTATATGTCTTTTTAGTATCAATTATTTTTTTAATAATACCTTGCACGACAGCTTATGCTCGTCCTGAACAGTCACACGCTATCAGCACCATACATTCTGATATAAATGAACAGGTTTACAGCATACCTTTTAGAGAAGGTGGTTACGTAAGAGTGCTCTTTTGCATCCCGGCAACCCACCGAGGAACAATCATCATGTTTCCTGGCGGTTCTGGTGATATTGGCCTTGGGAAAAATGGCGCAATCCGACACGATCATAACTTTGCTGTCCGAACACGCCGGCTATGGAACAGACAAGGTTACGCAGTCATTATTCCAGATACAATCAATCATATTAATACCAACCGTTGCTTGGGGTGACTCAGGGGGTACCC